>CAVRVD010000015.1:0-399967 GCA_963724535.1 uncultured Actinomycetota bacterium
AGACCGAGATCGCCGACGCTCTGGGCATCAGCCGGTTCAAGGTGGCCCGCCTGATCGACAAGGCTCGTGACGAGGGCGTCGTCCGGATCGAGATCAGCACACCGGCCCAGATCGACGTCGAGCACTCCGCGCGCTTGATCGAACGGTTCGGCCTACGGCACGCCGTCGTACTCGACTCCGAGGAGACCGACGAGACGACGCTGCGCAGCCAGGTCGCAGCGGCGAGCGCCGAGCTGCTGACCGAGATCGTCCAGCCGGGCTCCGTGCTGGGTCTGGCCTGGGCGCGCTCCCTCGGTTTGATGAGCACCCGCCTGACCCACGTGGCCAGGTGTGACGTGGTGCAGCTGACCGGCGTGCTGCGCCAGCCGGACGTCGAGGAGAACTCCATCGACCTGGTCCGCGAGGTCGCCCGGCTCGGCCATGGCGCGGCGCACTACTTCCACGCCCCGATGATCGTCGAGAGTGCGCAGACCGCGACGGCGCTGCGCCGGCAGTCCGAGGTGGCCCGCACCCTGGCTCACATCGGGTCGGTCGACGTCGCCTTCGTCGGCATCGGCGCCTGGGCGCCGGGGGCCTCGACGGTGTTCGACAGCGTCTCGACCGAGGAACAGGCCCGGCTGCATGCCTCCGGGGTCCGAGCCGAGGTGTCCGGAGTTCTGCTGGACGGGTTCGGGAACCTGATCGAGGCACCGCTGGCAGAGCGGATCGTCGGGGTCACCGCGGCCCAGCTGCGCCGGATCGAGACCGTAGTCGGGGTCGCCTACGGCACCGCCAAGACCCAGGCGGTCCACGCCGCGCTCCGCGGTGGATGGCTGAGCGGACTGGTCACGCACGACGCCATCGCCGCGGGCCTGCTGGCGGACTGACCGACCCTCCTCCCTGCAGGTCGGTCGATCTCACTCTGTGTTATGGGACGAGTCCGCACTGACAGCGTCTGCCCGAATGGAGCGAGGAGTTCACCACGTCCTGATGCCTTCGGTTGTCCCAGCCCGAACAGCCCCCATACGGTGCCCTCATGCACCTGGGCGATGGACCTGGAACTCCTGTACGCCCAAGGGCTCGATCCACCGACACCCTCGACCTGCTGGCCGCACACGCCCGTCAGGTCCGTGACGACCAGCGGTGGCGACGACGGGTACGCCACCAACGCCTCGCGCTGGGAGCGGTGGTATTGCTGTGCGTGACGATGGTGGCCGGGTACGCCGCGCTCACCCGCCCGGACCGGTCCGCGAGCTCGTCGGTATCACCATCCCTGGTCGGCCCGGCCCCTTCGGCCGAGCCCACGGCCGTGAGCAGCCCGACCCCGGAGTCAGCCGCGTCTTCGAGCCCGAGCGCCTCCGCGCCGGGCACACCGCCGCAGAGCCTCGCCCTGAGCATGTACGGCGCGCCGCGCTCTGGTCTGCCGTGGCACAGCGGCTTCTGGACCGGCGGCACCGGCGGCACCGGGCGCATCAACGCGGCCGGCACCTGGCGCGGCACGCCGATGGACTTCGTGACCGTCTACCCGGCCTACGAGACGTGGTCGGAGATCAGAGACAGCGGCTGGACCGTCTCGGCCTACGCCGGCTTCAAGGGCCGGCTGGCCTATGGCCTGGCGCTGCTGCCCAAGAACCGCAAGGGTCAGTGGCAGGACGTCATCTCCGGCCGGCGGGACGACGTGTTCCGCCGGGTGGCCCAGGATCTGGTCGAGTACGGGCACGGCGACGCGGCGATCCGGATGGGGGTGGAGGCCAACGGTTACTGGTTCCCGTGGGCGGTCACCCAGGACACCGTGGACGAGTTCAAGGCCGCCTACGTGCGCATCCATACGGTGATGTCGAGCGTCTCGCCGGACTTCACCTACTGGCTCGACCTGAACTGCGGGACCGTGCTCACCGGCAACGGGGACCGGCTGGCCCCGCTGGTGCAGATGTACCCGGGCGACGACGTCGTCGACGGCATCTCCATGGACCACTACAACCGGTTCAAGCTGCTCGCCACCGATGAGGCGAGCTGGCAACGGGCGATCGCGCCCAGCTGGGCGGTGGGACTGCGCGACGGGGTCGACTTCGCCCGGCTGCACGGCAAGGGCTTCGCGGTCCCTGAGTGGGGTCTGGACGGGGTGCAGGGGCCCGGTGACAGCCCGTTCTTCATGCGGAGGATGTTCGAGTTCTTCACCGAGAGCCAGGACGTCCTGGTGTTCGAGAACTACTTCAGCGAGCCCGACCCGTACATCGCCGGCGGGCTGTTCGACTCCTCGGAGAACCCCAAGTCGGCTGCCGTATACCGGCAGCTGTGGGGTCGGCGCGGCTGATGCCGGCCAGCCGAGCCCTGCCTCCGAGCCGCCCCGTGCTCCAGGTGCGGGTCTAGCTCAGCCGTCAGCGGCGGACGGCGCTCTCGCCCGCCTCGTCGACCTCGGCGACGTCGGCCGCCTCGAGCTCGCCCTCGACGTACTCCTCGGCCCCGGCCTCGGCCCCGGTCTCGGCCTCGGTCTCGGTTTCGGCCTCGGTCTCGACGAACTCGAGCGAGTCATCGGCGAAGTCGGCCGCAGTCGGCGGGTCCTCGCTCAGATCCGACGTCGCGCTGTCCGCGGCGGCGAAGCCCGACGTCCCCTCAGCGGCAACCTCGACG
Source organism: uncultured Actinomycetota bacterium (assembly GCA_963724535.1). Classification (GTDB taxonomy): domain Bacteria; phylum Actinomycetota; class Actinomycetes; order Actinomycetales; family Kineosporiaceae; genus JADJPO01. The sequence goes on from CAVRVD010000015.1 coordinate 2,611, forward strand.
TCCGACGCCCGCAGAGCCACACCCGCCGCGGGCAGCGGCGCCGTGCTGATGCCGCTGTGCGGCGGGCCGGCATCGGCCTCGGCGATCAGCACCTTCTCCAGCACGCCGCGCACCGCCTCCAGACGGCGCAGGGTGTCGGTGTGCACCTCACGCAGCGCTGCCAGCCGCTCGTCCTGAAGCGAGGTGATCTGGCCGGTGCGCTGGTCGGCGTCGGAGAGCACCTGCGCGGCGCGCTGCTCGGCGTCGCCGATGGTCGCCTGCGAGGACGACGCGGCGTTGGCCAGCAACGCCTCGGCCTCGGCCTTGGCCGCGGCCGCCTCCTTCTCGGCGCGCTCCCTGGCGGCCGAGATGATGCCCTCGGCGGCGGAGCGGGCAGCCTCCAGCACCTTGGCGGACTGGTCACGGGCCGCCTCGAGGGCGGTGTCCGCCTCCTGAGCGGCCTTGGCCCGCTTCTGGTCGGCCTCCTCGTCGGCCAGGCGCAGGATCTGAGCCAGCCGCTCGCTGACCTCCTCGTGCTGGGGCCGGTTGGCCGCAGACGACTCTGACCGCAGGGTCGCGATCTCGGCACGGGCCTGGTCCAGGTGTTGGGCACGCTCGTCGACCTGCGCCTGCAGCGAGGCCAGGTCCTCCTTCGCGGTGGTGAGCTCGGTGCGCATCCAGCCGATGTAGTCCTCGACCTGCCGCTTGTTGAATCCGCGCACCGTCGTGTCGAACAGGCTCTCGATGGCGGATTCCCCCGCGCTCGGGCTCGCGTGGTCCTGAGTCACTTCGACGTCCTTCCGTGCAGCGTCTGACTGGCGAGCGAGGCGTCCTGCGACGATGCCCTCTCTCTCCTGCCGTCCCATTCTGGCCGGGTACCACTATGCCCCTCGTTGCCATGTGTTGGGGACACGCTCAGTTCCTCGGCCACCGAGGCATTGAGGTGTAGTCCGAACGGACGGCGGCCGCCCGAGCGGCAACTCTGACTCTTAGTAGCAGGCACTCGACACTCGGTCGTATTCAGGGGGCGAAACGCCGCGCACAGCCACCGCTGACTGGGCGCAGGGTGCTCGTCAAACCACGCTGAGCCACAAGCCTGCCCGGCGTCTGGGCCGCCAGGTCCCCTCATCCGAACCGCCGATTTTGGCCACGCTTGACTGCTCTGCGTTCACCATTCGTGACAGTCAGGACTACCTTGGGTGGTTGTTCCACCACGGTCAATCACGCCGAGTCGCCCGCGGAGGACTGACCGCCCTCAACTGGCTCGCGCGGGCCTTCGCGAAGGGAACCCGCATGCCGATCCGCGTCCTTCTCGTGGCCTCGCGGCCCGAGCGCGGCCGAGCCCTGCACCGGCTGTCCAGGCTGGTGGCAGCCGCCTGGCGTGAGCACGGCGCCTCGGTGCACGTCACTGAGCCCGGCTCGACGTCCCGGTCCGCGGTGAACAAGATGGCCCCGCAGGCCGATCTGGTCCATGTCGTCGACCTCGCCGACGCCCCGCTCGTTCCCCACGACCTCAACCGGACCAGAGCGGTGGTGCACTGTCACGACGCCACCGACCTGGTGGACACGCTCGGACCGGGCGGCACCGGTCGGCACCGGCTCAACCCATTGCGCCGCGCACACGCTCGGTCCGTGTTGCGGGCGCTCGCCCGGGCGGATCAGGTGCTCGCGCCCACCGAGCACACCTGTGCCCAGGTCGCCGAGATCACCGGTCGCGGTGTCGAGCTCCTGCGCCCCGCGGCGGATCCTGCCCTGCGCCAGCGCCCGGGGCGCCTGGACGCCTGGAAGCCACCCACCTGGCCCTACCTGCTCACCGTGGGCGGCTCGCGCCCTGACGACCGTCGGGAGGCGGCCATCCACGCCTGGGCGAACCTGCGGCGCACCCAGCCTCTGGACGGAGCCTCCCTCGTCGTGGTCGGCCCGGAGCTGACCGAGGAGGAGGAGAACCTCGCGACCGGCTGCGGCGGCTACCTCACCGTCATGTCCGATCTGACCGACGCCCAGCTTGCCGTCCTGTACGAGCACAGCCGCGCCCTCCTGTGCCTCGGCCGGCCGCGCGGGTTCGTCTGGTCCATCGCCGAGGCGCACCAGGCCGGACGCCCGGTACTGGCCACTGACCACCCGGTATTCGAAGAGGTCGGGCAGTCCGGATGTGTGTACCTGCCGGTCGAGGGGATCACCCGCTTCGACTCGGCCACCTGGGCGTGCATCGCCGAGGACCTCACCGCGCGGGTGGTCGCCGACCGCGCCGGGGTCAACGCGGAACGCTTCGCCTGGCACCGCTTCGTCGAGCGGCTTCCCGAGGTGACCGGGATGGCCGGGCCACTGGCCCAGTCCCACACCATCCCGGTCGTCGCGCCAGGCCCCGAGCCTGTTGCCGCACAGGGGAACCTCGCCGTCCCTGAGGCGCCTGCACAGAGCGGCGCCGAACTCCCGGTCCGCCCCCGCCCCGTCCCCGCGGCAGTGGTGGAGCTGGTGGAGCTGCCGGCCGCAGACGCCCGGACGGCTCTGGGCCCCGGGTCGGAGGCGAGACCCGACGCCCCGGGCCTGGTCGTCGACGTGACCGCTACGACCGGGCCCTCCGGCCAGGAGAGCGATCTCGTTGCAGGACAGAGGATTCCGCAGCTGACCCGTCGCTGATCCGCATCCCCGGTCGGTCGCCGCGACACGCAACCGGACGGCGCCTCACCTCCACGGTGCGGGTGCGGGGCTGCTGCATACTGCTCGGGAAACCTCCCCGTCCCGCCGCAGCGCCGCGTCGGGACGGATCTGCTGCGGCCTGACGATCGACGTGCCCCTGCGTGACCACTCGTCGTCTCGGCCGTTCCGTCCGATGGCTTTGTCCCGCAAGGAGTTCACATGATCCGCCGCCAACCCAAGGGCCATGCTGTCAGGGTCACCTTCGCCCTGCCTGCCGAGCACGAGGTCCGCATCTCCGTGGTCGGAGACTTCAACGCCTGGACCCCGGGGATGCACACCCTGGTCAAGAGGTCGAACGGTACCCGCAGCGTGTCGGTCACCGTGCCGCGCGGCTCAGTGCACCGGTTCCGCTACCTCGCCGAGGGCGGTCACTGGTTCGACGACCCCGACGCCGACGCCTACTCACACGACGGTGGGCTGCTCCACGCCTGAGGGACGAGCAGCCTGACCGAGCTCGGAGCCGAGGCTCAGCCGCGCCGCCACACCTGGGTCTCGACCAGGACGACGGCGCGGTCCGGGGCGTCACCCGAGGGTGGGCGGATCCGCATCGCGGGCTGGACGCAGCCGTAGCTCGACTGCCACCCGGACGATCCCTGCACCGGACGGTTCTGCACGGTGCGCACGTGCTCGTCCACGAAGGTCGACTCCACAACCGCGGTCGGGTCCAGCGCCATCCACCGCACGAAGAAGCGCTGACGCCGGCATTCGTCATACGTAGCCGTCCGCACGGGCAGCTCGCCCACCGCGCTGAAGTACCGGTTCTCGGTCACGGTCACCGTGTTCGCCGAGGAGTCCACGAGCTCGAAGCCGCTGAGCGCGCCGAGGAAGCGCAGTGGCTCCGCCGCCGTCCTGGAGGCCTGGAGCGTGTACGTCAGCGCAGGCCAGCTGCCGGTCCGCGCGGGACGGTCCGGTACGTCCTCGATCCGGGTGGGCAGCTGGGCGCTCTTCGCGGCGGCCGGCGGGGACTCACTCCCCTGGGCCGCGCCCTGACCGCCGTCCGGAGCCGATGCCGCCGCCCGCTCAGCCCCCGGCCGCGAGGCGTCGGCAGCACCCGCAGAGACCTCCGAGCCCGAGACCTCGGAGCCCGAGACCTCGGAGCCCGGGACCGGCGGCGGGGTCGGCGCCGCGGTGATGCCCACCTCGGGGTCCGTACGGTCACGCCCGAGCGCGGTGACCGACCCGACGGCCGCGAATCCCACCAGGACAGCGACGGCCACCAGCGGAACGCGACTTCGTCGACGTCGCGGGCCGCGCACGTCTCGCCGGGACAGCGGCGCCTGGGACGAGCCGTCCGCCGCGCCGCGGTCCTCGTCCGGCGACAGCTGGTGGATCTGCAGCTCCGTCGGTGCCTCGTCGGTGGACGAGGCGCCGGGTGCGGCCGGGCGTCGTGGGTGACGGTCCGGGGGAAGGAGATCAGACAGGGTCACCCGTTGAGTGTGAATCACTAAACGTAGTCAGTCGATTACTTTGGGCTCATCAATTGCCGCGTGTCGCGGAGACCACTCCTGTCACATCCGTCCCACACAGGGGACAGCGGGGTCACCGTCCCCGGGCCCTCGATACACCTCGCTGACCGGTGTGGCGGTCAGGCGAGTGCGTCCGGGCCAGAGGGCCGTCCCACCGCCGAACGGTCGGTCAGCGACTCCAGGACGAGCGCCAGCCCGTCCTGGTCCACCGGAGCGGTCACCTCGTTGGCAGCCCGCCGCACCGCCTCGACCGCCTGACCCATGGCCACGGCGCGGTGCGCCCAGGCGAACATCTCCAGGTCGTTGAGGCCGTCGCCGACGGCCACGGTCCGCTCCGGAGGACACCGCAGCCGGGCTCGGACGACGTCCAAGGCGCTCGCCTTGCTCACCCCTTCCGGTGCCAGGTCCAGCCAGGCCGTCCAGCCCACTGCGTAGCCGACACCGTGCAGCCCGGTCGCGGCGACCACCTCGGCGAACTCCTCGCTGGTGTGGTCGACGCTGCGAACGACGACCCGGGTCGCCGGGGTGTGCAGCAGCCGCTCGAACGGGACGACCTGGACGGCGCCGGTGAGCTCGCCGTCCGGGAACGGCTTGGTCACCAGTCGGGTCCGCAGCACGTCGCGTCCCTCCACGAAGTACATCGCCTCGGGCAGATGCGTGCGCAGCAGGCGCAGTGCGGGCGCCGGGTCGAAGGTGATCACGTCACGGATCTGATACCCCTCGGGCAGAGCCGGGTCGAGCCGCAACGTCACCGACCCGTTGCTGCACACCGCCCAACCGTGCCGCAGCCCCAGCCGGTCCAGAACGGTGCTGGTGCCCGGCACCGATCGCCCGGTGGCGATGACCACGTGGTGGCCCGCGGCCCTCACGCCCGCGATCGCCGTCTCCACCCGCGGGGAGAGCCGCTCGTCCCAGTCGATGATGGTGCCGTCGATGTCCAGGGCGAGCAGCAGCGGCTGTTCGAACGCCCGGGGCGTCGGACCCTCCTCACCCGGGGCCTGTCGGACCGGGACCGTCACGCGATCGGGGTGAGCCGGTCCAGCCCAGACAGATAGGGCTGCAACGCCTTGGGGACCGCGACCGAGCCGTCCGGCTGCTGGTGGTTCTCCAGGAGGGCGACGATCCACCGGGTGGTGGCCAGGGTGCCGTTGAGGGTAGCCACCGGGCGGGTCGAGCCGTCACTGTCGGGGGCCCGCTCCCGAACCCCGAGGCGTCGCGCCTGGTAGGTCGTGCAGTTGGACGTCGAGGTCATCTCCCGGTAGCGAGCCTGGGTCGGCAGCCAGGCCTCGCAGTCGAACTTGCGGGCCGCGCTGGAGCCGAGGTCACCGGCCGCGACGTCGATCACCCGGTAGGGCAGCTCGACCTTGGCCAACATCTGCTCCTCCCAGGCCAGCAGCCGCAGGTGCTCGGCCGCGGCGTCCTCGACGCGGCAGTAGCTGAACATCTCGACCTTGTGGAACTGGTGCACCCGGATGATCCCGCGGGTGTCCTTTCCGTACGAGCCGGCCTCCCTCCGGTAGCACGCCGACCACCCCGCGTAGCGCCGCGGACCGGTGGACAGGTCGATGATCTCCTCGGCGTGGTATCCGGCCAGCGGCACCTCCGAGGTTCCGACCAGGTAGAGGTCGTCGGCCTCCAGCCGGTAGATCTCGTCCGAGTGCGCGCCCAGGAACCCGGTACCGCGCATCACCTCGGGCTTGACCAGGGTAGGTGTGATCACCGGCGTGAACCCTGCCCCGACGGCCTGGTCCATGGCCAGGTTCAGCAGCGCCAGCTCCAGGCGTGCGCCGACACCGGTAAGGAAGTAGAACCGGGCGCCCGACACCTTCGCACCGCGACCGGTGTCGATCGCGCCGAGCAGCTCACCGAGGTCGAGGTGATCGCGGGGGCCGAAGCCCTCCGCGGCGAAGTCCCGCGGGGCGCCGACCTCACGCAGCACCACGTAGTCGTCCTCGCCACCCGGTGGGGTCTGCGGTTGCACGACGTTGTCCACCTGCGTGGCCAGCGCCTCGAGCTCGGTGGCGGCGGCCTCGGCCTCAGCCTTCAGCGACTTGACCCGGTCGGCCAGCTCGCGGGTACGGGACAGCAGCTGCTGCTTGTCCTCCCCCGACGCCTGGCCGACCTGCCTGCTCAAGGAGTTCTGCTCGGCTCGGGCCCGCTCGAAGTCGGTCAGGCTGGTGCGACGCCGCCGGTCGGCGTCGAGGATGTCGTCCACCAGGCTCTCGGTGGCGCCCCGGGCGCGCTGGCTCGCACGCACCGTCTCAGGATCGTCTCGGACCAGACGGATGTCGATCATTCCCCTACGGTATCGACCCGCCACGTGGTGCCGCTCACGCGGCGACGACAGACACGCCACGACGCGTCACCGCCCCGGACGACGGTCCACGCGGGGGGCCCGGGGTCGCGCGGCCGCGGGGTCGAGCAAGGGGTAGCGTGCGGCCATGTCGAGCGGCGACGCAACGCAGATCGTCGTCCCGATTGTGGTGATCGTCGTCGTGGCCGTCGCGTTCGTCCTGATCCGACGCGGCCGGCGCACGCCGGTGACCGTCGAACGACCCCCCGTTGCCCTGCCCGCTCTCCCCCGGCCCCACGTGGCGGTGGTGGTCAACCCCACCAAGATCGAGAACCTGGCGGCGACCGCGGTCCGGTTCGCGCAGGCGTGTGCCGCGGCCGACCTCGACCCGCCGGCCTGGCACCGCACCACGATCGAGGACCCGGGTCATGGCCAGACCCGCGCCGCCCTTGCCCGAGGCGCGAGCGCCGTCCTGGCCTACGGCGGCGACGGGACGGTCCGGGCGGTGGCCGCCGAACTAGCGGGCAGCTCCGTGCCCCTGGGGGTGATCCCGGCGGGGACGGGCAACCTGCTGGCCCGCAACCTCGCGCTGCCGTTGACCGACGTGGACGAGGCCCTGGACGTCGCCCTCGGGGCGACCCAGCGCCGAGTGGACGTCGCGCGCCTCGAGATCGATGTCTCCGGTGAGGACGACGAGCCTCGGCAGGCCACCTTCTGCGTCATGGCGGGTATCGGCTTCGACGCCGAGGTGATGGCGAGTGTGGCGCCCGAGCTCAAGCAGCGCGTGGGGTGGTGGGCCTACATCCTGGCCGGAGCCCGGCGGATCGCCGGCAACCGGACCCGGGTGACCATCCGGCTGGACGATGAACAGGTCCTGCACCGACAGGTCCGTAGTGTCATCATCGGCAACTGCGGCGAGCTCACCGGCGGGTTCCGGCTCATGCCCTCGGCCGCGGTGGACGACGGCTGGCTGGACATCGCGGTGGTCGCCCCGCGCGGGGTGGTCGGCTGGGGTGCTGTGGTGGCGACGGTGCTCACTCATAGCCGTCGGGGGCATCCGGTGGTCCAGTACCTGCGCTGTCGACGCGTCGAGATCCGCGCCGAACGACCACTGCACGTCCAGGTGGACGGCGACCCGGCAGGCACGGCGCGCGTGCTGCGGGCCGGGGTGCTGCCAGGTGCTCTGATCGTCCGGTGCCCGTGAGGCCGTTCGCGTTCTGCTGGCCAGCGACCTGGTGGACACGTCTCGAGCCGTGACCCGTTGGTCACCACCCCACAGCTGTTCTTGTGTCGCCCGACGACGGTGCGTGACCTGACAGTGACGACGGAGTGCGCTACTTGATGTATCACGATGCCTACTTCCAGGTCATAGATGGGTGTTCGGCGGCGATCTGGGGCGGAATCTGGAAGTCATGGCTGGAATGACTGGTCAGTCATGAGTTCTGTGACTATGGTAGTCGTCGTGCCGAAGTGGAGGCGCCGCCCTGGCCGCGGCGTCATCCGCCACACGCACAAAGCAGCGGGGGGTGTGGAGCCGTACGGGCCATCGGCTCCACACCCCCCGCCGCAAACAACAGGGGTCAGCGTTGTGTTGAACGTGCTGGTTACACGCTCAGCACAACGAGTGGCTCATCAGCAGCACCAGACGTTGCCGGCTTCGACGGCACCAGCGGTGCTGGCGCTGACTGCTACGCCGGATGCGGCGAGAGAGAGGGCGGCGAACAGGGCGATCAGGGCGCGACGGGTGCGGGACATGATGTCTCCTTCAGATGGGCGACTTGCTGTCACAAGTCGGTTTGACTCCAGTCAGGAAGCATCGTGACAGATACACCCGATCGGCGCACTAGTCGCGTTTGGATGTAGTTGTTCGATAACGGAAGGTGACGAGTGTCGACACCGTTGGACACCGGGGTCATGACCTCGAGGCATTCAGACTCCGTTGGCGTCGGCGGTTTCGCAGGACGCTTGGCGCGTTTGCGCAAGACCGCTGGTCTCTCCCAGACCGAGGTGGCCGGTGACGACCTGTCTGCGAGCTACATCTCGCTGCTCGAGTCGGGGAAGAGGCAGCCCAGCGAAGCCGTTGTCCGGACCCTGGCCACCCGACTCGGCTGTTCGACCTCGTTGTTGTGGGAGGGCGAGCACTCCGAGCGGGAGCGTCGACTGTCCCTGGAGCTCGCCTACGCCAAGTTGGCTCTGAATCACGGCGAGCACAACAGCGCCCGGGAACGTCTGACCGCCCTGCTGGCCGAGGTGGGCCTGGACCAGCACCGCCGGGACGAGGCGACCCTGCTGCTCAGCGTCGCTTATGAACGGATGGGTGAATTCAACGCGGCTATCAACGAGCTGGAGTCGCTCTTCGAGCGCAGCCTCAAGGGCCTCAGCCACCTGCCGCCCAGTTCCGTCGGCGTCCAGCTGTGCTCCTGCTGCCTGCACATCGGCGACACACAGCGTGGGGTCAACGTCGGGCAGGCCGCCCTACACGCTGCCGTCGCGCTCGGCCTCGGTGGCAGCGAGGAGTACTACCGCTTGGGCGCGACCCTGATCTGGGGCCACCACGAACTGGGCAACCTCAGCCATGCGATGAACTGGGCCCAGCAGCTCATCGCCGAGGTGGAACGAGAACCTGGCCAGCCAGGTGGGGCAGCGCTCTACTGGAACGCGGCTGTGCTGGCGGACAACTTGGGAGACACCGCCGAGGCCCTGCACCTTTCGGAACGGGCTCTGGCACAGCTTGCTGAGGCCGACAACAGCCGGGACCTCGTGCGGCTTCGACTGGCACTGGCGGACATCGAACTACGCTCTCCACAACCGCTGGCGCAACAGGCCATGGCATCCCTGAACCTGGTGAAGGATCGACTCGAGGACCTGGGCAGCCGGGCTGACAGCGTGACCTGGCACTGCCTCGCGGCAACTGCCAGCCTCGCACTAGGCGATCTTGAGGCCGCTACTCGGTTCAGCAGCAAGGCGATCGCCTTGTCGAGTGGCCTTGAGCACGAGTACCGGGCTGAAGCGCTGACGACGGCTGGCGACGTGGCGGTCGCCCGAGGCGCAACCGAAGAAGCCCGGCGGGGCTACCGCGAGGCGGCATCCACGCTATGGGATCTGTCACCCAGACGTGGCCTGGTGCGGTACTGGCGCGACCTGGGTGACCGCTTCCGCGAGCTCGACGACCAGCGGTCCGCTGCGGAGTGCTACGAGCGAGCCCTGACCACGGCACGCGTGGCCGACCGGTCGGCCGAGTTGCGCCGTCGCATCTTCGCCCACGACAGCTGACTGGACCGACTCTCCCGGACGTCCGGGGAATCGCCGCCGCGACAGGTACCTGCCAGCGAGCTGGATGCGGTCGGCAGCAGTGCCGCCCTGGCCGGGCGTGCCCTCGCCGGTCGCCTACTGCTCGCCGCGCTGCGCCGGTTCAGCGCCGGGGTGTGCACAGTCCTCGCGGTGCTCACCCTCTCCGTCGCCGCCACCGACGGCATCGGCGGCTGACGGCTGGGCCGGTCCCGTCGCACCGGCGTCCTGCCGGGCCACCAACCGCCACAACGCCCATAGCGAGGCCAGCGCCAGCAGGGTGTAGGACTGCTCGACCAGCCGACCCGCCACCGTGACCAACGGGCCGTGCCCGGACCAGGCGCCACCCCACCAGGGCAGCGGGAGCAGCAGCACCAGGTAGACCGACGCCGCCGCCAGCACCCGCCGACGCACCCGGCCGTCCCCGATCAGCGCCCCGACGACGACGATCCCCCAGTGCCAATGGTGGATCCAGGACACCGGCGAGACCAGGACGGCCATCATGCCCACGGCCGCGACCACCGCCACCTGCTCCCCGAGCCGGTCCAACCGGGCGCTCAGACGCAGGCCCAACACCCCGACCACCACCACCGCGAGCACCCAGATCGCGGACTGCAGCGATGCCGACTCCGGACCCACCCGCATCAGCGCACCGCGCAGCGACTGGTTCGACGTGCCCGAGTTCGGACCCAGCCGTTCCGGGTCGAGCAGCGCGTCGGACCAGAACGCCGCCGAGGCCGCGGGCGCGACCGCCGCGGCAAGAAGAGTCGCCGTCGCCGCACACGTCACCGACGCGACCAACAGACGCCAGCGCCGGGCCGCCGCGAAATGCAACCAGAACGCCGCTGGGGTCAGCTTGACCGCTGCGGCCAGACCGATCAGCGCTCCGGTCGGCAGCCGGTCCGCCGGCCACCGGCCGGGCCGGGCCGCCAGGTCGGCGAGGCACAGCGCGACGACGACCGCGTTCACCTGACCGAAACGGAACCCATCGGAGACCGGCAGGGTCTGCACCAGGGCCGCCGCGACCAGACCGCGGGCCAGACCGGCCCGCTCACCGGCCCGGTCCAGCAGCGGACGGAACGCCATCCCGACCGACCACCAGAGCAGCGCAAGCTGCAGCACCGACCACGCCCAGCCGGCTGCGACGAACGGCACCAGCGCCAACGGGATCGCGGCCAACGCCGAGAACGGCGGGTAGGTGAACGGCAGGAACTGCGGCGCGCCGGTGAGCCAGTCGTAGACCGGATAACCACGCAACAGGTTCGCCGCGCCGTCCCGGTACACCTCCAGGTCGAGCTGCCACAGCTCGCCCGGATACCCGAGGAGGTAACGGTGGAGCACCACGGCTGCGGAACCGGCGAACACCGCCAGACCGACGCCGGTCCACCACCGTGACCTCACCCGGACCATTCTGGCCCCTCCCCCGGACATCACCGCCCGCCGTCCACCACCCCGGCCCCTCGCCCGCCGGGCGCGCGGGGAGCGCCTACGCTGACCCGGTGCGGGTCGTCGTCCTGAGGCTGTGGGCGATCGCCGCACTCCTTGCGGTGAATGCCGGGCTGGCCGGATGCGGCCCGCAACAGAACGAGGCCGAGTCACCTCGGCCGGTCACCGGCCCCGTCGTTGTCCTGACCACGGCCGGTCTGACCTGGGACGACATCTCCACGCAGGCCACCGCACTGCCGGCGTTGCTGGACGACGGTGCCGTCGCGACGCTGGTCCCGCGCAGCCTCGAGACGATCTCCTGCCCCGTGGACGGCGCCCTGGCCGTCTCCGCCGGTCGCCGCGCCGACGCCGCTCGGCAGGGGGAGGGGTGCCGGGCACCCATGGTCTCGTTCGCGACCCCCGGTGCCGCCGGCATCGTCCAGGGCTGGACCACCTACCTCGACCGGGCGGCCGAGCAGGGCTTCGATGCCCGACCGGGCGCCCTCGGCGCGGCCCTCGCCGGGGCCGGACGGCGCAGCGCGGCGCTCGGCCCTCTGTCCGCGGTCACGCTGGCCGAGCCGAACGGCACGGTGCCCCGCTTCTGGCCCGATCTCACCGGGCTGCCGCAGGCGCTGGCCACCGGCGCCGACCTCGTCGTCGCCGACCTGCCGCTGGTCACCGCCGCCACCACCGACCCGGACCGGCCCCGACAGGTCGCCACGCTGGACGCGGTTCTGGGCGAGGCGCTGAACGTGGTGCCGGACGACGCGACCGTCCTGGTGGCCTCGATCGCGGACGCAGCGGACGCCGAGACCACCCGGCTGCAGCTCGTGGCCATGGTGGGACCGGCGCCGACCGGCCCGGGGTCGGGGCTGCTGCGTAGTCCCAGCACCCGCCAGGACGCACTGGTGCAGACCGTCGACGTGCTGCCCACACTGCTCGCCCAGCTGGGGGTGGCCATCCCCGACCAGGTCGACGGTGCGCCGCTGCGCCCGGTCCGGACCGAGAAGGACGCCGCCACCCGTCTGGAGCGGCTGCTGGACCTCCAACAGGCCGCGGCCGAGCTGGCCCGGTTGCGGGTGACGTTCTTCCTCGTCCTGCTCGCTGGCCTGGCCGCGGTCGCGGCCGCGTTCGGCCTCTGGTTGCGGACCCGGCCCGGACCACCCCTCGGCGGCGCGAACCGGGGGGCCCGCGCGGGGATTCAGGTGGTCGCGTTGGTCGCCGCCGCCGTCCCGGCCGGCAGTGTGCTCACGGCGGCGGTGCCCTGGTGGCGGGCCGAGGCAGCCGGTGCGGCCCTGGTCGGCATCGGACTGGTGGCCTCCGCCCTGGTCGCCGCGGCGGCCCTCGCCGGGCCGTGGCGCCGCCACGCCGTCGGCCCGCCGGCCGTGGTCGCGGTGCTCAGCGCCGCCGTGCTGACCGCTGACGCCGCAGCCGGCTCCCCGCTCACCCTGATCACCCCGATGGGTGGGGACCCGTTGGTGGGCGGGCGGTTCTACGGGTTCCACAACCCGTTGTTCGCCGTGTACGGCTCCGCGATCGTCTGGTCCGGGCTCGGCCTGGCGACGCTGCTCGCCGTCCGGGATCGGCGCCGCACGGTCCCGATCGTCCTGGTGGTGCTGGGTCTGGCCGCCTCAGTGGTCAACGTGCTGCCGACGCTCGGCGCGGACGTCGGTGGCCCGCCGGCCCTGCTGCCGGCGATGGCCCTGCTCGCGCTGCGCGCCGCGGGGGTCCGGCTGACCTGGGTGCGCGCGACGGAGATCGCCGCGGTGACGGCGACGCTGCTGACCCTGGTCTTCGTCGCCGACTGGCTGCGACCGGCGGCCGAACGCACCCATCTGGGTCGCTTCGTCCAGACCCTGCTGGCCGGCGGAGCCGGGAACGTGCTGCGACGCAAGGTATCCCAGAACCTGGAGATCCTCACCTCCTCGCCGGCCACGATGGCGATCCCGGTTCTGGCGGTCGGCGTCGCCTGGGCCCTCGCCCGACCGCAACGGTTCGGGTTGGGCTGGGTGAGCAATGCCTACCGCCGGCACTGGTTGCTCGCCGACACTCTGGCGGCGCTCGGAGTGCTGGCCCTGCTCGGCTTCGCCGCCAACGACTCTGGCACCTCGATCCCGCCGGCGGTGGCCCTGATCAGCCTGCCGCTGCTGCTGGCGATCTGCGCAGCGACCCCCGACGCCGCGACCAGAGGAGCACCGCCACGATGGTGACCAACAGCAGCGCCGGGGCCAGGTACCGGCGAAAGCCCAAGGTGATCGTCTCCAGCGTCTCGGTCAGCCCGACCACCCGGCCGGGCAGGTAGGCCAGGGTCAGGACGACGAGCCGGACCAGCAGCGCGTTCTCCAGCCCGGCCAGCTCGTCGCTGGTCACGGTCGCCACCAGGGCCAGCGGCGCCCAGACCATGGCGTCGTACCAGGGCAGGGTGTAGGGCGCGCAGAGCACCCAGGCGACAGCGACCACGAGCGCGGCCCGGGCCGTGCCGGACTCGACCGCCGCGGTGAGCCGCCCCGGGCTCAGGGTGTCCTCCGAGCTGGCGCAGACACGGTGCGGCCCATCGCGATCAGCGGCTGCACCAAGGATCCGTGGCCCCACCAGCACGGCGACGACCGTGGCAGCCAGCAGGGCGGCCGGGAGCACCGCCGGACGCAGCGAACCGCTGCCGGCGCCCAGCTCGACGAGGTTGACCAGGGCTCGCCAGGGCGAGGCGATCGAGGTGAACCCGCTGGCCGTGCCCAGCTGGTCGAAGACGCGGGGACCTGCCAGCAGGTGCGCGGGCACCGCCACCGCGACGGCACCGAGCAGGCCGACCGCCGCCGCCCGCGGCCAGCGCGGACGCCCGAGCGGACGCAACCCCCACACCGCGGCCAGGCCGAAGACTGCGTAGGGGGCCTTGACCGAGGCCGCCAGCCCCACCATGGCACCCGCCAGCGCCGCGGCGGGCAGCCGGTGGCGGACGGTCAGCCGCAACGCGCCGACCGCGAGGGCCGTGGCCAGCACGTCGACATGGGCACCGAGCACCAGCTGACCCAGCAGCACCGGGTTGGCGGTCCACAGCACCGCGGCCCGCTGCCGGGCGACCACGTCCCCCCGGTGCGCCCGGTCCAGGGCCAGCGCGACGGCGGCGAAGGCGAGGGCACACAGCAGTGACCAGGCCCAGACCGACGCGCGCAACGAGTCTGCGCCGAGCCGGGCGGCCAGCGCGAACGCCGCGGTCGCCGCCGGACCATAGACGCTGGGCGTGTCCCGCCACGGCGGCTGGACGGCGCCGGCGACCGGATCGGTACCGCCGCGCCAGGAACCCGGCGCCTGCGCGTAGGCGTCGTCCCCGGCCGCGGCGATCCGCCCGTAGGCGAGGTAGGACAGGTGGTCGGCCGACCCGGACGGCGGCACCGCGGTGAACGCGAAGGCCGCGACCAGACCGGCGGTGACCAGGTGCCGCGGTGCGGGCAGGCCGGTTCCCGAGCGGACGGCGCGCAGCCCCGACCACAGCGCGGCGCCGCCCAGGAGGTACCCGGCACCGGCGAGCACGGTGACCGGCACCGGACCGGCGGCGGCGGCGAGGTCCCAGGGCGGATGGACGGTGGCTGCACCCAGACCGGCAACGGCGACGGAGTCGCCGAGAAGTGCGACCAGGCCCAGCAGGAGCACGGCGCCCAGACTGCCGCGGATCCACCGCCGCCCGTCGCCGGTCACGACCGGTCGCGCAGCCGGGGCAACCGTGCCAGCATCCGCAACGGGACCGCGCGTCGGGCCCGACGCAGCGCCAGGGCCCGGGCGACGTCGGCGTACTGGCCGCCGCGGTGCAGCTGCCCGCGCCAGTCGCCGCCGCTGACCCGGTGCTGCAGGTCGCAGGGCACCTCTCGGACGGTGAAGCCCGCGGTGAGAACGTCGATGGTCAGCGCCGTCTCGGCCCCCCAGCCGTGAGCCAGTGGTGATGCGGCGGCGAACACCTCCCGGGTCAGGCACCGCATCCCGGACAGCGGCTGCGTCGGCTCCCATCCGGTGGCGTCCCGGATCCCCTTGCGGGCCAACGACACCACGAGTCCGTGCCCGCCGCCGGTGCTGAGCTGCGGGGGCAACACCGCGATCGTCATGTCCGCCTGGCCGGACAGCACCGGCGGCACCAGGGGGGCGACGTTGACCGCGGTGGCCCCGAGGTCGGCGTCGACGAACAACAGGGCCAGGTCGTCGGCGTCGGCGAACCGGTCGATCCTGGCGGCACCGGTCTGCAGGGCCGAGCCCTTGCCCAACCGGTGGGGGTGCCGGACGACGACGGCGCCCGCGTCGCCGGCCCGGCGCAGGGTGGCGTCGGTGGACCCGTCGTCGACGACGACCACGTGTCGAACGTCCGGCAGGCTGCGCAGGGCGGCGACCGTCGTGGCCACCCGGTCGGCCTCGTCGAGTGCGGGGACGACGGCGGCCACCGCCGATGGACGGCGTGGCCGCGTCACTCCGGGGGACGTCGGCCCGCTGGTCATGGCCCGAGCCTAGCCAGAGCGGCGACCCGCAGGTCGCCGCCGACCCGCCAGGTGCCGGTCACCATCGCGCGGGTGGTACAGGTCAGCGCAGGGTGAGCTGGCGGGAGACCACCCCGGCCCGGGCACCCCGCTGTGCCGGCGTGAGCGGTGAGTCGTCGGCGAGGGCCTCGGCGAGCCGGTCGGCGAGTGTGGCAGCCGGCTTCTCGACATCCGCGGCCTCGGTGCCTGCGGGCAGGTCCCACACCGGCACGACCAGCCCGTCGGCGCGGAACGCACCGACATAGCGGGCACCGTCCAGCAGCGGCAGGTCGCCGGTGACGTGCAGCCGGGCCAGCGCGTCGAGCAGCACCTCCTCGCGGTACGGCATCACCCAGCGCAGGTGCCGCTTGCTGCCGACCTCGCACCAGTAGGCAGCCTCGACCGAGTCCAGCCGGCGGGTGGGCACGACCGCCGCGTTGGCCTGCTCCATCGAGGCCTGGACCTCGTCGGTGACCGTGGTGTCCGCGCCGAGCCAGAAGTCGAAGCCGTCGTGCACCTCGACCCGGAAGGGCACCGTGGGATCCAGCACCTCGCGCAGCGGCGGGGTGCCGGCCGGGGCCCTCGCGTCAGTCACCGGGGAGCCGGGGCTGGCGGCCAGCGCGGCCAGGACGGCGTGCGCGACGTCCCGAGCGGCGTCCCCCGAGCTGAACTGCGTCTGCAGCCCCACCAGGACCCGGCCGTCGGCGCGGTGCAACGCCGGCCAGGCCATGGGCAGCACCGTGGCCACGGTGATCTCCAGGCCGCCGTGCTCCTCGGTGGTCCGGGCCGAGGCGGTGGCCGCCGGCACGATCTCCCGCATCGCCACCCAGTCGCACTCACCGGGCATCCCCTCGAACGGCCGGGTGACCAGGGTGGACGCCTGCCTGCGGGCGGCGCGCCCGTGGCAGGCCTTGTACCGCTTGCCCGATCCGCACGGGCAGGGCTGGCGCATCCCGACCGCGGGGACCTGGTCGGCGGGGTCGGCCTCCGGGCGGGCGGGGCCGGGACGGCGCGCTGACGTGCCCATCGACGTCTCCTGACTGACGTGCGTGACTGGCTCGGTCGGCTGGCGTAGGTCGTGCCGACCCGGGTGATCGCACTGCCGCGGGCCGCCGCTCGGATCAGCGCGGCTCGTGGGCCGGGGACCCACCCCACGAGCCGGTCAGTCTAGAGGTCAGCGCACCAGCCACAGGGTTCCGCCCCCGGTCTTGGGCAGCACCGCCCACACCGTGCGCAACCCCCCGACGTGGTCGGTGACCCCCCAGGAGGCCACCAGCCGCTCGACGATGTTCAGCCCGCGACCGCACACCGCCATCGACGAGGCGGCCGTCGGTTCGACCGCCTGCGCCGACCCGCCGTCGGTGACCCTGATCTCGACCTGGTCGTCGTCGACCTGCCAACCCAGCACCAGCAGCCCGCCGGAGATCGGCCGGGCGTGCTGGACGGCGTTGCTCAGCAGCTCGGTGACCACGAGCCCGGCGTCGTCCAGGCACTGCCCTTCGACGCCCGCGGCGACCAGCGACGCCCGCACCCGGGCACGAGCCAGGGTGGCGGCCTCGCATCGGTGTGGCAGTCGAAGCACCTCGCACACCGGGGCCGACCCGGTGCCGGTCGGTGGCTTCATACGCCGACCTCCTCCTTCGCCTCGCGCCGGGCGACGACGAGACGGACAACGCCCCCCAGCGGGGAGGGAATCTGCCGGATTCAGGTAGTGATTTACTCCGGCTACCACTGTGCAGCGGCCGGTCCGATACCGCGCGCCAGAGAGGTGATCACTCACAGCCATGACCGTGCGGTACGTGGACTTGACTCTATGTCATCAGTTCGGATGATGCAGCCCGCTGGGGGCCGACCGCGGGAATCGGCGAGACATACGCACGGCATCTCGACGGGTGGGGACCTCAGTCCCGAGTCGCGCCGATCTGCTGCACCACCTCGCGCGGCCGGTTGGTGATGATCGCCTCCACGCCGGCATCGAGGCAGCGCTGCACGTCGTCCGGTTCATCGACGGTCCAGACGTGCACGGCGTGTCCGGCCGCGTGCAGGGCCCGGACGAATCCGGGCCGCTCACGCAGCACCTGCAGGCCGATCCCGGCGATGCCCACCCCGGTGGGCAATGATCCGGCGCGCAGCGGGGGCGGCACCCGGTCCATCAGATAGACCACCGCAAGGTCGGGGGCCAGGCGCTGCACCCGACGGACGGCCAGCAGCGAGAAGCTCATCACGCGCACCGGAGTGTGCGGGCCGATCAGGCCCCGGGCGTGGAGCAGATCGACCAGGGTCTGCTCGACCTGCCCGCCGAACCGGCTCGGGTGCTTGGCCTCGATCGCCAGCTCCAGCCGACGGCCCGTCGCCGCGAACTCGGCCACCAGGTCGAGCAGGGCGGACAGGGTGAGCAGCTCCGCCGGGCCCGAGCCGGTCCTCCACGACCCCCAATCCAGCGCCGCGAGCTCGGCCAGTGTCATGCGGGACACCCGTCCGTGCCCGGACGAGGTTCGTTCGATCGTGCCGTCGTGCACGCAGACCAGGTGCCGGTCGGCGGTCAACCGGACGTCACACTCCAGCCCGTCGGCGCCGTCCAGGACCGCCTGCCGGTAGGCCGCCACGGTGTGTTCGGGGTGGTCGTGGCTGGCGCCCCGGTGGGCGACCACGGACGGCCGCCCGGGTGGCGGACCGGGCCGCGGGGCGGTGGGCTCGGCGGCAGGACTCACGAGCGGCGATGATGGCACACCGCCGGACCGCGTCCGCGGGTGACTCGACGTCCCACTCCACCTCCACCGGATGGCCCGTGCCGGCGACGGTGAGGCCCCGACGGGGACGGCTACGCTCGCCTCGTGCGCTCCAGCTGGCGGCATCCGATCCGCCTGGTGCCCGTCGGTTTCCTGGGCGTGATCGGAATCGGCACCCTGCTGCTCGCCCTGCCGGTCAGCCGAGCGGGGGACCGTCCGCCGGACCTGCTGGTCGCCATGTTCACCGCCGTGTCGGCCTCGTGCGTGACCGGCCTGACCGTCGTCGACACCGCCACCTACTGGAGCACCACCGGCCAGGCCGTGATCCTGGGGCTGATCCAGATCGGGGGCCTCGGGGTGATGTCGACGGCCACCCTGCTGGCCCTACTGGTCTTCGGACGGCTCGGGGTGCGCGGCACCCTGGTGGCCCAGACCGATTCGCAGACCAGCGTTCTGGGCGACGTGAGGGGCACCCTGAAGACCATCGCCGTCTCGTCGATGGGCCTGGAGGCCGCGGTGGCGACTGTGCTCACCCTGCGCTTCTCGTTCGGCTACCACGAACCTCCGCGCAGCGCCGTGTGGCACGGCGTCTTCCACTCGGTCAGCGCCTTCAACAACGCCGGGTTCGCGCTCTACAGCGACAACATCATGTCGTTCGTCGCCGACCCGTGGTTCATCCTGCCGTTGTGCGTGGCCATCGTCGCCGGCGGCATCGGCTTCCCGGTCTACTACGAGCTGTTCCGCCAGCGCCGCGCCCCGCAACGGCTGCTGCGCCGCGGCCTGATCGGCGCCATCGGCGCCAGGCCGCGTCCCGGCGTCCCGTCCCGGGCCCGACCGCTGTCGGTGCATGCCCGGGTCACCCTGATCGGCTACTTCGGGCTGGCTGCGCTGTCCACCTCCTGGTTCGGGTTCGGTGAGTGGCGCAACCCGGCGACGCTGGGCGGGCTGGACCTGCAGGGCAGGGTGCTCGGCGCGCTGATGGGTGGCATCACCCCCCGCACTGCGGGCTTCAACTCGATCGACTATGCCCACGCCCAGCCGGAGACGCTGTTCCTGGACAGCATCATGATGTTCATCGGCGGCGGCAGCGCCGGCACCGCCGGCGGGATCAAGGTCGGTACATTCGTCCTGCTGGCGTTCGTCATCTGGGCCGAGCTTCGCGGCGACGAGCAGGTCCGGATCGGGTCCCGCGCGGTGTCCACGACGACGGTGCGCCAGGCCTTGTCGGTGGCGCTGCTCGGGGTGGCCGCCGTGGTGGTCGGCACCATGGCGCTGCTGGCCTCCTCCGACTACCCAGTCGGCGTCGTGCTCTTCGAGGCGGCCTCTGCCTTCGGTACCACCGGGCTGTCCACGGGGATCACCGCCACCTTCACCACCTTCGGCCAGCTGGTCCTCATCGTCCTGATGTTCATCGGCCGGCTCGGCCCGATCACCGCGGCCACCGCGCTGGCCCTCACCGAACGCAAGCGGCTCCACCGCCTCCCCGAGGAGCGTCCGATTGTCGGGTGATCCGAGCGGGCCGCGGGTGTTGCGCCCCGCCGTCCACTTCACTGCGCGGCGCAACTGGCTGAACGACCCGAACGGGCTGGTGTTCCTCGACGGCGAGTACCACCTGTTCTTCCAGCACAACCCGGACGGCGCAGACTGGGGCAGCATGTCCTGGGGCCACGCGGTCAGCGCCGATCTCGCGACCTGGACCGAGCTCCCGGTGGCCCTACGCCACACCGGGGCCGAGGCGGTCTACTCCGGCAGCGTCGTCCTGGACCGTGACAACACCAGCGGGTTCGGGACGCCTACGGGTCCGGCACTGGTCGCGGTCCACACCATCCTCGACGAGGACACCAGACGGCAGAGCCAGACCCTGGCCTGGAGCACCGACCGCGGTCGTACCTTCACTCGCTACGGCCACCCGGTACTGGACATCGGGTCCGAGCACTTCCGCGACCCCAAGGTGTTCTGGCACCGGGACTGCGAACGCTGGACGATGGTGGTCGCGCGCAGCCGGGAGCACCGGGTCGCCCTGTACGCATCGTCCGACCTGCGCAGCTGGCGGCACCTGTCGGACTTCGGTAAGGCGGGAGCGGTCGGTGGTGTGTGGGAGTGCCCCGACCTGTTCCGCCTCGACGTCGAGAACGAGCCCGGCAGCTCGGCCTGGGTCCTGCTGGTCAGCCTCTACCCGGGCAGCGCGGCGGGCGGTTCGGGCACCCAGTACTTCGTCGGGGCCTTCGACGGGACGGCGTTCACCGCCACCGAGCACGGCTGGCTGGACCACGGCCGGGACAACTATGCCGGGGTCACGTTCAACGACGCCCCCGACGAGCGGCGGATCCTCATCGGCTGGATGAGCAACTGGGACTACGCCGCGAGCACACCGACCCGGCCGTGGCGCGGTGCGATGACCGTGCCCCGCGAGCTGCGTCTGCGCCGGGTCGGCGACAGGTTGCTGCTGACCCAGCAGCCGGTCCTTGTCCCCCACCGCCGGACCCATCACGTCGAACGCTTCGAGGTGGCCGACGGGACCACGACACTGCCGTTCGCGGGGACCGCCTACCGGGTCGAGCTCGGACTGCGTCCGATGGACGCCACCAGCTGTGGACTGCTCGTGCGGGTCGGACCGGGCCAGCACACCCGGATCGGGTACGACGCGGCACGTGGCGAGGTGTTCCGCGACCGCCGCCGCAGCGGGACCACGGCCTTCGACGCTCGCTTCGGCGACGTGCAGAGCGTGGCCCTCCACCGGGGAGCGAGCGGTCCGATGGCGGACGGCGAGCTGCGCCTACAGGTGGTCGTCGACACCTGCTCGGTGGAGGTGTTCACCGCCGACGGCACCGTCTGCCTCACCGATCTGATCTTCCCTGAGCCCAACAGCACCGGCATCGCCGTGTTCGCCGAGCGCGGCACGGCCCTGTGCACCGGTGTGGACCTGCAGGCCCTCTCGCCACGCGGACTGTGGCGCAACGACGGGTAGCGGATGGATGTGCCCCGACGCGGGCAGGCCGGACGGATGCCGACCTGGTCAGCCGGTGTTCTGCAGACCCGCCGCCGCCCCGTTGACGGTGAGCAGCAGCACCCTGCTCCAGGCGTCCCGCTCCTCGCCCTCGGCGCGGCTGCCGTTGCCACGCAACTTCTGCAGGGCGCGCAGCTGGATCCGGCTCAGCGCGTCGATGTGCGGGCTCCGTAGCCGCACAGCGGTGTCCAGGTGGGGCTTGCGCTCGAGCAGCCGGCCCTGGTCGAGGACGGCGAGCACCATCGTCTGGGTCAGATCCAGCTCGGCGAGGATCCGGTCGGTCAGCTCCGGCCGCTCTCCGAGGGCCAGGAACGCAGCGGCCAGGTCCAGGTTCACCTTGGCCAGGCTCATCTCGGCCACGTCGAGCAGCGCCGCGAACAGCGGCCAACGACGGTAGGCCTCGGTCAGCGCCGGGACATCGTGAACCGCCGCCAGGCCCGACCCCAGCCCGTACCAACCGGGCAGGTTGACCCGGGTCATCGACCAGGCGAAGACCCAGGGGATGGCGCGCAGGTCGTCGAGGCTGCGGCCGGACTCGGCGCCGCTGCGTCGAGCCGGCCGGGACCCGATCCGCAGCTCGCCGAGCTCGTCCAGCGGGCTGGCGGCGGCGAGCAGGTCGGCCACGCCGGGGGCGTCCATCAACGCCCGGTAGGCCTCGCGACTGACCCGTTCAACGGTCGTACCGAGGTCCACGAACTCGGCTGCCGCGGCGTCCCGGCGGGCGACGAGGGCGGCCTGGTCGGCGAGCAGCACTGCTGAGGTGACCCGTTCCAGGTGCCGCTGCGCCAGCATCACGTCGGCATACCGGGCGAAGATCACCTCGCCCTGCTCGGTGACCTTGAACCGTCCGTCCACGGACCCGGTGGGCTGAGCCGTGATCGCACGGTGCAGCGGACCACCGCCCCTGCCGAGGGACCCACCCCGGCCGTGGAACAGGGTCAGCGACACCTCGCGACGGCGCGCCCAGTCCACCAGGTCGTGCTCGACGTCGTTCAGGGTCAGGGTGGCCGAGGCGGGCCCGACATCCTTGGCCGAGTCGGAGTAGCCGAGCATGATCTCGACCCGGCGGTCGACCCTGTCGAGCCAGGCCCGGGTGCTCGAGGCCGCCGTCCACTCCTCCAGCACCCCGATCGCGCCGCGCAGGTCGGCCCCCGTCTCGAACAGTGGGACGACGTCCAGGCGCAGCGACCGGTCGGCGACGGCAAGCGCGGCGAGCGCCCGGACGGCGACCAGATGCGCTGCGGACTGGCTGAAGCTGACGATGTACCGCCCGCAGCACCGGGCACCCCAGCGATGCTGCAGCCAGGACATCACCCGCAGCGTGTCGAGAACCTCGGCGGTGCGCTCGGAGGTCTCGAACAGCGCCTTCGGCCAGCCGCCGACAGCCAGCCAGTCGAGCAGGGCGACGTCGCGGGCCGCTGCCACCGGGTCGGTCACGGGGGTGCCGTCGACCGCCTCGACCTGGCTGAGCAGCTCGACCAGGGCCGCCTCGTGCACGGCACTGTGCTGGCGGACCTCGAGCTCGGCCAAGTGGAATCCGAAGGTCTGCACGATCCAGATCAGATGTTGCAGCTCCCCGTTGGCGCTGCGGCCGTCACCGGACTCGAGCAGGCTGGTTTGGACCAGGCGCAGGTCGGCGAGCATCTCCTCGGGGTCGCGATAGGCCAGCCCGGCGTACTCGGCCTTGGTGGCGGCGACCCGGGCGCCCACCGCCAGCAGCTTCTGCCGGTGCGGCTCGGACGGGGAGCTCTTGGCGATCTCCTCCATCTGGTTCGGCATCGCCACCGCGTCGTTGGCCAGGGCGGTACGCAGGGCGGCGGACGGTGGGCTCGCCGCCTCGTCCATGGTCAGGGTCCGAGCCACTCGGTGGACCTGGAAGGTGAGCAGCGCCAGGGCCTGGTCGGCCTGGGTGGCCAGGGTCTGCCGGGTCACTTCGGCGGTGACGAACGGGTTGCCGTCCCGGTCCCCACCCACCCAGCTGCCGAACCGCACGAACGCCGGCACGCGATCGGCATACCCACCCGGACGCGGTGGTCTCCCCTTTGCCAGAGCCGATTCCACGGCCCGATACAGGCGCGGGACGGCCCGGAACAGGGTCGGGTCGAAGACGGTCAGTGCGGTCTTGACCTCGTCGGCGGGTTCCGGGCGGGTGCGGCGCAGGGTCGAGGTGCGCTGCAGGATGTTGATGTCCTCGAGCAGCCGTCGGCGGGCGACCGCGCGCTCGCCGGGACCGTTGGCCGGGTCGTCGAGGCGGTCCAGTTGGCTGGCGATCCGGCGCAGCGCCGCCGAGACCGCGCGGCGGCGGGCCTCGGTCGGGTGCGCGGTGAACACCGGGTGGATCCGCAGCCGCTCCAGGTGCATGTCGGCGGCGTCACCGATCGCGTCGATCGCCGGCCAGACGTCTCCGGTGTCCAGGTCACCGGTGAACTCGGCGTCCTCGGCGCGCAGCGAGCGCGAACGGTGCCGCTCGTCGGCGAGGTTGGTCAGGTGCAGGTGCACGGTGACCGCCCGGGTGAGCCGGGCCGCGGTGTGCGGGTCGAGGTCGGCGACCAGCCGGGCCTCGGCCACCGGCTCGTCGGCGCCGGCGACCAGCCGGTCCATCAGGTCGACAAGCTCGGATTCGCCGGACTCGTGCAGCACCTGGGTGTGCAGCTCCCCGAACAGGTCCAGATCGGCCTGCAGGGTCGTCGGGGTGTAGGTCGAGGAGGTGGCCGCCATAGGCGCTCACCCTAGCCAGTGGAGCCAGCGCCCGACCCCTCATGATCGCTTCGGGAGCAGGGCCCGCGGGACTGGGCTCCTCGGCTCGCACCCGCGGACTGGCGGGCCTGCGGCGACCGGACCTCGGTGATCACGACGAGGGCGGGATCTCCCCTCATCTCGTGGAGGTAGACGGCACTCCAGGACGGATCACGACTAGGACCTTCGTAACGGGACCAAGGACTACTCACAAGTAACATGGACGTGTGGTCGAGACATTGACGTCGGCGACCTGCCGGCTGCACGGACACGACGTGCACTATGTGCACGCCGGTGACGGCCCTCCGCTGGTCTTCGTGCACGGCGTGCTCGGGTCGCACCGCATCTGGAGGCGGCTGGCCGAAGAGATGGCCCAGACGCACTCGGTCGTTGCGCCGGACCTGTTCGGCTGCGGCGACAGCACCGCCCGGCCGGCGGCCGACTACTCCCTCGGCGGGCACGCCGGCGTCGTCCGGGACCTGCTCGACATCCTCGACATCGACAAGGCGATCATCGTGGGGCACTCCCTCGGCGGCGGGATCGCCCTGGAGTTCACCTACTTGTTCCCCGATCGGGTCCGAGGCCTGGTGCTGGTCGCCAGTGGCGGCTTGGGCAGCGAGGTCAACGTTCTGCTGCGCGCACCGACCCTGCCCGGGGCGGGTTGGGTGCTTCCGGTGCTGGCCTCGCAGTTCGCCCGGCGACAGGGCAACGCGCTCGCCCGAGGGCTGAAGATGGTCGGGGTCAAGGGCAGCACAGACGTCGCCGAGGCCTGGCACGGTTTTGAACAGCTCGCGGACAGCGAGAGCCGACGCGCGTTCCTTGCCACGATCCGGTCGGTGGTGGGCCCGGATGGACAGCGGGTCTCGGCCACCGAGCTGCTGCCGATGCTGAAGGTCCCGGTGCTGCTGGTCTGGGGCGACCGGGACCGGATGATCCCGGTGGCGCACGCCAGGGCGGCCATCGAGCACCTGCCCGAGGCCAGGCTGGTCGTCTTCGAGCGGGCCGGTCACTTCCCGCACCTGGACCAACCGGAGATGTTTGCCGAGCTGATCCGGGAGTTCGCCCACGATCTGCACGAACGCAAGGCCAGCTGACCGGCCCCCTCGCCTCAGTCCTCCAGCGCCTTCACCAGCGCGATGTTGAACCCGGCCCGGTCGGGGTCACCGTCCCGGACCGCCCACCAGGCCTCCACCGTGGCCATCACGATGGTCCACAGCCGAGCCGCGTGTTCGTCGATGCCGGCTGCCTCGCAGACGATCTCGACCCGGCGGCGCACCGACCAGCGCAGCGCCGACCCGGTGCCGAGCTCGCCAGTCCGGTTGCGCAGCACCGGATGCAGCTCCAGTCCCGGGTGACCGGCGAGCGGCTTGGGGTCGATGATCAGCCACGGCTCCCGCTCGCCGGCGAGGACGTTGCCGAAGTGCAGGTCGGTGTGCAGCAACATGGCGTCACAGTCCGGCTCGGCGGTCAGCTCGTCGATCAGCCAGACGGCTCGGGCGACGAGCCGCCGGGGCAGCATCGCGCCGTCCAGCACCTGAAGTGACTCGGCCCACCCCCCCGCGACGTCCGAGAGCCGCCGGAAGGCCGGCGGTGCCGGCACATGCAGTCTGGCCAGCAGGTCGCCCACCCCCGCGCAGGCCTCGTCGACCTCCACCGCGTTCAGGTCACGGCCGGCGTCCAAAGCCTCCAGCAGCAGCGCGCCGCGGCCCGGGTCGGCGGCGACCAGCCGCACGGCGCCGTGGCCGGCCCAGTGCCGCAGGGCGAGGTGCTCCTGGGCGGCCTCGGGATGCGGCCATCCGAACTTGCAGACCAGCCGGACCCCGTCCCGCTCGACCGGCAGGACCAGGGCGGTGTGTCCACTCGTGGCCGCGTCGACGACGGTCAGGTCCCACCGGTCGAGGACCGCGCCGACCAGGGCGGGCAGGGCCCGCAGCCAGGTCGCACCGTCCGGGCCGCCGTCGGCGGCATAGGTGGCGACCCGGTCCACCAGGGCCTGCGGCACGGGCGGACGATCCGGCACTCTGCGCAGCCTACGGTGTCGTAGGTGACCATCGACCCAGGACCGCCGGTTGCGCTGGCGGTCGCCCTGCTGCTCGGGCTGACGGTGACCATGTACGTCCTCGGTGGCCTGCCCCGACCGGGCTTCACGGTGGTGGCCGCGGCCAGAGCGGTCGGCCAGCTCGGGCTGGCGGCACTCGTCATCACCACGGCCATCAGCTCGCTGCCCCTGTCGATCGGGGTGCTGGTGGTCATGTTCACCACGGCCGTGCTGACCACGACCCGCCGGATCGACGCCCGCCCGGCGTGGCCGTGGGCGACCGCCGCGATGAGTGCCGGGCTGGTGCCGGTGGTCACGGTCATCCTGCTCACCGGAACCGTTCCGCCGACCGGGGCGGCGCTGATCCCGATCGTCGGCATCCTGGCCGGCAACACCATGAACGGGCACACCCTGGTCTGCCGCAGGACCTTCGACGCGCTGCGCGATGAGCTCGACCAGTACGAAGCCGGTCTGTCGATCGGGCTGACCCGGGGGCAGGCGATCAGCGAGGTGATCCACCGGCGGATCCCGGAGGCGCTGATCCCGGGCCTGGACCAGGTCCGTACCGCTGGGGTGGTGACCCTGCCGGGGGCGTTCATCGGCGTGCTGCTCGGTGGTGGCACGCCGGTCCAGGCAGCGGCCGCCCAGGTCCTGGTGCTGATCGGGATCATGGCCACCCAGACCACGACCGCGGTGGTCGCCGGGCGTCTGATCTGCTCGGCCCGCCTGCTACCGGAGGATCTGCGCGGGCGGCTGCGTCCCTGACCGTATTTTTCCCGAGAACCCAGCCTCTCTCATACCGACATCACGATCAGGACCGATCGTGCGCTGGGGAGGCGGAGACCATGCAGGTTCCGATTCACGTCGCCCGGATGGCCGGAGCACCGCCGTCCGACCCAGTCCGGCACCGCCCACGTCGGCGCCGACGTCCGAGCGGTTTGGACGTCGGCGACCTGGCCGAGCCGTCGCCGGCCGGCCTTCGCCGGCAACCGGACACCGCTGCGGCCGGGACCCGAGCCGCCGGACGGCTACGGCTGATCTGGTGGCGGCACGCCTGAGGGTCGCGCCGGCCTGCCACCGCCCGCTCCCGGCCGGCCCGACGCTCAGCGGTAGGCGCCGGCCTGGATCGCGTACAGCTCGGCGTAGACGCCGCTCCTGGCGACGAGCTGCTCATGGGTACCGACCTCTGCGAGCCTCGACCCGTCCAGCACGACGATCAGGTCGGCCATCCGGCGGCGGTGAAGCCGACGTTGAGGTACATCGGTGGCCCGGAGATACCGCGGTCGAAGTCACGGGCGGTGTTCAGGTCCGACGTGAGCTCGGGATCCTCGAGGTGACCGATGCCCCCAGGCGCCACGCAGGCCGTGGCCAGCCGGTCGTTCAGCCAGGCCGCGAGCCGGGAGCCGAGGTCCATGCTCACCGCGGTGTGCAGCTGGGGCAGCATCTGCAGCAGCACGAAGCAGGCGAGCACGAGGACCAGCGGGCCGGTCAACGAGGCGCCGTCCGCCACAGCGGCGACCAACAGGCCGGTGCCGACCGCGAACAGCGACGGCAGCACGGCACGCACCCCCAGCATCAGCCACCACCCGGTCGCCAGCCGGACGTCGGCGTGGGTCAGGGCAGCGAAGAACCCGACCGCGGGGTGGGTCCTCAGCCGCTGCACGAGACCACTATGACGGCGCCGCCCGACAACCCGACCGCGTCGGCGCGTCCAGCGCCTGCCCCGTGATCCCGTCAAGAGCGGGCTCCGGCGGTGATCACCAATCGAACGGGTCGGTGGTCAGGGTCTCCGCGGTGAGCCCCGAGCCCTGGGACGGTGCCGGCGGGTCGGCGGCCCCGGCGAAGTCGTTCTGTCGCCACGCCTCGTAGACGACGACGGCGACCGCGTTGGCGAGGTTCAGGCTGCGGTTGCCCGGCCGCATCGGCAGCCTCAGCTCGGTGGCCGGGGCCGCCTCGCCCAGCTGCCGGGGGGTCAGCCCGGCGCGTTCGGCGCCGAAGAGAAGCATCGGGTCGTCGGTGTAGTCGACCTGGTCGTAGCGGATCGCGGCCGTCGCCCGGAAGGCGAACCGTCGCGCGCCGCCGAGCCGGGCCAGGCAGTCCGGCAACGAGGTGTGCACGGTCACTGCCGCCAGGTCGTGGTAGTCCAGACCGGCGCGCTTGAGCAGCCGGTCGGCCATGGAGAAGCCGAGCGGCTCGACCAGGTGCAGCTCGGCTCCGGTGTTCGCACACAGTCGGATGATGCTGCCGGTGTTGGTGGCGATCTCGGGGGCGACCAGGACGACGTGCATCGCTCCACCCTGGTCCACCCTCGCGCCACGGGTATGCCGAGTCGACGAAGTGCGCCGTTCACCCCACGGACTGTGGGGTGAACGGCGCAGTCCTCAGCAGTCCGGGACGGAATACTGAGCGGGAGGAGGACTGCGACCGGTGGTGCCGATGGAGCGCCGTGCAGGCGCCGAGAAGGGTTGGTCATGACCGAGACACCGCAGAGCCCGTCGTCCGGCCGGACCACCCCGGGGGATGCCCGGCTGACCGGCTGTTCGCTGATCGACGGCTCGCCGGTGATCGGGCACGCGGGCGGTGCGGTGCGGGCGGTGCGGGCGAGGACCGGTGAGCCGCTCGACCCGGCGTACTCCGGTCTGGACGGCGAGCAGCTGGCCATGGCGACGCAGGCCGCGGGCGAGGCCTTCGCCGGCTACCGGGCCACTTCCCCGGCGCAGCGGGCCGAGCTGCTGGAGGCGATCGCCGGACAGCTCCAGGCCGATGGTGAGGCCATCGTGGACCGGGCCGTGGACGAGAGCGGACTTGCCGTCGTCCGGCTCACCGGCGAGCTGGCCCGGACCACCGGGCAGCTGCGCCTGTTCGCCGAGGTGGTCCGGCGCGGCGACCACCTCGAGGTGCGGATCGACCCGGCGCTGCCGGACCGGACACCGCTGCCGCGTCCCGACGTCCGGCAGCGTCAGGTGCCGCTGGGACCGGTCGCGGTGTTCGGGGCGAGCAACTTCCCGCTGGCGTTCTCGGTGGCCGGCGGCGACACCGCCTCCGCGCTGGCTGCGGGGTGCCCAGTGGTGGTCAAGGCGCACAACGCCCACCCGGGGACCTCGGAGCTGGTCGGGGCGGCCGTCGTCCGGGCGGTCGCCGCCTGCGGCCTGCCAACGGGGGTGTTCTCGCTGGTCTACGGCGAGGGCAGCGCGATCGGCCAGGCGCTGGTCAGCGATCCGAGGATCCGCGCCGTTGGGTTCACCGGGTCCCGCGCCGGGGGGCTGGCGCTGATGGCCACGGCCGCGGCCCGCCCGGTGCCGATCCCGGTCTACGCGGAGATGTCCTCGATCAACCCGGTGATCGTCCTGCCCGGCGCGCTGGCCGCTGAGCGGTCGGCTCCGTTGGCCGAGGCGTACGTGGGGTCACTGACCCTGGGCGCAGGGCAGTTCTGCACCAACCCCGCCCTGCTGTTCCTGCCGGACGGCGAGGATGGCGACCGCTTCCTCTCCCGCGCGGCAGCGGCCGTGGCCGCCTCGACGGGTCAGACCATGCTCACCTCGCCGATCGCGGAGGCGTTCGCGACCGGGACGGCGGCGCTGCAGGGGGCCGGCGGCGTCCGCCTGGTCGCCGAGGGCACGCCCGGGGACGGCGTCAACGCCCCGGCACCGCTGCTGGTTGCGACGACCACCGACCGGATTCTCGAGGCCGACGGTGTGCTCACCCGCGAGGTGTTCGGGGCGGCGGGGGTGGTAGTGCGGTACCCGGACGCCGAGAACCTGCGCCGGTCGCTGGCGGCCCTCGAGGGGCAGCTGACCGTGTCGGTGCACTGCACCGAGGCCGACCACGCCCAGGTGTGCGCGCTGCTGGGGACCCTGGAGGACCTGGCCGGCCGGATCATCGTGAACGGGTGGCCGACCGGGGTCGAGGTCTGCCACGCGATGGTGCACGGCGGGCCGTTCCCGGCCACCTCAGACGCCCGGACGACCTCGGTCGGGTCGCTGGCGATCTACCGGTTCCAGCGACCGGTGGCCTACCAGGACGTCCCGGACGCGCTGCTGCCCGACCCGCTTCGCCAGGCCAACCCGTGGGGTCTGAACCGCCGGGTGGACGGCGAGCCGGCTCCACCCGCGGATGACGGGTCAGGCCGCAAATGACCGGTCAGGCCGCGGATGAACCGGGTCGGGCCGCGGATGAACCGGGTCGACGAGCGGGCCGACCGGCCCGGAGAGGAATGGTGTGACGATGCGAGAACCACAGGTGACCGTGCTCGGCGGGGGGTCCTGGGGGACGGCGGTGGGCTCGATCGCCGCGCGCAACACCCCGACGCTGCTGTGGGCTCGGGACGAGGCGACCGTCGGCGAGATCACCGAGCGGCACACGAACTCCCGCTATCTCGACGACCTCACACTGCATCCGGACCTGGCGGCCACCAGCGACCTGGAGCGTGCGGTCGGCCAGGCCGACGTGCTCGTGCTCGGGGTGCCCTCGCACGCCTGCCGGGCCATGCTGACCCAGGTCAGGGAGCACCTGCGGCCCTGGGTCCCGGTGGTCTCGCTGGTCAAAGGACTGGAGCAGGGCAGCCGGATGCGGATCACCCAGGTGGTCGCCGAGCTGCTGCCCGGTCATCCGGTCGGGGTACTGAACGGACCCAACATCGCCCGAGAGGTGGTCGGCGGCTACGCGGCCGCGGCGACGCTGGCGATGCCCGACCAGGGCCAGGCCGAGGCCCTGCAGCGGCTGCTCAGCTCGACCCTGTTCCGGGTCTACACCTCGACGGACGTGGTCGGCGCCGAGGTGGCGGGGGCCTTGAAGAACATCTTCGCGATCGCCACCGGACTGGGCGACGGGCTCGAGGCCGGGGACAACACCCGGGCGATGGTGATCACCCGCTCGTTGCGTGAGCTCAGCCGGCTCGGGGTGGCGATGGGCGGTCAGGAGCAGACCTTCTCTGGCCTGGCCGGAATGGGTGATCTGATCGCCACCTGCACCAGCCCGCACAGCCGCAACCGGCGGGTCGGCATCATGCTCGCCCAGGGCAAGACCCTCGACGAGATCGCTGCCGAGCTGAAGCAGGTGGCCGAGGGGGTCAAGTCGTCGTCGGTCGTGGTGCAGCTGGCTGCCGAGCACCAGGTCGAGATGCGGATCGCCACCGAGGTGGACGCCGTGATCAACCACGGCCAGCCGGTGGAGACCGCCTACCGGGGGCTGCTCAGAGAACGTCCCCAGCACGAGTTCGACGGAACCGGCTGGTAGCCACGGCCCCTCGGTTCACAGCAGGCCGCGGATGTCCTCGGCGGACAGCACGCCAGAGGCCAGGGCCCCCTCGTCGACGACGCTGGCGAACAGCTCCCGCTTGCGCTCCTGCAGGGCCACGACCTTGTCCTCGATGGTGTCGCCGGAGACCAACCGGTAGACGTTCACGGGTTTGTCCTGGCCGATCCGGTGGGTCCGGTCGACCGCCTGGGCCTCGACCGCGGGGTTCCACCACGGGTCGAGCAGGAAGACGTAGTCGGCCTCGGTCAGGGTCAGACCCACGCCGCCGGCCTTGAGCGAGATGAGGAACACCGGGTTCTGCCCGGTCCGGAACTCCTCGACGACCTGCTGGCGCTTGCGGGTCCGGCCGTCGAGGTAGCTGTAGGAGAGGCCGCGCTCGTCCAACCGCTGGCGCACCAGCGCCAGGAAGGACGTGAACTGGCTGAACACCAGCGCCCGATGGCCCTCGGCCAGAACGGGTTCCAGCATCTCCAGCAGGGTGTCGATCTTCGCGCACGACATCCCGAGGTGCTCGTCGTCGACCAGCCCGGGGTGCAGGCTCAGCTGGCGGAGCAGGGTCAGCGCCCGGAAGATCGCGATCCGGTTGCGCCCGGCGTCCTCGAGCAGGCCGAGCACCCGCTGGCGCTGCCGGGCCAGGCCGCGGTCGTAGATCCGCCGGTGTCGCGGCGGCAGCTCGACCCGGACCAGCTGCTCCTGCTTCGGTGGCAGGTCGAGGGCCACGGACTGCTTGGTGCGGCGCAGCATCACCGGCCGGATCCGGCGGCGCAGCGTCGCCAACAGCTCCGGCGCCGAACCGCTCTCGATCGGTCGGCGGAAGTGCTCGGTGAACGCCTTCGGGTGTGGGAACAGCCCGGGCGCCACGATCGACAGCAGCGACCACAGCTCCATCAGGTTGTTCTCCATCGGGGTGCCGGTGATCGCGAACCGGACCGGCGCGGCCAGCCGACGCACACACTGGTAGGTCACCGCCTGGTGGTTCTTGACCGCCTGGGCCTCGTCGAGGATCAGGCCCGCCCACTGCACGTCACGGAACTCCTCGTCGTCGAGGCGGAACACCGCGTAGGAGGTGACCACCAGGTCGGCCTCGGAGACCGCCTCGGCCACCCCGGTGCCGCGCCGGGTGGTTGTCGAAGGCAGGACCACGACCCGCAGCTGCGGTGCGAACCGGGCCACCTCACCGGCCCAGACGGCCAGCACCGATGCCGGGGCGACCACCAACCACGGCGCCCGGCCCGGCGCATCCGGTCCCGCACCGGGGGCCGGCGCCGCGCCGTCCGATACCGATGCGGTGGGTTGTGGCCCGGCCGCGGGGTCGGACCGCTCCAGCAGGATCATCGCCAGGGCCTGCAGCGTCTTGCCCAGCCCCATGTCGTCGGCGAGGATCCCGCCCAGCCCGTGCCGGCGCAGGAAGGTCAGCCACTCGAAGCCCTCGTGCTGGTAGGGCCGCAGTGAGGCCTGCAACCCGGACGGTGCAGCGACCGGTTCGCTGCTCGAGGCGGTCAAACCCTTGACCAGCCGGGCCCAGCGCTCGCTCTGCTCCTCGACGACCCCGAGCGCCTCCAGCTCCGCCCACAGATCGGCGTGGTACGGGGAGAGCCGGAGCGGACCGCGGGGGTCGTCCTGCAGGGCGCGGGCCTCCTCCACCAGTCGCTGCAGCTCGGCCAGCTCGGGCCGGTCGACGCGGAACCACGTGCCGGTCGGCAGGATCACCTGCTGCTGGCCGAGGGTGAACGCGGTGACCAGGTCGGAGATCGGCACCTGCTCGGCGCCCACCGTCACCTCGACCCCGAGGTCGAACCAGTCGTGCGCGTCGGTGGACTCGGTGACCGACAGCCGCACCGACGGCGGTTCCGGCGCCTCGGTGTAGGTGATCGGCTCACCGTCGACGGTGACGTCGATGCTCGGGTCCTGCTCCAGCCCGGGCAGCAGCTGGTCCACGAAGGTCACCACGTCGAAGCCGGCCAGCGTCGGCCGGGCCGCAGGCCGCGCCGCACCACTGGGTGCACCACCGGGCGGACCACCGGGTGACCCGCCCGCCAGGAGGGAGGCGGGGACGACCGACCGGGGCAGGTGGCGAGCGGCGACATCGGTCAGCAGCGCCGCCTCGGCCGCGGCGTCCCGCAGCGCGAGATGGTCGGCGGAGTCGATCGGAATGGTGACGGCGGTCTCGCCGACGGCGTAGCAGAACGACCAGTCCAGGCCGAGGCGCAGCCCGGGCAGGTGGGTGACCA
Source organism: uncultured Actinomycetota bacterium (assembly GCA_963724535.1). GTDB lineage: Bacteria > Actinomycetota > Actinomycetes > Actinomycetales > Kineosporiaceae > JADJPO01. The sequence goes on from CAVRVD010000015.1 coordinate 36,255, forward strand.
GCAGCGTCAGCCGGGGCGGGGCCACCTCGGGGATCTCCACGCTGGCATCGGGGGACTCCACCCGGAACCGCTTGGCCAGCAACGGGACCGCCTCGGCCAGGAAGCGGGCGACGTCCGCCGGTGGGACGTCGACCGGCCCATGCTGCAGGGCGCGGTGGGTCTCGACGTCCAGTGCGGTCTCGAACGCCGCGAGCAGCAGGTCGGCGCCGTCCCGACTCCACAGACCGGTCGGCGGGGCGCCGACGGTGACCCACATCGAGGTGTCGGTGTGGGCGTCGAGCTCGTCGGGCAGGGTGACCTGCGGGGTGATCCGGACCCCGCCGTCCGGGGTGCCGGTCAGGTCGAAGGTGATAGTGGCCGGTTCGTCCGCGAGCACCACCCGGCCGCTGTGCCGCTGGTCGGTGAGCAGTTCGATGCCCACTCGGCGGCAGTGTCGCAGCGCGGGCAGCCACCCGTCGTCCAAGGTCTCCAGATTGAGCCAGTCGGGCTGGCTGTAGTAGCGGTAGTGGCCTGCGCCGCTGTTCAGCAGGCGGTGCAGGGCGTCCTTCTGACGGGGGTCGAGGCGCACCTGGCCGTAGCCGTAGTGGTCCAGGCCGCTCCAGGACACCCCGGTGCGGACCCAGCCGGTCTTGCCCGGGATGACGGGGCGCAGAACAGGTCTGGGGTGGGTCCGGTGCGGGTCGGCCGCGTAGGGTCCACCGCGCGGAGCCTGCAGGTCGATGAGCAGGCCGAGCGGGGTGAACTGCGATGCGGCGGACGGCGCGGCGAGCACGCCGCCGAGCAGCCGCTCCCAGGCCGGGGGCTGCGCAAGGGCCGGCGCAAGGGTACGGCCGGTCGGCCGGCTCCGCCCCCCGGAGGCCGCTCCGGCCAGGCCGAAGGTCTGCCGGGCCGTGATCACCAGAGCGACGACGTGCTTGCAGTCGCCACCGACCGGGCAGCTGCAGTCCCCGCCGAGGACCTCGCCGTCCGGAGCGATCTCGGCCTCGGTGCGATAGACGCGGCCCTGGCCGCGGACCGCGGCGCTCACCGTGGTCGGGCCGGTGACCTGCAGGGCGTTGACCCGGCTCTGCGTGGCGTAGCTTCGGCCACGGCGAAGCGCCGAGTCACCGACCAGATCGCGCAGGTCGTTCTCGGTCACCTGGCGGAGGGCTTCGGCGATAAGCGGGACCGGGGAGGACACGCGCTCAGTCCAGCACAGTGGTCCGACAAGAACTCACCCGACAGGCCGACCTGTGACGCGCCTCGACCAGGGGGACAAGGGGGACGAGGGGGACTAGGGGGACGGAAGTGACAGCGCCACCGGGGGGCGCTCACGGACCGGCGCGCCGTTTCCGGGCTCAGTCGCCCGAACCCTCGACCTCGGCCCGATGGTGGCGGATCACCTCGGCGATGACGAAGGTGAGGAACCGCTCGGCGAAGACCGGGTCGAGATCGGCGTCGGCGGCCAGACGATGCAGTCTGGCGATCTGCTGGGCCTCCCGGTCGGGGTCCGAGGCCGGCATCCCGTGGGCGGCCTTGAGCCGGCCGACCTTCTGGGTGCACTTGAACCGCTCGGCGAGCAGGTGGACGACGGCGGCGTCGAGGTTGTCGATGCTGGCCCGCAGGGAACGCAGCTGAGCCAACGCGTCCGACGGCGGCATGTCCTCGCTCACTCGCGCGAGCCTATCGCCGCAGCAGCAGGGGCAGCGCCACGTCGTCGACCAGGCTGACCAGGTAGGCCTGACCGACCGGGGCGCCGTGGGTCAGGAAGTGGTGCTGCAGAAGCGCTGCCGGCGCCTGTATCCGGATCGGTGATGGATCGGGGTCGACAGGCTCCCCCCGCGCCTCGGCCCGCCGGAGGACCTCACGGACCTTCCGGGCGCTGTCACCGCGGGACAGGTGCGCCACCCGGGCGGCGTCGGCGTCGTGCAACGACTCCGAGACGATGCCACGCAGCGCCTGCCCGGCCGGGCCGGCCATCTGTTCGGCCATGTACCGCAGGACGGCGAGCAGATCCTCGCGCAGGCTGCTCGGCTCGGCCGGCAACGGCGGTTCGCCGACCAGCCGGTAGGCGGCCTCCATCGCCAGCTCGACCCGGCTCGGCCAGCGCCGGTAGACCGAGACCTTCCCGGCGCTCGCCCGGCGGGCGACCGAGTCCATGGTCATCGCGGCGTAGCCGACCTCGCGCAGCTCCTCGATTGCTGCGGTCACGATGGCATCCTCCAGCACCGCCCCGCGGCGCCGGGGACGTTTTCGGTGGTCGGCCACGCCGGAATCACCCATGCGAACCCTCAGCCGCGTCCGCCGCCAGGACCAGGCCTCGGTCGCCGTCCACGAGCACCCGGGTACCTGCGGTGAGCACCGACGTACCGTTCGCGCTGCCCATCACCGCCGGGATCCCGTACTCCCGGGCGACGATCGCGGCGTGCGAGGCCAGACCCCCGTTGTCGACGACGACGGCCGCGACCAGGCCGAACAGCGGCGTCCAGGAGGGGTTGGTGGCCGGGCAGACCAGCACCTCCCCGGCGCGCAGGGTGGCGAAGTCCTGCGGTCCGAGGACGATGCGGACGACGCCACTGGCCTGCCCGCCGCCGCCACCGACCCCGCTGACCAGGGCGTCGTCGTCGCGGCCCCGATCCGGGTAGAGCGTGGTGGTGGCGATCAGGGGTGAGGCGGCCAGCTCGGCCTGCGCTGCCCGGCGCCGCCGCGCGGCGTCCCCGATCGCGCCGCCGGGTGGGGTGAGGCGGGGGTCGGCCAGCCCGCTCACTTCTGCCCAGGTGAGGTACCAGACGTCGTCGGGGTCCTCGAGGGCGCCGGCGTGGGCCAGGCGCCGTCCGACCTCGACGAGGGCCCGGCGCACCGGCGGCATGGTCCTGGTCAGTTCGAAGTGGGTGTCCTCGCGCACGGCCGCGGCTGATGCGGCCTTGCTGACCAACCGGCGCACGCGATGCTGGGCACGGGCCGCGCGAACGAGCGGGTGAGCCAGCAGCCGATTCAGAGCCGCCGTCGCCACTGCCGGGTCGGCACGACGCTCGCTCTGGCCGTCGACGAGTACTGCCACCAGTGACATCGCGGTCTGTGGGGCGTCAGACCAGGTCGGGTCGCGAAGGAGCAGGACACTGCCGGTCTCCCGGTGGCCGAACCGGTCCAGGAAGGCTGCGAGCGCTGCCCGGATCTCGACAGCGGACGGATCGGACTCGATCAGGTCCAGCAGGTCCGCACCGTCCAGACCCCTTGCTGCGCGAGCCAGGTCGGGCCGGCTCCGGATCGCGGCCGCAATCCCAGCCAGCTCGGTGTTCGCCTCCTGGGTGGCGGTATGCGCGTCGAGGACGAGTGCGCCGAACTGCTCCCGGCGGCCAAGCAGGAGCAGCAACAGCCGCAGCCTGGCCGCTGCGCCTGCCGCGGCCGGGAGGTACTCGGCCCGCAGCTCGGTGACTGCGTCGCCGAGCTGCGCTGCTGCGCCCGGTGTCTCGACGAGCTCGGCCCAGGATGCGGTGGCGACGTCACGCTCGGTGAGCCGGGACGCTCCGGACAGGAAGGTGAGCCGGCGCGGGTCGTCGGCCCAGGCCCGCGGGTCGCGCCGCATCCCCCACACGGTCCGCAGCAGCCGCGACGGCGTCCTGACCGTGGGATGGGGCACCGGCGGCACGAGCGACTGCACCACGCCGTCCTCGGTGGGCAAGACCTGGGCGAAGTCCAGGTGCACGCCGGCGACCCGGTCCACCATGCCCTCGAGATGCCGGCTGAGGTTCAGCGTGATCCACGCGTCCAGCTCCAGCGGGTAGGGCCGGCGGGGCAGCAGCTCCAGCACGATCGGGCCGAAGAAGCGCTGGAACCGGTTGAGCTGGATCGGTTCCGGTGGCAACGCCGTCATCGGCCGGGCCTGCAGGATGGCGATCTCGCCGGCGGAGATCGCCCACTCGACGTCCTGCGGTCGACCGAAGTGAGCTGCGATCCGCCGTCCCTGCTCGGCCAGCCGGCGCAGGTCGGCCTCGCTGATTGGCGCGACGTCGTCCGCCGTGCCCTCCTGCGTGCCGCCCTCCTCGACCGAGCGGATCACGGTCTCGCGCCGCCCGGCACGCCGCTCGACGACATGTCCCTCGACGTCCAGGACGGCGTGGTCGGGGGTGACCAGACCGGCCACGACCGCCTCTCCCAGACCGGGGTTGGAGTCGATGACGACCTGGTCCCGAACGCCGGTGACCGGGTTCGCGGTGAACAGCACCCCGGCGTGCTCGGCGGGGACCATGCGCTGGACGACGACCGCGATGGCCACCGTGGCCGGGTCGATGCCGAGACGGTCGCGGTAGGAGATCGCGCGCTCGGTCCACAACGAGGCCCAGCAGCGCCGCACGGCGTCCAGTACCTGAGCGTCGCCGACCACCGACAAGAAGGTGTCCTGCTGGCCGGCGAAGGCCGCGCCGGGCAGGTCCTCGGCCGTCGCGCTGGAGCGGACCGCCACCGGGCCGCCACCGAGGTCGGCATAGGCCGCCAGGACGGCCTCGCGCACCACCGGGGGCACGTCGACGGCCAGAACCCCCTGCTGGTCGGGCGTCTCCAGGTCGGCGACGGCGTGCCGGTAGGCGTCGGTGCTCACGACGAACCCCGGCGGGACGGCGAACCCCGCCGCGACCAGCTCGCCGAGGTTCGCGCCCTTGCCGCCGGCCACAGCCAGGTCGGAGGCGGCCAGCCCGGTCAGCGGGAGAGACCATGCGCCGTTCATGCGCCTAGCCTAGATAGTGAACGATACGTTTACAATGCTCCATGGCCACTGCGTTGCGCACCCGTCGTCTCGGACTGGCGGCGATCCTGACCGGCATCACCGCCTCGGTGCTCATGCAGACCCTGCTCGCCACCGCGATGCCCCGGATCGTCGACGAGCTGGGTGGCCAGCATCTGTACGGCTGGGTGTTCGCGAGCTACCTGCTCGCGTCGACGGTGCTGCTGCCCGTGTTCGCCCAGCTCGCCGACCGGGTGGGCCGCCGGCCGTTGTTCCTGATCGGCATGGGCGGGTACGCCGCGGGAACGGCCCTGTCGGCCGTCGCGGTCTCGATGGAGATGCTCGTGGCGGCGCGGGTCGTGCAGGGGCTCGGGGCGGGCGCACTGGTGCCCGCGGCACTGGCCGGCATCGCCGATCTGGCCTCCGGCGAGGCCAAGGGGCGGCTGTTCGGGCTGGTCGGCGTGATCCAGGTGCTCGGCAACATCGTCGGGCCGGTACTCGGCGGGGTGTTCACCGACGGCCCGGGCTGGCGCTGGGGGTTGTGGTCGGTAGTGCCGGTCGCGCTGACCGCTGTGGTGTTCGGCGCGGTCGGCTTGCCACCACGGGAGGGCCTGGGCTGGCTGGCTGCCCTGCGCCAGGTCGACTGGGCACAGCCGGTGCGGCTGCTGCGCTCGGACCCGGCGGCCCGGCAGGTCTCGACCTGGGCGTTGCTGCTCGGGGTGGTGCTGATGTCGGCGACCGCCTACCTACCTCTGCTCGCCCAGGGGGTTCTCGGCCGGACCGCGACCGAGACCAGCGCGGTGCTGATCCCGCTGATGGTCGGGGTCGGGGTGGGCAGCATGCTCGGCGGCCGGATGGCGGCACGACGGGGCCGGGCGGCGTTGCTGCTCGCCTGGGGCCTGGCCGCGATCGCGTTCGCCGTCCTGGCCGGGGCCGCGTCCGGCGCTGGCGGACTGCTCCTGGCGGCGGCGGCCTCGGCGCTGGCCGGGCTCGGCATCGGGACGGTGCAGCCGGTGCTGCTGGTCCGCGCCCAGGACGACGCCGCGGACGGCGCCGTCGCCGCCTCCAGCGCGATGGTCCAGCTGGCCCGCAACCTCGGCGGGGCAGTGGGCACCTCGGTCCTCGGGCTACTGGTCGCCGGGACCACCGTGGCCACCGGACTCACGTGGGCGTTCGTCGCCCTGGCGGTCACCTCGGCGGTCGGCGTTCTGGTCACCTCCACGGCGGCAGCCCGACCGGGCGACCGGCCATCGGGCAGCGGATGAGCCGACCATCCACGCGGCGGCTGGGTGGGTTTCGGCACCGTCTGTGTGACCCGAACCCCCACAGCTGCGCCGGGTCGGGTGCTCAGCCCCCCTGACCACTCAGGTAGAGCCGCCGCACGACGTCCTCGATGTCGGGCTCGGCCAGCGACAGGTCATGGATGGCGTACTGCTGGGACAGGCGCTCCAGGACCAGCGCCGCGCTCACCTCGCCCGGCGCGAAGGTGACCGTGTGCCGCAGCCCCAGCTCGTCGTCGCGTTGGGCCCGGGCCGCAATCCCGGCCAGGGCGCTGGACAGGACGGCCACGGGCTCGGTGAGGTCGACGACCAGCAATCGGCGGGCACCGACCCGTTCGACCAGGCCGACCGTGAACGCCCCAGCGATCGTGGCCGCGCGATAGGTGGCGTAGCGATGGAAGCCCGCCCGGGCCAGGACAGCGAACGCACGCGTCGACGCCGCCCAGGTCACCGGCCGCCCCCTCTCCCCGGCCGCAGATCCTCTCATGTCGGGCTTGGTCGGTCCCGCCCGAGGATCGTGCCGAACCGCAAGAGCACCTGCGGGCCCGCTGGGCGAGTCCGCCTGTCATCTCCCAGGACGCACTGTCCGCTCGGTGCGTGCACTGTGCCCCTGCTGCAGCGTCGCCGCAGTGCTGCCAAGACAGGGACAGTGCTGCCAAGACAGGGACAGTGCTGCCAGGACCGAGACAGTGCCAGTGCCAGGACCGGGTCAGGACAACGGCAGCTCGACGAGGCCTGCGGCGGCCAAGGGGTGCCGGATGAGCTGGATCAACGACATTCCGAGACCGTAGGTGAGCACCCGGCGGGGCAGCGGGATGCGCAGGAAACACCCACCGGGCAGATCGAGCTCGCCGTGCGCGATGATCGCATCGATCCGGCCCCCCGCTGCCAGCCCACGGATGTGCGAGTCGCCAGTGTCGAGGATCTCGGCCCGTGACTGGAACTGGATCGTCGAGGGCGGGCCGACGGGCGCCCGGCGGATCGGAACGACAACCGCCACGTTCGGGTTGGCGGCGATGTTGCGCCCCTTGCGGCTGGCTCGTCCCGTGCTCACGTACAGGGCGCCGTGGACGGCCTGGTAGAGCACCCCGGCCACATGGGGATGGCCTGCGGGTGAGGTGGTGGCCAGGGTGCAGAAGGTGTGTTTGCCCAGGGCCGCCAAGGTGGCGTCAGGGTCGGGCCGGTGCAGCGTCGGTGGGACTGTCAGCTGGGTCTGTATCTCGCTCATGGAGCCACCGTAGGGTGCGGTGTAGTGCCTATCCATGACGCAGACGCTCTCCTCCATACGCGATCGTCTACGATTCCCGCGTGGATTCCCTTGCCGGTCTGTTGCAGGGCAACCGCGCACACGGCGCGTTCGTGCTGCGCGCCGTCCTTGAGCCGCCGTGGAGCCTGCGCATCCAGGACCGCGCGCCACTGACTCTGGTCACCCTGATCGCGGGCTCGGCGTGGGTGATGCGCCCGAACGCCGAGCCGGTGCAGATTGCGCCGGGCGAGCTCGCCGTCATCCAGGCGGGCGATCCCTACCTCGTGGCCGACGACCCGGCGACCGCCCCACAGGTGGTGATCCACCCGGGGCAAAGGTGTGCGACGGTCGACGGCATCGATGTGGCGATGTCGATGTCACTGGGGGTCCGGACGTGGGGAAACGACCCCGACGGGTCGACGACGATGCTCATCGGTGTCTATCGGCTCGACACCGAGGTCAGCCGCAGGCTGCTGCGCGCTCTGCCGGCCTCGTTCGCCGTACCGTCCTCCGAGGCGACCCGGCCCATCCTGGACCTGCTGGTCCGCGAAGCAGGCAAGGAGGAGCCCGGACAGGAGGCGATACTTGATCGGCTGCTTGACCTGCTGGTCATGACTGCGGTGCGGGACTGGTTCTCCCGCAACGACGTTCACGCTCCCGGGTGGTACAGCGCGCACGGGGACCCCGTGGTCGGCCCGGCGCTGCGAATCATGTACAACCACCCCGCCGAACCCTGGACGGTGGCTCGGCTCGCCGGTGAGATCGGCGTGTCCCGCGCCGGCCTGGCCCGCCGCTTCACCTCGTTGGTCGGCGACTCGCCCATGGCCTTCCTCACCGAGTGGCGGCTGACCCTTGCCGCGGACCTGCTCCGGGACGACGAGCTCACCCTGACCGCCGTCGCTGGTCGTGTCGGCTACGCCACGCCGTTCGGGCTGAGTGCGGCGTTCAAGCGCCGCTTCGGCGTGAGCCCCAAGGAGTTCCGCGCCAGGAGGACCGGGGCGGCGTAGCGGCAACCACGGTACTGGGTCGTGGGTAGTGGGTAGTGGGTAGTGGGTAGTGGGCAGACTCAATCGCCATGTGAGCGCAGGTAGCGCCCGAAGTGCGGCACGGTGAACGCGATCCGACCGCGCTCCCCGCTGTACACCAGGCCCTTCTTGATCAAGGCGTCCCGGGCCGGGGACAACGACTGCGGCTTGCGGCCGAGCAGTTCGGCGATCGAGGAGGTGGACGCGGCAGCGGCGGCGTCGTCCGAGACCTCCCCGTCCGTCGCGTCGGCCATCGCCCGCAGGTACTCGCGCTCGGCGGGGGTGGCCCGTTCGAACCGGGAGCCGAAGAACCCGACGGCCAACTCCGCCTCGGCCTCGGGCGCAGCGACGCGCACGTCGTCCGCGGTGATCGGGCTGCGTGGTGCGACGTCCCAGGCGACCTTGCCATAGGCCTGGATGAAGTAGGGGTACCCCGCGGTCGCGGCATACATCGACTCGAGCGCCTCGGCGCTGAACTCGGCGTCCTCCTCCTTGGCCGGGGCGGTCAGCGCCCGGTCGGCGGCCTCCCGGTTCAGCCGGTCGATACGCGCGTAGCGGAACAGTCTCTCGCTGTAGGACTTGCTCGCCGAGAGCACCGCCGGCAGGTGCGGCAGCCCGGCCCCTACCACGACGAACGGCAGCCCGGTCTGGCTGATCTCATGCGCCGCCGCGCACAGCGCCGACACGTCGTCGGCACCGAGGTCCTGCATCTCGTCGATGAACACCGCGACGCCGCGGCCGCAGTCGGCGGCCAGCCCGCCGACGTCCACCAGCAGCTCGACCAGGTCGATCTCGATGTCCCCGGAGTCGGCCCGGCCAGGGACCGAGGGCGCATCGATGCCCGGCTGCCAGCGGTCGCGAAGCTTGGCCGACGGCGTGTTCTCCTTGAGCGCGAAAGACTTCAACACCCCGAGCACATGCTCGGCCTCGCTCGCCGGTCCGGCTAGCTCCCGGACGGCGAGGTGCAGTGCCGCGGCCAACGGGCGCCGCAGCGACTGCTCGGGGCGGGCCTCCAGCTTGCCGGTGCCCCACCCGCGACGGACCGCCTGCGAGCGCAACGTGTTGAGCAGCACGGTCTTTCCGACACCACGCAGCCCAGTGAGCACGATGCTGCGTTCCGGCCGGCCCTTGGCCACCCGTTCCAACACCACCTCGAAGGCCTCGAGCTCGCCGTCACGACCGGCCAGCTCCGGCGGACGCTGCCCCGCGCCGGGGGCGTAGGGGTTGCGGACCGGATCCATTCGACCACCGTATCTGCGTGTCTAGGGTCAGCCTGAGATTGACCCATACACCGCAACAGCGTGTCGCGTATCGGTGCATCGCACTCATCCAGGGCATCCCACCCCGAACGGCCGACCGTAACCACCGTGTGCGTCGAGGTCCGTGGGTCTGGGCCCGGATTTGGGCCCGTGGGCCCTGCCTACTGGCCCACCCGCAGGACGATGATCAGAATGAGTCGGCGGTCCGGACGCGGCGCAGCCTGGCCAGGGCGCTCGAGGCCGCCGGCTCGGCGCGACCGCGGCGCGACGACGACGGAGCATGCGGGGGTCATCGTCGTCGCCGCCGTGGTCGTCGCGACGTGGCCACGAGCATCGTCGACGCCGGGGAGCACCCCGCCGCGTACCGCCCATCCGCGGGGCTGTCGATCGCTGTGTATTCGGCTCTCTAGCGTCTGTCCCATACAGCTGGATAGAGCGCGAGCGAACTGGCCCGTCCGACTCAGCCGTCGGACTGGACGTGCAGCGGTGGGTCCTCGGGCGACTGGGGCCTCAGGGTCCGGTTCGCCGCAGGCTCGGCGATCTCGGCCCGGAACGGGCTGGCCGGATAGGTGCCCAGCATTCGGGTCTGCACCGAGAAGAAGGCCAGCTCCTCCAGGGCCAGGGCCAGCGAGACGTCCTTGGGATGACCCTCGACGTCGGCGTAGAACTGGGTGGCGAAGAAGGTGCCGCCGAGCTGATAGCTCTCCAGCTTGGTCATGTTCACACCGTTGGTGGCGAACCCGCCCATCGCCTTGTACAAGGCCGCCGGCACGTTGCGGACCCGGAACACGAACGTCGTGATCATCGGGCCGTCACCGGGCGGGAACTCCCTCGGCTCGCGGGCCAGCACCAGGAACCGGGTGGTGTTGCGGTGCTCGTCCTCGACGTCCTCCGCCAGGATCTGCAGCCCGTACAGCGACGCCGCCAACCGCGGCGCCAGCGCGGCGATGCTCGGATCGCCCAGCTCGGCCACCTCGCGAGCCGCGCCCGCGGTGTCGTCGGCGACGTGCGCGGTCCACCCGTTCTCCCGCACGATCCGGCGACACTGCCCGAGGCCGTGGATGTGGCTGCGCACCCGCTTCACCCCGGAGGCCGTCGAGCCCGGCACGCCCATCAGCTGGAAGTGGATGGGGGCGAAGTGCTCCCCGACGATGTACAGCCCCGACTCGGGCAGCAGATGGTGGATGTCGGCCACCCGTCCGGCGATCGAGTTCTCGATCGGGATCATCGCCAGCTCAGCCAGGCCCGAGTCCACCGCCTCGAAGGCGTCGTCGAAGCTGGGGCAGGGCAGCGGCGCCAGATCGGGGTAGACCTCACGGCAGGCCGCGTCGGAGTTGGCGCCGGGTTCGCCCTGATACGCGATCCGGCCTCGGGTGAGGCTCAACGGCCCGGTACTCGCCGGGTCCTTGGTCGCAGCGTTCACGACCCACCAGGGTACGGGCTCGGCGGACGACAGCCCATCGGGGCCCGGTAGCGCGAGCCGGGACACCGGCTCCTGCTCATCCGGAGTAGGTGTCCTGCAGGACCGGCTCGCCGGTCTCGTCCGATCGCCACTCCCGGGACGGGACGGCGGCCCGCGCCGTCCGCTTGGAGTAGTAGTAGATCCGTTTCAGGTTGTTGATCAGGTCCATCTCCAGCTTGTAGGCGGCCACCCGGTTCGGCTCATCGGCGACGAGCCGCTCGACCTGGTGCATGGCGGCGGCCCGCTCCAGACTGTTGATCTCCTCCTTCATGGCGGACACCATCTGGGTGGCCTCCCGGTTGCGCTGGGTGGCGGCCACCATGGCGCCGTCGAAGCCGCGCCGCACCGCCTCGTGCAGATCGTTGATCACCGCCCTGGTGCTGGGACTGACAGTGATGCCGTTCTCGATCCGCCCGTAGCCGAGGGAGACCATGTTGGTCTCGATGATGTCGCCGATCGCCTCGAGGTTGTTCACCGCCTCCATCAACCCGACCAGCTCATGGGAGGCGTCGTCGCTCAAGGGTCGCCGGCTGATTAGCCCGAGGTACTCCACGATGTGTCCGTGCAGTGCGTCGATCTCGTTGTCGCGGGCCTCCAGGGCGGTCAGGTCGGACCGGGTGCCGTCCAGGACGACGGGCAGCGAGTCGCGCAGCATGTCCCGGACCCGGTCGGACAGCCGACCGACCTCGAGCCGGGCCCGGTCCAGAGCCAGCGGCGGGGTGCGCAGCAGCTCGGTGTCGAGGTACTTGGCCTTGATCTCCTCCTCGATCTTCTCCGGGCGGTCCGGCACCAGGCGTTCGATCAGCCGCACGAAGGCCGGCAGGAAGACGAGGAAGATGATCGTGTTCGTCACGTTGAAGATGGTGTGCGCGTTGGCGATCTCACGCGGCAGCCCGCCGCCGATCCGGGTCACCAGGTCGGCGAGCATGCCGATGAACGGAAGGAAGATCAGCACCCCGCCGACGTTGAAGCCGGTGTGGATCGCCGCAGCGCGCAACGCCGTGCGTGGCTTGCCCAACGAGGCGAGCAGCGCCGTCACACAGGTGCCGATGTTCGCCCCCAGGATCAGCGCGATCCCCGCATCCAGCGGCAGCAGCCCCTGTGCGGCCAGGACGATCACCAGAGCCGTCGTCGCCGAGGACGACTGGACGATGGCAGTGAACGCCGCGCCGACCAGGATGCCGAGCAGCGGCGAGCCCAGCGAGATCATCAGGTCGGTGAACGCCGGCTCCTCGCGCAGAGGGCTCATCGCGTCGCCCATCACCGTCATGCCGAAGAAGATCAGGCCCAGACCCATCAGGGCCGTCCCGCGGGCCTTGGTCTCCTCCTTCTTGCCGGTCGCCGAGATCAGGAAACCGACAGCGACGATGCCGAGCGCGTACTTGGTCACGTCGAAGGCGATGATCTGAGCCGTGACCGTCGTGCCGATGTTGGCACCGATGATCACCCCGGCGGCCTGGGTCAACGTCATCAGGCCGGAGGTGACGAACCCGACCACGAGCACCGTCGTGACCGACGAGGACTGGATCACCGCGGTCACCCCGGCGCCGGTGGCGACGCCCGCGAACCGGTTGGTCGTGAGCTTGGCCAGGATCTGCCGCATCCGCTCACCGGCGACCGCGCGGAGCGCCTCCGTCATCCGGTCCATGCCGTGCAGGAACAGCGCCAATCCCCCGAATAGGGTGATCAGTAGCACGACGACGTCGATCCCCCCGTCCCCGGTCTCGGCCTCGGCGGCCGCAAGGGCCGACGGAACAGCGAGGAGTCGCTCCGTGAACGGGGACATGAGCTGCACGTTAACGACCGGGAAACGACGCCGCCAGTGTCTCGCTGGTCCTGACTTTCCAGGGCGACCCGGTCGTTGAGCACGTCGAACCGCTCCGAGCGACCTCTGGACCACGCCCCCGCCACCCCTGTCTCGAAGTGACAGCGGGCCACGGTGGCACCACCATCGGCCAATGGCTCCATCGACCCCGGCGCCCCCCAGGACCGCCGCATCGCCCGGCACCGCCCTGCGCGACCCGTCGGACCTGCGTCGACGGGTACTGCTGGCGCTGGTCGCCACCGGACTGGCCGCGGTCCCGTTCACGATCCTGTTGCTCGCGGTCGCCACCAGATCAGACTGGCTGGCCAGGCTGGACAGCATCGGGACCGACCAGGTCCATGTGGTCGTTTACGGGCAACCATGGCTGTGGGACCTGCTGCGGGTGATCTCCACGGTCACCGAACCGCGGTACCTGCACTCGGTGGCCCTGGTCGTCGCGATCACGCTGTGGGTCCGGGGGCGCCGCAACGGCGCCGTCTGGCTGGTGGTCACGATCGCCTCGGGCTGGCTGCTCTCAGCCGTGGTCAAGGAGCTGGTCCAGCGGGCCCGCCCGGAGATCGCCGACGCCCTGATGGCAGGCGGCTACAGCTTCCCCTCCGGTCATGCCCTCAACTCGATGCTGTTCGCCGCCTGCATGGTGGTGCTGTTCAACCCCTACCTGCCCGGACGGCGCCGGGTGGGCCAGTGGGCGGTGGCTGGGGCCTTCGTCCTCCTGGTCGGGTTGGACCGGATCGCGTTGGGAGTCCACTACATCAGCGACGTGCTGGCCGCCTGGGTGATCGCCCTGGCCGTCGTGGCCGCTTCCATGGCCGCCTTCGGCCTGTCCCTGACCACACCGGGCGCCGACCTGGCCGACCAGGACGACGCGGCCCCCGACGACACGCCCGCGAGCGGCCCCGCCGGCGACGCGGTGCCCGCCCGCCCGATCCGGTCTGCCAGGCAGCAGGGCCCGACCGCTCCGCCGGGTCTGGGCTCGCAGATCGCCGCGATCGCCGTCCGGCTCGTACCCGGCTGGGTCGGGATCTGGGCCGTGCTGGTCGGCCTGGGACTCCTGGTCACCCGGGCCATGGACGGCGTCTGGCCGATGACCGCCGAGGACCGGGTGAACACCACGTTCGAGGCCAGTCGCACCGCGGCCGGCAACGCGGTGAGCTTCGTGATGAGCGAGCTGGGAAGCACCCTGACCATCGTCGCGATCTGCGTCGTGATGGTCGCTGTGCTGCGGCGCCGGCTCGGCCGTTGGCGCGAGTCGCTGTTCGTCGCGCTATGCACGCTCGGGCAGTCACTGGTCTTCTACTTCACCACCCTGGCCATCGACCGCGAGCGCCCCGATGTGGACAAGCTGGACGAGTCGCCGCCGACCTCGAGCTTCCCCAGCGGACACACCAGTGCCTCGATCGCGCTGTACGTGAGCCTGGCGATCGTCGTCCACCGCACCGTCGAACGGGTCTGGCTGCGCCGGCTCCTCGTGATCGCGCTGGTCAGCGCTCCGGTCATGGTGGGCCTGGCCCGGCTGTACCGCGGCATGCACCACCCCAGCGACCTGGTCGGCGCCCTGGTCAACGCGGGCCTGGTGATCCTGGTGACGGACCAGACCCTGAAGGCGGTGCTCGGACCGGACCGTCGTCGCTGGTGACCCGGCCGCGGTGACACCCCTCCGGACCGACCGCCCGGTGATTGTGGCCTCACCTGGGGGTTCGCCGTGCGCGATGATCTGGCCATGACCGACGTCCCCCTGGCCCGGCGACTCGGCACGGTCGACGCCGTCGTGATCGGGCTGGGCGCGATGGTCGGCGCCGGGGTCTTCGCCGCGTTCACCCCGGCGGCCCAGGCCGCCGGCTCCGGGCTGCTGCTCGGCCTGGCCGTGGCCGCGGTCGTGGCCTACTGCAACGCAACGTCCTCGGCGCGGCTCGCCGCGTTGTATCCCACCTCCGGCGGTACCTACGTCTACGGGCGGGAGCGGCTCGGCGCCTTCTGGGGGTACCTGGCCGGCTGGGGGTTCGTGGTCGGCAAGACGGCCTCGTGCGCCGCCATGGCACTGACCGTCGGGCTGTACCTCTGGCCGGAACGCGCGCACCTGGTCGCCGTCCTGGCCGTCCTGGCGCTGACCGCAGCCAGCTACGCCGGCGCGCAGAAGACCGTCTGGCTGACCGCGGCGCTGCTGGCCGTCGTCCTGGCGGCACTGGCTGCCGTGGTGATCGTGGCGCTGGTCGGCGGGCGCCCGGACGCCGCGGCGGGCGCCGACGGCGGCGACGGCGAGGTGACCGCCTACGGGGTGCTGCAGGCCGCCGGACTGCTGTTCTTCGCCTTCGCCGGCTATGCCCGGATCGCCACCCTCGGCGAGGAGGTCCGCGACCCGCGCCGGACCATCGGCCGGGCGATCCCGATCGCACTCGGCATCGCCCTGGCCGTCTACGCCATCGTGGCGATCGCCGTCCTCGCCGTCCTGGGTCCGTCCCAGCTCGCCGCGACGAGCGCCCCGCTGGCTGAGACGGTCCGCGCCGCCGGCGCGCCCGGACTGGTCGGGCTCGTCGTGGTGGCCGCCGCCCTGGCCGCGCTCGGCTCGCTGCTGTCGCTGCTGCTCGGGGTGTCCCGGACGACACTGGCCATGGCCCGGGACGGACACCTGCCGCGGTCACTGGCCGCCGTGCACCCGACCCGGCGGATCCCGCACCACGCCGAGCTCGCAGTGGGCGCGGTGGTCGCCGTGGCGGCCGGCCTGGTCGACCTGCGGTCCGCGATCGGGTTCTCCTCGTTCGCGGTTCTGGTCTACTACGCGGTGGCCAACGCCTCGGCGTGGACGCTGCGCGCCGACGAGGGCCGCCCGCCCCGGGCGGTGCCGGCCGTGGGTCTGGTCGGGTGCCTGGTCCTGGCGGTCAGCCTGCCGGCGATCTCGGTGGCGACCGGGGCGACCGTGCTGGCGCTCGGCGCGGTGCTGTACGCCGTCCGACGGGCCAGCGCCTGACAACGCTGACCCGGGGCCCGACGCGCGCGGCCGAACGGCGTCTGCGAGGATCCCGGCCATGGCTGAGATCACTTTGCGCGGCAACCCTGTTCACACCGTCGGCGACCTGCCCGCGGTGGGTGCCCCGGCTCCGGAGTTCACCCTGGTCGACAGCGACCTGAAGGAGGTGTCCTCGGCCGACCTGGTCGGGCGGACCCTGGTGCTGAACATCTTCCCGAGCATCGACACGGGTGTGTGCGCGGCCAGTGTGCGGACGTTCAACGAGCGGGCCGCCGGGCTGGACGGCGTCACCGTGGTCAACGTCTCCAAGGATCTGCCGTACGCGCTACGCCGGTTCTGCGGCGCCGAGGGCATCGAGAACGTCTCGTCGACATCGGCGTTCCGCAGCAGCTTCGGCGAGGACTTCGGGGTGATCATGGCCGACGGCGGGATGCGCGGGCTGCTGTCCCGGGCCGTCGTCGTGGTCCGCCCCGATGGGCGGGTCGCCTACACCCAGCAGGTGCCCGACATCGGCCAGGAACCGGACTACGATGCGGCGCTCGCTGCGGTCAGGTGAGGCGCCCGACACCGATGCCGCGACCTTCTATCACACACGCTGGCGCCTATCACCCACTGGCGGCCCGGTGAGGACCAAAGGCCCTAGATCGCTTCCTCGTGAGCGAAGGCCTGGCTCGTTCCGCCGCAAAGTGGTCTTTGCACGCTTGTGAACCTCGTCGCCCCCATCAAGACTGAGATTCGCCGACGATCCCGGCCACAACGGTCATTCGTGACCCACATCGTGACCCTGGTGCCTCCGCCCAGGAGCACTTTCCGTTAGGGCGCTTCTTCACCATAGACGACCCGACCAGCGACCAGCCAGGAGTGGCCATGGCCGCCAATCACGCCCCGCTCGACGACACATCCCGCCACGACCTGGCAGCACGGGTCGCGATGGGCCTGGGCCCAGCCACCACACCCGGCCCGGACAGCGCCGAGCATGAGCTGCTTCACCTCAGCACCGAACGACTGCGCCGCTTGGCGGCGTCCGACCCGATCGGCGGGTCGGATCTTCGCGCGCTGCTCATCGAGCACGGGGTGAGCCGTCGTCGCTTCCTCGCCTGGGCCTCCGCCACCGCGGCGCTGCTCATGCTCCCCGACACCTTCCGTCCGCGCCTGGCACGGGCCGCCGAGCTGACCAACCGGATACCGGTGATCTGGCTCGAGGGCCAGGACTGCGCCGGGAACACCGAGGCATTGCTGCGCACCAGCGCCCCGACGATCGACGAACTGCTGTTCCAGACGATCTCGCTGGAGTACCACGAGACCCTGATGTCCGCCGCCGGGATGCAGGCCGAGGAACGCAAGAGGCAGGCGGCGCAGGAGTACGCGGGCAGGTACGTGCTGGTCATCGAGGGATCCATCCCGAACGGGTTGGACGGCGCCTACTGCACGATCGGACCGCAGGCCAAGCCCTTCATCGAGGAGGTGAAGGAGCTCGCCGAGGGCGCCGCCCTGGTCATCGCGGCAGGAGCCTGCGCCTTCTACGGCGGCATCCCGATCGCATCGCCCAACCCCACGGACGCCGTCGGGGTCAGCTCGGTGGTCACCGGCAAACCCGTGGTAAACATCCCGGCCTGCCCGCTGAACCCGGCCAACCTGATGGGCACGATCCTGCACTTCACGATGACCGGGCAACCGCCCGCTCTGGACCACCTGCTGCGGCCACGGTTCGCCTTCGGCTACCGGATCCACGACAACTGCGAGCGGCGCGCGCACTTCGACGCCGGCGAGTTCGTGGACCAGTGGGGCGACGACGCGGCGCGCAACAACTTCTGCCTCTACAAGATGGGCTGCAAGGGTCCGATGACGTTCAACAACTGCTCGATCATCCGCTACAACGACGGCGCGAACTGGCCGATCGGCGTCGGGCGCGGCTGTATCGGGTGCTCCGAGGTGGACTTCTGGGACCGGTACGCGTTCGAACGCCCGATGGCCAATGCGGGCATCCCCGCAGCCGGGTTCTTCGGACTGGGGGTCGAGAAGAGCGTCGACCGGTTCGGCCTGGGCCTGCTCACCGCCGCCGGGGCCGGCATGGCGCTGCACGCCACCGCCACCGCCGTCCAGCGCCGCCGGCAGCGGGTCGCGGCGGCCAGCGGAGCCGTCGCCGAGCCCGCCGACGCCCTCGGTCAGGCCCCGCCGTCCGATCCCGACGCGACCGGACTTCGCCCGGAGGAGCCCACCTGATGAGCACCCATATCGTCGTCGACCCGATCACCCGGATCGAGGGCCACCTGAGGATCGAGGCGGTGCTGGACGACGACAACGTCGTGCAGCAGGCCTACTCGGCCGGAACGATGTTCCGGGGCATCGAGATGATCCTTCAGGGTCGCGACCCCCGCGACGCCGGGCTGCTCGCCATGCGGATCTGCGGGGTCTGCACCGGCGTGCACTACTGGACCAGCATCCGGGCGGTGGAGAACGCGTTCGGCGTCACCATCCCCAAGAATGCCCGCCTGGTGCGCAACCTCATCGCCGGCTCCCAGTACCTGCACGACCACCCGGTGCACTTCTACCATCTGCACGCGCTGGACTGGGTGGACCTCACCGCGGCCCTGAAGGCGGATCCCGAGAAGGCCGCGCAGGTCGCCCGCCGGCACACCGACACCCCGTGGAACGCCAGCGCGACCGGGTACAAGGCCGTGCAGGAGAAGGTGGCCAAGTTGGCCTCGCAGAGCCTGGGCATCTTCGGGAACGCTTACTGGGGCAACGCTTCCTATCGACTGAGCCCGGAGGAGAACCTGGTCGCCGTCTCGCACTATCTGGACGCGCTCACGGTCCAGCGCGGGGCGGCCAAGATGATGGCGATCTTCGGAGGCAAGAACCCGCACCCCCAGTCGATCGTCGTCGGTGGCGTCACGTGCGTCCAGGACATCGAGAACCCGGTCCGGATCGCCGAGTTCCGTACCCTGCTCGCCGAGCAGATCGCGTTCCTGCGCGGGGCCTACCTGCCCGATCTCGTCATGGCCGGGCTCGCCTACGCCGCCGACGGAGCGGCCGGTATCGGGGCGGGGTTGCGCTCCTTCATGACGTATGGCTTCTTCGAGCTCGACGACACCCCGGTCTACGGGGCCAAGACCCTGTTCCCGCGGGGCCTGGTCTTCGACGGCGACCTGTCCACGGTGCACCCGTTCGACCAGGCGAAGGTGACCGAGGACGTGGCCCACGCCTGGTACGCGGGGACGGCGTCGCTGCACCCGTTCGACGGGGTGACCGAACCCGAGTACACCGGCCTGACCAAGGGCGAGGAGGGCATCGCTTACCTGAAGACGGAGGAGAAGTACAGCTGGATCAAGTCGCCCGCCTACGACGACCGCCGGGTCGAGGTCGGCCCGCTGGCCCGGCTGGTGGTCGGTTACGCGGCCGGGGACGAGCGCATCCGCGCCGCCGTGGACGGCCTGCTGAAGACGACCGGGCTGCCGGTCGGCGTCCTGTTCAGCACGCTCGGCCGGACGGCGGCCCGCTGCCTGGAGACCCTGATCGTCGCCGAGGCGATGCTCGATTGGGTCGACGAGCTGGCCCGCAACGCGGCGACCGGCGACCTCGAGACCTGGACCCCCTTCGACTTCGACACGGTGTCCAAGCAGGCTCAGGGCTTCGGCCTGACCGAGGCGCCGCGTGGCGCGCTGGGCCACTGGGTCCGGATCGAGGACGGCCGGATCAGCAACTACCAGGTCGTCGTCCCGACCACGTGGAACGCCGCACCCCGGGACGCCAAGGAACGCCTCGGCGCCTACGAGGCGGCCCTGAAGGGGGTGAAGCTGTCCGACCCCACACAGCCACTGGAGATCCTGCGCACCGTGCACAGTTTCGACCCGTGCCTGGCCTGCGCCGTGCACCTGGTGGATGCCCGAGGGAAGGACCTCGGCACGTTCCAGGTCCAGTGAGGGGACGACGATGAGTGCCCCGACAACGAGCAGCCCGACGACGAGCACCGAGACACCGACGAGCCCGCCGACGGCGATGCGCCGGGTCCATCGCATGGGGGTCACTCGCCGGCTGATCCACTGGGCCAACGTGGTGGCGATCGCGCTCCTGATCCTCACCGGGATGTACATCGCCGACCCCTACTACTCCTCCGGGATCACCCACGTCATGTCGTTCAACCGCGCCCTGCACTTCTGGGCGGCCGTGGTGCTCGACGTGACGGTGATGGTCACCGCCTATCTGTACTTCTTCAGCCGCGAGGAGCGGGCGATCGAGGACCTGTGGCCGTCGCAGACCAACCGCCGGCGGTTCCGGGAGGCGTTGCTCAACGTCGTCACGTTCGACCGCCGCCGGAGGTTCGACACCAGTCGGCCCGATCCGCTGAATGCCTGGTGGTTCGTGCTGCTGCACGTGTTCGCGGTCCTTCAGCTGTTCACCGGCTTTCAGCTCTATGTGCAGGCCATGGCCAGCGGCCACAGTGCGATCGGTGACTGGTGGCCGGCGATGTTGCACCTGTTCACCGACTGGACCCAGCCGGTGTTCGGCGGGATCGGCGCCGTCCGCCTGGTCCACCACGCCGTGACCTACGCGATCGCCGTCTGGGTGGTGCTGCACATCTACTACGAGGTCTGGCGCAGCGTGACCTGGAAGGAGGGCGACATCGTGATCTCGATCGCCGGGTACAAGCACGCACGTGTCGAGGCGCCCGGCAAGGATGCGGAGGCCGAGGCGAGCGAGCCCGTGGTCGAGGCATCGGGCCGGAGCGGACATGGCCGGTGACCTGACCGGTGACCTGACCGGTGACCTGACCGGTGACCTGGCCGGCCCGCCGCCGCGGGTGCTCGGCATGGGCAACCTGCTCTACGGCGACGAGGGCGTGGGCGTCCTGGCCGCCCGGTGCCTGGCCGCGAACTACACCTTCACACCTGACGTCGAGGTCCTGGACGGCGCACTGCTGGGTTTCGGGGTGCTCGACGTGTTCGACGGCGGCGGACCCGTCGTCGTCCTGGACGGTCTGGCGGCCGATGCTCCCGCCGGAACGATCTATCGTCTGCCACAGGAGCAGCTGCTCGACCTGGCGCCCGACGTACGCCTGGCCGCGCACGAGGTGGAGCCGTTGCAGCAGTTGCGGATCGGGACGGCGCTCGGCACGGCCCCGCGTACGGTGCTGATGGCGATGACCGTGGCCGAGACGAGCATGCAGGTCGGGCTGAGCCCGCCGTGTGCCGCCGCGTTCGAGCGGTTCCTCGCGCTGATCGCTCAGGAGGTGTGCCGCTGGGGCGTGCAGGCACGACGGATCGCGGCCGTGACCCTGGACGATGTCCTCACCGATCTGACCGTCGTGGATCGGCAGCGGTGACCGACTCCCGCACGCCCCCGCCGGCCCAGAGCGAGCTGGATCCGGTGCTGGCTCTCCTGATCGCCCACGGCCACCCGAGATCGCCCGCGGCCGCCGTCCACTTCTCCTACGCCGAGGCACCCTCATTCGTGGGGCTGCGCCAACCGGGTGGGCCGACCCTGCCGCTCATCCCGTTCCTGCCCATGCCGGGCACCGGCGCCGGCGTGCTCGACACCCTGGCCGGCCTCGACGAGGCCGGAGCACGTCTAGTGCAGCGATTTCGACGGGACTTCCCGGACACGGTGGCGCGACTGACCGCCGTGGACTACGGCTCGGCCGCGACGCCTGAACTGAGCTGGCTGCTGGGCATGTGCAGCCTGGCGCTGGATCTGGGAGCTGAGGACCTGCGCCGTGCCCTGCACGCCGATGACGGCGGTGTGCGCGTGGACACGGTGGTGGTCCCGGACGGCGATGGGTACGCCGTGGACGGGCGACGTCTGCTGCGCAGCGTGATCAGCTACCGCATTGCCGGCGTCGCCGCACACGTGCTCGCCCGGTCGGTGTTCACCTCGCTGGGCGAGTTCACCGGCGACGCCGTCCGGCGCCTGGTCCGCACGTGGCCGTCGGCGCAGGTCATCGTCTGCGCCGGTGACCTGTTCGCGTCGAACATCATGCTGCGCGAGCAGACCCGCCGATCCCTGGTCGGCCTGCGTCGGCCTGTGCTGCTGCCCTGAGCAGTGGCCGGTTCCGTGACGGGCTCACCGCAGAGCGGCGCACCCGACGCCGCCGGTCGGCAGCCACAGCGTGCCCCGGTCGAGGACCGTGGGCCCGGTCCTGGGCAGCCTGCCCGCCCGGGGCCCGGGTAGCGTGATCGCTATGCCCAGCCTGCGCTCGCGGATCCCCGGCCCGCCCCTACCCGCCGTTCGCACGATCGAGTCGATCGACCCGGCCGACCTCTCCGACACGGTCGCCGAGGTCGAGCTGGCCGGACCCGAGGCCCTCGTCGCCGCCGCCCGAGCCGGACGCGCGGCGCAGCGAGCGTGGGCCGGCGTACCGGCGCCGGTCCGCGGCCGGGTGATCGCCGCGATCGGACGGCTGGTCGAGGCCAACGCCGAGGCGCTGGCACAGCTGGTCACCCGCGAGGTCGGCAAGCCGATCGCCGAGGCCCGCGGCGAGGTGCAGGAGATGGTCGACACCTGCGACTTCTTCCTCGGCGAGGGTCGGCGGCTGTACGGGCAGACCGTACCCAGCGAGATGCCGGACAAACAGCTGTTCACCTTCCGGGTGCCGGTCGGGGTCGCGACGGTGATCACTGCCGGGAACTTCCCGGTGGCAGTGCCCTCGTGGTACCTGGTGCCGGCGCTGCTGACCGGCAACGCCGTGGTGTGGAAGCCGGCCGAGTACGCCGCGGCCTGCGCCGATGCGATGGCTCGGATCTTCATCGCCGGCGGGCTGCCGCCAGGGCTGCTCACCGTGATCCAGGCCGACGGTGCGGCCACCTTCGACGGGCTGGAGGCGGCCCTCGGCGCCGGGCTGGTCGACAAGGTCGGGTTCACCGGGTCGGTGGCCGTCGGTCGGCGGATCGGTGAGCTCGCTGGACGGCACATCCAGTCCGCGTGCCTGGAGCTGGGCGGCAAGAACCCGACGGTGGTCACCCCGTCCGCCGACCTCGACCTGGCCGTCGAGGGTGCGCTGTTCGGCGGGTTCGGGACGGCGGGCCAGCGCTGCACCTCGCTCGGCACGGTGATCGTGCACTCCTCGATCCACGACGAGTTCGTCGGGCGGTTCGACGCGGTGGTGCGAGCGGCGGCGGTGGGTGACCCACGCCAGGACGTGGTCATGGGTCCGCTGATCTCGCAGCGGTTCGCCGACCGCTACGAGGAGTACCTGGGCTGGGTGACCCCACAGCACCGGCTGCTCGGCTCGACGGCGGTCGGTCGGATCACCGCCGACGCACCCCGGGAGGGCTTCGTGGGCGATCCGGACAAGGGCCTGTACTACCACCCGGTGATCGTGGACGGCGTGACCGCGGACGACGCCCTGTTCCGCTGGGAGACCTTCGGTCCGATCGTGGGCGTGGCGACCTACCGCGACCTCGATGAGGCGATCGCCATGGCCAACGCCCCCGGCTACGGACTGTCGTCATCCATCTACACGACGGACGCGGCGGAGGCGTTCCGGTTCCGAGCGGGGATCTCGGCGGGCATGGTGTCGGTGAACAACTCGACGTCCGGCGCCGAGGCGCACCTGCCGTTCGGCGGGAACGGACTCAGCGGCAACGGTTCCCGCCAGTCCGGGATGTGGGTGCTGGACCAGTTCACCCGCTGGCAGTCGATGAACTGGGACTACTCGGGCCGGCTGCAGAAGGCCCAGATGGACATCGAGATCCCCGAGGCGGACACCGGCTTGCGGCTGTGACCGGTCAGGATCCGCGCGAGGGGGTCACCAGCGTGACGAGCGCCTGGCTGGTGGTGGTCGACGCGGCCAACGTCGTGGGCTCACGCCCGGACGGCTGGTGGCGTGATCGGGTCGGGGCGGCCCGGCGGCTGCTCGACAAGCTGGCGCAGCTGCCCGGGCGGACCGTGACCCTGCCCGACGGGCGCCGCGCCGTGGTGGCCGAGGTCGTGGCGGTGGTGGAGGGTGCGGCGGTCGCGGTGCGGGACCCGGAGGCACCCGGGCTGACCGTGGCCCGGGCGGCTCGGGACGGGGACGGTGCCATCGTCGAGGTGACCCGACGCACTGAGGCGTCGTCGTGTCTCGTGGTGACGGCCGACCGGGGCCTGCGCGCCCGTCTGCCGTGCGCCGCGACCGGCCCGACGTGGCTGCTGTCGCTGCTGCCCGACGACGCGCCGGCACCCTAGCTAGATCACCGACCAGGGCCGCTGATCGGCACCCCTAGGCTGCCGCCATGGAGTTCCGCAGTGCCTACGCGCACGGATTCGCCCGGGTGGCAGCCTGCACCCTCCCGGTCGCCCTGGCCGACCCCGCGAGCAACGCCGAGGCGATCCTGGAGCAGGTCCGTGCCTGCCACGACGACGGGGTGGCTCTCGCCGTCTTCCCCGAACTGAGCCTGTCCGGGTACTCCCTGGACGACCTCGTGCTCCAGGACGTGCTCCTGGACGCCGTCGACGCCGCGATCGTCCGGGTCGTCGACGCCAGCGCCGACCTGCTGCCGATCATCGTCGTCGGCGCACCGCTGCACCGCGTCAACCGCCTCTACAACTGCGCCGTGGTGATCAACCGCGGTCGAGTGCTCGGCGTCGCCCCGAAGAGCTACCTGCCGACCTACCGAGAGTTCTACGAGAAGCGGTGGTTCGCCTCCGGCGCCGGTATCGCAGGCGCCCACCTGCACCGCCCGCACTGGGCCGGCGCCGACGTCGAGGGCAACGTTCCGTTCGGTACGGACCTGCTCTACCAGGCCGAGGACATCCCCGGCCTCGCCGTCCACGTCGAGGTGTGTGAGGACGTCTGGGTGCCGATCCCGCCGAGCCACCGGGCCGCCCTGGCCGGCGCCACGGTGCTGGCCAACCTGTCGGCGTCGCCGATCACGGTGGCCCGGGCCGACGACCGGCACCTGATGGTCCGGTCGACCTCGGCCCGGTGCAACGCCGCCTGCGTGTATGCGGCCGCCTCGGGAGGGGAGTCGAGCACCGACCTGTCCTGGGACGGCATGACGATGGTCTACGAGCTGGGCGACCTGCTCGCCGAGACCGACCGGTTCCCGGACGGACCGCGCCGCGCGCTCGCCGACGTCGACCTGGACCGGTTGCGTCAGGAGCGGATCCGCCAGGGCAGCTTCGACGACAACGCGCAGGTCGAGCAGCCGCTGCCGCGGGTCGTGGGCTTCCACCTGGACCCGCCGTCCGGCGACATCGGCCTGCGCCGGTGCGTCGACCGGTTCCCGTTCGTCCCGGACGACCCGGCGCGCCTGGCCAAGGACTGCTACGAGACCTACAACATCCAGGTCACCGCGCTGGAGCAGCGGCTGTGGGTGATCGGCGATCCGAGGATCGTCATCGGGGTCTCCGGCGGACTGGACTCCACGCACGCCCTGATCGTCGCCGCCAAGGCGATGGACCGGCTCGGCCGGCCGCGCGGCGACATCCTGGCCTTCACCCTGCCCGGGTTCGCCACCAGCGACCACACCAGGACCAACGCCACCGCACTCGCCGAGGCTCTGGGGGTGACGTTCACCGAGATCGACATCCGGCCACTGGCCACGCAGATGCTCATCGACCTCGGCCACCCGGCCGGTGACGGCGAGCCGGTCTACGACGTGACGTTCGAGAACGTGCAGGCCGGCATCCGCACCGATCTGCTGTTCCGGGCCGCGAACCAGCGTGGCGGCATCGTGCTGGGCACCGGGGACCTGTCCGAGCTGGCCCTCGGCTGGTGCACGTACGGTGTCGGCGACCACATGTCGCACTACGCGGTGAACGGCGGGGTCCCGAAGACCCTGATCCAGCACGTGATCCGCTGGGTGATCGCCGACAGCCAGTTCGACGAGGCGGTGGATGCGACCCTGCAGTCGATCCTGGACACCGAGATCAGCCCCGAACTGGTCCCGGTCGCCGAGGGCGAGACACCGCAGTCGACCCAGGACACGATCGGTCCCTACGCCCTGCACGACTTCACCCTGTTCCACGTGTTGCGCCGGGGCGCCCGACCGAGCCGAATCGCCTTCCTGGCCGAGAAGGCCTGGGCCGACGAGGGTTCCGGAGCATGGCCGCCGGGCTACCCGGATGGCGACCGGGCGGCGTACGACCTACCCACGATCCGGCACTGGCTCCGGGTCTTCGTGAAACGGTTCTTCGCCAACCAGTTCAAGCGCTCGGCGATCCCCAACGGCCCGAAGGTGAGCGCGGGCGGATCGCTCTCGCCGCGTGGCGACTGGCGGATGCCCTCCGACGCCTCGGGGGCGGCCTGGCTGGCCGAGATCGACGCCCGCGTACCGTCACAGTGACCCGACGCCGGCCGCTCCGCCAGATCGTCGGCTCCGACGCTGCGAGCCAGGGGTGATCGGGAGGCCGCGTCGCGGCTCAGTCGCGGACCAGCACCGCCTCGGCGAGGTCCTGCTCGATGGGCTCGGCGGGCAGCCTCCCGTGCGCGATCTCGACGAGGGCGTCGTCCACCGCGTCGAGCTCGTCGTCGTCGACGCCGAGGTCGGGAACGGTGCGCCAGTTGCGCAGGTTCAGCACGTGGAGGACGGCCATCTCGCGCGGGTCGGGGCGCAGCGCCCGGACACCGAGATACTGCGCGGTCAGCCCCGCACGATCGGCCAGCTCACCGAACCGGGCGCCGATCTGCAGGTCCTGGCCCTGCGCCTGCTGCAGCTCGGCGACGAGCTCGTAGTAGCGGCCGAGCGCGGGGTCGGTGCTGACCAGCCTGGCCACCTCCTGGAGCACCAGCCTGCCACCGGGGGCCAGCGCCTGGGCCCAGGTGCGCACGGCCCGGGCGGGGTCGGACAGGTGAGTCAGCAGGAAGCGGGCGAAGACGACGTCCGCCGGCCCGGGCAGCGGGTCGACGACATCCTGCTCGACGAACTCGACCCCGGGCCGGCCCTGCTGGCTGGCCAGGGCCAGGAAGGCAGGGGAGCGGTCGACGCCGATCGTGTGGGCCGCACCGGTCACCCGATGCAGCAGCAGGGTGGTGTGGCCCGGGCCGCAACCGAGGTCCAGGGCGAGCCCCGGACCGGGCGGGACGTGCCGGGCGAGCAGAGCGGTCGACGACGCCGCGTACACCTCGGCGAGCAGACGCAACCGGTCGGCGGCCGAGGCGGTGTCGGAGAACGTGTATACGTCGCGGGTCACACCGCCCAGTCTGTCGCCTCGCCACGTCAGGGCGGCTGACCCGATCGTTCGCACACCGCTAGCGTGGCCGCTGTGAGCATGCCGGAGCCCGCCGGCCCACGAGCGCCCGCTGAACCGTTGCCGACCCGCGCCGAGGTAGTGGTGGTCGGCGGCGGGGTGATGGGTGCCAGCGCCGCCTTCCATCTCGCCGAGGCAGGCGTGGACGACGTCCTGCTGCTCGAGCGGGACGCTCTGGCGAGCGGGTCGACGTCCAAGGCCGCCGGTGGGGTGCGGGCCCAGTTCTCCGACGCGCTGAACGTCCAGCTCGGGGCGCGCAGCCTGGAGGCGTTCGAGCGCTTCGCCGAACGGCCGGGCGGCCAGATCGACCTCGCGCAGGTGGGTTACCTGTTCTTGCTCTCCACACCCGAGCTGGTCACCGGCTACGAGGCCTCGGTGGCGCTGCAGAACTCCCTCGGCGTCGGCTCCCGGATGCTGACCGCCGCCGAGGCGGCCCAGCTGGCGCCGGTGGTGTCCACCGACGACGTGCTCGCAGCGGCGTTCCACGCCCGGGACGGGTACTGCACCCCGGAGGCCGTCGTCGCCGGGTACGCGGCAGGGGCCCGGGCGTACGGGGCCCGGGTGGAGACCGGCGTCGAGGTGAGGGGGATCGACGTCGCGGGAACGGATTCCGGTCGCCGGCGGATCAGGGCGGTCCGGACCAGCGCGGGGGACGTCTCGACCGAGTGTGTCCTCGACTGCGCCGGACCGTGGGCGGGGCTGGTCGCCGCCCTGGCCCGGGTTGACCTGCCGGTGATCCCGCTGCGCCGGCAGATCCTGGTCACCGAGCCGCTCCCGGAGGCGGTTCGGGCCCTCGTGCCGGCATCGATGCCGATGACGATCGACGCGGCCACGACGTTCTACATGCACCCCGAGGGTCCGCCGGCCCGGCCGAGCATGCTGGTCGGCATGTCGTACACCGGTGAGCAGCCGGGGTTCCGCGAGGGTGTGTCCGACGCCTGGCTGCCCGACCTCACCGCCGCGATCGAGCGGTGGGCGCCGGCGCTGCTGGACGTCGGGATGGTGCACGCCTGGTCCGGGCTGTACGAGAACTCCCCGGACCACAACGCGATGATCGGCGAGTCCGGGAGCGTGTCCAGGTTCCTGTACGCGACCGGGTTCTCCGGACACGGGTTCCTGCAGGGGCCGGCGGTGGGCGAGATCCTGCGCGACCTCTACCTGGGCCGTGAGCCGTTCCTGGACGTCGCGCCGTTGTCGGCGGACCGGTTCAGCTCAGGGGTGGCCCGCCCGGAACACAACATCGTCTGAACGGCGTGGACCCGCTACCCGGTAGACCACCGACTCCCACCCGCGAAGCATGCGCCGCTCGGACGGCGCACGCGTCGCCACGTCCGGGTGCGTCGCGACCAGCACCCGGGAGTCCAGGACGGCGGGTCCACCCACCTCGGCGAGCTGGGCGTCGTCCAGGCGCACGTCGGCAGGGGACAGGTTCGCCAGCATCACCACCTCGGCATCGTCGAGGCGGCGCCGGATCGCCCACACCGTCGGATGGTCGGGCAGCAGCAGAGTGAAGTCGCCCAGCGCGATCACGCGCTCGGCATGCCGCAGCGCGATCAGGGCGCGGTAGTGGCTGAACACCGAGTGCGGGTCCTCGACCTGCGCGGCGGCGTTGATCTCGACATGGTTCGGGTTGACCGGCAGCCACGGCTCACCGGCGCCGAACCCGGCGTTCGGTCCATTGGTCCACTGCATCGGGGTGCGGGCGTGGTCCCGGCTGCGGGCCCGGACGGCGGCCATCACCGTCTCGGGTGCCTGGCCGTCGGCGACCGCCTGCCGATAGTGGTTGACCGACTCGATGTCCCGGTAGTCCTCGATGGTGGAGAACGGGGCGTTGGTCATCCCGAGCTCCTCGCCCTGGTACACGTACGGCGTACCCCGGTGCAGGTGCAGCACCGTGCCGAGGGTCTTGGCCGAGAGCTGACGCCAGGTCGGGTCGTCGTCGCCGAACCGGGACACGGCGCGGGCCTGGTCGTGGTTGTTCCAGTACAGCGAGTTCCACCCGGCCTCGGCCAGGCCGTACTGCCAGCGGGCCAGGTTCGCCTTGAGCGCCACCAGATCCCGCCGGCGGATGTCCCACTTGCCATGCGGACCGCAGTCGATGTTCATGTGCTCGAACTGGAACACCATGTCGACCTCACCGCGAGCGGGATCGGTGTACAGCTGGGCGTCGGCGAGGCTCGCCCCGGGCGTCTCGCCGACGGTCAGGTACTCCCCGCGCCGGTCACCGAACACCTCACGGTGCAGCTCGGCGAGGAAGGAGTGGATCCGCGGCCCGTTGCCGACCATCGCGCCCGGGTCGGCCCACCGCCCGCCGGTCAACGGGCCGTCGGGCAGCGACCCGTCGGGACCGACGGGTTTGGAGATCAGGTTGATGACGTCCATCCGGAACCCGTCGACGCCCCGGTCCAGCCACCACCGCATCATCGCGTGGACCGCCTCGCGGACCTGCGGGTTCTCCCAGTTCAGATCCGGCTGTTTGCGACTGAACAGATGCAGGTAGTAACCGCCGGTGGTCTCGTCGAGCTCCCACGCCGGCCCGGAGAAGAACGAACCCCAGTTGGTCGGCTCGGCACCCGGCTGCCCCGGGGCGAGTCCGAACCGGCCGGGGCGCCACCAGTACCAGTCCCGCTTGGTGTTGTCGGTCGAGGACCGGGACTCGACGAACCAGGGGTGCTCGTCGCTGGTGTGGTTGACCACTAGGTCGATGACCAGCCTGATGCCGCGCGCGTGCAGCCCGACGATCAGCTCGTCCAGCTGGGCCAGGCTGCCGAAGACCGGGTCGACGTCGCGGTAGTCGCTGATGTCGTAGCCGTTGTCGTCCTGCGGCGAGGGGTAGATCGGGCTCAGCCACACCACGTCGACGCCGAGCGTGGCCAGGTGGTCCAGGTGCGCGATGATGCCGCCCAGGTCGCCGATGCCGTCGCCGTCGCTGTCGGCGAAGCTGCGCGGATAGATCTGGTAGACGACGGCGTCGGCCCACCACGGCGAGGAGCTCGTCATCGGGGCAGCCTGCCACGACGGAGCCACGACCGGCGGGTCCCACGAGTGGGGTGCGGGCCCCTCGACCACCCGATGGACGCATCGGCCGAACGGCCGTTTCACCGCCTCGAGGCGTGTTAGACCCTCAATGCGGCGCCCAGTTCGGTCGATAGTCCGGTGATGGCTGCCTCGATCACACGTGCCCGGCTGCGACGAACGCTCCGCTGCGGGACCACGACGGTCGCGCTGACCACCGTGCTCGGGGTCCTGGCGCCGTCGGCCACCGCCGAACCGGGCCCTCGTTTCCTGGACGACACCCGCGAACCCCTGGTGGCCGCCGCACCGTCCACCGCCCCGCCCCGGACGGCGCGTCCGCGCGCCCTGGCCGTGCTGCCGCCGGCCGCCGTCCCGGCAGCGATCACCACCTCGCTGACCGCGACCTCCCGAGCCAGCACCTACCTGGGGCCGGCGCTGTCCGGACAGGTGGTCGAGCTGACCAAGAACGGGCAGGGGTCTGTGGCCGCGGCGACGCAGTGGCGGCACAACGCCGGTCGCACCCGGATGCCCGCCTCCACCCAGAAGCTGCTCACCGCGTACACGGTCCTGCACTCGATGCCGCCCAGCACCCGGCTGACCACGACGGTGCACCAGGACCCGGTCAAGCGGGACCGGCTGTACCTGCGCGGTGGCGCCGACCCGAGCCTGACCCGGACTCGGCTCGCCGCCCTGGCCCGGAACACGGCCTCAGCCCTCCAGCGGCAGCGTCGCACCCAGGTCGCCGTCTACGTCGACGCGTCGGTGCTGCCCGCAGCCACCCCGGCCCGCGGCTGGAAGGCCAGCTACCTGCGCAGCGACGTCCAGGCGGTGCAGGGGCTGCCGCTGGCCGGCCACCGCGGGACCGGCGCGGCCGCCCAGGCCGGGCGGCTGTTCGCCACGTACCTGACCCGGTACGGCGTCACCGCGACCTTCCGGACGGCGGGCCGCACGCCGACCCAGAGCCGCAACCTCGCGCGCAGCCGGTCCGCACCGGTGTCGTCCCTGGTGGCCACCATGCTCGCGGTCAGCCAGAACGACTACGCGGAGTTCCTGCTGCGGCAGGCGGCGATCGCCCAGGGCGCGACGCCGTCCTGGTCGGGCGCGATCGGCCACCAGGTGCGGGTGCTCCGCACGGGCGGGGTGCCCCTCGGCGGGGCCCGGATCGCCGACGGGTCGGGCCTGTCCCGGGCCAACCGGATGCCGGTGGCCACGCTGGCGGCGGTGGTCGAGCAGCTGTGGCTCGACCCGGACGACGCCCGGGTGGTCTTCGCCTGGGGCGCCATCCCGCGCGCCGGGCAGTCCGGCACGCTCCTCGCCCGCTACCGCACGCCGCAGCACTCCTGCGCCCAGGGGCTCGTGCTGGCCAAGACCGGCACCCTGTCCGACGCCGTGGCCCTGGCCGGCGTGGCCCGAAGCGTTGACGGCAAGGACCGGGTGTTCGTGCTCCTGGAGAACGGGATCGTCGGTAAGAACACCTCGGTCCGCCGCGCCCTCGACACCCTCGCGACGTCGGTTGTGGGGTGCCGGCTGACCGGATGAGCCGGGGGGTCGAGACCCCGGATCCGCTCGGCCGGCGGCGCCGGTGAAACAGCACTCGACCGCGCGGCGTTGTCCGGGTATGGGTAGCCGACGTCCCGTCCTGATCTGGGCGGTGGGACTGGTCCCGCTGCTGGCCGCCGCGCTCGTGGTGGCGGTGGTCGTGGTGCGTGGTCGCGGAGATTTGGCCGGGCAGGCCCAGGCCGCCGACCAGACCCGGCCCGGTCCGGTGCTGCTGGTGGCCGGCTACGGCGGCTCGACCGGCTCCCTCACCGAGCTCGCCGAGCGGCTGCGCCGGTCCGGCCGGCAGGTGGCCGTGGTGCCACCGGTCGGGGACAACACCGGCGACCTGACCGACCAGGCCCGGGCGCTGGACGCCGCCGCCCGCCGGCAGGTCGCCGCCGGCGCACCCTCGGTGGACGTGGTCGGCTACTCGGCCGGTGGGGTGGTGGCCCGGATCTGGGTGGCCGAGCTCGGCGGCGACACCCTGGCCCGGCGGGTGGTGACCCTCGGCTCCCCGCATCAGGGCACCGCGGTGGCCAGCCTGGCCTCCCGGTTCGCCGCCGGCGCCTGCCCCACCGCGTGCCGCCAGCTCACCCAGGACAGCGCGGTGCTGGACGGGCTCGCGCCGACACCCGACGGACCGCGCTGGGTGAGCGTGTGGACCACGGATGACGACGTCGTCGTCCCCCCGGACTCGGCGCGTCTGGACGGCGCGGTGAACGTCGAGCTGCAGCAGGTCTGCCCCGACGCGCGGGTGAGCCACGGCCAGCTGCCCACCGACCCGCTCAGCGCCGCCGTCGTGGTGGCCGCGCTGGACGGCGCCGGCCTGGCCGCGCCACCCGAGGAGTCCGCCTGCGCACGCCTGCGCAGCGGCTAGTCCAGCGCGGTTCAGCTGCGCACGTCCCGGGTGGCGAAGGCGGCCCAGGCCATGCCGAGCAGGACGACGATCCAGATCGCCTGCACCAGCAGGCCCTGCTGCACGTCGCGCCACAGGATCGGGTCGCGGAACAGATCGACCCAGGCGAGCCAGTACCGGGTCGGCAGCCAGTCGCGGACCGAGGCCGCCGCGTCCAGACCGACCAGAACGGTGCTGCCGACCAGCACGGCGAGCCCACCGAGCGCCGCTCCGAGCGCTGAGTCGGTGACCGTGGACAGGAACAGCGACACCGCCGCGACGCCCAGCATCGACCAGCCGATGTAGCCGATCATCATCGCGGTGCGCAGCAGCAGCTGCTGCTGGGTCAGCATCGTGCCGGAGACCGTGAGCGTGGCCACCGTCTCCTCGCCGCGACCGAGCAGCGCGACCCCGACCAGGTAGCCGCTGCCGGCCACCGCGAGGACGGCGAGCAGGGTGTAGGCCACGACCGCTATCAGCTTGGCGCCCAGCAGCGCGGTCCGGCCGACCGGCCGTACGAGCAGGTAGCGCAGCGTGCCGGCGCGCTCCTCCCCGGCGATGGACTCCCCCGCCACCACGGCCACGGCGACCGGCAGGAAGAGCGGCAGCACGATGCCGAGCGCCGCCGCGGGGAACAGCTTGCCGTCGGCCAGCACCGCGGAGAGCAGGGTCGGGCCCTGGCCCGGCCGCGGGCCGATCCCGGTCACGGCCAGGAACACCGCGACGGTCGTCGGCAGCAGGCAGAGCAGGCCGATGGACACCCAGGTCCGGGGCCGGCGGACCAGCTTGCGCAGCTCGACGATGATCACGGCGCCTCCGGCGTCGACTCCGATGCCCGGCTGTCCCGCCCGGCCCGGTCGCTGCCCGGGCCGGTCAGGTCCAGCACCAGGTCCTCCAGCCGGCGGCGTTGCGGGACCGCCTCCAACACGCCGACGCCGGCCTGGACCAGCAGCCGGGTGGCCTCGGGGACACCGGCGGCGACGACCAGCCGGTCGCCGTCCCGGTCGAGCACCCGGCCGTCGAGCAGCCCTTGGGCCGCATCCGGATCCTCGACCCTGAGCACGCAGGCCCCGGTGGGCCGCCGGGCCTCGGCCATGTCGACCTGGGCGACCAACCGACCGCGGTCCATCACCCCGACCCGGGTGCACAGCTGCTCCACCTCGGCGAGCAGGTGGCTGGACAGGAACACCGTCGTGCCCTCGGCGTTCAGCTGCAACAGCAGCTCCCGGATCTCCGTGATCCCCTGCGGGTCAAGGCCGTTGGTGGGCTCGTCGAGCACCAGCAGCCGGGGACGGCCGAGCAGGGCGGCGGCCAGCCCGAGGCGCTGGTTCATGCCCAGCGAGTAGGCCCGGACCGGACGCCGTCCGACCCCGCCCAGGCCGACCAGGTCGAGCACCTCCTCGATCCGCTCGCGCCGCGCGGCGCGGGACATCCGCCGCCGGCGGGGCCCCGCGGCGTCGAGCAGGTCCAGGTTCGCCCGGGCCGACAGGTGCCGGTACGCGGCCGGGGCCTCCACCAGGGCCCCGACGTCGGCGAGCGCCTCACCCACCCGGTCGGGCACCCGGCGACCCAGCAGCTCGATCTCGCCGCTGGTCGCGAACACCAGCCCGAGCAGCAGCCGCACCATGGTCGTCTTGCCGGAGCCGTTGGGTCCGAGGAAGCCGTACCGCTCGCCCTCGCGCACCTGCAGGTCGACGCCGTCCACCGCGGTGACCGACCCGAAGCGCTTGGTCAGCGCCCTGGTGACGATCACGATGCCCGCGGCGGCGGCGGGTCGGCGAGCAGGGTGCGCGCCGCGTCGCCGAGCAGGTCGGTGGTGACCAGACCGGAGATCAGGTAGGTGTGCTCGCCGTCCGCGCCCCGGACCGCGAGTACGCCGACCGGACCGGCGGCGACCAGCCGGGCCTGGCCGGCAGGAACCGGGACCGGCGGGGCGGCGCGTACGGCGTCCAGCACCCGGGCGCCGAGCCGAGACGGCAGCGGCAGCACGACGAACCGGACCAGCCCGGCCCCGTAGGTGGCGGCGCCGCCGACGATCGGCTCGGAGGCTCCCAGCCCGGCCAACCGGTCCGGCAGCTGCCAGGGGCCCTGGAGGTCGATCCGGGTGACGATGTCGGGGGCGGTCTCGGCCTGGCGAGGGATGCCGGGCGCGGACGGCGCCCGAACGGTCGCCGGGTCGGGCACGCGCAGGTCGATCTCGAGGAACCGGGTGTCCAGAGCGGTCTGCCCACCGGCGTCCCGCACGGTGAGCGCCAGGGGCAGGTAGGTGCCCGCGTCCAGCCGGACGTCGATCGAGCCGATGGTGCTGCGCGGGTCCGAGGGGACGATGCGCAGGCCGCTCGCGCGCCGGCCGGCGACCCAGGACGGCGCCAGGGCCTCGACGCGGTCGGTCGGGCCCACCCCGGCCAGCAGCCGGCGGGTGGCCTGGGGTGGCGGTAGGTCGTCGGGCCTGGGCAGGCGCAGCGGCGGGTCGCCGACGAGGTCCACCAGCCGGTTCTCCTCGTAGTCCCACACCACGATCGCCTGGCCGCCGTAGACGCCCTGTTCGCCGGTGGCGGTCGGGGTGTCCACCCGCCAGGCCTCCGGCGAGGCCCACCAGATGCGCAGCCGGGTCCGCTCGCCGAACCGGTCGGCGACGTCACCGAACCGTGGCAGATCGGGAACGGCGAGACCGCCGCGGCTCTCCGCCAGCCCGACGTGCGCCACGCCGGTCGAGGCGAGGGCCGCCTCCAGTGTCGCGCGGGTGTCCAGGCCCTGCGAGGTACCACCCGCCGCCCAGGTCCGGACGCTGTTCACGAGGGTCGACGCGGTCGGCGGCGCGAGCACGAGCAGGACGATCCCGGCCGCGACCACGGCCCAGCGGCGTCGGGTCTGGCCCGCCACGACCGACATCAGGCCACGGTACGTCGGGTGCCACCACGTGGCCTTGCGAAAAGATGACACATCAGCGGCGGAGGGTGGGCCCACCCGGCTGGGGCACCGGTCAGGGTGCCAGCAGACGCAGCGCGGCCTCCTCGACGTCCTTCTGCTGGACCAGCACCAGGTTGGCCGCCGCGCCGAGCGGCAGGAACGAGTCGGCGCCGGCGACCCGGCCGATCGCGCCGGTGTAGCCGGCCTCGAACAGCTCGGTGACCAGGCCCTCGGCAACGCCGCCGGTGCGCCGGGTCTCGTCGACGATGAGCAGCCGCCCGCACGTCTGCGCCGCACGCAGCACGTCGGCGACCGGCAGCGGCGCCAACCAGCGCAGATCGACCACTCGCACGCCGTGGCCCTGCTCGGCGAGCACCGCGGCGGTCTGCAGCGACATCCGCAACCCGTTGCCGAACGTGGCGATCGCCAGATCCGTGCCGCTGCCCCAGGTCGCCGCCCTGCCGATCGGCACGTGACTCATCGGCCACAGCGCGGGCGGAGCATACTCCGCCAGCCACCCGTCGTCCCCGGGCTGCAGCATGTTCCGTTCGTGGTACAGCGCGATG
The DNA here is from genome assembly GCA_963724535.1 of uncultured Actinomycetota bacterium. Taxonomy (GTDB): domain Bacteria; phylum Actinomycetota; class Actinomycetes; order Actinomycetales; family Kineosporiaceae; genus JADJPO01. The sequence continues at coordinate 72,110 of CAVRVD010000015.1, forward strand.
GGTTCCAGGACGACGCTCACCGTGCCGTCCACCCGCGCCGCGGCCAAGCAGGTGCGCAGCATGCCGGCGGCGTCGGCGGGATGCGCCGGGCAGGCGATGACGACGCCGGGGATCTCGCGCAGCGCGGCCACCGCGTTGTCGTTGTGGAAGTGGCCGCCGAAGCCCTCCTGGTAGGCCAGCCCGGCCACCCGGACGACGAGCGGGTTGCGATAGGCGCTCTGGGCGAAGAACTGCAGGGTGGCCGCCTCGCCGCGCAGCTGGTCGATCGCGTTGTGCAGGTAGGCGAGGTACTGGATCTCCGGGACCGGAAGCAGTCCGCTGACCCCTGCGCCCAGGGACAGCCCGAGGATCGTCTGCTCGTCCAGCACGGTGTCCAGCACCCGGGAGGCACCGAGCCGGCGGCGCAGCCCCCGGGTCACCCCGTAGACCCCGCCCTTGCGGCCGACGTCCTGGCCCAGCACGATCAGCTCCGGGATGCGGGCCCCGACGTCCGCCAGCGTCCGGTTGATGGTCTCAGCCAGGGTCAGCGGTCCCTCGCACTCCGGCAGTCGGTCACCGAAAACCCTTCTCCGCTCAGCGGTCTCAGCCGACTTGGCAGACTCGATGACGACCAGGTCGGGGCGCCGTGGGGCCAGCGGCATCGTCACCTGCTCCACGGTGGTCAGCCGCGGACGGCGCAGCGCCTCGGCCACCGCCTCGCTCACCTCGTCGCGGCGTTGGGCCCAGCGGCGACGGACCTCCACGGGGGTGAGCACGCCGCCGGAGACCAGGGTGCGCATGGTCGCGGCCAGCGGGTCGCGGAGCAGATCGGTGGCGATCTCGGTCGAGGAGCGGTAGCCGGACTCGACGTCCGAGCCGGCGTGCCCGCCGATCCGGACGCAGGACAGGTGCAGCAGGACCGGGATCTTGTGGTCGCGGACCAGCTCGGCGGCGGCCCGGGCGGTGCGCAGCGAGACGACCGGGTCCTCCCCGGCGTCGGCGACGTACTCCAGGCCGGGGGTGTTGGCGAACAGGGTCTCGACCCAACCCGGCGGGGTCCGGGTGGAGATACCCAGCCCGTTGTCCTCGCAGACCAGCAGCAGTGGTACCGGCAGGCCCTGGCGGCAGGCCCAGCGGGCCGCGGTGACCGCCCCGGTGGCGGTGGAGTGGTTCGCCGCGGCGTCGCCGAAGGAGGCGACCGCGATCGCGTTGTCCGGCCAGGCCAGCCTGCGGCGCAACCGGGCGGGCAGGGCGCGCTGACGGCCGATCGCCCAGGCCACGCCGAGCGCGCGGGGCAGGTGGCTGGCGATGGTCGAGGTCTGCGGGACCACGGCCAGGTCGGGGTGGCCGAACACCTTGTGCCGTCCGCCGGCGATCGGCTCGTGTGTGGAGGCAGCCAGGCCCAGCGCGACGTCCATGATCGCGTCGAGGCGGCGGGCGGCGGCCCCGGCCGCGGGCTCCGGGTGGGTCTGCGCGGCCCGGGCCAGGTAGAAGGCGCCGGAGCGGTAGTGCAGCAGCGCCGGGTCATCGCGACGCAGGGCGAGCGCGACCGCGGCGTTGGCCTCGTGGCCCGCCGACCCGATCGTGTAGAAGCCCTCACCGGCGGCGCGCATCCGCCGGGCCGCGACGTCCAGCCAGCGACTGGCCGCCTGGGCGTCGAACAGCTCCAGCAGCGCTTCGCGCTCCTCACCGCGTTCGGCCCGTGGGTCGTCAGGGGTGCGGGCGCCGGGGATGGCCTGCGGCGACGTCCGGGCTGACGGCGATTGCCGGCTCGGGTCTGCGGCGCCGGCGGGCGGGAGATGGTCCAGACCGGTGAGCACCCCGGTGAGGTGGGCGATCAGCTCCTCGCCGGGGCCGGGAACCAGGAGGTCGGCGGCGGACAGCCCGGGTCGGGTCCGCTGCGGCGGGCGGTCGGTCGGACCGTCGGCCCGGTGGGCGTTCCCGACGCGGTTGCGCCGTCTGTCCCCCGACACGCCCACCTCCCACTCACGACCGGTGCACACGAATTCGGTGCACACGAACTCGGTCATCCTCGCAAACAGCGCTGCGCCGCTGGCGCTGCGACGCTCGGTGATGAGGAAAGGGCTGTCGGTGACGGGATCCGGTACCTGCCGGTGGCAGGCTGAGGGGCGGGCCGGTGCGGGCTCACGGATCCACCGACGTCGCCGACAGGGAGAGTCATGGGAGTGCTCAGGCAAGGCCCCAGGTCTGGACGGCGCGGAGTGGCCGGCCGGCCCGCCGCCGGTCCTCTGGCGGCCGCCCTGCTGGTGGCGGCGCTCGCCGGGTGCGGGGCCGAGGCGGAGACGGCTCCCGCGACCGATGCGTCGTCGGGCGGGTCATCGGTGAGTGCCTCGGCCGCTGCGGGGGGCTCCGGCAGCGCGGGCTCGACCCAGGAGCCGACCGGGACTCCCCCGGCGGCGACCTCGGGTCCGGCGGCGGGCACCGGTACGGCGGGGGTGACCGGGCGGGGTGCGCCGATCCCGTGGGAGACGTCTGGGCAGGCCCTGCCGGCCACCCCGCCGTCGGCACCGCCCGGGGCGGCGACGCTGTCGATCCTGCTGGACGACGGGTTCGGGGTGCGTTCGACGTGGACGCTGACCTGTGACCCGGTGGGCGGCACCCATCCGTGGGCGCAGACGGCCTGCGGGGTGCTCGGCGCCAGGGGAGCGACAGCGCTGCCGGTGGTGCCCGGGGACACCGTCTGCACCCAGCAGTACGGCGGGCCGCAGAAGGCGAAGATCACCGGGACCTGGCGCGGGAAGAAGATCGCCTCCGAGGTCAGCCTGGAGAACGGCTGCCAGATCGATCGCTGGACGGCGCTGCTCGGGCTGCTGCCGCCGGGCGGGGTGGCCTCCTGAGCGAGCGCCGGCGGGTCCGGATCGTCCACTTTGCCGAAGCGGTCCACGCGGCCCTGGCCGAGGGCGGCCTGGACCGTGCGAACGCGCTCGCGCCGGTGCCGTTGACGATGGCCTTCGTGCACGCGGACTGGCGCAGGGTCTGGGCCGTCCGTCGCGACCAGATCCGCCAGGCCCCGGAGGCCGCGGCGTGGGTGACCGGCGCCATCTGGGACGTCGAGGAGCAGCGCGCCGTCGGCCGAGCCGGCTTCCACGGGCCGCCGGACGAGCGCGGCATGGTCGAGGTCGGCTACGCGGTGGGCCCGCTCGATCAGCGCCGGGGCTACGGCCGCGCCGCGATGGCCGCGCTGGTCGACCGGGCCCGCACAGAGCCCCAGGTCCGGGTGGTGCGGGCCTCGATCTCCCCGGACAACACCGTGTCGCTGAACCTGGTCGCCGAGTTCGGGTTCGCCCAGGTCGGCGAGCAGTGGGACGACGAGGATGGGCTGGAGTTGGTGTTCGAGCTCCTGGTCACGGGCTGAGCACCGCCAGGGCAACCGGTTGGGCTCAGGCGAGCAACGAGGCCACCGCCACGGCCAGAGTGCCCGCCACCTCACCGATTCCGATCTGGGCCGGCCGCAGGCCGAACCGGGGCACCACCGCGGCCCGGACGGCGAGCACGGCGAAGACTGCGACGACCCACCAGGACAACCCGTCCCCGTCCGCCCCCGCCGTCCGCAGACCGAGGACCAGGGCGAACGCCCCCAGCACGGTGACCGCCACGTGGTAGCCGATGCTCAGCCGCCGGAACGCCTCGTTGCCGCGTTCGCGGATCAGCGACTTCACGTAGAACACGGTGCCGGCGAAGTAGCCGGCCTGGACGGCGGTCAAGCACCAGGCCCGGCCCCAGTCGCCGCCCCCGCCGGCGTCGTAGGCGACCAGCGTCATCATCGAGGACCCCACCGAGGTGGCCAGCCCACTCAGCAGCGACCGGTCGGTGCGCTGCGCCGATGACCACAGCCCGATCCCGAGCGGCACGACGAACAGCGGTGCCCACACCAGCAGTCCGGGTCGCAGCGCCAGCACCAGCACGCCGAGAGCCGCGGCCACCACCAGGTAGGCACGCACCGGTGGCGCGTAGCGTGCCCGGCGGCCGGATCTCAGCCACAGCCCGGTGGCGAAGAAGGCGAAGTAGCCGACGAACCAGAACGTACCCAGTGGCAGGTGTACCCAGCCCGCGCCGGCGGCGAGGGTGCCGACCAGCAGCGGGCTGGCCAACATCGCCCAGGCGCCGTGCTGGTTCGGAACCCAGCCAGGTCCACGACGTCCGCCCCTCACCCCGTCAACGTAGTCGAGGTCCGGATCGCCTCGGGATCCGACCCGGGGGTCTGCTGCGGATGACCCTCGGGCCCGGTGACCGCGACCTGCGGCGGCGCCGCCCGTGACCGGGCCATGGTCACGGTGATGGCGCTGCGGACCCCCGGATCGGCCAGTCGGGCCGGGTGCGCCTCGGCGCGCACACAGCCCGGTGGGCCCTCGGTCAGGGTGCGTCCCACCTGCCGCAGCGCACCGCTCACCAGGTCCGCCATCGCCCGGGCGGTGGCACGGTCCAGAGGTGCTGCGGCAAGGGGCCCGAGAAGTCGGTCGGGGGGCGTGGCACTGGGTTCGGCGGCCCGGTGGCGTGGTGGCATGTCGTTCTCCTGCCCTGGCTCCCAGCCCGGTGACGGGCTCTCGACCACGGAAGGTGCTCCCTGAGGGGCGTGTGTGACATCGCGGCGGAGATTGTTCGGACGTTTCACCGCCGTTTGGCGGCTGCCGTGATCGGGCAAGACTTCGGGCAAGGGTGGCTCGCCAGGCTGCCGGTGTCGATCCCACTCCACCGCACCGGAGCATGCCGTGTCCGTCTCCAGATACCGCCAGCACGAGCGGATCAGCGATCCGTTCTCCAGTCCCGTCCAGCGCCAGGTGGCGCTGGAGTGGGTCCGTCTCAACCGGGACCCGGCCGCAGGGCTGCTGCTACGCCGGTGGGCGACCAGCTACCCCGCGCTGGCCGGGCTCAACCGTCCCGGAGACGTCGTCGATGCGATCGATGTCGGGCCGCCGGAACGTAAGGACGAGCTGCTGGTGTCTCTGCTCGAGGCGTTCCAGAACGGCCAGCAGCTGGCCGGTCGGATCCTGCTGCAGGCGATGCTGCCCAAGCTCAGCCACTATGCCTTCCGGACCGGCGTCGCGGCGCGCCTGGAAGCGCGACCGGAAGACCGGTTCCAGGTGGTCGTCTGCGAGTTCTGGGAGGTGCTGGGTGCCTTCCCGATACAGCGCCGGACGTCGCGGGTCGCGGCCAACCTCGCCCTGGAGACCCTGCACCGGGTCACCCGGCTGTCCCGGCTACCCGAGCTGCCGATGGCTCCGGACGCGATGGCGGGGCTGGTGGGGTCGGTCACCGATCCGTGCGGACCGGGCGCCGACGCCCGGACGGCGGCGGGTCGCCTCGCGCAACCCGACCCCGACTGGGACCTCGCCACCCTGCTCACCTGGGCCCGCGCCGAGGGCGTGCTCTCCCATGAGGATGCCGACCTGCTGCGGGACATCTACACGGCTCCCGGTTCGGAGACGGTCCGCGACGTGTCGCGGGCCTACCGCGACCGCGCCGCCGGCAGCGGAGTATCCGTGGCGGCCCTGCGGCAACGGGTGCGGCGGGCCAAGACGAGGCTGGCCTGCGCCGTGGAGCAGCGTCGCGACATCGGCGCCTGACGCCCCCTGCCGCCCCTCCCCTCGCGCGGGCCCGACCGCGCCGCGCGGAGCCGATCAGCCGATCTCCTGCGCACACAGAGCAGTGACCGACCCACGGTCGCCGGCGACAGCGGCCAGCAGGGCCAGGGTCGCCGGCGCCAGGTCGCTGTCCAGGGCGTCGGTGACAGCCAGCAGCCGGGCGACCGCCTCCTGCACCGCGGAGGGGTTGCGGGCCTCATGAGCAGCCATGATCCGCAACCGCCACAGCGGCTCCCAGGCCGGTTCGACGAGAAGACCCACAGCCGTCGCCGTGTCGGCGCCGTGCCACCGCCCGGCCAGCAGACCCCTGCGGGCCAGCTCGTAGGAGGCATCGACGATCTGGGTCGTCATCCGCTGTCGCAGGGTGTCCGCCCAGGCGTAGCGACGAGGATGGACCCCCTCGAACGGTCGGCCGCGGACCAGGCGAAGCGCCTCTTCCAGGTGCCGGGTACTCGCCGTCGCCGGGGAATCCCCGACCAGGTCGCACCACAACGACCAGTCGGTGCGCACCCGTGACGAGAGCGCGTATCCGACGCCGGAGGCGTGCCGGGGCAGGAAGTCCTCGCCGTCGGTGCTGCGGCCCAACCAGGCCCGGGCCTTCGAGGTGGCCGTGTTGCGGGTGTTGAGGTTGTCCTCGTGGCGTCGTCCGGGCCAGATCGCCTCGTCGATCTGGCGGTGCCCCACACCCGGGTGGAGCGCGAGGAAGGCGATGAGCTCGCTGAGCCGGGATCTCTTGGATGGTTCCACCTGACCCCGTGATCCGTCGATCTGCACTGTGCCGAGCACCCGCACCACGGGGGCGACCTCAGGATCGAGCACAGCAGGATCGAGCACAGCAGGATCGAGCACAGCGGGATCGAGCACAGCAGGATCGACGTGGTCGGGAACCGCACCAGCGGGGTCGGGCGCTCGGCCACGCCGCAGGTCCGGATCGGCCAGAGCGACCAGGAGCTGCACCAGGCCCCGCGTCTCGTCGTCCAGCAGCTGTGGCCGAAGAGCCAGGTCGGCGGGGTCGAGCCGGGCGCTGGTCCGGTCGAGGAGCCGAAGCGTCCACCGGCCGGCCCCGCTGGCCAGGGTGACCGCCGCCCAGGCGGCGCGCGGGCGGCGACGTGCCAGGTCCGCCAGCCGGTCGGCCTGGTCGGCAGTCAGGGAGGTGGCGACCAGCAGCACCTCGGGAGCCCAGGTGGTCGGGACTGCTCCCTGAACCCTGGCCTGATAGGGGTCCAACCCGGCTGCGGTCAGCGTCGCGTGGTCGGCCTCGGCCCGCACCGACAGCTCGTCGAGGGCGTCGGCCAGGACCGGGACGTACCGCAGCCGCCCCGTGGCCAGCGAGTCCTCCACGGTGACGAAGTCCCCGACCAGGGTCACCCGGACGTCATCGGCCCAGCTGGAGGTCGCGAGCTCGACCGCGAGCGCCGACATCACGGACCGGGACAGCTCCTCCGGCCCGTCCAGGTCGAGGACCCCGAGCCGTTCCAGATCGCCCAACAGGTGGGCCTCGTCGTCGTGCCCAAGGGTGACCAGCGCCGGATAGGGCGCCGGGATGTCGGCCAGCTCGCGGTCGGGGAGCACCGGGGCGTCGTCGGTTGCCAGCTCCCAGACCAGTCCGTCCGGCGCGTCCGGGTGTGCTGCCCAGGGCAGGGGCAGGTCGGCCGGCTCCTCCAGATAGAGCTCCAGGCGTTCGGGGCTGAGCCGAGCGATCCGCAGGGCGGGCGGGGCAGCTCCGGCGTCTCGGCAGGACCGGGCCAGGCCGCGCAGGAGAAGGTCGACGGAGTGCACCCCGAGTGGGTCGGCCACCGCGCGCAGCTCCCGCTCCACCCAGGCGACCTCGTCGGGAACCGCATCGGGCAGCTCATGGGGGAGTCGGCGCAGGCTCTGCAGGCGTCGCCGTGCTCCGAGGGTCGTGATGACGCCGGCGGCCAGGAGCGCACCGACACCCCCCGTGGTCCGGATCGGCCAGGGGGCGGTGTCGTCCAGACCGTGCTCGCCCTGGTCAGCGGCGGTCCCGCTGTCGCCGTCCTCGGCCCTGTCGGCCGCCACGGCGGGGACCTGCGTGGCGGCGGCGGCCTCGGCGCTGACGCCCGGCGTCGACCGGCCGCCACCCACCTCGTCGCGACGCACCTGAGGACCAGGGTCGTCGGGGACGGCGACCGTCCACCCTGGCCGAATCAGGTCGGGGTCGCGTAGTCGCGACCCGTCCGGTTGCACGAGGGCGCGAGAGGCGGCGTGGAGCTCCCGCCAGCGATGGCCATCGCCGAGCTCGGTCACGGCGACGTCCCACAAGGACTCACCCGGGCGGACCTGGTGCTGGCGCACCGATGAGTCGTCGGCGGGTGGCTGCGCCCGGTCGCTGACGCCGCCCGCAGCGTGGCGTTCGTCGGGGACGAGCAACTGCCACCCCGGGTTGATCCAGTGCGTGTCGGTGAGCGTCTCCCCGTCCGCCTGCTGCCGTCCGTAGTTGAGGTCGGCGATCTCGCCGAACCGCGTTCCGTCAGACAGGTAGGCCTCGGCGATCCGCCACAGCGACTCGCCGGGGCGCACGGTGTGCGTGACGAGGGCCGGAGCCGGCCGTGTTCCAGCCGGTGGCGCCGCGGGCACGGCGACGGCCGCAGCCGCGACGGGTGTGCCGACCATGGAGACCGGGCCAGAGGACTCCGGCCCGGCGTGGTCGCCGGTAGCAGTGCTCACCCAGGTCGCTGCCGTGGACACCGGGTCGGCCTCGGTGGCGGCGGCCGGCTGGACGGCGAGGAACGCGGCGGCCACCGCACCGACCAGCGACCGGGCCAGCCCCTGCGGAGCAGCCAGAGCGGGCAGCCGCGGAGCGGGAAGCCCCCGAACCCGCGAGGCGAGCTCGACGGCGAAGGTCAGGGTCAGCACCGCCCAGCACAGCCAGGCCACGACCTGGAGCAGGGCAAGGAGCAGGGTGCCGTCGTCCGGGCTGGTCAACGCGGTCCAGAGCCGGTCCCACCCGCGGAACGACTCGGGGACGCCCCCGGCACCGACGGCGGCGAGCACCGACGGGACACCGACGACGATCGCGGCGATCGTCAACGCCGCGAGGAGGGCCCGGGTTCGGCGCCCGGTCAGCGCTGCGATCACGACCGCTCCCGATAGGTGTCCAGTGGGCTGCTGGCGGTGGCGACCAGGGTCCGGTTGCCGGGGATGCCGGGGGCGACCAGGTCTGCCAGGTCGACGACACAGGTGACAGTGGCAGCGACCGTCGCCGCTGTGCCGACCGGGGCGGCGAACGCCGCGGTGTCGAGGTCGACCCTGAGGGTGCTGCAGCGCAGGTCCTGGTTGGCCAGGGTGGCTTCGGCCGAGCCGACCGCGCCGGCCGAGGCACCAGCGGTGCGAGCCATGGAGGCCGAACGGGCGGCGTCCGCAGCGGCCGACTGCACCGCCTGCCGGGCCATGGCCACCCGGCCCCCGTAGACAGCCACCAGGAGGAAGGCCAGCAGCACCGGGGCGAGCAGCACGGCTTCCATGGATGCCGACCCCGCCTCCCGGCGTCCGCCTCGTCGTGCGGCAGCCCGACCGATCGGGCGCAGCGGTCCCATCAGGTCACCCGCTCCACCGGCGCCGATGCCGTCTGGGACACCGGGAACCCGGGATAGCCGGGGACCAAGCTGAGGGAGCGCCCCGCAACGGTGACGCTGACCCGGACGGCAGTGCGGGTCGCGGAGACGACCTGAGCGGTCAGCAGGTCCGCGCCGGCTCGGTCCAGGAACACTCTGCTGGCCTGGTCACCGGCGGAGCTGGTCGCGGCCGGCAGGGCCGCCGCGCGGACCCCCTCCTGGGCGGCGGCCAGGGCAACGCTGCGTGCGTAGAAGTACAGGCCGGCCTGTCCGGTGATGAAGATCAGAGCCAGCAGAGCGGGGAAGAGCACAACGAGCTCGAGCGCGGCCGATCCGCCGTCCCGGGCCGGTGACCCGCCTCCACCCCGGCCGCCCGGAACCGGTCGCCGACCGTCGGCGGCTCTCAGATGCGGGAGGCGTACTTCGCCACGCCGGCGGCGATCGCTGCCAACGCCCCGATTGTGATCGTCACCAGCCCCGCCGTGATCAGGACCTGCTCCACGCTGATCGACCCGGTCTCGGCTCGGTGGTCCCGCAGGCGCCCACACACAGTGGCCAGCAGGCAGGTCAGGAGGCTGAGCTGGGGCATGGCGTTCCCTTTCGGTGATGACCACATCGAACGAATGTGTTCGCGCGGCACATTCTGTGACAGTCCGTCGGCAGGTGTCATGTCTCATCGCGATCGGCCCGACTCACCCGGTGACCAGCCGGGCAATCGCCGGAGCGGTCAGCAGGACGGCGAAGGTCAGGGCGAGGACGGCGCCGGGCAGGGTGAGCCGCTCAGCGGTCCGGTTGGCCGCCGCGAGCTCGTCGGTGACCTGCGCAGCGCGGATCGCCGCGGACCGGGCCCGCAGGGTCTGGTAGACGGCGACACCCTGTTCACCCGACAGCCGCATGATGTCGGACAGGTCACCCATCCCATCCAGTCCGAGGTCGTCGGCGAGGCGCCCGAGCGCCTCCCAGGGTGGTTGGCCGGACCACCGCGACCGGGCGAGCTCCTCGCCGATCCGGCGAAAGGGCCAGGAGTCGCCGATCTCGGCCGCAGCCTCCATGGCCTGTCGGGGGCCGGCCCCGGCGAGGCGTTCCAGCGCCACCAGGTCGATATAGGCACTCAGCGCCCGGGTGAACTGCTCCCGCGCGGCCGCGGCGTCCGAGCGGACGTTCAGGTCCGGCACGAAGCTCAGTGCGGCACCCAACAGCAGGGAGCCGACCGCCGGGACGGCCGGGGGAGGGCGCAGTCCGACGACGGTGACCACCGTTGCGAGCAGCACCGGGAACCCCAGGCCGAGAACTGCGTAGAGCACCTTCTGTCCGTAGAAGCGGTGCAGCGGCATACCCAGGAGGTCGAGGTCTCGCGCCGGCGCCCGGGACGGGACCAGCGGCAGGTGCCGGGTCCACCACCGACCGAGGCGGTCCACGGCCGTCACCGGCACCCGCGCTCCTGCAGGGGCCGGGGCCAGCGAGTGCTCCGGTGCCAGCCGGCCGAGAGCAGAGGCCAGGTCAGGGTGGGCCGGCATCCAGCGCAGCGCGATCAGGCTCGCCCCCAGCCCGACGAGGCCGCCGGCGACGACCGCCACCTGCAGGTCGGTCATCGGGCGTGCTCCGCGACGGCGATGCGCCGTCCGACGAACCGGGCCGTCCGCGGGGTCCGGGTCATCACTCGCATCCACCCCAGGCACGCGGCGTCGATGCCGAGCAGGACGGCGAGCACGAGCTGTCCCAGTGGACTGTGGTACGGCTCGATGTAGCTGGTGTTCAGGCCGAGCAGCAGCAGGGCACCGATCGTGATCACCGTGATCCACCGGACCGTCGAACGTGGCTTGGCACGGTCGGCCTCGACAGTGCGACGGGCCCTCACGTCGGCGGCGACCGACTCCGCGAGGCTCTCCAGGACCCCGGCCACACCCGGACCACGGCGCCGGGCGGCCAGGATCAGCTGGGCGGCGATCAGGTCTCCGGTGGTGTCGTCCAGGTCGTCCGCAAAGGCCCTGAGCGCGTCCTCGGTGGGCCAGCGTGCGTGCAGCCGACTGACCAGGGTGGCGACCGCGGGCTCGATGGCGGGCGGGACCGCGCGCAGGGTGACCACCACCGCCTGCTCCAGACCGACCCCGGCGGTCAGGACGCCGGCCAGTGACCTGGTCCACTCCTCCATGGCCTCGAGCCGGGCGATCTGCGGCGTCGGTGGAGCGGCAAGCAGGACCGGTAGCCCCACGATCGCCAGCGGGACGAGGACCACGGCGATCACCCAACCGGTCAGGACGGCGATGGCCAGCCCCACGACCAGACCGACGGCGAGCAGGGTCACGATCCGCCGGGAGAGCCGCCGCAGCGGACCGATACCGCCCAGCAACCTACGAGCGGGGCCGGGCGGGGCGACCGGCCCCGGGCGGGCCCCGGCCACCACCAGCAGCAGCCCGCCCACCACGAGTCCGCCGGCCAGCGCGGCCAGCAGCGCCCCGGTCGTCGTTCCCGTCGCCGGACCGGTCGCCAGGGCCGTCAACGCGGTGACCTCGAGTCGAGCTGTCGGACGTAGCCCTCCAGGTCGAACCCGTGGGTGGCCAACCTGCGGTAGTCGTCGGGCAACACCCCCGGGACCAGGTCCACCCGGGTTCTGCCGCCGGCATCGACCTCCGCTGTGGGACGGGATCGGAACACCTGGGTGTGGGCGGGGCCGGCCTCACCGGGGTGCACGGCGATGATCTCGCTGACCCGTCGATGCCGTACTGGTTGGCCGGTGCGTCGATCGGGCTGGACGTCCAGGTCGAGCTGGACGACCAGGTCGATGTGCTCGGCGACGACGCGCTCGGCGTAGTCGACGGTCACCTGGGGACCCGCCTCCAGGGCACACGTGACGAGCTTGTGGATCGCACCGACCGCACTGGCCGCATGGGTGGTCGAGATCGATCCCGCTCCGGACTGCATCGCCTTGAACATGGCCAGCACCTCGCGGCCCCGCACCTCGCCGACGATCTGGCGGTCGAGGTTGAACCTGAAGGAGTCGTACAGGCAGTCGTCCAGCGTGATCTCACCGGCCTGACGACCGTCCGGGCCGCGCTCACCCGAACCGGGCCGGGCCTCCCAGGCCGCGACTGAGGCCCGCCGGCCGGGCAGCTCGTGCAGGAACAGCTCGTACTCCGTCTCGAAGGTGCCGATCCGTTCCCAGCTCGGCAGCACATCGGCGAGAGCCCGCAACAGGGTGGTCTTCCCGGCGCCCTGCGGTCCGGAGACCACGACCGAGCGCCGGTCCCGGATCGCCGCGGCCAGGAAGGTGCCGGCCAGCGGGGTGACCATGCCTCGACCCACCAGCTCGTCGAGCCGCACCACGCGCAGCCGATGCCGGCGGACGACGACCACCGGTCGAGGGGTGATCCAGGCAGTGGCCGCCAGGCGGGCGCCGCCATCCAGGGTCAGATGCAGGGTGGGCCTGGCCGGGCTGAACGGGCGCCCGTTGCCCTGGCCGCGCGAGGCGAGGAACGACAGGAAGTCCACCAGCTCGTCGTCGGAGTCCGCCACGGCCGGGCCTGCCCGTCGGCTGCCGTCGGACAGCTGCAGCGTGACGTTGTCGTACCCGTTGACCTCGATGTTCTCTACATCTTCGGCGTCGACGAGCGGCTGCAACCGGCCCAGGCCGAACAACGCGTCGTGCACCGCCTGCGCAGTGAGCCGCTGGGTCGGCAGGTCCATCGGGGCACGGCCGGAGGTCAGCGCCGAACGCACCTCGCCGTCCAGCAGATCGACGATGATCGTGCGCCCCAGTTCTCGCTGCGCGATCAGCGTCAACGTCCCGGTCCGCTCGGAGAGGGCCGTGGTCAACCGGTCGGAGGCCTTGGCGCGCAACAGGTTCACCAGGTGCCAGTCCACGACGGTCGCCGGTGGCGCGAGAACCGAGGAGGGAGTGGTCGGCGGGACGGGAGGCAGCGGCGGTGGCCCGTCCGACGCGTCCCGCCCTCGGGGCGGCATCGACTGCAGGGGCGCGGGCTCGACGAACAGCGGAAGGCCGGTCAGCGCGACGGCGACGACATCACTCGGGTCGGTGCGACTCACCCGACACCCCCGGCAGCAGCGACCCGCCCGCCGAGGCGATGTCGGTTGCGGGTGGCCAGGTCGATGATCGGCGTGGTGGCCGCTCGCAGCGCGGAGGCCAACGGGCTGCGGGCCAGCCGCTTGGAGGCGCGTCCGAGGTGCACCGCCTGGGCCGTTCTCGGGTCCCAGGGCAAGGCTGCGACCAGCGGCAGATCGAGCAGCCGGCAGGCCTCTCGAGCCGGGTAGGGCCGACCCGAACCGATCACGAGCAGCCCAAGGTGATCGGTCCGACCGACGGCCCCGAAGCGCTCCGCCAGCTCTCGGCTCCACCCGCGCGCGGCGGCGAGCGCCGGCAGGCTCGTTCCCGTGGTCAGCAGGACGACGTCCGCCGCGTCGACCAGGGCGGCAGGCGCGTGCGCCATCCCCAGCCGACCGGCGTCCACGATCACGTCGACACCGCCGCACTCCAGCTCGCCGGCAGTGGCTGCCAGCGGTGGCCAGAGGTCGGCCAGGGCCCCGGCCTGGGCCGGGGCCCGGATCCCGGTCACCACCTCGACCGTGGTGCCCGGAACGGCGACCACGACATCGCTCAGCGCCCCGGGCAACCACTGGCTCGGATCTGCGTCGGGTGCCGCATAGGCCAGGGCCATGGCCAGGTTGACCACCCCGCGGTCGTGCGGTGGCCGGCCCTGGAACCAGCCGGCGAGCACGGTGGAGCCGCCGCCCGGGTCGGCCTCGATCAGCAGGACGCGACTGGGCCAGGCCAGCGCCAGCCCGAGCGCCGTGGTGCTCACACCCGGCGCGCCGGAGGCAGAGGTCAGCAGGATCAGGGCCATCAGCGGGCCATCGAGTCCGCGACCAGGGCGACTCGACCGGTGGCCGCCAGGGCGCTCAGCTGCGCGGCCCCTGCTGCGGGAACCGACACGGTGACCAGGGTGTGCCCGTCCGTCGCCGGGTCGACCGAGACAACGACCGCCTGCGTCGCCTTGGGTCTGGCGGCGGGAAGGTCGTCCTGGGCGCGAGGCGTCGCCACCACCCGGACCGGATCCCCCGGCCGCAGCGCTGTTCCAGGAAGCTGGCCCGGGGTCAACCACACCCCGACCAGGGACTGGCCGGGCGCGGGCAAGGCCTCAGCCGAGTAGGAGCCCTCGACGAGCAGGCCGCCGGCGGCCAGGTCGACGGTCGCGCGCTGGCCGAGGACCTGCTGGCGTTCGGTCCAGGGCACCGGGCGCAGGGCGGGGTCGGGGATGACGTCGACCGCCAGCAGGTCAGCCACCTCGATCACCTCGCCTCGCGCGACCGGCTCGCGCACTCCGAGCACGAGCTGGGTGCTGCCGGACCTGCTGAACAGCCATCCGGCGAGGACGGCGCCGAGCGCCACGGCGAGGAGCCCGCCGACCAGGTACACAGGACGGCGGCGCAGCACGGGCGGTTCGGCCAGGGCTGCGGCGGCCGGCATGGGCGATGGCGAGGACGGCGGCGTTGCCCCTCCGCGACGGTCGGTGGTTGCGGTCACGTCCTCCCCTCCCTGTCGTCGGCGGCGACACCGCAGCCGCCGGCCTTGGTCAGGAAAGGACCCTCAGACCCGACTGTGTGACACCGCGATCCGCATACCTGCGATCACGTGGCTCGACCGGCGTGTCCGGGACCCGGTCGGCGGCAAACGTATATGTCGCGCATGAGGAGACACGGCGTATTTGTCGCACATCGGCCAAGAAAAGCGCCGGCCGTCACTCCTTGTGAGCAACGACCGGCGCTACGTCGAGAAACGCTGCCCCGGAGAGGTGTCTGCAGAGCAGGTCAGTCGGACTGTTCGCCCTCGGAACCACCCTCGCGGGCGGCCGGCTTACGGGTCCGGGTGCGCACCGGCTTGGTCTGGGGATCCGCGGTCGCCTCGGCCTCGGTCGCGCCGCCGGCGAAGGCGTCGCCCTCGCCGTCCACCGGACCGATCGCCTCGGGGTTGGCCTCGCCGCCCTCCTCGACCGACGGGGTCGTCGCGGCGGCGTCCCCGAACGACCCGGAGCCGGCCTCGGCCGCGGGCTCGCCGGCCGCCTCACCCGGCTGGTTGCGGGCGTTCGCCTGGGTAGCCGCCTCTGCGCTGGCCGCCCCCGCCGTGGTGCTGGTGTCGATGGCGGCCGAGGACGCCGTCCGGTGCGACACCCCGGTCGCCGGGACGTGCCAGTCGTCGTCCTCCGCTGGCTTGCGCCGCCACGCCGCCAGGCCGGCGGCGCCGGCAGCGGCCAGCACGAGCAGCAGCAGTTTGCGCTTGCGTCGCTTCGGCTTGGCCGGGGCGACCTCCTCGAGCCGCTCGGCCACGGTCTGCAGCCGATCACCGGCCACCTCGCCGGCCGAGTGCGCGGCGGCTGCCCCGGCGGACGCGGCGGCGGCCGCCGCCTCGGCCAGCCGCGGCACCAGATCCGCCAGGATCCGCTCCCGGGCCCGCTCCACCGCCGGTGCCACGGTCGCCGCAGCGGCCTCCACCCGGGGGGCGGCCCAGTCCCGGCCCGCCTCCGCCCGTGGGGCCACCCATTCCCAGCCGGCCTCGACCTTGGGCCGGGCAACCTCGCGGCCGCGCTCGATCCGCCGCTCCACCTTCTCGAGCCGCGGGCCCGCCCACTCGACGGCGTGCTCGTTCGCGTCGTCCCACCGGTCGCGGATCTCGGCGGAACCGGTCCGCGCCGCTGGCGCGGCCGAGGCGTTGACCTTGTCGACGGCGCATCGCGCGGCCTTGCCCCACCGGCGTGGCGCCGAGTCGTCCTGCCTGATCCTCACCATGCTCCCCTTCACGTCAGCACCGACCGTCGACTGTGTCGCACGGTCTTGATCTGCCCATCCTCTCGCGTTCGGGCGCCGACGCCACCCCTACGGCCCGATCACCCGCGCGTGCAAAGATGGCTTCGACGCTCCACCCGACCACGACGTCCCGTTGATTCCGCCGGTTCCGCCGAATCCGCAGATGACGGGAACGCCCTCTACGCGAGAAAGGCCATCGGTGACCGACGGCAGCCTGCACGCCACCCTGCACACCAACCGCGGCGACATCCGCCTGGAACTCTTCCCGAACCACGCCCCCAAGACCGTGGCCAACTTCGTGGAGCTCGCCGAGGGCACCAAGGAGTGGGTCGACCCGAAGTCCGGGCAGAAGCGCACCGAGCGGTTCTACGACGGCCTCGGCTTCCACCGGGTCATCCCCGGGTTCATGATCCAGGGCGGCTGCCCGCTCGGGAACGGCACCGGCGGGCCCGGCTACGACTTCGACGACGAGATCCACCCCGAGCTCGTCTTCAACAAGCCCTACCTGCTGGCCATGGCCAACGCCGGCAAGCGGATGGGCCGCGGAACCAACGGGTCCCAGTTCTTCATCACCGTGGCGCCGACCCCGCACCTGCAGGCCAAGCACACCATCTTCGGCGAGGTCGCCGATGGCGCCGGCCGCGAGGTCGTCGACGCCATCGGCGCCACCGCGACCGACCGGTCCGACCGGCCCACGGAGCCGGTGGTGATCACCGGCGTCACCGTAGAACGCGGGTGACGACGCCGCCGCTGCCACCGAACGGCCCGCCCGGGTCGGGGTACCCACCCGTGCCCGGGAACGAGTCGGCGGCGGACGCCGTCCCGGTCTGTCCCCGCCACCCCGACCGGGTCTCCTACGTGCGCTGCCAGCGTTGCCAGCGCCCGGTCTGCCCGGAGTGCCAGCGCACGGCCGCGGTCGGCTTCCAGTGCGTCGACTGCGTCAAGGAACAGGCCAAGACGGTCCGGACGGCGCGCACCGCCTTCGGGGGCCAGCTCACCGGCAACGCCGGCGCCGTGACCAAGTCGATCATCGGGATCTGTGTCGCCGTCTACCTCGCCCAGCGACTGGTGCCGGACAACCTGGTGACCAGCGAGCTGATGTACATCCCGGCGCTCACGCTGGTCGAGCCGTGGCGGCTGCTCACCGCGGCGTTCCTGCACTCGCCATCGTTCCTGCTGCACATCGTGTTCAACATGTACGCACTGTGGCTGGGTGGGCCGTACCTGGAGCAGCTGCTCGGTCGGGCCCGGTTCACTGCGCTGTTCCTGCTCAGCGCGCTCGGTGGCTCGGTCGGGGTGTTCCTGCTCGCCTCCCCGGGCGCACAGTCCTGGTTCACCCCGGTGGTCGGTGCCTCCGGAGCGGTGTTCGGGCTGTGGGGGGCGATCATGGTGATCCACCAACGGCTGCGCCGGGACAACCGGGGTCTGATCGCCCTGATCATGATCAACGCGGTGATCGGCTTCATCCCCGGGCTGTCCATCGCCTGGCAGGCCCACCTGGGCGGACTGGTCACCGGGGCGTTGGCGGCCGCCGTCCTGGCGTACGCCCCCGCCGCCAAGCGACGCACCTGGCACCCGCTCGGACTGGCCGGCATCGGCGTCCTGCTGCTGGCCCTGATCGCGGTGAAGGTCGCCACGGTGCCGGCCGGCCTGATCTGAGGCCACGCCGACGACGGACTCAGTCCAGGTGCCGGACTCTCGGCCACAGCGACGCCCACGGCTCCCTGCGTCCCGAACAGACCATGATCGGCTGCCCCTGTTCCTCGTTGGGGACCGCGATCCCGTTGTCCAACCGGTCCACCACCCGGCACGAGGTGAACCATGCGGTGGCCGCCCGCGCCTGGCCGCCGACGACCACCACCCTGTCGGCCGAGTCCGGCGGCGGACCCAGGTCGGCCAGCGCGTTGTGGCCGCTGAACACCGGCAGGTCGGTGTACACCCGCACGGCCCCGGCCTCGCCGTAGTTCGAGGCCAGCACCACCGGCGTGCCGCGCCGGCCCGTCGGCAGCGCCCGGTAGGCGGCCTCCACCTGCGCGGCATAGGTGGGCCAGCCGACCTGGTCGGCGATCAGCTGGTTCATCTTCGGGACCGGGCTGCGGCCCAGCACCGGCGTGTCACCCACCGTCAACGGCAGCAGCGGCAACGAGACCACCGCCGACAGCGCCGCGTTCGCCCCGACGGCGCCGCGCCAGACAGGGCCGAACGAGGCGTCCTCGCGGGCGGCCATCCCGGCGGCGAAGGCCACACCGAGCAGCATCATCGGGTAGTGCGGCTGGGCCCCGCCGACCAGGGTGAACACCACCAGCAGCACGAACGCCGGCACCAGGAAACGCACCGGCGCCCAGTCCGGCCGCCGCCACAGGGCCCGCAGCCCGGAGAGCCACACGGGGGTCAGCACGGGGCCCAGCGCGATCACCAGGAAGACCGGTGCGAACACCCGCGCCTCACCGGAGTTGTTCTGCGACAAGGCTGCTCCCATGGCCAGCTGGGGCAGGTCGTGCGCCACCTGGTAGGCGATGTTCGGAGCGGCGACGAGGGCCGCAATCATTGCCCCACCAAGCACCGGTGGCGAGACCAGCCGTCGCCGGCGTCCGGTCACCGCCAGCCCGAGCGCGATCCCGACCAACAGGACGGCGATCAGCAGCTTGGCGTAGGTGGCCAGCCCGGCCACCGCCCCGGCCAGCAGCCAGAGCCTGGGCCGGCCGCGCAGCTCGGCGCGGACCACCAGCAGGCAGACCAGCAGCCAGAACATCAGGTCGACGGTCGTGGTCAGCAGCACATGGCCGAAGTCGAGGACGGCGACCGTGCCCGCGTAGGCCCACGCCGTCCAGGTCTGGGCGCGAGGCGTGCCGCCGAGCTCACGGGCGATGAGGGCGACCAGCAACACCGACGTCGCCGCCGCGGCCGTCGCCGGGATCCGCATCAGCCACGGTGTGGCGCCGAGCGCATTGCCGAGCAGCGGCACCAGCGGCGGCTGGTCGACATACCCCCAGGCCGGCGGCAGCATCGTGAAGTACAGCTCGTCGCGATGGAACCCGTAGCGGCCGCTCAGCGCTGTGAGCACCACGACGACGGCGGCCACCGCGGCCGACACCCCTGGACCGGCGAACCGGGTCGGTGGACCCTCGCCCGAGTGTGAGGTCACACCGGTGATGATGGCGCAGATCGAGGGCCGAGGGATGCCGCCGGCCCAGCCTCGACCCTCCTCAGCGTGACTCCAGATGCAGCAGAAGGGTTTTGGCCTCGGCGCCACCGGCGTAGCCACCGGTGGAGCCGTCTGAGCGAACCACCCTGTGACAGGGCAGCAGCAGCGGGACCGGGTTGCGGGCACATACCGTGCCCACCGCCCGGACCGCGCGCGGGCTACCGGCCGCGGCCGCCAGTGCCGCGTAGGAGGAGGTGCGCCCATAGGGGATCTCGGCCAGCCGGCGCAGCACCGCGTCGGCGAAACCGGACACCAGGCGGCGGTCCACCGCCAGGTCGAAGGTCCGGCGCCGGCCTTCGAAGTACTCCTCGAGCTGGCGTGCCGCGCCGTCCAGCCGGGCCGGGGCACGCAGCACCCGGGTGCTGACCCGCATCGCCAGGTCGGCGAGCACCGCGTCGTGGTCCTGGCACTCGAAGGCAACCCGCACCACGCCGGCCTCGGTGGCGGCGAGCAGCAACGGTCCCACCGGGGAGTCGACCCGGGTGTAGGCGATGTCGAGCAGGCCCTCTCGCGCAGCGGCGTCGACCAGCCGGCGGCGCAACCCGGTGAGCTGGGTCTGGCTCACCTCGACGAGCTCGTCGGGCAGAGAGATCGGGTTCGGGGAGGTCGGCTTCGGAGAGGTCGGGTTCGGGGGAGTCTGGCTCTGGGGCGTCATCGGGACTCTCCGGTCTCGGGGCTCGGGTAGCTGGCGCGTAGGGTTCGGATCCCGTCGTGGGCGGCGCGACGCGCGGCGTCCGCACTGCCACCGACGATCTCGGCCACCTGCGGGAAGGTCAGTCCGCCGAGGTAGTGGTAGGCCAGGCAGAGGCGCTGTCGGTCCGGGAGCCGGGCGACGGCCGTCCAGACCTCGCCGTCGTCGTGCCCGGGACGGCCGAACGTGGACGACGTGAGGCCGGCCGGGTCGTGGCGTGGCTCCGGCGGGTCGGCCACCGGCACCGCCCGCCGCCGGCGACGCCGCACGGCGTCCAGCGCTTTGCGGTGCGCGACGGTGACCAGCCAGGCCTCGAGTCGCGTGTCAGCGGGCAGGTCCGGGTAGGCGCGTAGGGCCGCCAGGAAGGTCTCGGAGGCTGCGTCCTCGGCCTCGTCCGGGCCGATCACGGCCCGGCAGACCCGCAGCACCCGGGCGCCGTGCTCGGCGACCACGGACTCGAAGGGCGGCTTGGTGTTCATCACCAGGTAGACGTCGAGGACCGGACAACCGTGAGATCGGGGCGCATCGCCGTCCGCGCCTGGTCGGGTCCCGGTCACAGCAGAAGTGTCCCCTCGTGGGCGGGCAGGCCCGGACAGCGGCCCGCCATTGGCCCACCGACCAGTCATTTCAACCGATCGGTTGACAACTCCGGACGCCGAGTGCATGGTTGATCAACCAAAGAGTTGAGGACGGTGGTCATGGCCGACGAGCTGTCGAAGGTGTTCGCCGCACTGGCCGACCCCACCCGGCGCGACATCGTCGCCCGGCTCGCGGTGGGTGACGCCACGGTGGGTGAGCTGGCGGCCCCCTACCCGGTGAGCCTGCAGGCGGTGTCCAAGCACCTCAGGGTGCTCCAGGACGCCGGACTGGTCACCCGGGGGCGCGACGCCCAGCGCCGCCCGGCGCACCTGGAGGCGGAGGTGTTCGACCTGATGACGAGATGGATCGAGCGTTACCGCCGACAGGCCGAGGAGCGCTACCAGCGCCTGGACGCCGTCCTCGCCGAGATGTCCGAGCACGACCGACCCGATCAGCACGACGAACCCGATCAGCACGTTGAGCAGACCAGCACCCAGGAGGGACGCGCATCATGAACCCCACGACCACCCCGACCACCGGCCAGACCCGGATCGAGGCCGACCCGAGGGTCCCGATGATCCGGATGACCCGAGACTTCGCCGCCACCCCCGCCCAGCTGATGCGGGCGCACACCGACCCGGAGCTGTTCGCCCGGTGGATCGGCCCGAACGGAATGGACACCCGGATCGAGCACTGGGACGCGCGCAGCGGCGGCAGCTGGCGCTACGTCGCGGTCCGTGACGGCGAGGAGTACGCCTTCCGCGGCTGCTTCCACGAGGTCGGCGACACCAAGATCGTGCAGACGTTCACCTGGGAGGGGCAGCCGGACGGCGTGGCGCTGGAGACACTGCGGTTGGAGGACCTCGGTGACGGCCGGACCCGGCTGCACGTGCAGTCACTCCTCGACAGCTTCGAGGACCGGGACGCCTGGTTGCGCAGCGGGATGGAGACCGGGGTCGAGGACGGCTACGCCAAGCTCGATGACCTGCTCACCGACGCGGCGCTCTGAGGGTCCGGTCGATGGCACTGCCCGACGACCCTGCCCAGCGACACCGCATCGTGGCCGGCACGTTCAGCGACCGGGTGCACGGCACCCGCGACTGGGACGCCCCGGCCCCGGTGGCCGGCTGGACGGCACGTGACGTCGTCCAGCACCTGACCGACTGGTTGCCGGCGTTCCTGGCCGGCGGCGCCGGAATCGAGCTCGGCCGAGGACCTGCGGTGGACGTCGACCCGGTCGGGGCCTGGACGGTGCACTGCGGCGCCGTCCAGGCACTGCTCGACGACCCGGCGACGGCCGGGCGGAGACTGACCAACCCGCACATCGGCGACCAGCCGCTGGATGCGGCGTTGGACCGCTTCTACACCACCGACGTGTTCCTGCACACATGGGACCTGGCGCGGGCCACCGGCCAGAACGACGCCCTGGACGCCACCTTCTGCGCCGACCTGCTGGCCGGGATGCAGCCGATGGAGGAAGCCATGCGATCCTCGGGGCACTACGGGCTGCGGGTCGAGGTGCCCGCCGGCTCCGACGTGCAGACGCGCCTGCTGGGGTTCATCGGCCGCGATCCTTCGTGGACTGCCCCGTGATCCTGTTCCCGGGCCCCTGGATCCTGTTCCGCGCCTCGCCAAAGACCGCAAACGGTTGTCGGCCTCGGCGTGTTACGGCGTGTCGCGGTCTTTGGCGAGATGGAGCTCGGCGACATCGCTGGACAGCTCGAGCCAGGAGTCCGGGTCGGCCTGCGGCAGTGCGGCGGCCCCGGCCATCGGCGCCGGGTGCGGACGACGGGGCAGCCCCGCCGCAGAGGCACCACCCGGGCCCCGGTAGACGAGCAGGCTGTTCACCCGGTCGGGGACGGCGTCCAGCGCCGCACGGACCAAGGCCAGCCGGCGGTATGACTCCAGCCTGACGTCCTGCTCGAAGAGGATCTCGAACACCACACCCCACGCGGTCGAGTGCCAGTTCCAGGTGGACGCACCGTGGGTGATGGCCGCCTCGACGAGCTGGCTTTCGTGGGCACGCTGCCACTGCGAGGCGGGGAACGGCCCGTCGTAGACCTCGATCGTCAACCAGTCGGCCATGTCTGAGAGTAGGTCGACCTTCGCGGCCGGTCCATGGCTGGTCCTGGGACGAGAGGCTGGTCGCCGAACCGCTCCGCTGTCCGGAGCGCCACAGATGCGGTATGCAGGGCCGATGGCGCATCCGCAGATGTTCGACGACGCCGACCCGATGCTGATCCGGGTCCGTGCCATCGCCCTGGACCTGCCTGGTGCGGACGAGAAGGTCTCGCACGGGCGCCCCGCCTTCTTCACGGTCAAGGTGTTCGCCTACTACGGCGGCTCGGTCAAGGTCGACGGGGTCTGGGTGCAGCACGACCAGTCGATCATGGTTCTGGTCGACGACGCCGAGCGCCGGGCCCTGGCCGAGGACCCACGCTGCTACCTGCCGGCCTACATCGGCACCTACGGCTGGCTGGGCCTGGACCTGGACGACGACACCGACTGGTCGGAGGTCATCGAGCTGCTCGACGCCTCCTATCGCAACACCGCCCCGCGGCGACGGGTCGCCGAGCTGGATGCGCGGGCGGCGACCCGAGAACAGACCTGACCGCGCCGCCACTCACGGCTCGGGCACGAGCGTGCAGATCGAGACCCGTCCGCCCTCGACGGCCAGCGACAACCGCAGGGTCAGCCGCTCGCCGTCCAGCCGCAGCGTGGTGGCCTCCTGCCCGTCCCCAGCCGTGACCGGTCCGAGGGTGCTCGCGCCGGCCCAGGCCGCGGCCACCCGCAGCTGGCGGGTCAGCTGCTCCCGGTCCAGCTCCTCGTCGAGCGGGATGTCGTCCGGCCAACGGGGCTCGGCGACTCCCAGCTGCGCCGCCACCGCCTCGGCGACGCCGGTCAGGGTCGCGGACGGCGCGAACGCCGGGATGAGGGCGAGCGTCTGCACCCGGGACGGCAGCTCGGGGGTCATCCGGATCTCGCAGCGCAGCCGTCCACCCGGGCCTGCAAGCCACCACACGCAGTGCGCGGGGGAGTCGGCCACGACCGGCTCGTCGTCCGGTTCGAGCGGGCCGAGGTGGACCAGGGCGTCGGCGAGCATCCGGCGGCGGCGCGGCAGCGGGTCGTCCGGGTCGAGGTTCACCGCGAGCAGATCGGTGACCGCACGGTCCCACTGCTGTTCGTCCCCGTGGGTGACCAGCCGGGTGATCGTCGCGCGGGCCGCCGCGGTGGCTTCGACCAGGGAGCCGCCGGCCGGCGCCGGGAACGACCCTGGCCGGCGGTGATGGACGGGCCGGCCGTCGGTCCAGCCGCCGGACCGGCCGCTCGATCCGGCCCGGGGTTCGGTCTCCAGCAGCCCGTCGAGCAACCGGACGGCAAGCCGCGGCGCCGGGGCGTAGGTGGCGTTGGCCAGGACGACGACACCGAGTCCGCTGCCCGGATGCCAGCGCATGTGGGAGCCGAAGCCGGGGTAGCCACCGCTGTGGCTGACCAGGACGCCGTGCCGCGGGTCGTGCTCGACGATCAGGCCGAAGCCGTAGGCGGCGCCGCGGATCCGGGGTGGCTCGGCCAACGAGGTCCAGGTGATCGACGGGGGCAGGCCGAGGTGGGGCAGCTGCAGCTCGCGACGGGTGGCCCGTCCCAGCGGCGCGCCGTCCGGGTCGTCGCGGCCGTCGTCGCGGGGCGGGAACGCACCGGCCAGGAACGACACCCAACGGGCGAGGTCGGTGACCGTGCTGAACAGCCCTCCCATCGCCCCGAACGCGCCGTGGCCGGCGAGCGTGACCGGCTCCCACCCGGCGTCCAGGCGGCGGTGACCCCGGGCCAGGCGGTCGTCGGCGGCCACCTCGGCCGTGAAGCCGGTCTCGTGCATACCCAGCGGGCGCAGCAGCCGGTGGGTGATGGTGTCCGGGTACGGCTGGTCGGTGAGCACCGAGATCAGCTGCCCCAGAACGGCATAGGAGGTGTTGCTGTACTCGAAGGCGGTGCCGGGGGCCCAGGCGAAGCTCAGCCCGCCGGCCAGCAGCTCGGTGAACTCCACGTCCGGTAGGTCCTGCTGGCGGTCCCCCCACGGGTCGTCGGTGGGCAGGCCGGCGGTCATGGTGAGCAGGTTCCGCACGGCCGGCGCCGGCGCGTCCCGGGTCGGCAGGCGCAGGTCGGCCACGTGCGGCAGGTATTCGGCGATCGGGTCGTCGAGGCGCAGCAATCCCTCGTCACGCAGGGCGAGAACCATTGCGGCGGTGAAGCTCTTGGTCATCGAGGCGATCCGGAACGCCGTGTCCGCGTCCGGCTCGGGTCCGCCACGACGCAACGCGCCACGACCCCCGGAGTGCACCAGCCGCCCGTCCCGCACGATCCCGTAGGCCAGTCCGGGCGCGGTGTCCTCGGCGTGGTGGTGGTCGATCAGGTGCTCGAGAGACTGGACGTCGAGATCGCTCACCCACCGATCCTGGCAGACTCTCGCCGCGGTCGGCGGGCCGCTGTCAGACCGCCCGCGGTACCGCCCCGGTGAGCCGGCAGAAGCGCCGCATCACCCGGTGCGCGCCGTCCGCGGTATCGCCGAACATCAGCGGGCAGCCGCCGGGGATCACCCGCAGCCCCAGCTCGCGGCCGGCCTCGACGGCGCTCGGGGAGAGACTGCCGGCACCGAACGCCCGGTGCAGCCACACCTGTCGGATCCCGAGCTGGGCCGCCTCGCGAACCGTGGCCTCGGCCTGGTCGGCCGCGGTGGCGACGACAACCGCCTCGACGCCGTCCGGGATCGCGGCGAGGTTCGGATAGCACGTGACGCCCTCGACCTGGTCGGCGTTCGGGTTCACCGGGACGACGTCGAAGCCCCGCTTGCGCAACCCGGTGAACACGGTGTTGCCGCCGTGGCTGCCGGGGGTTCGGGAGACTCCGGTGACTGCGATCCGCTTGGCGGTGAGGAACTCGGCGGCCGCGTCGTTCATGGACACCATGGCGGGCTCCCATCGTGGCCTCGGTGGTGGGTCCGGGTCCCAGCCTCCGCCCGTCCGGCTGTGTCGTCGTGGGTCGAACGTCACCAGCCACCGGCCGGCCGGCGCAGCCGCGACGATCCGGCGCAGCCGCGATGATGCGGGGATGGGCCCACAGACCGACCCCCTGGTCACCCCGGACGACGTCGAGCGCGCCGCCGAGCGGATCGCCCGGCACGTGCGTCGGACCCCGTTGATCCAGCACGACGGCCTCGTCATCAAGCTCGAGCTGCTCCAGCACACGGGATCGTTCAAGCCGAGGGGCGCGTTCAACCGGGTGCTGTCCACCCCGGCCCTGCCCCAGGCCGGCGTGATCACCGCCAGCGGCGGCAACCACGGGGCGGCCATCTCCTCCGTGGGTACCCGGCTCGGGGTGCCGGTCGAGGTGTTCGTGCCGTCGACCTCCCCGGCGATCAAGCGCGAGGTGATCGAGCGGTACGGGGCCACGGTCACCGTGGTCGAGGGCTACTACAACGACGCCCAGGATGCCGCGCTCGCCCGGCAGCGCCAGAGCGGCGCGCTCATGGTGCACGCGTTCGACCATCCGGCCACGGTGGCCGGTCAGGGCACGATGGCCCGTGAGCTGGAGGACCAGCTGGCCCGGGAGGGCCTCGGGTTCGACACCCTGGTGGTGGCGACCGGCGGCGGGGGGCTCGTCTCCGGCCAGGCCGCCTGGCTGCGCGACCGGGTGCGGATCGTCAGCGTCGAGCCCGAGGCGACCCACTGCCTCAGGGCCGCCCTGGCCGCCGGGGAGCCGGTCGACGTGCCGGTGGGCGGCCTGGCTGCCGACTCCCTCGGCGCCCGGCGGATCGGCGCCGTCCCCTGGTCCCTGGTGCGGCACTTCGTCGACGAGGCGGTAACCGTGCCGGACGAGGCGATCAGAGCAGCCCAGCGTGCCCTCTGGCAGGACCTGCGCCTGGTGGTCGAACCCGGCGGGGCCGCCGCCTACGCCGCCCTGCGCACCGGCGCCTACCGGCCCGCACCCGGTGAGCGGGTCGTGGTCGTTCTCTGCGGCGGCAACTGCGATCCGGCCACGGTCAGCTGAGGCACGCAGTATGTCCTGTTCTGCCCCAGAGGCCGAGCGGGTTGTGGTGAATCCGGACCACGCCTCGCCACCGTGCCCGTCGATGCGCGGCGTCGGCGGGGCCTGGCCCCCTCTGAACAGCGTGAGCGGCGTCACGTCGGCTGTGACCTTTTTGTGACTCCACGGGTGCATCCCGATCAGGGCCCACCGAAGAAGGACAGGCAGACGCCCAACCGGGGCGACCCGAAAGGAGACTCCATGCGCCACCGCCGGATCGCTGCTGCCATGTTCGCAGCGGCTGCTCTGACCCTGACCGCCTGCAGCTCGGACGACGCTGCGGACACCGCGACCTCGGCCGCGAGCGAAGCCGCTTCGGTGGCCGAGTCCGCCACCGACGAAGCCACCGACACAGCCACCGACACAGCCGGCACCATCGTCGACGTCGCCGGCGGCAACCCCGACTTCTCGACCCTGGTCGCCGCGGTCACCGCGGCAGACCTGGGCGAGACCCTCAGCGGCGACGGACCGTTCACGGTCTTCGCCCCGACCAACGAGGCGTTCGCGGCGCTGCCGGCCGGGGTCCTGGACAAGCTGCTGCTGCCCGAGAACAAGGAGACGCTGACCAAGATCCTCACCTACCACGTGCTGCCGGCCGAGGTGTTGGCCGCCGACGTGACCGCCGGTGACGTCGCCACCGTCGAGGGCAGCAACATCACGATCACCACGGATGATGGTGTCAAGGTCAACGACGCCACGGTCACGGCCACCGACGTGGAAGCCTCGAACGGCGTCATCCACGTCATCGACCAGGTGCTGGTGCCCGAGGGCGTGGACGTGGCCGCGCTCTGACCGTTCCTTGCTCCGAGGACGCCGACGAAGCGTCCCGCACGACAGCCGAGGCCCGCCTGGCCCCCCCGAGGCGGGCCTCGGCGCGTCGCTGGTGGACGATGGTCGCCGTGACGTCTGCCGAGCAGGACACCGGGACCGACCGACGCAACGGCGGGCCGGACCCCCTTACGGCCGTGGACTGGCCGGTTCGCACCGAACGGCTGGTGCTGCGCCGGGCCCGGCCCGGGGACGCCGAGGCCACCTGGGCGTTCCGGCGACTGCCCGAGGTCCAGGAGTGGATCACCACTGCGGCGGCCACCCCGGCAGCCCACCATGAGCACTTCACCGACCCGCGCCGACTCGCGGGCACCGTGATCGTGGAACGGGACGGCGCCGTGATCGGCGACCTACTGATCCGGGTCGGGGACCTCTGGGCGCAGACCGAGGTGGCCGACCACGCCCGCGGCATGCAGGCCGAGATCGGCTGGAGCTTGCACCCCGACCACCAGGGGCGGGGTTATGCCACAGAGGCGGTGCGGACGGCCATCGACCTCTGCTTCGGCCCGATGGGGCTGCACCGGGTGATGGCCAGCTGTTTCACCGGCAGCGAGCGGTCCTGGAGGCTCATGGAGCGGGTCGGCATGCGCCGAGAGGCACACCACGTGCGCGACAGCCTGCACCGCACTCGGGGCTGGATCGACGGGTACACCTATGCCCTGCTGCACACCGAGTGGCTGCACACCGAGTGGCCAATCCGACCCCTCGATACGCTGGCGGACTGAGCTCTCCTGGCAGGCCGCGAACCGCTGGGCGGCCATGGCGGTTCGAGCCGCCCGGGTGGGAGGGTGGAGGCATGCCAGCCCCGCAGGTGGGTACCCGACCGTCGGCGCTGCGCGCCACCGGAGAGGTGGTGCTGACGGTCGGGATCGCCGCCCTCGGCGTGTGGCTCGGGCTGACCCTGTTCGGCACCGACGAGTCGGTCTCCCCGGGCCTGGTCGTCGCGGTGACCGTGGCCCTGCTGACGGTCGAGGTCGCGCTGCGTCCGGTGCTACGGCTACTGGCCGGGCGGGGCAGTGTGGCCCTGGCGCTGGCGCTCGGCATCGTGGTCCAGGTCGGCGTGGTCGGCGCCGTGCTGTATCTCGGTGCCGGGCTCGACGTGCAGAGCTGGTCGCGGGTCGTGCTGGTGATGTCCACGGCGGCGCTGGTCGTGGCCGTCGGTCGGTGGCTCGTGGGCGCCAGCGATGCCGCCTACGTGATCGGCCACGCCACCCGGCTCCGCCGGCTGCGGCGCAGCCCGATCCCGGACCCGCCACGTCGCGGGTTGGTCGTCGTCCAGATCGATGGGCTGTCCGAGACTGTGTTGCGCCGGGCCGTCGCCTCCGGTCAGGCGCCGACGCTGACCCGTTGGCTGCGCAACGGCAGCCACATCTTCCAGCCGTGGTGGGCCGGGCTGCCCTCGACCACCCCGGCCAGCCAGGCGGCGATCCTGTACGGCGACGACCGGACAGTGCCCGGCTTCCGGTGGTGGGACCGGGATGCCGGACGTCTGGTGGTCTCCAACCGGCCCACGGACGCCGCGCTGGTCGAGTCCCGGCTGCCGGCCGGGACCGGCGTGTTGCGCAAGGGGGGAGTCGCGGTGAGCACCGCGTTCACGGGCGGCGCGGACCACTCGTTCCTGGTGTTCAGCCGTGCTGTCCGGCGGCAGGGGCTGGGTTCGGGAGACGCCTTCGTACCGCTGTTCGCCAGCCCGTTCCTGCTGCCGCGGACGGTGCTGCTGACCTTCGGCGAGATGGCCAAGGAGGCCTTCCAGGCGCGACGACAACGGACCCTCGACGTCCAGCCCCGGATTCGGCGCAAGCCGTCCTACGTCGCGCTGCGCGGTATCACCAACGTGCTGCTGCGCACCACCAACCTGGTCGTCGTCGCGGACCAGATGAGCCGTGGCGCACCGATCATCTTCGTCGACTTCGTCGACTACGACGAGATCGCCCATCACGCCGGACCCGAACGGCCCGAGGCGATGCGGGCCCTGGAGGGCCTGGACGCCCTGATCTCCGAGCTGGAGGCGGTCGCATTGCGGCTGCCGACCGCATATGAGCTCGTCATCTGGTCCGACCATGGCCAGAGCCTCGGGTCGACCTTCGAGCAGCTCACCGGATCGACTCTGGCGCAGCGGGTCCGCGAGCTGATGGCGGACGACGCGGTGGAGCTGCTGGAGGCCAGCGGAGGCGACGACTGGGGGCCGATGAACGCCCTGGTCGTAGCCACAGTGGGCAGCACCGGCCGCCGGCCGGACTCCTACGTCATGGGTCCGGACCGGATCGAGCCCCGCCGTAAGGAGCGGCGCCAGGCCCGCAGATCGCCGCCGCGCAAGGACGTTCCGGATCTGGTCGTGGTCGGTGGTGGCAACCTGGGGATGATCTGGTTCCCCGAGCTGGCCGAGCGGCCCACCCTGGCCGAGATCGACGACCGCTGGCCGGGTCTCGTGCCGGGCCTGGTGCTCACCGAGGGCATCGGCATGGTGCTCGCCGCGGTCGGACCGGGACAGGCGGTCGCGATCGGCGCCAAGGGCACGCGCCGGGTGGGCGGCGCCGCGGACGGGATGGTGGACGGCTCGGACCCGTTGGCGCCGTATGACATCCGCGGCATCCATGACCTGCGCCGGCTGACCGGGATGGCCAACTGCGGCGATCTTGTGGTGGTGTCCACAGTGGACCAGTTCGGCCAGGTGCACGCCTTCGAG
Source organism: uncultured Actinomycetota bacterium (assembly GCA_963724535.1). Taxonomy (GTDB): domain Bacteria; phylum Actinomycetota; class Actinomycetes; order Actinomycetales; family Kineosporiaceae; genus JADJPO01. Next base: position 102,150 of record CAVRVD010000015.1, read on the forward strand.
CACCAGGTCGGCAGCCACGGCGGGCTCGGCGGGCCACAGAACGAAGGAGTGCTGATCCACCCGGTGTCGCTGCCGGTCGACCCCGACCTGCTGGGCGTCAACATCGTTGCGACCGAGCCGGACGCTCCTCGACCGGTCCTGGTCGGCGCCACGGCCATCCACACTCAGCTGCTGCGGTGGCGGCGGACGCAGGGCACCCTCGACGGCTCCGCGCAGGGCGATCACGCACAACTCAGCACTGTCTCGGGGGGTGGATCCCGCACCGGCTCGGCGGGGGGCGATGAGTGAGCAGATCCGCATCACCTGGCTCGGTCACGCCTCGGTGACCATAGACATCCTTCGGGACGGTCCGGACGGCGCGAACCCGGTGCGGCTGCTCACCGACCCGGTGCTCGGTCACGCCGTCGGGCCGTTGGCCCGGTTCACCGCTCGGCCCCGGGTGCGGGACTGGGCGGGAGCGGACGCCGTCCTGCTCTCCCACCTGCACCACGACCACGCCGACCTCGCCTCGCTGCGCCGACTGCGCGACGTCCCGATCGCCGCCTCGCCGACCAACGCCCCGTGGCTGCTCAGGCAGGGCCTGAGCCCGGCACCGATCGAGGAGGCGACGGACAACGAGCACTGGTGGCGGGCTGCCGACGGCGTGCAGGTGCGCCTGGTGCGGGCCGACCACTTCGCCCGACCCATGCCGCACCGTCCCAACGCGGCGCACGGATTCGTCGTGCGCACCCAGGAGGCCGCCATCTGGTTCGCCGGAGACACCTCGCTGCACGAGGACATGGACCGGCTCGCCGAGCTGGCCGGTCGCCCGATCGACGTGGCGCTGGTGCCGATCGGTGGGTGGGGACCGCGGCTGTCACCGGGCCACCTCGGTCCGCGCGAGGCGGCCGAGGCGGTGGCCCGGTCCGCGGCGCGGCACGTGATGCCGATCCACTACGGCACCCTGCATCCACGGGCCTGGCCGACGTCCTGGCTGGAATGGCTGCACGCTCCGCTGGAGCACTTCGCCGAGGAGCTGCCGGCGTGGACGACGGCGCAGCTGCACCCGCTGGCCGTGAGCGAGTCGGTGACCCTGGCCTTCAACCCATAGTCGACCCGCCCTGCTCGAGCCACCCAGGATCCACATCGCCCTGGCCGAGGCGACGCCGCCGGGCTCACACGACCGCGCGGACCTCGGCGAAGTGACAGGCCGACTGGTGGTCGGCGAGGCGCACCTCGAGCGCCGGCTCGGTCTCGGCGCAGATGTCCTGGGCCTTCCAGCAGCGGGTGCGGAACCGGCAGCCGGACGGCGGGTTGGCCGGGCTGGGCACGTCCCCGGTAAGCCGGATGATCTCGCGGCTGGCCCGCTTCCTCGGGTCCGGCACCGGCACCGCCGACAGCAGCGCCTGGGTGTAGGGGTGGCTCGGCCGGGTGTAGATCTGGTCCTCGGTGCCGACCTCGACCAGCTTGCCGAGGTACATCACGCCGACCCGGTCGCTGATGTGCCGGACCACCGACAGATCGTGGGCGATGAACACGTAGGACAACCCGAACTCGGTCTGCAGCTGCTCCAGCAGATTCATCACCTGCGCCTGGATCGACACGTCGAGGGCCGAAACCGGCTCGTCACAGATGATGATCTCCGGGCGCAGCGCCAGCGCCCGGGCGATGCCGATCCGCTGCCGCTGTCCGCCGGAGAACTGGTGCGGGTAGCGGTTGATGTGCTCGGGGTTGAGGCCGACGACATCGAGCAGGTCCTGGACGGCGCGGCGCCGGTCACCCTTCGGGGTCACGTCCGGGTGGATCTCGAACGGCTCCCCGACGATGTCGCCGACGGTCATCCGCGGGTTGAGCGACGAGTACGGGTCCTGCATCACCAGCTGGATGTCGCGACGGAGCTTGCGGACCTCACCCGCGTTCAGGTCGAAGACGTTGCGGCCCTTGTACTTCACGCTGCCGGACGTGGCCGGCTCCAGGTTCATCAGCACCCGACCGAGGGTCGACTTGCCACAGCCGGACTCGCCGACGATGCCCAGGGTCTCGCCCTTGCGCAGATCCAGCGAGACGCCGTCGACAGCGCGCACGTGGCCGACGGTGCGCCTGAAGACGATGCCCTGGGTGATCGGGTAGTGCTTGACCACGTCGCGGACCTCCAGGATGACCTCGTCGGAGGGTCCACGCGTTGAGGGCTCGGTCAGGACGTCAGCCTCACTCATCGAACAGCTCCCCGGCGTAGTGGCACGCACTGGCCCGGGTCGGGCTCAGCCTGAGCAGCGGCGGCAGCTCGGTGGTGCACCGCTCGGGCTGCATCCGGGGACAGCGCGGGTTGAAGGCGCATCCCGACGGGATCCGGGTCAGGTTGGGCGGCAGACCCTTGATCGTGTGCAGCTCCTTGCCCTTCTGGTCCAGGCGCGGGATCGAGTCCAGCAACGCCTTGGTGTAGGGATGACAGGGCTTCTCGTACAGGTCGAGGACCCCGGCCTCCTCGACGATCCGGCCGGCGTACATGACCGCGATCCGGTCGGCGACCCCGGCCACCACGCCCAGGTCGTGCGTGATCAGGATCAGCCCCATGTGCCGCTCGGCCTGGATCTCGGCGAGCAGGTCCATGATCTGGGCCTGCACCGTCACGTCGAGGGCCGTGGTGGGTTCGTCGGCGATCAGCAGCTCGGGATCCAGCGCGAGGGACATCGCGATCATGACCCGTTGCCGCATGCCGCCGGAGAACTGATGCGGGAACTCGTTCACCCGCTGCTTGGCGTACGGGATCTTCACCAGGTCGAGCAGCTCGATGGACTTCTTCTTCGCCTCGGAGCGGCTGGCGCCGGTCCGAGTCCGGAACTGCTCGCCGATCTGGAAGCCGACGTTGAACACCGGGTTCAGCGCGGACAGGGCATCCTGGAAGATCATGGCCATGCCGGCCCCGCGGAGCTTGCGCCGGTCCTCCTTGGGCATGGTAAGCAGGTCCTGGCCGCGGAACCGGATGGACCCGCCGGTCACGAACCCGGGCGGGGTGTCCAGAATGCCCATGATCGCCTGGGCGGTGACGCTCTTGCCGGACCCGGACTCGCCCAGGACCGCCAGGGTCTCCCCGGCGTCCACGTGGTAGGTGACTCCGTTGATCACCTTGGCCACGCCCTCGTCGGTGCGGAACTCGACCCGCAGGTCCTCGACATCCAGCAGCCGCCCGCTCTCGGCGGGGGCGCGACGGACCGGTTCGGGCTGGACGTCGGACAGCGTCTCGGGCACGTCGCCTCCTCAGCGCAACTCTCGGGTCAGCGCAGTTTGGGGTCAAGGGCTTCGCGGACCGCCTCGCCGAGCAGCACGAAGGCGAGCACCGTGGTGGTCAGGAACGCGGCCGGGAAGAGCAGCAGGTGCGGGGAGACCCTGATGTAGTTGCGGGAGTCGCTGATCGCCACGCCCCAGGAGATCACCGGCGGGGTGAGCCCGATGCCGAGGTAGGACAGGGTGGCCTCGGCGCCGATGAACGCCCCGACGGTCAAGGTGGCGTAGACCAGCACCGGGGCCAGGGTGTTGGGCAGCAGATGCCGCATCACGATCCGGTTGGCGCCCGCTCCGAGGGCACGGGCCGCGACCACATAGTCGGCCTCCTTGGCCGCGATCACCGCCGAGCGCATGATCCGCATCGACACCGGCCAGCTGAGGGCGATCAGGGTCACGATCACCAAGAACACGATCTTCACCGCGCTGGTGTTGGACCCGGGGGCGTTGAAGGTGGTGAGGATGACGATCGCGCCGAGGAAGAACGGCAGACCCATGAAGATCTCACCGAACCGGGACAGCAGGGCATCGGTCAGCCGTCCCTGGTAGCCGGCCACGATCCCCAGGACCGACCCCAGCAGCACGGTGCCCAGGGTGGCCAGCAGGCCGACCACGATCGAGGCCCGCGCCCCGTAGATGGTCCGGGCGTAGACGTCGTGCCCCTGAACGTCGTATCCGAACCAGGCCTGCGACGACGGCGGCTGGCGGCTCTTGGTCAGGTCGAACGCATTCGGGTCGGTGCTGGTGAACAGCCCGGGGGTGACCGCCATGGCGATGAAGACCAGGATCAGAACGGAGGAGATGATGAACATCGGATTGCGGCGCAGGGTGCGCCAGGCGTCCGCGGCCAGGCTGCCGACCCGTTCGTCCCCGGTGAGCTGGCCGAGCAGGTCTTCGTCGGCGAGCCCACCGCCCGGCTCCTCGACGGTGCCCGGCAGCGCTGGGCTCAGCTCCGCGTCGTGAGGGGTCTCTTTCTTGATCTGGTCACTCATAGCGGATCCTCGGGTCCAGGGCGGCGTACAGCAGGTCGACCAGCAGGTTCATCAACAAGTAGACGACCACCAGAACGGTGACCACACCGACCACGGTCGCGCCCTGCTTGGTGACGATGGAGCGGAAGACCAGGTTGCCGATCCCGTCGATGTTGAAGATGCCCTCGGTGACGATCGCCCCACCCATCAGGGCGCCGAGGTCGGTGCCGAGGAAGGTCACCACCGGGATCAGGGAGTTGCGCAACAGGTGGACGCCGGCCACCCGCCGCCCGGTCAACCCTTTGGCGATCGCCGTCCGGACGTAGTCGGCGCGCCGGTTCTCGGCGATGCTGGACCGGGTCAGCCGAGTGACGTAGGCCATCGACAGGCTGCCCAGGACCAGTCCCGGCAGCAGGAGCTCGGGCAGTGGGGCACCGCCGGAGACCGTACCCACCTTGATCCCCAGGGGCGGAAGGATCACGGGTCCGACGATGTCACGCAGCAGGTAGCCGGTGACGAACACCGGCAGGGCGATCAGCAGCAGGGTGGAGACCAGCACCAGGTTGTCCAGAAAACCGCCGCGGCGCAGGCCGGTCAGCACCCCGGCGACGATCCCGACCACGGCCTCGATGGCCAGGGCCACCAGCGCCAGCTTGACGGTGGTGGGGTAGGTGCGCAGCAGCTGGTCGACCACGCTCTGGCCGGCGAAGTTGGTGCCGAGGTCGCCGTGCGCCAGGTTCCACAGGTACTTGCCGTACTGGACGAAGACCGGGTCGTTCAGGTTGAACTTGTCGGTCATGTAGTCGACATAGGACTGCGGGCAGGGCCGCTCTCCGCACTTGCCCGCGAAGGGGTCGCCCGGGACGGCCCAGACCAGGAAGTAGATGAGGAACGTGGTTCCGATGAAGACCGGGATCAGCTGGATCAACCGCCGGATGACGTAGCGACCCATGCAGATCCTCCTGTCGGCAGCGTCCCCCCGCGTCCGCGTTCCGGTGGTGCGTCTCCCAGTGTGGCTCGGCTGGGTCCGTCAGGGGTACCCCCGAGCGGACCCAGCCGAGTTCTAGCAGGTCGGGCCAACCGTGTCAGGTGGTTGACCCGGTCGGATCACTGCGTCAGCTGACCTCGACCGACTTCAGGTCCAGATACCCGAACGGCGTGACCTTGGCGGTCGTGACCTTGGTCGAGATGCCGGACTGCTGCGCCACCGTCCACAGCGGGATGGCCGGCATGTCCTCGACCAGGATCCTCTCCGCCTCGGCGAACAGCTTCGGCGACTCCTCCGGCGGAGCCTCAGAGGCCGTCTTCAGCGCGGCGTCGAACTCCGGGTTGGTGTAGTCGCCGTCGTTCGAGGAGGCCCCGGTCGCGTAGATCGGCACCAGGCCGTTCTCGATGTGCGGGTAGTCGTACTGCCATCCGCTCCGGAACAGGCTGGTCATCGTGCGCGCGTTGATGGCCTGCCGGAACGCGGCGAAGGTGGCCACCGGAGTCGCCTGGCACTCGATGCCCAGGGACTGGCTGATGCTGTTGCAGACCGCCTCGGTCCAGGCCTTGTGGTCCCCGTCCGCGTTGTAGCTGAGGGTGACCTTGCCGGAGAAGCCGGTCGTCGCCAGCAGCTCCTTGGCCTTGGCCGGGTCGAAGGTGCAGTACTCGCCGCAGGTCTCCTCGTAGCCCTCGACCGCCGGCGAGCTGTAGCCCTTGGACGGGGTCCGGGTGCCCTCGAAGATCTGCTGGGTGATGGTGTCCCGGTCGATCGCCATCGACAGTGCGTGCCGGAAGTCGGCGCTGTCGTACGGCTTGCCGGCGTAGATCGGCGACACGAACGTCTGGACGACGAGCACCGGCTTGTCGATGGCCCGCTCGCCCAGGTCGCTCTTCCAGGTGTCGCCGGCCAGCACCGAGGTCGGGACCTGCTGCAGGAAGTCCAGGTTGTCCGAGGTCAGGTCCGCGTAGGCGGCGTCGGCGTCCTGGTACATCTTGACCGTGACGTCCTTGACCTTGGCCTTCTCACCGGCGTAGTCGTCGTTGCGGGTGAGCTTGATCTCCTGGTTGTCGGTCCAGGACACGAACTTGAACGGTCCGTTGCCGACCGGCTCCTTGCCCCACGCGGTCTTGTCGTCACCCGCGTCGAAGAACGACTGCGGCAGCGGGTTGAACGCCGAGTAGCCGATCGCGCTCTCGAAGGCGCTGTTGGGGGCGGACAGGGTGATCTCGAAGGTCAGGTCGTCGACCTTCGTCAGCCCGGACATCTCCTTGGCGGCCGGCTCCGGGGCCTCCTGCGGGCCGTCGTCGTCCGGGTCCTCGCTCTGCAGGTCGGCGTAGCCCTCGATCGGCTCCATGAAGTAGGAGTTCAGCGCACCGTTGGGACCATAGGCGACCCAGTTCCAGGCGTTGATGAAGCTGTCGGCGTTCACCGGGGTGCCGTCGTGGAAGGTCCACCCGTCGTTGAGCGTGACCGTGTACTTCATCGAGTCAGTGGTCTCGACCGACTTGGCCACCGCCAGCTCGGTCGAGGCGTCCTCGGGGTTGTAGTCGACCAGGCCGGTGTACAGCGCCTGGACCACCCGGCCACCGCCGGTCTCGTTGGTGTTGCCGGGCACCAGCGGGTTCTCGGGCTGGATGCCATCGATGACGATCGCCGCGTCGCTCGAGCCGGCTTCGCCGCCGCTTGCACCTCCGCTGCCGGTCTCGTCGCCGCCGGAACAGCCGGCAGCGAAGAACAGTGCGGTGCTGGCGGCGAGCGCCGTCCAGACCCAGCGCCGTGACTTGCGCATCTGTCTCCTCCACGTAGGTCGGTCGATGTGGTCAGGTGTCCTGGTCCCACACCTGGCATTGCCATCCGAAGGGTGTATCGCCCGGGCCCCGATATGCAAACCATGTCGGCCGTGGGTCGGATATCGATGCAGAATCTTCACCGATCAGGCCCGGCTTGGTCGGATCTCCCCGTTCGGGCACGGACCAACGTCCCGACCGCGGTTGCCCACAGGGTTACCCACAGCTGTGTAGTTCCACTGGTGTAGTTCCACACCTGTGAGTAAGCCTGTGGATCAACACCGGGCCCTGGCGTGAAACGAGCGGGATGGGTCGGGGCGCGCGCCCAGCCACCGAGCGCAGCCGGGTCGCGGGGTCGTGAAAAGGACACTCAGGCCGGGCCGCCGGCCGATGACGCGGCACGCGGAACTCCGGGCGGGTCAGCGCCAGCGGGTGGTCATGATGAACCCGGTCATGAGGATGCCGAAGCCGATCACAAGGTTCCAGTAGCCCAGCTGACCGATCGGGTAGGCGAAGCTGGACAGGTAGCTGACCACGAGGTAGGCGAGACCGAGCAGCAGCAAGGCCACCATCACCGGGACCCACCAGCGCGGGTTCGGCTTGGGGGCGCCGGCAGAGGTCGGTGGCGCCGTGAACGGGGTCTTGCGACGCGCCCTCGACTCGGGCATGTGGGGCTCCTCGCTGGTTCACCTGGGTCGGCGGACCCGTCGCGGTTCGGCAGGGGTGCCCCTGCGCCGCCCGCGACTGTCCACCCGTCGGGTGTCCTAGCGTATAGCCGGTAGCAGACCCGCACCCGGTGCGGGGCGTGGACACGGCGGCATCCGGCGGTCCGGCCCGGACGCGGATGTCGGCCCGCACGCGGATGTGGAGAGGCAGGTGGAGCGCCGATGCCGGACGCCCACCTGCACCGAGCCGACCAGACCGGACCGGACCTTCACCTGTCGCCGGATGCGACCGGCGCCCCGACCAGCTGGGGCCGGCGGCCCGGTGCAGCAGGATCGACCGGGCTGCTGCTCGTCCTGGCCCTCGCCGGACTGCTGTTCACCACCAGCATCCGGCAGGCCCAGCAGGTCTCCCCACGCACGGACAGCGTGGACCAGGCCGACCTCTACGCCTCCGAGCAGGCCCGCGTCGAGGCGGCCCAGGCCCGCGTCGACGAGCTGACCGCCCAGCTCACCGAGCTCACCGAGACGCCGGTGAACGCGGACGCCGCCGTTGCCGGGCTGCAGGCCGAGGCGGCCGCCCTGTCCGGTCCGGCCGGCTTCACCGCGGTCGAGGGCCCCACCTACGTGGTGACCCTGGACGACGCGCCGGCCGGCGTCGCCCGCGACGGCCTGCGCCCGGACGAGCTCGTCGTCCACCAGCAGGACGTGCAGGCGGTGGTCAACGCGCTGTGGGCCGGCGGCGCCGAGGCGATGACACTGATGGGCCGCCGCGTGGTCTCCACGACCGCGGTCCGCTGCGTCGGCAACACCCTGTTGCTGGAGAACCGGCTCTACTCACCGCCGTACGGGATCGTCGCGGTCGGCGACCCGGACGCCCTCGAGGCCGCGCTCGAGGCATCCCCCGTGGTCGCCCTGTACCGCGAGTACGTGCGCCAGGTGGGGCTGGGGTGGAGGGCGGGACCGGGTGGGGTGCGGGTACTGCCCGCCTACGCCGGCCCGTCCCGGCTCGAGCACGTCGGCCCCGACCCGCCGCTCGCCGTGGAGGAACAGATGTCACCATGACAGGCGTGCGGATCCTCGTCGTCGACAACTACGACAGCTTCGTCTGGACCATCGTGGGTTACCTGTCCCAGCTCGGGGCGGACTGCGACGTCCACCGCAACGACGCGATCGGCCTCGAAGCGGGCGAGGGCGTGAACGGCGTGCTGCTGTCCCCCGGGCCCGGCACGCCGTCCGAGGCCGGGATCTGCCCGCAGATGGTGACCCACTGCGCCGAGCAGTCGCTGCCGATGCTCGGCGTGTGCCTGGGCCACCAGGCGCTCGGTGAGGTGTTCGGTGGCACGGTCACGCACGCACCGGAGCTGATGCACGGCAAGACCAGCCCGGTGCACCACGACGGTCTCGGGGTGTTCGCCGGACTGCCGTCGCCGTTCATCGCCACCCGGTACCACTCGCTGGCCGTGCTCGCCGACACCGTCCCCGCGGAGCTGGCGGTCACCGCCTGGACCGAGGACGGCGTGGTGATGGGCCTGCAGCATCGCGAGCTGCCGCTGCACGGCGTCCAGTTCCACCCCGAGTCGGTGCTCACCGAGGGCGGTTACCGGCTGCTGGCCAACTGGCTGGAGACCTGCGGGGCGACGGACGCCGTGTCCCGCTCACGCGGCCTGGCCCCGCTGGTCCGCCGCCCGGCGTTCGCCTGACCCTGCTAGCCGTTCGGCTGCTAGCCGTTCGACTGAGGCGACTCGCCGGGCGTCGGTTCCGGCTGGGGGTCCGGCGGCGGCTCGACGGACGGTTCGGGCTGCTGCAGCGGGATGGCGACCCGCAGGGTGATCGTCGCCGAGCCGGCGTCCACCTTGCTGTCCGGCGACAGGTCCTGGGACAGCACCGTTCCCTCGGGCCGGTCGCTCTGCTCCTCGACGCTGTTCACGCTGATGCCGAGGTCACCGAGGATCTGCTTGGCCTCCGCGATGGTCTTGTCCACCACGTTGGGCACCGTGACCTGGCCGGTGGACAGCACCAGGGTCACCTCATCGCCCTTCGGCACGTTCGTGAGGGCGGCCGGCTTGGTCTCGACGACGTGGTCCTTCTCCACCTCGGCCGAGTCGACGGTCTCGGTGCCGCCCACCGACAGACCCACCTTCTCGAGCTCGGCCCGCGCGTCCTGCTGGGACAGGCCCTTGAGATCGGGCACCTGGACGTTGGCCGAGCCGGAGGACACCACCAGGGCCACCGTGCTGCCCTCCTCGACCCGGGTCCCCTGTTCCGGGTTCTGGCTGATGACGGTGTTCTCCGGCCTCTGCTCGTTGGGCTCGGTCGTCACGTCGGTCTCCAGACCGAGCGCGGCCAGGTCCGCCTCGGCCCTCGCCAGCGCCAACCCGGTGACATTCGGCAGGGTGACCTCGGTCGCCCCCCGGGTGCCGAGCAGGCTGTAGACGAGGTAGGCCACCGCGGCGAACACGGCCACCGAGACCAGGCCGAGCAGGACGAACCCGACGTTGTTGCGGCCCGAGCGCTGCGGCTCGCGCCGACGCTGGGCGCCGTCTGGGTAGTCGTACTCGCTGTAGGGCGCTGCTGGGTGGCCGGTGGTGTACCCCGAGCCGGCTGCGTAGGTGTCGCCGCCGACCGGGACCTGCAGCGGCCCGAAGCCGCCGTCCGGGCGGGCCGGCGACCCCGAGGACGACATCGGCTCGGTGAGCGGTCGGGTCATCGGCGGTCCCGCACCACCGGTCTGGGCCTGCGTGGGGTAGGCCAGGTACTCGGTGGCCGCCGTCTGACCGGGTTCTACGGCCTGGTGCAGCACCGCCGCCGGGGCCGCCACCGGACGTCCGGAACGCAGGTTCTCCAGGTCGGCCCGGAACTCGGCGGCCGACTGGTAGCGGTGCTCCCGGTCCTTGGCCAGCGAGTGCAGGACCACCCGTTCCAGGTCTTCGGGAACCTCCGGGTTCAACTCGCCCGGGCGCGGCGGCGCCTCCCGGACGTGCTGGTAGGCGACCGCCACCGGTGAGTCCGCGACGAACGGCGGGCGGCCGGTGACCAGCTCGAACAGCAGGCAGCCGGCCGAGTACAGATCGCTGCGGGCGTCCACGGTCTCGCCGCGGGCCTGCTCGGGGGACAGGTACTGGGCGGTACCGATCACGGCCTGGGTCTGGGTCATCGTGGCCGAGACGTCGGCCAGCGCCCGGGCGATCCCGAAGTCCATCACCTTGACGTCACCGCTCGGGGTCAGCATGACGTTGGCCGGCTTGATGTCCCGGTGCACGATGCCGGCCCGGTGGCTGTACTCCAGGGCGGCCAGCACGCCGAGGGTGAGGTCAACGGCCAGAGCAGGTTGTAGCGGCCTGCCCTCGAACAGCAGCTCGCGCAGGGTACGGCCCTCGATGTACTCCATGACGATGTACGGCAGCGCCACCAGCGCACCACCGGAGTCCATCACGTGCTCCTCGCCGGTGTCGTACACGGCGACGATCGTGGGGTGGTTCAGCGCCGCCGCCGACTGCGCCTCGCGGCGGAACCTGGCCTGGAAGATGGGGTCCCGGGCCAGGTCGGTGCGCAGCAGCTTGATCGCGACCACACGGCCCAGCCGGGTGTCCCGGCCGAGGTGCACCTCGGCCATCCCGCCCCGCCCGAGCAGGTCGCCGACCTCGTAGCGGTTGCCGAGTACCCGTGGGTTGTCGCTCACGCGTTCCGTCCCTGTTCGTTCCTGCTGGTCATCCTGGCTCGCTCTTCATCATCGCCCCGCCGGTCATCGTCGGTACGCGTCGGAGTCCACCGCCGCCGGATCGCGGCCAGCGCGAGCGGCAGGATCACCAGCGCCGACGGGCTGGGCAGCACTGGGCTGGGCAGCACGCTCGGCGTCGTGCTCGGCTTCGGACTGGGACTGGTCGGAGGCGGCGAGTCGCTGGTGGGTGGGGTCGTCGGCGGTGTGGTCTTGGTGGTCGTCGGCGGCGTGCTCGGCGCGGTGGAGGTGCTGCGACTCGGTGGGGGGCTGGGCCGCGTCGTGGGCCTCGGCAACCCGGACGGGGAGCTCGTCGCCGTGGCACTGGACCCCGGCGCCGTCGAAGCGGATCCGGGCAGGCTGGCCAGGTCCAGCGATGTGCTCACCGACGGCGTGGCATCGTCGCCGAGGGTGACCCGGCCGCCGCCGCCACTCTGCAGCGCCACGATGGCCACGATGGTCAGGACCAGCACCGCGAGCAGGGCGATCAACGCCGGCGACAGGGCCCGGTTCGGGGCCCGGCGCCGCCGCGGAGCGTCCGGGCCGAGGTCATAGTCGTGCGCCGGGTAGCCGGGCGGGGCGTACCGGGGGCGCGGCTGCTCGCCGGAGGCAGGCACCCCCTGCTGCGGGGTCGGCGCCGCGCCCCAGTGCGCTCCGGATGCCTGCGGTGGTCCGGGCAGGTTGGTGGTGGCGGCGGCACTGGCATCCGCCGAGGCCGCCGCCGCCGCCCACCGGCCAGCAGGGCCCCACCCGGCCCGACCGAGGGGGCCTGGGCGTTGCCCAGGCCGTGGCCGGCCGGCTCCGCGCCGTCGATGCCGTCCAGAGCGGCGGGATCATGCGCGGCGAGCCGGTCCAGTGCCTCTCCGAAGGCCTTGGCCGTCCGGATCCGGCGCTGCGGGTCCTTCTCCATGGCGGCAGCCACCACCCGGACCACCGCCGGGTCGATGGTGCCGGGCAGCGGTGGCGGCTGCTGGTTCAGGTGCGCCGTGGCGACCAGGACCTGGTTCTCGCCCTCGAACGGGCGATGCCCGGCCAGGCATTCGTAGGCCACGACGCCGAGGGCGTAGACGTCGGACGGCGGGCTGGCCTCCAGGCCGCGCGCCAGCTCGGGGGCCAGGTAGTGCGCGGTGCCCATCACCTGACCGGTCATGGTCAGCGGCTCGTGGTCGGTGGGCCGGGCGATCCCGAAGTCGGTGATCTTGACCTGCCCGTCGGGGGTGACCATGAGGTTGGCCGGCTTGACGTCGCGGTGCACCACGCCGCGCTCGTGCGCGACATGCAGCGCATGCGCCGCTTGCGCGACGACGGACAGCATCCGCTCGGTGCCCAGCGCGCCGTCCCGGTGCAGGATCGCCGACAGCGGCTCGCCGGGCACCAATTCCATCACCAGGTAGGCGATGCCGTCCCCCTGAACCGGCGACGTGGAGGGCGACACACCGTCCGGACCGACCGTGGTCTCCCCGTAGTCGTAGACAGCGGCGATCCCGTTGTGCGGCAGCTTCGCCGCAGTCTTGGCCTCGGCGCGGAACCGCTTGCGGAAGGCCTCGTCCTCGGCCAGCTCGGCCCGCAGGATCTTCACCGCGACCGCTCGGCCCAGCCCCTCGTCGGTGCTGCGCCACACCTCACCCATGCCCCCGACGGCGATCCGCTCGACGAGCCGGTACCGGCCGTGCACCACCGTGCCCGCTCTCACGCTCACTGGTTGACCACCGCCTCCATCACCTGACGGGCGATCGGGGCGGCGTCCCGGCCGCCGGCCGTGCCCTCGTCGAGCACCACGGCCACCGCCACCTTCGGGTCGTCCGCCGGGGCGAACCCCGTGAACCACACCGTCGGCCTCGCCCCCGGGACGCCGGTCTCCGCCGTCCCCGTCTTCCCCGCGACGTCGACGCCCGGGATGGCCGCCCGGGTTCCCGTGCCGCTGGTCACGACAGAGCGCATCATCTCGGTCAACTGTGCCGCCGTGTCGCGGGAGACGGCCCGGCCGAGATCCTCGGGGGAGGGGCGCGACATCACCGACAGGTCGGAGGCGAGGACCCGGTTGACCAGCTGCGGCTTCATCACCACGCCCCGGTTGGCGATCCCCGCCGAGACCATGGCGATCTGCATCGGGCTGACCCGGACGTCGTACTGACCGATCGCCGACTGCGCCTCCTGGGGCGGGCTGAGCTCGTCCGGGAACTGGCTGGGGGTCACCGTCAGCGGGATCCGCAGCGGCTCGCCGAAGCCGAACTTGGCGGCCTGCTCGCGCAGTGCCGCACCGCCCAACTCCATGCCGATCGCGCCGAAGGCGGTGTTGCAGGAGATCCGCAACGCATCGGCAAGGGTGATCGTGTCCCCGGGACCGCAGGCACCGGAGAAGTCGTTGGGCAGGGTGATGTCCGTCTGCGGGAGGTCGAGCTCGGCCGGACCGGGCACCTCGGTGTCCGGCTTGTAGTCGCCGCTGGACAGCGCCGCCGCCGCGGTGACCACCTTGAACACCGACCCCGGCGGGTAGAGCCGGCCGGCGATCGCCCGGTTCTCCAGCGGTCGGTCGGCGTCGTCGATCAGTCGGGTGTAGGCGTCCTTGACCTTCTCGGTGTCGTGGGCGGCGAGCACGTTCGGGTCGTAGGTCGGCTTGCTGACCATGGCCAGGACGGCGCCGGTGGTCGGGTCGAGGGCGACCACCGCGCCGCTCCGGTCGCCGAGGGCGTCCGAGGCGGCCCGCTGCACCCGCGGGATCAGGGTGAGCTCCACCGTCGCCCCCTGCGCCGGCTTACCGGTGAGCAGGTCCTGGATCCGCCGGTAGAACAGCTGGTCGGCCGTGCCGGAGAGCAGCTCGTCGGCAGCGGCCTCCATGCCGGTGGCGCCGTAGACGACCGAGTAGAAGCCGGTGGCGGAGCTGTAGAGGGGGCCGTCGGAGTACTGGCGCAGGTAGCCGTAGGAGTCGTCGACCTTGACCGACTTGGCGATCTGTTGGCTGGCCAGCACGATCGGCTGCCGCTCGCGGCCGTAGTTCTTGTAGAGGGTGCGGGCGTTGCCGGGCCGTGCGTCGAGCCAGTCGGCCCGCACGAACTGGATGTACGTGGTGCTGGCGAACAGCGAGGCGAACAGCAGGGCGACGACGGCGGCCAGACGGCGCAGCGGGGTGTTCACGCCGGCATCACCTCCGCGATCTCGTCGCCCGGGATCCCCCGTGGCGGGGTGGGCGGCGGCGGGCGGCGGGCCGAGTCGGAGATCCGCAGCAGCAACGCGACGATGATCCAGTTCGACAGCAGCGAGGAACCACCGTAGGCCAGGAACGGGGTGGTCAGCCCAGTCAGCGGGATGACCCGGGTGACCCCGCCGACGACCACGAACACCTGTAGGGCGATGGAGAAGGACAGACCGGCGGCCAGCAGCTTGCCGAACCCGTCCCGCACCCCGATCGCGGTGCGCAGGCCGCGCTCGACGAGCAGCAGGTAGAGCATCAGGACGGAGAACAGGCCGGTCAGGCCAAGCTCCTCACCGATCGCCGCGACGATGAAGTCGCTCTCGGCGAACGGGACGATGTCGGGCCGGCCACGGGCCAGACCGGTGCCCAGCAGCCCCCCGCTGGCCATCCCGAACAGGCCCTGCTGCAACTGGTAGGCGGGCACCGAGGGGTCGAAGGTGTGCAGCCACATGTCGACCCGGTCCTGGACGTGGGCGAACAGGGTCCAGGCCGTGACGGCGCCGCCGACGAACAGGGCCATGCCGATCACGATCCAGCTGATCCGTTCGGTGGCGACGTAGAGCAGCGCGACGAACAGGCCGAAGAACAGCAGCGAGGTGCCGAGATCACGCTGGAAGACCAGAACGGCAAGGCTGACCATCCAGACCACCAGGATCGGCCCGAGGTCACGCGCCCGCGGCAGCTGCAGGCCGAGGATCCTGCGGCCCACCAGGGACAGCGAGTCGCGCGAGTTCACCAGGTACCCGGCGAAGAACACCGCGAGCAGAATCTTGGCGATCTCGCCGGGCTGGAAGGACATCGGACCGAGCCGGATCCAGATCCGGGCGCCGTTGATCTCCCGGCCGACCAGCGGCAGCAGGGGCAGCAGCAGGAGCACGATGGCGCCGGCCATCGCCGTGTAGGTGTACCGGGACAGGCCGCGATGGTCGCGCAGCCCGATCAGCACCCCGATCGCCGCGATGATGCCGAGCGTGGTCCAGGTGAACTGGCGAAGCGCCAGCGACTCACCGACGTCCCGTCCCTCGGCCAGGTCCAGTCGGTGGATCATCACCAGCCCGAGACCGTTCAGCGCCGTAGCGATCGGCAGGATCACCGGGTCGGCATAGGCGGCTCGGATCCGCAGCACCAGGTGCAGCGCGAGGGCCAGCAGGGCGAGTCCGCCGCCATAGGTCAGCATGTCCGGGGGCGGCGCCCCCCGCTCGGCGATGCCGACCAGGGCGTAGGCGCCCAGCCCGATGCTGATGGCCAGCACCAGCAGCACCAGCTCGACGTTGCGTCGGGTGCGCGAGGGGAGCGGGGAGACGACGGCCATCTAGCGGCACCGGTCCAGGTTCGGTCCGGGAGCCGCTCGTCCGGCTCGGCTGGTGGCATCCGGGGTCATGGCACCTGGTCCAGACAGTCCAGGGGGATCGTCGGCGTGACCCGCAGGCTGGCCGACGGGCTGGGGGCGGGGATCGGGGAGGCGGTCGGCGCCACCGCGGCTTGGGCGGCGGCCGCGACCGGCAGGGACGGCACGGGTGCGGCACCGGCGGTCCGAGCGGCGGCGGCCGCCGTCCGCGCCTGGGAGATGCTCGGGTCGGGCGAGACCGCGGTGGGAGACGGGGAAGGGGCCGGCGAGGGACTCGGGATCACGGCGCGGCAGCGCTCGGCCAGGTCGCGGTACCGGGTCACGATGGCCTGCGCCTGGGCGTCGCCGTCCGCCGGGATGCCCTTGCGGATCTGGTCCACCGCGTAGTCCGGCAGGTCGGCGAGCTGCACGTCGGCCCGCTCCTGCACCTGGGACAGACTGATCGGGCCGATGTCCTGCGGCAGACCGGTGAACACCGCCACCTGTCCGTCCTGCTCGCCGACGAACATCTGACTCTGCACCCACCGCCAGGCACCGAAACCGCCGCCGAGCAGGACGACGACGACGGCCGCCGCGGCCGCCGGGGCGCGCCAGGCCGGCCGGGTCGCCTCCGGGCTCGGTGAGTCCTCCTCGTCGCCGTCGCCGGCGGTGAGCGCCGCGGCCCGCTCCGCGGCCGAGCTGCGCGCGCGGGGCAGGCCTCGGCGGCGCTGGTGCAGGGAGGCGGCGCCGACGACGAACGGCGAGCTGTCGCCGCTGGCGGCGTCGTCGATGACGTCGGCGACGATGCAGGTGACGTTGTCCGGCGCCCCGGCCCTCAGGGCCAGCTCGACCAGCTTCTCGCAGGTCTGCCCTGGGTCGGAGAGCTCGGCGAGGGTCTCCTGCAGGGTGTCGGCGCTGACGACACTGGACAGACCGTCCGAGCACAGCAGGTAGCGGTCGCCGATCCGGCCCTCACGCATCGACAGGTCCGGTTCGGCGCTCTCGATGACGTCGCTGAGGACGCGCATCAGCACCGAGCGCTGCGGGTGGTGCTCGGCCTCGGTGAGGGTGATCCGGCCCGCGTCGACCAGGGTCTGCACGAAGGTATGGTCCTTGGTGATCTGGACCAGCGCGCCCTCGCGCAGAAGGTAGGCCCGCGAGTCGCCGATGTGCGCCAGCGCCAACCGGTTGCCACTGCGCAGCAGCGCCGTGACCGTGGTACCCATCCCGGCCAGGGCCGGCTCCTCGTCGACCCGCTGCAGCAGCTCGTCGTGCGCGGCACCCACCGCCTCGGCCAGGTGGTCCAGGGCATCGGCCCCGTGCGACTCGTCGTCCAGCGGGGCGAGCTCGCCGATCGCCAGCGACGAGGCGACGTCGCCCCCCGCGTGCCCGCCCATACCGTCGGCCACGACGAGCAGGTGCGGACCGGCGTATCCGGAGTCCTGGTTGTTGGACCGGACCAGACCGATGTCGGAGCGGGCCGCATAGCGCAGAGCGATGGCCAATCCGGCTACCTCCGCAGCTCGAGAGTGGTGCGGCCGATCCGGAAGTTGGTCCCGGCCTCGACCACGGTGGCGGCGTCCAGTCTGCGCCGACCGACATAGGTTCCGTTGGTCGAACCGAGATCCTCCAACATCCAGACCCCGTCCTGCAGGGACAACTGGGCATGCCGGTTCGAGGCGTAGTCGTCCTCCAGCACGAGGGTGCACTCGGGCGCCCGACCGATCAGCACCGGCGCCTGGCCGAGGGCGAGCGAGGTCCCCTTGAGCGAGCCCTCGGTGACCACGAGCTGGCGGGCCGCACTCCCGCTCCCCGCGCCGGGGGCCGGAGCGCCACCGCCAGCACCGGCGGCCGCCGGGACCGGGGTGCGCGCCCGCGCCCGGGGCGAGGCGGACCTCGCCGGCGTCTCCTTGCGCCGGACCTGGGTGCCGAACAGGTCGCGACGCAGGACGGCGACCACGGAGACGACAAGCAGCCACAGCAGGGCCAGGAACCCCAGGCGTAGCAGGGTCAGGGTCAGCTCGCTCATCGGGGGGTCGTCACCACGGCCCGCGGTCGGACGGGGCGTCGACGGCACCGGAGACAGCGGGGGGACCGGCCAGGTCACCGTCGTGGTAGGTCAGCCGGGTTCGGCCGATGGTGATCGTGCTGCCGTCGCGCAGGGTGGCGACCGGGTTCTTGGCGCCGTCGACGTGGGTCCCGTTGGTCGAGCCGAGGTCGATGATCCGGGCCCGGCCGTCGGTGATGTGGATCTCGGCGTGCCGCCGGGAGACGCCGGAGTCGTCGAGCATCACGTCGGCCTCGCTGCCTCGGCCGATGACGGTGACCGGGCGGGTGATCTCCAGTCGGCGTCCGTCGTAGTCCAGGCTCGGGCGTGGCCGGCGGGGCTGCTCGCCGGGCCGGCCCGACTCGTCGGCGCCGGCCTCAGGAGTCGGCTGGGTCCAGCCGACCTGGGCCGGCGGGGGTGGCGCGGCGCGCCGTCCGGCGGGGGCCGGAGCGGGCGGGAGCGGCACACCGGGGGCGGATGGGTCGACGACCGGCGGGCCGGCAGCACGCCGTCCGCTGGGGGCGTCGCCCTTGGCGCTTCGGCTGCGGACCCGGAACAGGCCGGTGTCGAGGTCGTCGGCCTGTTCGAAGGCGACGCTGACCGGCCCGGCGAGGTGGTAGCGCTGCTGGCGGGCGTACTCGGCGACGACCGCACCGAGCTCGTCGCTGAGCGCCTCCTCCCACTGGCCGAGCCGCTCGTGGTCGGCGGGGCCGAGCTCGACGACGAAGAAGTTGGGGGCGATGGTGCGGTCGCGGGCGACGATCGCAGCGTGGTCGTCGCACTCGCGACGTAGTGCACTGGCGATCTCGACCGGCTGCACCTCGCTGCGGAAGGCCTTGGCGAAGGCACCGTTGACGGCGCGCTCGATCCCCTTCTCGAAGCGGTCCAGCACTCCCACCGTCTCCCTCCTTCCCCGAGCGGTGCGCCGGTCCACGCGGCGTCCGGTGGCGAGGACGACGTGGGTGGCCGGCCCGCCGGAGCCAGCGTAACGGCGTGGCCAGGGGCAGGGTTAACCAGAAGTCGGGGCCCGATCTGGTGGGGGTGGGAGTTCGGGTGGAGTCGCCTCGTCCAGCGGCGAAGCACCGTCGGCCGGGACGAGGTTCGTGGCACCGGCCGGGACGGCGGGTCGGTGCCGGACCGGGGGATCGGCCGGACCGAAAGCGGCTCGGGAGCCACGCTCGGTGCGTGCTAGCCTTCTCGGCGCTACGCGCGAGTGGCGGAATAGGCAGACGCGCACGGTTCAGGTCCGTGTGCCCGAAAGGGTGTGGGGGTTCAACTCCCCCCTCGCGCACTGACAAAACCCCAGGTCGGGCCCGCTTCTCACACAGGCACAAGCGCCGTGCCATCATCGTGCCATCCTTTTGGGCCATAGACGGTTCCCTGCGAGGGCCCGGAGATCGCCCATGGCCTCCATCTCCGAGCGGACAATGCCCTCCGGGACTGTCCAGATCCGCCTCACCCACCGCCTGCACGGCAAGCGGCAGCATGTCTGCATGCCCAACCGCGCGACTGCCGAGATGTGGCACGCGATCTTCGAGGCGATGGGCCCGGCCGAGGGCGAGCGGCGCCTGCGTGCCGAGGCTGCCGAGACGGTGAGTCCCACCCCGACGGCAGCTGCGCCGGGGTCGCTCGCCTGGGGGTCAGGCGGAGGTCTCGGGACCGCTGCGGACCTGACCGCTAGGAGCCGGCCGCAGTCCCCGGCGGTCACGAGAGAGTCGCGGGGACTGCGGGTGATCCACAGGCCGGAGACCGGGCCCGGGGTGTCAGCGACACTGGGTGTAGTAGCGGCCGAACCAGACGGCCAGCATCCCGATCAGCAGGACAGACGAGAAGGCCGCCATCGACTCGGAGCCGTACTCGGCGGGGAGCCACCGGTTCACCACCAGCGCGACAGCGAGAGCGACGACGACCGCTGCCAACCCCCCTACCAGGACGCGCTCCTTGCTGGGCTCAGCGCCCACCCACAGGTAGGCCGCCGCCATGCACGCAAGGGCCACTGCCGCAGGGATGAGCGACTTGAGAGCCGTCATGAGTTCTGGTTCACCTCACCTCCTGTTGTAGCAGCCGAGAACCGTGAAACCAACGATCCGGACGCGCAGATAGGGTCTGCCGGTCGGGCAGAGTCCCCACCTGTCGACGTAGGCGTTGGCCACCGCGATGAGCACCCCCGCGACGACGCAGACGACCGGACCGAGGAGGCAGAGGGCGGCGCCTCAGCAGGCCGGGAGAGCGCGGTGCAGGCCGCGGCCCGGCATGCCTTCCCCATCGAGGGGTCACTTCAGCGGGTCCTTGGGTGCGATCGACCTACGAAAGTGACCCCTCGGGGATGGCGCGGGCTCGGTCACCCCTGGAGGGTGCTGGTGCCGTTCGCCGCGGCCGGGTCGCTGCTCTGGCTCGACTGACCCGACGGGTCGGGCGCCTGTCCGGACCTCTCGCCCTGCTGCGCGCCCGGACCACCGTGCGGCCCGCCCCGGCCGGCCATGTCGTTGACGGTGACACTCGACAGGTCCGCGCTCACCTCGTAGAACACCGGCTGACCGTCCTTGGTGCCGAGGGCGTCGTAGGCGCCGTCGGAGTCCTTGCGGACGACCTCGATGGTGACGGCCGAGTCCTCGGCCTGAACGGCGGCGATCACCCTGTCGGCCTCGTCACCGGTGACCGGGGTGTCCTGGGAGCCGCCCATCGCCCCGTCGCACTCGTCGCCCTGCCCGCGTGGACCCCGGTTCTGCTGGTCCTGTCTCGCCTGGTCAGGCGCGCCCTCGGCGTCCGGGGTGGCCCGCGCCGACGTGGAGGGGGTGGGGGTGGGCGTGGTGCTGTCGGCGTTGGCGGCCAGGTTGCCGCCGACCAGGACGGCGCCGCCCACAGTCAGGGCCGCCGCTGCGAGTCCGAGCTTCTTGCTGTTCATGGCGAGTCTCTCCTCGATGTGTCCGTGCGGTGGTTGTCACCGCGTCGTGGACCAACCGTCGAGGCCGCACCTGTCCGCCACCTGTGCTGGGCTTCGGTCTGCGCCATGACTGCCGGACGGCGCGCGGCGGCGCCGGGTCGCATCGCTGGTTAGCATCAGGAGATGACGCACCGCCCCTCCCGCCGCGCCGTCCTGGGGCTGGCTGCGGCCCCGCTCTTGGCCGCGTGCTCGAGTCGGTCGCCCACCGGGTCGGCGGCCGGGTCGTCGTCGGCGATGTCGGCGCAGCCCGGCTCGGCGGCCGGTGGGACGACGTCCAGCGCCGGAGCCGGGATCCGGCTCGTCGTCGCCAAGAGCCCGACCTGCGGGTGCTGTGCGCTGTGGATCGACCATCTGACCGCCCGCTCCGTACGGGTCGAGGTCTCCCACCCCGCCTCGCTGGACGCGGTGTTCGCCGAGCACCAGATCCCCACCGACCTGCGGGCCTGCCACCTGGCCACGACCCCGGACGGCGCGGTCTTCGTGGGCCACATCCCGGCACCGTTCCTCGTCGATTACCTGCGCGAGCCGCCGGCCAGGGCTCGCGGCCTGGCGGTGCCGGGCATGCCCGTCGGCACCCCGGGCATGGAGTCCGGGGACGCCTTCGAGCCCTACCAGGTGATCCAACTCGGGGCCGACGGCTCGACGTCGGTCTACGCGGACGTCGCGACGGCCGCCGATCAGCGACTCGACGCCTGAGGCGATGGCAGCCGACCGGGCGGTGGGCGACGTGTCTTCGGAACCCGCCCGCCGCCAGGTCCTCGGCTACCTCGCGCTCGGTGCTGCGGGACTGGGCCTGTCGGCGTGCACCCGGTCCTCGCCGGCGCCCCCGGAACCGGGCACCGGGTTCGTCGGGCCCACCGACCCGGTGGTCGCCGACGTCGAGGCAGCGCGGCACGGAACCGGTGTCGTCCAACGGTTCTCGGTGACCACGAAGCCAGCCACGATCGACCTGGGCGGGCCCCTCGCCCGTACCTGGTGCTACGGCGACACGACTCCCGGTCCCACCTGGCGGGTCGCCGCCGGCCAGAGGATGCAGGTCGACCTGCGCAACGACCTTCCCGAGGACACCACGATCCACTGGCACGGTCTACGGCTGCGCAACGACATGGACGGCGTGCCCGGTGTCACCCAGGACCCCGTCGGCCCGGGCGCCTCGTTCACCTACCGGTTCACCGTCCCCGACCCCGGCACCTACTTCTTCCACTCCCATGTCGGGCTGCAGCTCGACCGGGGCATGACCGGCATCCTGCTCGTGGACGACCCCGACGAACCCGGCCGCTACGACCAGGACTGGGTACTGGTCCTGGACGACTGGCTGGACGGGGTCGACGGCAGCCCGGAGTCGACGTTGGACCGGCTGCGAGGCTCCGCCGGCGGGATGGGCGGGGGCGGGATGGGCGCCATGATGGGTGGTGGCCTCGACATCGACTACCCGCACTACCTGGTCAACGGCCGAGTCCCGGCCGCAGCGGTCACCCTGGAGGCGAAACCGGCACAACGGGTGAGGATCCGGATCATCAACTCCGCCGCCGACACCACCTTCCGGTGCGCGCTCGGCGAGCACCGGATGCGGCTCACCCACAAGGACGGCATCCCGACCGCCGTCGTCGAGACCGACGCCCTGGTGATCAGCATGGGCGAGCGGTACGACGTCGAGGTGACCTTGACCGACGGCGCCTTCCCGTTCGTCGCCGTCCCCGAGGGCAAACCCGGCTACGCGCGGGCGATCCTGCGCACCTCCGAGGGGGCCGCTGCGCCACCCGACAACACCCTGCCGGCCGAGCTGACCCGACAGATCCTGGTCGGCACCGAGGTACCGGGGCCGGCACAGTCCCCCGGCTATGACCTCGGCTCGGCCGACGTCGACCACGAGTTGGACATCACCCTCGGAGTCCGCCGCTCCGGCTACGTCTGGCTGCTCAACGACACCACGTTCGCCCAGTCCCAGCCGTACCCCATCGAGCGCGGCCAGCGGGTACGGCTGACCATGACCAACCGCTCCCACGCCCTGCACCCGATGCATCTGCACGGGCACTCGTTCCGGCTGGCCTCGTCCGGGTCCTGGCAGGACACCGTGCTGCTGGGGTCGATGAGCCGCACCTCGGTGGAGTTCGTCGCCGACAACCCGGGGATGTGGGCAGTGCACTGCCACAACATCTACCACGCTGAGGCAGGCATGATGGCACTGGTCGGCTACCAGCTCTGATCGTCGTAACCCGCTGCGGGCGAGGCGATCAGCCGACACTGAGCCGACCGAGGAACTGCTCGGCGATGGGCGCCGCGACCGACCCACCGCTACGACCCTGCTCGACGAGCACGGCGAAGGCGACGTCGCCCTGCCAGCCGGTGAACCAGGCGTGGGTCTTCGGTGGCGAGTCGGAGCCGAACTCCGCCGTCCCGGTCTTGCCGGACACTCGGCCCGCCCGGCGCGTCGGCGAGCGCCGTCGCGGTGCCCTCGGTGACCACGGCCCGTAGGGCGGTGCGCAGATCGGCGACCTCACCCTCGGCCGAGCGGTACCGGGGTGCGGTCACCGGCACCGTCCGCAGCGGGCTCGCGGACCAGCAGCGGCGACAGGTAGCTGCCGCGAGCGACCGACGAGGTCATCACCGCCAGCGCCAGCGGCGAGACCAGGATACGACCCTGTCCGATCATCGCCGCCGCCTGGTCGGTCTGCCCCGAGGTTGTCGGGACCGACCCGTCGAACGTCTCCGGCACCCCGAAGGTCGTCCCCCACCCCGCACCGACGCCGAGGGCCTTCGCCGCCTCGGTCAGGTCGGGTGGGCCGAGCCGGGCGGCGAGCTGGACGAACGCCGTGTTGCACGAGTGCACCACGTCGTCGAAGAAGGTGGGCGAGCCGAGGGTCTCACCCTCGAAGTTGCGGAAGGGCCTGCCGTCCACGGTGACCGTGGCCGGACAGGTCACCGGTTCGTCCAGGCTGACCTTGTCCCTGCTGAGCAGCGCGTACGTCGAGGCGATCTTGAAGGTCGAGCCGGGTGGGTACCGGCCGGTCAGGGCTCGGTCGAAGCCGAACCAGGGGCGGTTCGCCGAGGCGAGCACCTCGCCGGACCGTAGGTCGACCGCCACCAGGGCCGACGGCACCTCACCGGTCCGCGCCAGGGCGCTTCTCCGCCGCCGCCTGAACCGCGGGGTCGAGGGTCAGCTGGACGTCGGTCCCGTCCACCGCACGCCTGCTCGAACAGGATCTTGCCGGTGGTCGTCGTCACCTTGATCCCCGGGGTGCCGGCCAGGACGGTGTCGTAGCTGCGCTGCAGCCCGCTGATACCGGCCCGGTCACCGGCTGCGTAGCGCCCCTCGCCGGCCTCGACGATCTCGGCGGTCACCTCGGCGAAGGACCCGAGCAGCGGTTGGGCGAACGAACGGTCGGCGGCCAGCGGCTGCACGGTCTTCGGGTAGACGACTCCCGTCAACGCGTCGAGCTCCGCGCGGCGCGCGGCGAAGTCCTGCTCCCGATAGGTGATCGCCGGGATCGGCGCCTTGGACCCGGCTGTGGTCGCGGCCTTCAGCTTGGCGACCAGGCTGCCCGGCTCGGCCTCGACCAGCCGCTCCAGCTCCGCGGCCGTCTCGGCGGTGGCCCGGGCCGGGTCGAGCTGCACCGGATAGACGGTGCCGAGTGGCATCAGCGGTTTGCCGTTGCGGTCGAGGAGGTCACCGCGGACGGCGTCGGTGCGTTTCGCGGCCATCGTGTCGCCCGGGTTCAGCCCGGGATGCCAGTAGCTGCCCGCGGCCGGCTCGGCGATCTCCCAGCGCTCGGTGTCGTCGCCGGCACGCTGCACCGCCACCGGCACGGTGTAGCCCCAGTCGACCTCGCCGGGCAGGGTCCAGGAGACGGCGAGGTCGCTGCTGGCCCGGTCGCCGTTCCGCTGCACAGAGCCGGCCTCGACGGTGACGCCGGTCGCGCCCAGGCCCTCGACGGCCGGGGTGAAGGACGCCGCCGCGTCCGGGTCGGCGAACGGGACGGCGGTGACATCGCCGGCCTGCCAGCCGGCGGCGAGCTGCGCGATCACCGCCCGGGCCGCGCGGTTGTGCTCGGCCTCGCTGCGCTGATAGAGGTAGGCGGCACCCCCGGCGCCGATCACCGCCACCGTCCCGAGTACCACGGCCGTCTTCACAGGCCCATCCAACCGCACCGGAGAGCACGGCCCGGTCGTCGATACCCGTCGCAGGGCGCCGCTGTGGTCACCTGGAGGTCGGTAACGACGACCGGACGGTTCACGGTCGGCGGGCGGGTCGTCCGTCAGCGAAGTGGCGCATCCAGGCCACGCCCCGGACCAGGCCACCCGCCCGTCGGGACAGTCCGCGCTTGTCCGAGTACTCCTGGCCGGCGTGCGCGGAGGACGTCGGGTGGCGGACCCGGGGGTCCACCGGCCGGTGGACCCGGTGTGCGCCGTCCGGTCGTTTGTTCCTCGCCCCGCTCCGACGAGGCTGGAGACATGAGGACATCGAGCACACACTCCCCCAGCCGTTCCCCGGGCGGCGCCCGACCCGACGTCGCGGTGCGGGTGCGCGGACTGGTCAAGCGGTACGGCGGCAAGCCGGTCGTGGACGACCTCGATCTGGACATCCACACGGGCGAGGTGTTCGCGCTGTTGGGCCCGAACGGGGCCGGCAAGACGACCACCGTGGAGATCCTCGAGGGCTACCGCCGGCGGGACGCCGGCGAGGTCAGCGTGCTCGGGACGGACCCGGCGGACGGCGATCTGGGGTGGCGCTCGCGGATCGGCATCGTGTTGCAGACCACCCAGGAGAACCCCGAGCTGACGGTCGAGGAGCTGGTGCACCACTTCGCTCTGTACTACCCGGCACCGCGCGACCCCGACCAGGTGATCACCTCTGTCGGGTTGGACGAACGCCGCGCGGCCAGGGTTCGGGCGTTGTCCGGCGGTCAGCGACGCCGGCTCGACGTCGCGCTCGGGATCGTCGGCGACCCCGAGCTGCTGTTCCTCGACGAGCCCACCACCGGGTTCGACCCGCAGGCCCGGCGCTCGTTCTGGTCGCTGATCCGTGACCTGACCACCGACGGCACCACCATCCTGCTCACCACCCACTACCTCGACGAGGCCGAGCAGCTCGCCGACCGGGTGGGCGTGATCCGGGCCGGACGGCTGGTGGCCGTCGACACCCCCGTGAACTTCGGGGGCTCCGACGCCCACCGGGTCCGGGTGCAGTGGACCGAGCCGGACGGCGAGCAGCGCGAACAGGTCACCTCAACTCCGACCGCTCTGGTCACCGAGCTGAGCCAGCGATTCGGTGGCGAGGTGCCGAGGCTGCGCGTCGCCCGGCCCTCGCTGGAGGACATCTATCTGTCCATGATCGACGGTGCGGCCGAGGCGTCGATAGAGCCGACCGTCGAGGCTGCACTGGGAGGTGCACGATGAGCACGACGACGACACAAGGCTTCGCCACACAACGCAGCTCGGCCCTCGCCCTGGGTCTGGCCCGGATCCGGCTGGAGCTCAGGCAGTTCTTCCGGGAGCGCGACAGCGTGGTGTTCACCTTCGCCTTCCCGATCGTGATGCTGCTCATCTTCGGCTCGGTGTTCTCCGGCGACCTGGGCGGCGGGGTGTCCTTCACCCAGTACTTCGCCGCCGGCATGATCGCCTCCGGCGTGGTGATGTCGAGCTTCCAGTCCCTGGCCATCTCGATCGCCGTGGAGCGGGACGACGGGACCCTGAAGCGGTTGCGGGGCACGCCGATGCCACCGATGGCCTACTTCCTCGGCAAGATCGGGCTCGTCCTGGTGACCGCCGTCATCCAGACCATGATCCTGCTGGTCATCGGCGCTGCCGCCTTCGGGCTGGATCTTCCCAACACCGCCGAGCTGTGGGGCCGGTTCCTGGGCATCTTCGTCGTGGGCGCCGCAGCTGGGACGGTGCTCGGGATCGCCTTCTCGTCGGTGCCCCGGTCCGGGCGCAGCGCCGCCGCCGTGGTCAGCCCGGTGGTCATCGTGCTGATGTTCATCTCCGGGGTCTACTTCCTGTACAGCGAGCTGCCGACGTGGATGCAGAACATCGCCTCAGTGTTCCCGCTGAAGTGGATGGCGCAGGGCATGCGCTCGGTCTTCCTGCCGCAGGAGTTCGCGGCCCAGGAACCGGCCGGCTCGTGGCAGTTGGGCACCGGGTTCGCGGTGCTCGTCGTCTGGACGGTGGTGGGGCTGCTGGTGTCCACCCGCACCTTCCGCTGGCTGCGGCGAGACGCTGGGTGACCTCGGCACGGACGCTCTGGCGGCGGCATCATGAACAGATGCCGCCCTCGACCGCCGACGTGAACGGCGCCCCCATCGGCAGCACCGACCGACCGGCGGCGCGCACGGCAGCCGGTACAGACGTGTGGGAGCGGATGCTGGTCGGTTGGCACGTGGCGTTCTGGCTGATGGTCGGGGTCGCCGCGGTGTTCACGGTGGTGTCGACCGCGCTCGTCACCGCCGAGCGCTGGCAGATCGGCGGCCTACTCGTCGTCCTGGCTGTTGCCTACGCGCTCGGGGTGATGATGCAGGACCCGGCGGCCTGCCGAGGGCCGTCCGGCTGGGCCTATCTGGTGCTGGCGATCGCGGTGGTCGGTCTGGCCTGCACGATCGAGCCGGCACTGACCATGCTGTTGTTCATCGTTTTCCCGCAGGTCTGGATGTTAACGCCGACGCTGCGCTGGGGCATGGCGGCGTGCACCACCCTGGCCGTGGTGGCGATCGTGGGCATCGGGGTGCACCTGGACTGGAACGATGACGTGCTGCGCAACGTCGTCCCGCAGATGCTCGTCACGTTGCTGTTCAGCATCCTGCTCGGGTTCTGGATCAGCCGCGTGATCGAGCAGAGCAGCCAGCGCGCCGCCCTGATCGCCCAGCTCCAGCACACCCGGGACGAGCTGGCGAGCGCGCACCACACACAAGGTGTGATGGCTGAGCGGGAGCGGATGGCCCGAGAGATCCACGACACCCTGGCGCAGGGGTTCACCAGCATCGTCATGCTGAGCCAGGCGGCGCAGGCAGGCCTGGTCAAGGCGCTGTCACAGAACGGGTCCGGGGGCTCGCCGTCCACCCGGCGGGAGCTGGGCCGGCTGGCGGACATCGAAGCAGTGGCGCGGGAGAACCTGGCCGAGGCGCGGGCCCTGGTGGCCGCATTCAGCCCGGTCGATCTGGATGGCTCGACGCTCGCGGATGCGGTGCGGCGCCTGACCGACCGGTTCGCCGAGCGCACCGGCGCCCGGGTGGAGGTCGAGGTTTCGGGCTCGCTGACCGGGGTCAGCCGGGACCAGGAGGTGGTGTTGTTGCGCGCCGTCCAGGAGGCTCTGGCGAACGTGCACCGGCACGCCCGGGCGAGGTCGGTCCTGGTCCGGCTGATCGCCGACGAGGACGAGGCCCGGGTCGAGGTGGCCGACGACGGAGTGGGCTTCGCGACGTCCGAGCCCGAGGGCTACGGACTGTCAGGGATGCGGGCTCGGGTCGGTGACGTCGGCGGCCAGGTCGAGGTGGACAGTGCCGTCGGTCGCGGCACCCGGGTCGTGGTCCAGGTGCCCGCCGCGCAGGCTGAGGCGGAGGCGTCGTGACGATCTCGGTGCTGGTGGTCGACGACCATCCGGTGGTGCGGTCCGGGCTGGTCGGGATGCTCGACGTCGAGGACGACCTGGACGTCGTCGGCGAGGCCGGGGACGGCGAGGAGGCGCTGGTCCGCGTTGCGGCGTTGGCACCTGACGTGGTCCTGATGGACCTGCGGATGCCACGGCTGGACGGCGCGGGCGCCACGGCTCGGATCGTGGCCGAGCACCCGGCGACCAGGGTGCTGGTGCTGACCACGTATGACACCGACGGCGACATCGTGCGGGCGGTGGAGGCGGGGGCGACGGGGTACCTGCTCAAGGACACGCCGCGGCTGCAGCTGGTCGAGGCGGTGCGGGCGGCGGCGCGTGGGGAGACGGTGCTGGCTCCGGGGGTGGCGGCGCGGCTGGTGTCGCGAATGCGCGCGCCGGTGGCGGAGTCGTTGACGCCGCGGGAGCTTCAGGTGCTGGCCGAGGTGGCGCGGGGACGGTCGAACGTCGAGATCGGCCGGGTGCTGCACATCGGGGAGGCGACGGTGAAGACCCACCTGCTGCGGGTGTTCGCCAAGCTGGGGGTTGACGATCGGACCCGGGCCGTGACGGTGGCGATGGAGCGGGGGCTGCTGCCGGCGCCGTGATCACGTCGTGGGCGGGTCTTGTCCCATTCGCTGGGGAGAGGCTCCCTCTCGCGGTGATCTTGGATGCGGTGGCCCGGAGCACAAGGCCTCCGGGCCACCCCCCGTCAGCTGATCACTGTGATGGTGACCTGGTCCGGATCAGCCTTCGCTGTGGACTCGCCGGACCGGGAACCGATGTTGTCGACGACTGTGATGAGGCCGAGCAGGATCAGTGCCAGCAGGAGCACTGCGATCAGGACGATCGCTTCGCGCCAGTAGACGATCATCAGAACCGCTAGGAAGACGGCCATGAACAGGGCCATGTCAATCACCCCTTCTGGGGGCGTGGTGATGTTGAGTGGCGGATCAGTGAGGCGAGGATCGGCGCGTGACCTTGTGGGAGCGCCGAGACCTGCCTGACCACTCGGGCGAGGCCGGAGGGGGAATCCCGACCGGGTGAGGGGTGGCCCGAACAACGGAAGAGTCATAGTCTGAGGGTTTACATGTGAGTCCCCTCCCTTCAGATCCCCTGGAGCGGTGCGGGACGACGGCGGGTGTTGCCACACCCGTCAGTCACGAGCGGCGTCCGGACATCAGACCGGGCGCCGTTTCGTCGTTTCTATAACGTTTCCAGGGTAGTTGAGCGTGTGAGAGGTATCAATGTGCAATGTCGCAGATATGCTGCCGTTCACCGAATCACTCAGCGTGACGCAACCGCTCCAACGACGGAGGGGACTGGTGATGACTGGCTCGGCTCCGCCGCCTCCGCCCCCTCCCTCGCCCAACGCCTTCCTGCTCCGTCGGCGGCTCCGCAAGGAGCTGGCCCAGGCTCGACAGGCGGCTGGGCTCACTCAAGCACAGGCGGCTGACGCACTCGGGGTGTCGTTGTCGACGGTGATACGGGCGGAGTTGGGGGAGACGGGGATCACGCCCAAGGATGCGCTCGCCTACGCACAGATCTATGGGATCGCCGATCGAGTTGATGACTTGGTCAGATGGCTCGACAGGCCGCTCGATCTGCCTTGGCGCGAATATCTCGATCTTGTTGACAAGGAAGGACTGGAGTTCTTCGGGTATGAGGCTTCTGCCGCAGCGCTCGACCAGTACCAGAACGCTGTCATGCCAGGTCTGCTTCAGACTTCTGAGTACGCGCGCCACCTGCTCGACGGGGCCTTCGCTCCAACCGTCAACGACGTTGAACGCCTACTCCGGCTGCGCAGGGAGCGGCAAGATCACGCATGGCGGGGGGTTGTCGATCATCATTTCATCGTGGACGAAGCTGTGACTCGTCGACGTGTAGGCTCAGCGGGCGTTCACCGGCGCCAGCTCCAGCATCTCTGTTCGCTGATACAGCAGGGCGTTGACATCCGGGTACTACCCTTCAGCCAGGGTGCCAGCTTCGCAGTCCACGGCGCCTTCATCCTCGTTCAACTTGAGGAGGGCGAGGAGGAGGGGATCGTGTACCTGGAACACTCAGCAGGCTCCCGATTGATCAAGGACTCCAACAGATTGCAGCGTTCTACCGCACGGGGTTCACGGAACTGATAGAACGTTCGCTACCGCCGACGATTCGTCGGTGGCGTGATAGCGGACTGATGGCGGTCTTGATCGACGATCTGCAGAGGAGCAACGATGCTCCAGCGAGCCAGACTGGGGATCGCTGTGGGTCGGTGTCGCCGCGATGTGGTGAGGCACCAGTGGCGACGCGAGGCCGCCGACGCACCCGATAGGCAGCGAAGCACGCGGTTGAGACGATGTGCACCCGAACGCAAGGCGCGAATGGCACACGCCCAGAGTGGCGGGCAATGAGCATCGGAGCGAGCTGGCCGGTGCGCTAGGGGAACACCGTGGCGGGGACTGCATCTGGCGACCCAGCTGTTGAGGTGCGCCGCAGTCGACGGGGATGTCCAAGTTAGGGACTCGAAGAACCCTGAAGGGCCGCCGAGAGTTGACATTCACGCGACGTGCGCGAGGCTCCACTGAGTGCTCGTCAAGAGGCGGCGAGGTCGACCGGCGGATCCTGCTCGGCTGGCCGACGGGCCGCAGCGAAGTCCCGCCCGGACGACGAGGCACGATGAGCCGGAAGAAGACCGGAGGGCGCAGACTCGTCGGAGCCAAGGCGGAGTTCTCGCGGGACTCGCCGCACCGGCGCAGCGAGAGCCGAGAACGGAGCCGCCGTCGAGATCTGATCGTCGGTAGCGTGCCACACGCCGACGATCAGCGGCAGCCCGTGTCGCCCGAGCAATCGCCGAGGCAGCCTGGCGGCGAAGACTCGCCAGCGGCGGACGGACACGGGGTTCTTGCCGGAGAGGTCCAGTGATAACATCGGTGGCAGCGGAGTCGCGGCACGTAGCGACGCATGCGCTTCCGCAGGCGGACAGACTGCAAGACCAACGGGCTCGCGACACCTGGCCTGTAGCTGTGCGACGCGAGACGCCAGTGATTCGACAGAAGCCAGTTGCCGATATCACGCGTGCGCAGCAGGCGATAGTGTGCGCCCATTCAGCAGCGGGCAATGCCCTGAGAAAGGAGTGGGAACATCCATGGGCACCTAACGGTGGCCAGCCCTCATCTGGGTCTCCAAGTTCGAGCGAGGAGCTGGTACTGGTGTGCAAGCGCACTGACCCGACTTGGCGGAAGAGTTCGTTCTGTAAGACCAGTGACTGTGTAGAGGTCACTATCCGAAGAGCGAGGCAGTTCGAGTCCGCGACTCGAAGGACCCCAGGAGTCCGGTCCTAACCTTCACGGCATCTGAGTGGGAGGCCTTCATCCAAGGCGTCTGCAACGGGGAGTTCGACATCGCCGTCCGCTGACGCAGCGGGAGTGAGTCAGCCGATCCAGCCCTTGGGGACTACCACCGATGCGGCAGACCGGTGACCGAGGCCATGTGCGCGAAGTCGGCGTCATGATCTAGCACAGCGGCGCCGTGCTGTTCGGCGACGGCGGCGGTCGGGCGACGCCGCGGCCGATGGAGTCCCCTGTCGCCATGAGCACTTGCACGTCGCGAGCTCGCGAGCGTGCCACGTCGAGCGTCACAGAGATCGTGCGCGCTGACGCTGCGATCCGTTCGACCTCAGCTGGCTCGCGACCCGGACCGCCTCAGGTCAGCGTGCGCGTCGCCGCCAGCTCGGCCGATCAGCTGGGTGACGACCCGACGCACCGTCGGGCGGTCGATCCGTGTCGTGCGAGTATCGATGAGGAAGCTCCGGGCCGGAGGCGTGTCACCGACGGGCCTGATGCATGGCCTCGTGGGTCACGTCCGAGCCCACGCCGAAGTCGAGCGGCTGGTCGAAGAGCGAGTCCAGTGCCGCCGACGCCGGACGACGAACGCTAGGGCCGCGTTGACCGTGTCCTTCATGGTGGTGGTGCCGAGTACTCAGCTGCTGCCGCCAAGGCGCGTCGTCGATGTCGACCCGGTTTCGTATACGTGGTGCCGTTGTGCATGTGCGAAGGCCAGTGCTCGGCCGCGATCAACCCTCCTGAACCAGGATCTGACCCCGGGACGCCGCCCTCAGCGTGAGCACCCCGACCACAGCCACCAGCACGGTGGTCGCGGCCAGCAACGCCACCCCCACCCAGTCGTAGATCGCCTGCGGCCTCGCCCCCGCCATGGCAATCGCGGCAGCCGACGCCGCGGCCAGCGGGAACGAGTAGGCCCAGTACGGCAGCGCGAAGGGGATGCGGTGCAGCCGGCCGATCTGCGCCACCAGCAGGACGACGAACATCATGGCGGCGGCGTACAGGATTCGGCCGAGCGCGTCGTCCACGCTGCCCGTCAGTGACCCCCAGGACAGCAACGCTACCGACGGCGGCGCGATGAAGATCGCCAGGGTGGGCAGCAGCTTCGCCGGCAGTGGAGCCTCATGCAGCAGCAGCCGGTGAAGCAGCAGCGGCAGCAGGGCCAGCCAGAACACCATCCCCACGCCGTAGGCGAACCAGGCCAGCTCGACCGACCCGATCTCCTGCGCCGCCAGCGGCGTCACGACGTTACCCACGATCGGGATGAACCAGGCCGGGGTCATCTGGCCGATCGCGATGTCCGCCCGGCCGAACCACGCCGTCAACACCAGCACTGTGAGCGCCAGATGGCCGACTGCGCCCACCCACCAGGCCACCCGCGCGAACCCCGGCACCAGGTCCTGGCCTGCTGTCGCCAGCACGAGCAACGCGATCGTGGTCGTCGGTGCGAACGTCATCCGGATCGGATGACGCAGCTCGGCCCGCGCGGCCGCGGGGTGCGCCACCCACTTGACCAGGTACAGCGCGGTGACCACGACGAAGACGACGAGCGCCGTCCAGAACAGCACCTGCGTCGTCCAGGCCGGTACGTCCCAGACGCGGACGGCGCGACGCCACGCCAGAGCCAGGCCGCCGATCCCCATCTCGGACGAGAACAGAGTCACCGGGAAGTGCTCCAGACGCTCCAGCATGCCCGCAGCCTATACCTAGGGGGGTATAGGTCTGCGGGCCGACGGCCCGGGTTATTCTCCTTCTGAGGAAATATCAGCGAGGTGAGTCATGGCGGCGGCACGACCGAGAGCCCGGACCGACACGATCCCGTCCGACGTCCCTGCCAAGATCCCTGCCGACGTCCCGGCCGTCGCGTCCGCCGGCGGCAACGGTCCGGCCGCCGGGCGGGCCGCTCGCCGGGGTCGGCGACCTGCGCGTGGGCGCCGTCCAGCCGGTAGCGGCACGCGCGAGGCGATCGCCGCGGCCGCCCGCCGCCAGTTCGCCGAGTTCGGCTACCCCGGCACCACCCTGCGCGGCATCGCCGCCGAGGCGGGGGTCGACACCCGCCTGGTGACCCACTACTTCGGGTCCAAGCAGGAGCTCTTCGTCTCGGTGGTCGAGCTGCCCTTCGACCCCGAGCCGGCGTTCGAGAGGCTGCTCGCCCCGGGGATCGACGGTCTCGGACGGCGGGTGGCCGGCTTCCTGTTCGGCGTCCTCGACTCCACCCAGGGCCAGCAGACCATCACGGGCCTGATCCGGGCCGCCGCCTCCGAGGAGGCCGCGGCGCTCATGATGCGCGCCCTCATCGTGGAGCGCATGCTCACTCCCATGGCCCGCCGCCTCGGCGGGGACAACCCCGAGCTACGCGCCGCGCTGCTCGGGTCCCAGGTCGCCGGGCTGGCCATGGCCCGGCACATCGTCGGCGTCCCGGTGCTGGCGGACACGCCGTCCCCGGTGCTCGCCGCGGCGCTGGCACCCGTCATCGAGCACTACCTGACCGCCCCGGAGATCGGGCAGCGCCGACCCGCCGACGCAGGCTGACCCGAACTGCTCCCGGCCGCCGGCCCTCTCGGCCGGTGCCTCACCGGGCCGCAAGGGTGCGCAGGACCTCGACCGGCAGGCCCGGGACGACGTGTCCGCCCCTGCCGGTCACCGAGGCCGAGGCGAGCAGGCTGGCCAGCACCGCCTCCTCACTCGCCTCGACCACGGCGGCGAAGAGCCCGTTGAGCTCGGTGCCGGGCAGGGGTGGGCGCTCCGACCGCGTGCCACGGGGCGCCGCCAGGGCCGTCGAGGCGGCCAGGAAGATCTCGCCGCTGCCGTGTGCGGCCACGCTCCCGGTCCGAGCCAGCCCGAGCCCGACCCGCCGCGCCAGTCGCGCGCAGCCCGCGGCGTCCACCGGGGCGTCGGTGAGCACGATCCCGATGCACGAGCCGGCCTCCGGCGAACGCGGTGCGGCCTCCGGGACGACCAGGTCCCCGAGTCGCTCAGAGAGCACCGCGCCGTTGACGGTCAACCGTTCCCGGTTGCCGAAGTTGGTCAACAGCAGCACCCCGACGGTGAACTCCCCCTCAACGGTGGGGACCCGGCGCGACGCCGTCCCGATGCCGCCCTTGAACCCCAGGCAGACCATCCCGGTCCCGGCTCCGACGCTGCCCTGCTCGGGTGCCTCGGGCGATCCGATGCTGCCGCGTGCCTGACCCAGCGCCACGGCCACGTCATCCCGGTTCACCTGCATCACCCGGGCGTCGGACAGGTGCGAGTCGTCGCACTCGGCGACCACCGGGATGACCACGTCCTGCGCGATGGCCGGGTTCTCGGCGAGCATCAGCTCGCAGGCGGCGTCGTAGACCCGGCCGAGCTGCATCGTCGAGGTGAGGAAGATCGGCGACTCGACCAGGCCCCACTCCGCGGCGGTCAGGAACCCGGTGCATTCTCCGGCCCCGTTGAGCACCGCCCCGCCGGCCGGCAACGGGGTGCGGTACGGGTCGGCGCAGGGCAGGACGACGCTCACCCCGGTCCGGGCGATACCCCGCCCTGCCGGTGGATCCGGTTCATCCCGCCACACCGTGGCATGCCCGACCCCCACCCCGGGCACGTCGAGGATCGAGGCGGTCGGGCCGCTGGGCATCAGGCCGATGGTCAGCGGCACGTCGCAGAGGCGGGCCATCGCCCCAGCATGGACCCTGCCCGCGCTCCGTGGGCCACGACCCACCCGCTCCTGAGGCGCGACCGGTATCCGGCGAGTACTCCGGACGGGCCATCTGGAGACGGCTGGGTCAAGCCAGGCAGCCCTGGGTCCGACATTCCTTGCACAACTGCAGGAAGACGAGGTGTTGATCCCGGCGGCTGCAATCTGGTCGCCTCGCTGCCGGGGGAGCCAGTGGCGAAACCGGCGTCTTGAGCATGAGGAGTCGCACATGCGCAAGACAGACAGGCTTGCCGTCCGATGGCGGGCCGCCGCCCCGGCACCACCGTCCCGACCGACGTCCCCACCGGTTCACGCTGGGGGCTCGTGGACGTTCGCCGATCGGCGTGGCGTCCTCGGCCTACGGTCTGTGCGGATGCTGACGGCATTGGCGTTGTCACTGGCCTCGGCTGCGGCAGGTGCCGCACCCGCCCTGGCCGCGAAGCCCAGCAGCGGAGGGGGGTCGACGGCACAGAGCTGCACCAGCGTCCTGTCGGACTCGGCCACCACGTCGCTGGCCTCCGTCCGGCAGGCCGTCGGCGCCTCCTCGTCGAACCTGACGGGCGCCGGCGTGGGTGTGGCGGTGATCGACACCGGTGTCAACCCGGTCGGCGGCCTGACCGGACGCAACAAGGTGGTCGACGGGCCGGACCTGTCGTTCGACGCGCTCAACGCCAACCTGCGCTTCCGAGACGTGCACGGGCACGGCACCAACATGGCCGCGATCATCGCCGCCCAGGGCGCGACGGGCGGCGACGGTGTCGCGCCGGACGCGCAGCTGGTCAACGTCAAGGTCGGCACCGGGGACGGCACGGTCGACGTGTCGCAGGTGATCGCCGCGATCGACTGGGTGGTGCAGAACAGGGCCCGCCACAACGTCCGGGTGCTCAACCTGGCGTTCGACACCGACGCGGGCCAGAGCTATGTGCTCGACCCGCTGTCGCACGCGGTGGAGAACGCGTGGAAGGCCGGCATCGTGGTCGTGGTCGCCGGCGGCAACGACGGCCGCGCCGTCCAGCGGCTCGGCAACCCCGCGACCAACCCGTACGTCATCGCCGTCGGCGCCGCCGAGGATCACAACGGGTGGAAGGTGCCGACATGGTCGTCGACCGGTGACGGGGTGCGCAACCCCGACCTGGTCGCACCGGGTATGAACGTGTTGAGCGCCGCGGTGCCGGGTTCCTACCTGGTCGACACCTACTCGTCCGCGGTGTGCGAGAACTCGGGCAGCCTGTCGCTGCGCGGGTCGGGGACCAGCCAGGCCGCCGCCGTCGTGTCCGGCGCGGTGGCGCTGCTGCTGCAGCAGCGTCCCTCTCTGACCCCCGACCAGGTCGAATACCTGCTCACCAGCACCGCGGTCAACCTCGGCCGGACGGCGACGCAGCAGGGATCCGGTCTGGTCAACCTCGTCGGCGCGCTGGCGGCGCCGACCCCGGGTGTGGTCGCGGTGCAGACGCATGTGCCGTCGACGGGGTTGGGCACTTTGGACGGCGCGCGGGGCAGCTTCTACGTGGGCACCTCGGGTGACTACCTGTCCGGCGAGCGGACCGCGTTCGGCGGGACCTGGACGCCGAGTGAGTGGCGGGCCGCGTCGGACGCCCGGGCGGCGTGGACCAACCAGACCTGGTCCGGTGCCACCTGGAGCGGCGGCACCTGGATGGGCGCGACCTGGTCCGGTGCCACCTGGTCCGGGGCGACCTGGAGTGGCGCGACCTGGAGTGGCGCGACGTGGTCCGGGGCGACC
Organism: uncultured Actinomycetota bacterium; assembly: GCA_963724535.1. Lineage (GTDB taxonomy): Bacteria > Actinomycetota > Actinomycetes > Actinomycetales > Kineosporiaceae > JADJPO01. The sequence goes on from CAVRVD010000015.1 coordinate 139,370, forward strand.
TGGAGTGGCGCGACGTGGTCCGGCGCGACGTGGTCCGGTGCCACCTGGTCCGGGGCGACCTGGAGTGGCGCCACCTGGTCCGGGGCGACCTGGTCCGGCTCCAGCTGGGGATGACCATGACCGGACTGGGACGACCACATCGGCACCGCGGAAGTGAGGACAGCGTGACCACGACGAGTCGGTCCGGCGGCGTGCGGCGAGGCGTAGCGGTGCTGCTCCTGGCGGGGCTGGGGGTGGGGCTGGCCCCCGGCCCGGCCGCAGCGGCGCCCGGCGGCAACGGCGACGGGAAGTCCACGAAGAACGCCAGGACCACCAGCGCCAGCACGACCAGCACGACCAGCAATGACGCCGCCACCGCCACGACCAGCACGAGCGGCTACGACGCGGCGACGGCGTTGGGATCGATGTACAACGTGGTCGACCAGATCGACGCCCGCCCGCTGTGGCAGGCCGGGATCACCGGGGACGGCGTGGACGTGGCGGTCATCGACACCGGCGTCGCGCCGGTGCCCGCCCTGGCGGGCGAGGGCAAGGTCGTGGCCCGGGTCGACCTGTCCTTCGAGGCCGGCGTGCCGGAGGCCACCTACCTGGACACCCACGGGCACGGCAGCCACATGAGCGGCATCATCGCCGGGCGCCAGCCGGGCGCCGACCCCGCCACGGCGGCGCAGCGGCCCGGGGAGTTCCTCGGCGTCGCCCCCGATGCCGGGATCGTGTCGGTCAAGGTCGGTGACAACACCGGCGCCGTCGACGTCTCCCAGGTGATCGCGGGGATCGACTGGGTGGTGGAGCACCGCGCCACCGACGGTCTGAACATCCGGGTGATCAACCTGTCCTACGGCACCGACTCCGCGCAGGACTACCGCGTCGACCCGCTGGCCCGCGCCGTGGAACGCGCCTGGGAGCACGGCATCGTCGTGGTCACCGCGTCGGGCAACGACGGCTGGAACAACGGCACCGGGGGCATGGTCAACCCGGCCTTCGACCCCTATGTGATCGCCGTCTCCGCAGCCGAGGCCACCGACCACGGTTTGGTCATTCCCAAGTGGGCCAGTGCCGGGGACTACTTCTCGGTCAGCGACGACGGCCGCAAGGTGCAGTACTGGCAGGACGGCTTCACCGGCCGGCTGCCCGACGTGGTCGCCCCCGGCGCGCACCTCGACAGCCTGCGTGTGCCCGGCTCCCGGGTCGCCGCCGAGCACCCCGAGGGCTATGTCAGCGACACCCTGTTCCGGGGCTCGGGCACGTCCCAGGCCGCCGCGGTGGTGTCCGGTGCCGTCGCGCTGCTGCTCGACCACCGTCCCGACCTGAACCCCGACCAGGTCAAGGCACTGTTGCGCGGTACCGCCAGGACGCTGTACTACGGCGAGGCGCTCGAGGGCCAGGGGCTCATCGACGTGGCGAAGGCCGCGCGTACGTCCGCGCCCGACGGGGTGCAGTCGTGGGCCCGCTCCACCGGACTCGGCTCGCTCGAGGACGCCCGCGGTACCCAGCACGTCACCGTCAACGGCGTACTGCTCACCGGTGAGGTCACGGCCGTGGGCACGCCGTGGAACCCCCACGCCTGGGTCGCCGCCGGCGACAGCACCGCCACCTGGACCGGCGCCTCCTGGACCGGCGCCTCCTGGACCGGCGCCTCCTGGACCGGCGCCTCCTGGACCGGCGCCTCCTGGACCGGCGCCTCCTGGACCGGCGCCTCCTGGACCGGCGCCTCCTGGACCGGCGCCTCCTGGACCGGCGCCTCCTGGACCGGCGCCTCCTGGACCGGCGCCTCCTGGACCGGCGCCTCCTGGACTGGGGCCAGCTGGACCACGGCCGGCTGGTCGTGACCGGCGCTCGCTTCGAGCCAAGGGGGGTGGGACAGGGCCCGCGCATGGCATGCGGCGCCGTACTCCCTCTGGGCCGTACGGGTCCGCGAAGTCAAGCCGCGGCGTCCGGCTTCCGACGTTCCTAGTACGACTGCGGGAAGACCAGGAAGACGAGGTGTTGATCCCGGCGGCTGCAATCTGGTCGCCTCGCTGCCGGGGGAGCCAGTGGCGAAACCGGCGTCTTGGGCATGGAGGAGCAGCACATGCGCCAGAGCCGGCACGGCAAGGTCGCCCCCACCCCGCAGCGGCGCGTGGCGATCGCGACCCCGCCGCCCGAGGCTGATGTCCATGGCGCAGGATCACGGGCTGTCAGGTCCTGGCGCGCCGTGATGGCGCTCGCCGCCTCGCTGGCGGTGACGGCCGGCGGCGCTGTGCCCGCTGTGGCCAACGGTCCGGGCAATAGCGGCGGTCCGGGCAATGGAGGGTCGGCGAACTGCACTGACGTGCTGGGTGAATACACCACGACCTCCTTGACCGAGATCCGCCAGCAGATCGGCGCGGGCGCGGTGCCCGGCCTGACCGGTGCGGGTGTGGGCGTGGCGGTGATCGACACCGGGATCAACCAGGTGCCCGGGCTCGCGGGCAGCGGCAAGGTGGTCGACGGGCCGGACCTGTCGTTCGACGCGCTCAACGCCAACCTGCGCCACCGGGACCTGCACGGGCACGGCACCAACATGGCCGCGATCATCGCCGCCCAGGGCGCGACGGGCGGCGACGGTGTCGCGCCGGACGCGCAGCTGGTCAACGTCAAGGTCGGCACCGGGGACGGCACGGTCGACGTGTCGCAGGTGATCGCCGCGATCGACTGGGTGGTGCAGAACAGGGCCCGCCACAACGTCCGGGTGCTCAACCTGGCGTTCGACACCGACGCGGGCCAGAGCTATGTGCTCGACCCGCTGTCGCACGCGGTGGAGAACGCGTGGAAGGCCGGCATCGTGGTCGTGGTCGCCGGCGGCAACGACGGCCGCGGCATCAGGCGGCTGGGCAACCCCGCCATCAACCCGTTCGTCATCGCGGTCGGGGCCGCCAACGACTCGGGGTTCAAGGTCACGACGTGGTCCTCGACGGGTGACGGGGTGCGCAACCCCGACCTGGTCGCACCCGGCATGAACGTGTTGAGTGCCACGGTGCCGGGTTCCTACCTGGCCGACACCTACCCGCAGGCCACCTGCGTCGACGGCGGGGGCACTCGGTACCTGCGCGGTTCGGGCACGTCTCAGGCGGCCGCGGTGGTCTCAGGTGCCGCGGCGCTGCTGCTGCAGCAACGTCCGTCGCTGACCCCCGACCAGGTCAAGTACCTGCTGACCAGCACCGCGGTGTACCTGGGGCGCAACTCGACCCAGACCGGTAACGGCAGGATCGACCTGGCGGCGGCGCTGGCGACGCCGACACCGGGCGCAGTGGCGGTGCAGACGCACGCGCCGTCGACGGGGTTGGGCACTTGGACGGCGCGCGGGGCAGCTTCTACGTGGGCACCTCGGGTGACTACCTCTCCGGCGAGCGGACCGCGTTCGGCGGGAACTGGACGCCGAGTGTGTGGCGGGCCGCGTCGGACGCCCGGGCGGCGTGGACCAACCAGACCTGGTCCGGTGCCACCTGGAGCGGCGGCACCTGGATGGGCGCGACCTGGTCCGGCTCCAGCTGGGGATGACCATGACCGGAGTGGGACGACCACATCGGCACCGCGGACGTGAGGAGACCGTGATCCGATGACCGTCACCGGGCAGGCCGGTGCGGGCACGCCGTTCGCATCGCCGCAGAGCAGGTCCTGGCTGCTGTCGATCTCGGCCGCCGGGTCCGCTGTGCTGCTCCTGGCCGGCCTACCCGGCAGCCTGGTCGGGCACACCGGGGCGCTGTTCGATCATGGGATCTGGATCGTCGCCGTCGTGTTCGTCGGCTTCATCATTAGCGAACCACTGGTGTTCCATGTCGAGGCCCGCAACGAGGCGGTCAGCTTCTCGCCCAGCGACATTCCGCTCGCCCTGGGGCTGCTCACCCTCTCGCCGCTGGTTCTGGTGCTCGTCAGGGTGGTTGCGGCGACCATCGCGCTGATCCGTTGGCGGCGGCCGCCACCGTTCAAGCTGGCGTTGAACCTCGCGGCGTTCACGGTCGAGACCGTGGTCGCCGTGGTGGTGTTCCGGGCAGTGATCGACTGGACGGCGATCGATGTGGGCGCCGGCGTCGGACCGATCCTGTGGGTCGACCTCATGGCAGCCCTGCTGATCGGGCTCATCGCCGGCGGCGTGACCATCGCGACCGCGATCGCGTTCTTCGAGGGCTCCTTCCTGGAACGAGTCCGCAAGGAGTTCAGCCACAGCTACTTGTTCTACCTGCCGGGCGCGGTGCTCGGCGCATCGACCACCATCCCGTACCTGGTCGAGCCGTGGCTGGTGCTCGTCTTCGTGTTGCCCGCCCCGCTCGTGTGGCTGGTGCTGCGGTCGCACGGATCGCTGATGCACCGGTTCGTCGACCTGAGCCAGATCCACGCGTTCAGCAGCCAGGTCGGTCGATCCACCCATTTGACTGACATCGCCGACACCGCAGTGCGCGAGATCTCCGGGCACCTGCGAGCCGCCACGGTCGCGCTGGTCGTCTACGACGAGGCCGGACGGATGGTCGAGGCTGGCGTGGGCAACCGGGACCTGCTCGACGTGCTCCCGGCGGGTCCCGACGACGGCCTGTGGCACAGCGACCTGCGCACGGGGGATCTCTTCGCCGTCGACGGCGCCATGGACGACCGGCTCGCTCGCTCCCTGTGCGAGGCGGGGTTCGCCAACGCGGTGGTCGCCCCCCTCGCCGACGAGGAGGAGCCGATCGGCCTGCTCGTGGTCGCCGACCGCCAGGGCGCAGTCAAGCACTTCGACGGCCATGATCTCGAACGTCTCCGTCCGCTCAGCCAGCAGCTGACGGTCGCCGTGCGCAAGGGGCAGCTGCACGTGCAGATCCAGCACAAGGCACTCCACGACCGGCTGACCGGCCTGCCCAACCGCGCCTACTTCGACGCCTGGGTGGGCCAGCACCTGGGAGCCTCCGGTCAGCCGGCCGCGCTGATGATGATCGACCTCGACCGGTTCAAGGAGGTCAATGACACCCTCGGTCACCATGCCGGGGACCAGCTCCTCATCGAGGTGACCGCCCGGCTGCGAGCTGCCCTGGGGGATGCGGAGATCGCCGCACGCTTCGGTGGGGACGAGTTCGCAGTGTTCATCCCCCACGACCGGGAAGCCGAGGTCGTCGCGCTGGCCGAGTCGATCAGCGACGCGCTCGAGGAGCCGATCGCCCTGAACGACACCACCGTCGCGATCGCCGGGAGCATCGGGATCGCAGTGGCGCCGCAGCACGGTGCCGACAGCGACTCCCTGCTCCGGCGCGCCGACATGGCGATGTACGAGGCGAAGCGATGTCACGAACGGTTCGCGCTCTTCCGCCCGGAGTTCGAGGGGAGCGACTCCGCGCGGCTGGCCCTGCTCGGCGATCTGCGCGAGGCTCTGCACGAAGGCTCGCTCGCGGTCTACTTCCAGCCGCAGATGGATCTGCGCAGCCGCGTCGTGCACAGCGTCGAGGCGCTGGCGCGGTGGCGGCATCCGGTGCACGGCGAAATCGCCCCCGATGTCTTCGTCCAGGTGGCCGAGCAGGCAGGCCTGATCGCCCGGATGACCCAGCGTGTGCTCGACGAGGCGCTCGACGCGGTGCGGCACTGGTTGGACCGCGGACAGGAGATCGGCGTCGCGGTCAACGTGAGCGCGCAGAGCCTGGTCAACGAGGATCTTCCCCGAGTCATCGACGTCGCGCTGCGACAGGCGGGGGTGCCGCCGCAGCTGCTCACCCTCGAGATCACCGAAGGCGCCATGATCGGCGACTCGTCCCGCACCAAGAGCGTGCTCGAGCAGCTCGACCGGCTGGGCGTCAAGATCTCCGTCGACGACTTCGGTACCGGCTACTCGTCGATGGTGAACCTGCGTCACCTGCCGATCTCCGAGCTGAAGATCGACCGCAGTTTCGTGTCGGAGATGTTGGTGGGCGCAAACGACCGGGTCATCGTGAACTCGGCCATCGACCTGGGCCACAACCTCGGCATGCAGGTCGTGGCGGAGGGTGTCGAGAGCGACGAGGTCGAGGCGGAGCTGCGCGCACTCGGCTGCGATCTCGTCCAGGGGTACGGCATCTGCCGGCCGCTGCCACTGGAGGAGCTCGACGCCTTCCTGACCTCGATGGCGACCCGCACCGGCGAGGGCGCGCGCAGCGGCTGAAACCGCGACTCGGTGTCGGCGCCGTTCGGCTGAGCGGCGCACGGGTCCAACCCCTCAGGGCAGGCGCAGAGAGGTCAGGGACGCCCTCCGGAGCTGCGACCACGGCTCGTCGACCCGCAGCGTGGCCAGGGTGCCCGCGGGAAAGCGGGTGTCCAGCAGAGCCAGGGCCTCGGGGACGGACCCCGCGGGGTCGGCCAGCTCGTGGGCCAGGCTGGGCAGTCCCGGCGCATGGCCGACCAGCAGCAGGAAGGTCACCTCGTCCGGCACCTCACGGACGCGTTCCAAGATCTGCTCGGCTCCGGCGTTGTACAGCGCATCCATGGTCTCGGTGGGGCAGCCGAGACCCAGCGCCGCGAGGGTCTGCTGGGCCCTGGTGGCCGATGAGCACAGGGCGAGGTCGACAGCTGCCCCCGCACCGCGCAGGTGCTCGCCGAGGGCCATGGCCTGCGCCCGCCCGTCGGGTGTGAGGCGCCGCTCGCGGTCACGGTGTCCGGCGCGGGTCGGCTCGGTCTGGGCGTGCCGCAGCACCAGCAGGGTTCGCATCCCCCGATTCTGCCCGCGCTTGCGCCGGCACTGGCCACCGACTGGCACCCGCTCCACCCGTTCTCGTCCTCGGTCACCCCGCGGGCCCCGAACCGGACGCTCAGAGCAGTGCCCGCACCGACTCGGCGGCCATGGCCCGCACCACCTCTCGAGCCGACTCGGCGTCGCGCGCGCCCCGGGCAGCCTCGGCCATCGCTCGGCACCGCTCCAGGGTGTGCGCCCTGAGGACCATCCGGACGGTGGCGACCAGCCCCGGCGCCATGGACAGGCTGCGGACGCCGAGACCGACCAGCACACAGGCCAGCAGCGGATCACCGCCCGCCTCACCGCAGACGCCGACAGGCTTGCCCGCGTCCTGCCCGGCCGACCCGGTCAATGCGATCAGGTCGAGCAGCGCCGGCTGCCACGGGTCGAGCAGATCGGCCAGCTCACCCTGCATCCGGTCGGCGGCGAAGGTGTACTGGGCAAGGTCGTTCGTACCCAGGCTGACGAAGTCCACGTGCTCGAACAGACTCGTGGCACGCAGTGCCGCCGCCGGTACCTCGATCATCACCCCGGCCGTGGCCAACCCGTGCGAGCGGGCCAGGGTCGCGAAGGCCTTCGCCTCGGCGGGCGTCGAGATCATCGGTGCCATCACCCAGACCGTGGCCTCGCTCGCCGCGGCGGCCCTGCCGAGCGCCTCGAGCTGGGTGGTGAGCAGCTGCGGCTCGCGGCGGGACACCCGGTAGCCCCGCACGCCGAGCGCCGGATTCTCCTCCTCGCCCATCTCGACGAAGGCGAGCGGCTTGTCCGCCCCCGCGTCCAGGGTGCGCACCACGATCTTGCGACCGGCGAACGCGCCGAACACCTGCCGGTAGGTGGCCTCCTGCTCGGCCACAGACGGAGCGCTGCGCCGTCCGAGGTAGAGCCCCTCGGTACGGAACAGCCCGACGCCCTCGCTGTCCACCGGCCCGGCGCGCTGGGCGTCCTCGACGGTGGCGATGTTCACCAGCAACTGGACGGCGAACCCGTCCGCCGTCGTCCCCGGTCCGCCGACGCCGGAGGCGGTCAGCTGCCGGCGCGCCTCGGCACGGGCCTGGGCGTCCGTCACGGTCGCCACGTCAGGGTTCACCAGGACCACGCCCGACGAGCCGTCGACGATGACCGTGGTCCCCTCCTCGAGCTCCATCGCCCCGCTCAGCTGGACGACGGCGGGCAGTCCCAGCCCCTTGGCCAGGATCGCGGTGTGGCTGGTCGGTCCGCCCAGCTCGGTGACGATGGCCAGCACCTCGCTGGGATCCAGCGTGGCGGTGTCGGCCGGGGAGAGGTCCTGCCCGACCAGCACGTACGGGTGGCCGGGGTGCGGGACCCCCGGCATCGGCTCGTCGAGCAGGATGGCCAGGGCCCGGTCGCGGACGTCCCGCAGATCGGTCACCCGCTCGGCCATGTAGCCGCCGGCCGCGGCCAGCACGTCGCAGAAGCCCTCGACCGCGGCGTCCAGGGCATGTGTCGTGGCCTGGCCCTTCTCCAGCAGCGCCTTCACCGAGGACGCCAGCCCCGGATCGCGGGCCATCAAGGCAGTGGCGCCGAGCACGGCCGAGGCCTCGGCCGACGCCTGGCCAGCCCGCTCCTCCAGAGTCGCGGCGACCTTGTCCAAGGCCCTGGCGACCCGGCCGAGCTCGACCTGCGGGTCATCGCCGGGCCGCTCGTCGGCAGGGGGCCGGGGTGGCAGACCGAGCCGGGCGATGGGTCCGGACGCCGAGCCGGGGCTGACCCCGAGACCTCTTAGCTCGCTGGTGGTCGAGGACGCCATCTCAGCCCCGGCGGGTGCGTCGGAGGACTCGGGAGCGTCGAGGTCCTGCTCGAGCAGGGCGACCAGCTCCTCCAGCGCCGCCTCGGCGCCGTCTCCCTCGGCGGACAGGACGACCTCCTCGCCGTGGCCGACGCCGAGGGTGAGCACCATGAGGATGCTCTTGGCGTCGACCGGCTCCTCATCGGGCTTGGCGATGGTCACCGGCACCGGCGCCTTGGCGGCGGCCTGGGTGAACAGCGCGGCGGGACGGGCATGCAGACCGACGCTCGAGGCGACGGTGACACGACGTTGGGGCATGGTGACTCCGATGTGAAGTATGTCTGATACGCACGATATGTCGCTGACTGTTGTGTGACGTTGCGCCCGTCTGAGGGGCGCAACGTCACGTTGCGCCCGTCTGAGGGGGCGGGTCAGGCGAAGGCCTGCGCGGTCTCCGGGTGCCGGGTGACGTTCATCTGCTTCAGGGCGATCACCATGGCCGCGGTGATCACGGTGCCGACCACGATGGCGATCAGGTAGGGAATCATGCCGCCGATCAGCGGAGTCACCCACAGCCCGCCGTGTGGGGCACGCAGGGTCGATCCGAAGGCCATCACCATGCCGCCGGTGATCGCCGAACCGGCCATGCCCGAAGGGATCACGCGGAGCGGGTCAGCGGCGGCGAACGGGATGGCGCCCTCGGTGATGAACGAGGCGCCGAGCAGCCAGGCGGCGTTGCCGTTCTCCCGCTCCGGCTCGGTGAACAGGCTCTTGCGCAGCCGGGTGGCCAGGGCCAGGCCGAGCGGCGGGGTCATCCCGGCGGCCATCACCGCAGCCATCACCTTGAGCTGAGGGGCGTCGGTGGCGGCGCCGGCCGCGGCCAGCCCGGTGGTGGCGAAGGTGTAGGCGACCTTGTTCACCGGGCCGCCCATGTCGAAGGCCATCATCAGGCCGACGATGACGCCGAGGATGACCGCGTTCGTGCCGCTCATGCCGCTCAGCCAGTCGGACAGCCCGTCGGACAGCGCCTTCAGCGGCCGGCCGAGCACGATGATCATGACGAACCCGGTGAGCAGGCTAGACACCAACGGGATCACCACGACCGGCATCACGCCGCGCACGCCCTTGGGCACCGTGCGCCGGGCCAGCCACAACGCGATCAGGCCGCCGATCAGGCCGGCGGCGATACCACCGAGGAAGCCGGCGCCGATGGCCACCGACAGCGCGCCACCGACGAAGCCGGGCACGATGCCGGGCCGGTCAGCGATCGCGAAGCCGATGAAGCCGGCCAGGGCAGGCACCAGGAAGCCGAAGGAGGCCACGCCGATCTGGAACAGCAGTGCGGCCCAGTGCATCCCGGACAAGGGGTCGAAGATGTTGACCAGGCCCTGGGTGACAACCTGGCCGTCCACGACCTGGTCGGTCAGGGGGATCTGGGTGACCTCGATCGCGCCCTGCTCGCCGACGGCGGTCTGCGCGAGCATGAACGACAGCGCGATCAGGATGCCGCCCGCGGCGACGAACGGGATCATGTAGCTGACCCCGGTCATCAGCCACTGCCGCACCTTGGTAGCGCTGCGGGCGTCGGTGCTCACCTTGGAGGCCAGCGCGGGACCGCCGGACGGCGCCGCGCCGCCGGCGCCGGCGCCGGCCGCAACCATGGCCGGCACACCGGCTTTGGCGGCCGCAACGGCCTGTTCGATGATGCCGGGCGCGTTCGAGATGGCCTTCTTGACCCCGACGTCGACCAGTGGCTTGCCGGCGAACCGGTGCCGGTCGCGGACCTCCAGGTCGGCACCGAAGATGACCGCGTCGGCGGCGGCGATCACCTCCGGCGGCAACGGGTCCGAGCCAGCCGAACCCTGGGTCTCCACAGCGATCTCGTGGCCTTCTGCGGCAGCGGCCTGCTCGAGCGCCTCAGCGGCCATGTAGGTATGGGCGATACCCGTGGGACATGACGTGACGGCGACGAACTTCACAACCCGACCTCCTTGGCAACCAGGTCGATCACGTCGCTCGGGCTGGTCGCGGCAAGCAACGACTCCCGGAACGAGGGGTGGATCAGCTTACGGGCCAGCTTGGCCAGGATGGTCAGGTGCTCCGACCCGGCGCCTTCCGGCGCGGCGATCATGAACACCAGGTTCGCCGCGCCGTCCTCGGCGCCGTAGTCGACGCCGTCCGGGACCCTGGCGAAGCCGAGGGTGGGCTCGACCACGTGCACCGAACGGCAGTGCGGGATGCCGATCCCGCCGGGCAGGCCGGTCGGCATCTGCTTCTCCCGGGCCCGGATGTCCGCCAGGAAGCCGTCCAGATCGGTCACCCGCCCGGCGTCGCGGAGCTTGCCGGCCAGCAGCCGGTTGACCTCGTGCCGGTCGTTCGCCGTGACGTCGAGGACGACCAGGTCCTCGGTGATCAGTGCAGTCATCACTTCTCCCCTTCCAGGAGTCGATTGCTCTCGAGGTGGTCGTGCACCGTCACCGCGATCGCGGCGACGTCGTCCGGTGCCGGCATCCGGCTTCCCGGCAGAGCAGTGGCGGCGCTTCCCCAGGCCAGCGCCGCGGCCAGGCATTCCCGCGGCGGTTCGCCGTCTGCCGCGCGGGACAGGTAGCCGGCCAGCGCGGCGTCCCCGGCGCCGACGGTGCTGACCGGCGCGGCGATCCGCGCCTCGCCGTGCAGCGTCGCCGCGTCGGTGACCAGCACCGCACCGTCCGCCCCCAGGCTGGCCAGCACGGTGTCGATCCCCCTGTCCCGCAGCTCTCTTGCGGCCCGGGCGACGTCTCCCAAGGTGCGCAGCGGGCGCCCCACGGCCTCGGCGAGCTCCTCGCGGTTGGGCTTGACCAGGTCGGGCGGTGCCCTGTCGGAGCCGAGCAGCGCGGCCATCGCCGCACCGCTGGTGTCGACGACCACCCGGGCTCCGGCGGGCCGAACCCGGACGACCAGGTCGGCGTAGAAAGTCGGCGGCAGGCCGCCGGGCAGGCTGCCGGAGCCGACCACCCAGGTGCCGGGCCCGGCGAGGGCGAGGACGGCGTCCACCAAGGCCTTCTGCTCCGCCTCGGACAGGATCGGGCCGGGCTCGTTGAGCTTGGTGGTGACCCCGTCCGGCTCGGCCAGGGTGATGTTGCTACGGACGCCGCCGGCCACCGGCACGGCGCGAACCCCGATCCCGAGCCCGTCGAGCAGCTCGGCGAGACGGTCGCCGTCCGGTCCGCCCAGTGGCAGGACCGCGGTGGTGGCCAGGCCGTTCCTGGCCAGGGCGCGGGACACGTTGACACCCTTGCCGCCGGGGTCGACCCGACTGTCGGTGGCCCGGTGCACCTCGCCCCGGTGCAGGGTCTCGATCTGCAGCGTCCGGTCAAGGCTGGGGTTGGGGGTCAGGGTCACGATCATGCGCGCACCACCTCAGGTCCTGCGCCGGCGATCTCGGCCGCCAGCTCCTCGTCCAGCCCGTCGTCGGTGACCACCACGTCGAGGTCGGCGACCTGACCGAACCGGGCGAAATGATCGGTCTCGAACTTCGAGTGGTCGGCCAGCAGCACCCGCCGGCGGGCGGACTCGAGCATCACCCGCTTGACCGCCGCCTCGTCCCGGTCCGGCGTGGTCAGCCCCCGGGCCACCGAGATGCCGTTGGTGCCGAGGAAGGCGACGTCGACGATCACCTCGCGCAGCGCGGCCACCGCCCACTCGTCGACCGCGGCCATCGTGCGGCCCCGGATCCGACCACCGACCTGGTGCAACGTGATGCCGGGCCGTCCGGCCAGGATCATCGCCACCGACAGGCCGTTGGTCACGACGGTGAGCTCGACGCCCGCCGGGATCAGGTGCGCCAGCTGGGCCGTCGTGGACCCGGCGTCGAGCAGTACCGCACCCTCGGCAGGCATCTGGGCCAGGCCCGCCTGGGCGATCCGCCGCTTCAGCTCGACGTTGTGGCTCTCCCGGTCGGCCAGGTCGGGCTCGAACCTGATCCGCTCGACCGGGATCGCCCCGCCGTGGGTACGGCGCACCAGGCGCAACCGCTCGAGGGTGGACAGGTCGCGACGGATCGTCTCCGGGGTCACCTCGAGCTCGGTGGCCAGGGCGAGCACTTCGACGCGGCCGTTGCGGCGGGCCTCGTCGACGATCAGCTGGTGGCGTTCAGTGGCATACATGACAACCTTGTCCAACGATTCGGGCTTCTGTTTCTGTGAAATTAAGTGCTCGTTTCGGACAAAACAAGACCTCTCAGCCACAAATCTGCCACCGATAGGCGCTGATTCAGAACTGAACGGATCGCCGATCGAACAGGATGTGAAACGCGCACCTCACCGCAACGACCGCTTCGGCCACGACCCGATCCGTGGCTAAAACGAGGAGACGGGGTTCAGACCGATGGTGACTTGGCCCGGCGGCCACGGCGCGGACCACCCGCGTCGGCCGCCGGCTCGCCCTGCTCGGCATCGCGGTCCAGGTCGACGTCGAAGGTCTGCCACAGGCCGCCGAGCGGAGCGTAGACCCAACTCGGCAGGTGCTCAGCGGCGTAGACGATCTCCCGGCACAGCTGCTCGGCCTCGAAGGCGGGCAGCAGCCGCTCGTCGAGCAGCTCGCTGCGGCCGGCTGAGACGACCTCGGTGCGGTAGGCCTCCAGGAGACTCTCCCGGGCGGCTCGGCTCCAGGCGTCGACCCGATCGGTCATGGCGAACCCGCTGCCCTTGTCGACGACCCGGGCCACGTGGTCAAGGCTGCGCAGCAGGCGGGCAAGGTCGCGCGCGGCCGGCTGCAACGGCTGGCCGACGCTCAACCCCTCGATCTCCACGACCGGGTTGGGGTGGAAGTCCACGACCGCCAGGCCCCCGGGCCAGCGCAGCACCTGCCCCACGTGCAGGTCGCCGTGCACCCGTTGCATCCACACCGGACGACCGTCCGGCTGCTCGGCGGCCTCAGCCACCTCATGCAGGGCGTCGACGGCGGCCTCGAGCCGGCCAAGTCGTGGCAGCAGAACATCGGCGACGCCCTCGATCCTGCCGTCCCGGGCGACCTGCTCGGCAGCCCGTACCATCCGCCGGCCAGCGCTGTGCCAGGCGCGCACCAGGTCGGCCGGGACCTGCGCAGTCGGCTCTGGGAGCACCGCGGACGGCGTGGCCAGGGCCAGGTGCAGCTTGGCGGCACAGCGGCCGAGCCGGGCCGGGAAGTCGTTCTGCCACGGGTCGTTGCCGCTCGCTGGGGTGGTCGCGGCGGGCGCCGTCCCGAGCGCCCGCTGGGCGAGGTCCAGGCACCAGTCCCAGCCGTCTCTGGCCCGGGGGAGGTACCTGGTCGCCCAGGCGACCGGCACCTCGCGGCCACTCGGCGTCGTCCACAGCAACATGCCGTGGGTCTCCGGCACCTCGAAGTACCCCACGGCGTCCAGGTGGGCCAGGGTGCGCGGCGCCTCGTGGTCGGCGTCGGTGACCTGGCGGACCCAGGTCACCACGACCCGCTCCCCGACGACGACCGAGGAGATCGCGTCATCGTCCACCGGGCGCTCGCCGCGGGCCTCAGGCGGCGGCACCAGCCGGACCACACGGAACCCGGGGACCGGCGGGATCACCTCATGACGGAGCAGATCGACGAACGCCTCCGCGATGCCGTTCTCGTCGTCCGGAAGATCGGCCAGGGCCGCATCGTCGAGGTCGGCCGCCCCCCGGGTCGGGGACACGTCCGCCGACGAGGACCGGGAGGGGGCGTCGGGCGACCGGCCGGTGGCCCTGGAGTGGACCAGGGTCCGAGCAGCAGCCAGGTCGTTCTGGGACAGACCCCAGGCCGGGGTCGCTGCGGCGAAGGTCCGCTGCGGCCGGCAGGTGAAGGCCGAGCCGATGCGTTCGACGGTCACCGCAGCGCCCAGATGCAACGGGTACTGCCAGATCGTCTGGTCGGACTGGTCGGACTGATCGGCCGGCGCAGCCCGCGGGACGCCGGCCCGCGGGACGGGACCGTGAGCCTGCGGGGTGCGCTGTGTCGACGACATCGCCGTGTCGCCTGGCGACCCGTTACTCACGGACAACCTCCCGTCACCCGGCGCCGACGCTACCTGCTCGACGCGCGGAGCACATAGGACCCGCGCCGGATTTCCTCTGCGATTCACCCGAACCGGCGAGAGCCGTCCCGTCACGGACGAACCACCGCCGCCGAATGGTCTCGGACAAACCACCCAAAGACCAGCATGCGCCCCGTTCCGTGCCCAGCCCAAGTCCGCACGTCACAGCGGGGTGCTGGCACGCTGGACCCGGTCGGCGGCACCGCTGCCCCCGCCCGACCCCTTGACCCCACAACCGTGAAGAGGCACCGATGGGTCCGTCCGCACACCTGCCCGGCCACCTGCCCCCCACCGACGTGGACACCCTCGCCGACCCGTCGCTGACCTGGCTGCTCGGTGAGGTCGACCGGCTGCTGGACGGCGCCCGCGCCGCGCGGGTGCCGGACGGGTTCGGCTGGTTGGACGGCGAGGGCCACGTGGACCCCTCCCGCGGGCAGCCGTTGTGGGTGACGACCCGGATGGTTCACTGCTTCGCCCTCGGACACCTGCTCGGCCGCGACGGCGACGCGCAGCTGGTCGACCACGGGGTCGAAGGCCTGCGCGAGGCCTACCGTGACCCGACCCACGGCGGCTGGATGGCCGACCCCCGCGAGCCGGGGGGCGCCAAGGGCGCCTATGGGCACGCCTTCGTGGTACTGGCCGGCGCCAGCGCGGCGCTGGCCGGCCGCCCCGGCGGTGCCGAGCTGCTCGCCGACGCGCTCGCCGCCTCCGAGGGCTGGTTCTGGGACGACGCTGCTGGGGCGGTGGTGGAGGAGTGGGACGCCGGGTTCACCACCTGCGACCCCTACCGCGGCGCCAACGCGAACATGCACACGGTCGAGGCCTACCTCGCCGCGGCGGACGCGACCGGCGACTCGCTGTGGCGCCGCCGGGCCCTGCGGATCGCCGAGCGGTTGGTCGACCACGGCGCCCGGGGTCATGACTGGCGGGTACCCGAGCACTTCGACGCCGACTGGTCCGAGCTGCCCGACTACAACCGGGACACCCCCGCCCACCCCTTCCGTCCCTACGGGGTGACCCCCGGACATGGCCTGGAGTGGGCGCGGCTGCTGCTGCATCTGGAGGCCTCTCTGACCGCTGACGGCCGGGCGGGGGACGGCGGGACGGGGGCGCCGCCCTGGCTGCGCCCGGCCGCGGTCGGCCTGTTCGACCGGGCGATGGCCGACGGCTGGGACGACGGGCACGGCGGCCTGTGCTATACCACCGACTGGGACGGCATGCCGGTGGTCAGCCAGCACTTCCACTGGGTGGCCTGCGAGGCCATCGCGACCGCGGCACTGCTGCACCGGGTGACCGGCCGGCAACGCTTCGCCGAGGCCTACCAGCGGGTGTGGGACTACTGCCGGGCCCATTTCCTGGACGGGCGCCCCGGCTGGCAGATGGAGGTCGACCCGGACGGTACGCCGTCCCACGTGACCTGGGTCGGCCGCCCGGACATCTACCACTCGGTGCAGGCCTGCCTGGTCCCGATGCTGCCTCTGGCCCCCTGTTTCGCCGCCGCCCTCGCCGGCTGAGCGTCAGGAGACCCAGGTCGGGCGCAGCGGCATGTCCGAGGCGCCGTCGTCGTGCCGGCGCACCGCGAGCACCTGGTGCAGCTCGATCTGGTCGGTCTCGAAGCCCAGTCGGGACCCGGCCAGGTACAGCCCCCAGGTCCTGGCCACCGCCAGGCCCACCTCGGCCACGCACTCGTCCCACTGCTCGACCAGGTTGGCGCACCAGGCAGCACAGGTCATCGCGTAGTGCTCACGCAACGACTCGACGTGACGGACCTCCAGCCCGGCGTCCTGGATCTCGGTGCTGATCCTGCCCACTCCGGTGAGCTCACCATCCGGGAAGACGTACCGGTCGATGAACCCCCGCTTGACCCGCGGGGTGTGCCGGTTGTCCGGCCGGGTGATGCAGTGGTTGAGCAGCCGCCCCCCGGGGCGCAGCTTCGAGCGCAGGAATGCGAAGTAGGCCGGGTAGTTGGCCACCCCGATGTGTTCGGTCAGCCCGATCGAGGACACCGCGTCGAAATCGGACTCGGCGACGTCGCGGTAGTCGCCGTGCCGCACCTCGGCGAGGTCGGTCAGTCCCTCCCGCTCGATCGCAGCCTGCGCCCAGGCCGCCTGCTCCCCGCTGAGCGTCACCCCGATCGCCCGCACGCCGTACTTCGTGGCGGCGTGCCGGACCATCCCGCCCCAGCCGCAGCCGACGTCCAGCAGCCGCATGCCGGGCTTGAGGTCGAGCTTGCGGGCCACGAGGTCGTACTTGTGCTCCTGGGCCTGCTCCAGGCTCGCCGTCTTCGTCGGGTAGCAGGCACAGGTGTAGGTCATCGACGGTCCCAACACCAGTTCGTAGAAGCGGTTGGAGACGTCGTAGTGGTGCTGGATCGCCTCGGCGTCGCGGGACTTGGAGTGCAGGACGCCGTGCAGCCGACGCCGCCAGTCCGGTCGCGCCTCCTGTGACGGCGGGGCCGGGGGGACGAGCCGGCTGATCCCCAGGGCCCGGGTCACCCGGGCGACGGTCGGCGGGTCCGGACGTCGCCAGCGCAGCTCGGTGCCCATCTCCCTGAGCAGCGGGTACGGGTCGCCGGGGTGCACCCCGACCACGTCCAGATCGCCGGAGACGTACGCGCGGGCCATACCCAGCGACCCCGGGGCGGTCACCAGGTAGGCCACGCCGCGCGGGGTGCTGATGTGGATGCCCACACCGGCACCCTCCGGACCGGTGTGGGAACCGTCGTAGGCGCTGAACCGGAAGGTGATCGGACGCTCGGCCAGCAGGTCGACGATGTCGGCCAACTTGAGCTCGTCGGCGCCGGGTCCGGTACGCCAGGTGGTCAAGGATCCTGCCATGGGCCACTCCAGGGTCATCGTGCGGAGTGCCGGCGATGGCTGTGACCCAACCCGGCACGCCAGAGCCTCGACAGACGCGCGACGACACTCTACGTCGCAGGTCATGGCCTTGGTACCGGACAAATGACCCCGGCCTGGAGCCGTGCTCACGGTGGGTCGAGGGCACCATCCTGAACCGCGGCCATGGTCTGGGTGGTCCAGGCCAGCGCCGCCAGGAAGCTCTCGGTGACCAGTGCGCGGGGCAGGCCGGCCTGGGCCAGCAGGGTGTCGTCGTCCAGGTGGTAGCCGCGGACGGCGTCGAGCAGCTGCCGCAGCGGGGTGATCTTCCCGGTCAGGGTGTCGGTGATCGCGGTCGCCAGCGGAGGCAGCCCGCCGAGCAGCACCGCGGGGCCGATGCCGATCAGCTCGGCGATGCCGTCCAGAAGACCGACGATGAAGGCGGCGTCCGAATCCAGGTCGGGCCGGTCGAGCCGCGTGGCGAGCTCCTCGCAGGTCCGGCCACGGACCAGGACCGAGGAGGCCTGGTTGACCTGGGCGCCGAGACCGGACACGGCCAGGAGCACCATCCACGAGCGGAGCCGGTTCAGCCCGAGCAGCACCACCGCGTCGCCGATCGAGGTGATGGTCCGGCTCAACCCGTTGCTGCTGGCGTTGGCCAGCCGCAGCAGCTGCAGCACCAGGCCGGGGTCGACTCGCAGGATGCTCTCGACGTCCCGCAGCTGTACGTCGGCGGCGGACAGCCGGCCGAGCAGCTGCAGGGCGACCAGGCGGTCGGAGCTGAGCGTCTCCGCGGTCAGGGTCTGTGGCCGACCCAGGTGGTAACCCTGGAACAGCGCGAACCCGGTGTCCAGGCAGCGCCGCCGGGTCGCCTCGTTCTCGACCCGTTCGGCGAGCATCACCAGGTCGTCGTCGCGCACGTCCCGGCACCGCCGCACGGTGGCGACCACCTGCTCCCAGGGGGTCAGCACGTCGATCTTGACGATCTCGGCCAACTCGAGCAGAGCGTCCGAAAGCGGGGTCCAGACGAAGTCGTCCAGGGCGATCCGGTACCCGGCCTCGTGCAGCCCCCGGACGCCGTTCAGGACGTTCTGGTCGATCTGCACCGACTCGAGCACCTCGAGCACGGCCTGGTCCGGGTCGAACGGCACCGGCAGGTCGCCCACCAGGAAGGCGCGGGTCAGGTTGACGAAGCCGGGCAGGCCACCGAGCAGGTCGGCGACCGGGAACCCGGAGAAGGCGGCCAGGATGGTCGAGGTGGTGGCGCGGTCGCCGTGGTCCGCGTCGGGACCGACGTCTGCCGCCACGGCAGCACAGTCACGACGGAACAGCAGCTCGTAGGCGTGCAGCCGCCCTGCGGTGTCGAAGATGGGCTGACGCCCGATGTGTACGCTGCGGCCGCTAGGCGGTGCCGAGGTATCGCAGCCCACCACCGTGCCTCCTCCGACGACCTGCCCGCCCCCACGCAGAGCGTCCGAGGATGGTCTCGGCCGGGATCGCGGTGGGGTTGAGCCAGCACTCGGGTGACGGCGGGTCGGACGCCCCCATCCGTCGAGCAGCCGCAGCGGGTCAGGCCCGCGCGACCACCTTCTGGTACAGATCAGGCAGTCGGTGGTCGGGGTCGTAGCGCTTCTTGACCCGCTGATAGGCGGCTCCCCCGTAGCTGGCCCAGAAGTCGGCCTCGTCGTAGTAGGCGTCGGAGTACAGCGACTTGTGCCCCTCGTGCTCGGCGACGCTCCTCTCGACCAGCCGGTTCACGTCGCCGTCGCTGCGGCCGGGTTCGATCGGCACCGTGCCCCAGAATCCCACGTTGACGTAGGTCCGCCCCGGGGTGAGCGGGTACAACGACCAGGTCTGCCGTCCGACCAGGGGGCACAGCCAGACCGGGGTCATCGGCACATGGTCGAGGTACCAGCGCAGGAAGGCGGCGGTGCGCTCCAGCGGGATCTCGACGTCCTGGATGACGCGTTCGCGGGCCGGTCTGCCACGGCGGCGGTCGAGGGCGGCTGCCAGGTGGTAACGGTTCTCCAGGCCGACGATGCGGTGGTAGACGTCGCTGCGACGCCACTTGGCCGGCCACACCCGGCGCAGGGCCGGGTTCTGGGCACCGAAGGCCTTGGAGCACCAGAACCAGTCGGTGTCCCAACGCCACAAGTAGTCGTGCACAGTGAGCGCGTCACTGGCCCGGCGGGACAGCGATCGGTAGTAGACGTCCTGACCGGTGTAGTCGGACAGCTCGGTGCCGAGCGGCAGCTCGCTGCTCCACCGGCCCAGGACCAGGTAGGCCTCATCGGCACCGAACAGCACGCCGTCCAGGAAGTCGACCGGCTCGGGGCTGCCGCCGCGCGAGGTCCAGGTGCGCTCGGTCACGATCTGGCCGACTGCCTCCAGCAGCGCGTCGAGGTCGTCGAAGCGGACGTTGCGGGTCAGCACGTACGGCTGCACCCGCTCCAGGGCGATCCGCAGCCGGGCCGCGTAGCCGAGGCTGCCGAAGGAGTTCGGGAACGCGCGGAACAGCTCGGCGTTCTCGCCGTCCGGTGTGGCGGTGACCAGGTCGCCCGCGCCGGTCAGCACGTCGAGCTCGAGCACGGACTCGTGCGGCAGGCCGTTGCGGAACGAGGTGGACTCGATGCCCAGGCCGGTCACCGCCCCGCCCAGGGTGATCGTGCGCAGCTGCGGCACCACCAGCGGCATGAGGTCCTGGGCGAGGGTGGTGGCCACCAGCCGTTCGTAGGTGCACATGCCCTGGACATCGGCCGTGCGGCCCTGAACGTCGATGCTGACCACCGAGCCCAGGCCGGTCACGTCCAGGCCCGGGGTCGCGATGTCACGGCGGGGCCGGAACAGGTTGGACGTGCGCTTGGCCAGCCGCACCGGCGCGCCGGGCGGGACGGCGCGGTAGCTGTCCTGCAGCGCCTCCACGGCCTGCCGATGGACGACGCGGCCCACCGGGGTGGCAGTCAGCGGAGCCACGGACGAGGTGGTCAGCGCGGTCCCGTCGTGGCGCAGGTGGGTGGCGGTGTGGGTCATCGCCGGCAACCGGTGTCCCTGGCCCGGCTTCAGCCGTTGAAGCGGTGCACGAACAGCCCGCTGAGCAGCTTCGGTTCGAACCAGGTCGACTTGGGCGGCATGACCACGCCGGTGCCGGCGACCGCGACCAGGTCCTCGACCGAGGTCGGGTGCAGCGAGAACGCCGCCGCCCAGCGCCCGGAGTCGACCAGCCGCACCAGTTCCGCGGTGCCCCGGCTCCCGCCGACGAAGGAGATCCGGGTGTCGGTGCGCGGATCGGTGATGCCGAGGCGCGGGGCGAGCACGAGGTCCTGCAGCAGCGAGACGTCAAGGCGGGCGACCGGGTCGACCAGCCGGGCAGGTTCCAACGCGCCGTCCCGCAGCCGCAGCCGGTACCAGGTCCCGGCGAGGTACAGGCCGAACCCGCGTGCCGCCGGCTCGACCGGCTCAGCGCTGGGCTCGACGTCGAAGACCGGGCCGAGGTCGGCCAGCCACTGCTGTGGGTCGCGCCCGCCCAGGTCGGCGACCACCCGGTTGTACGGCAGGATCGCCAGCTCCTCGCCCGGGAAGACCACGGCCAGGAACGCGTCGGACTCCCCGCTGCCGTCGTGGGCGGCGGCCACCCGTGCGGCGGCGGCGCTGCGGTGGTGACCGTCGGCGACGTACAGCTCAGGAACGGCGGCCAACGCCGTCCGCAGCTCGTTGACCTCGGCCGGGTCGTCCAGACGCCACACCACGTGCTCGACCTCGTCGTCGGTGCGCAGCTCGACCAGCGGGGTCCGCTCGACGACCCTGGCCAGCAGGTCGGCCGGCGCCTTCCAGGCCGGCTCCCCCGGGGCCACCAGCAGGAAGACCGGCTCGTCGTGGGCTGCCAGCGCCTCGACGTGCCGGACCCGGTCGTCTTCCTTGACCGGACGGGTCTGCTCATGGGTGTGGATCACACCGCAGGTGTAGTCGTCGACCCCGGCGCAGGCAACGATGCCGGTCTGGGTGTGAACACCGCGACGCTGGCGGTACACCGAGTAGGACGGCCCGGTGTCCAGGGTCATCACCCCCCGGGCGACCAGGTTGTCCAGAGCGGCCCGACCGGCCGAGTGCACGGCCTCGCTGTCAGCGGGAGTACCGTCCGGCAGGTCGATCTCGGGGCGGCTGACGTGCAGGAAGCTGTCCGGGTTGTCCTCGGCGAGGGCCCGGGCCTCGTCCACGTCGACCACGTCGTAGGGCGGGGCGACGACCCGGCGGGCCAGGTCGACGCGGGGGCGCAGCGCGCGGAACGGTCGAAGGTCGGCCATGAGGACATCCTGGCGCACTCGGCGGCACCGGCCGACCCGCCCCGACCCGCGAGTCGGCCAGACTGACGCCATGAAGGACGAGGCGGACCGAGGGCCCCGAGCCACACCGGCCGCTGTGTGGGTGGTCGCCGGGGCGCCGGGAGCCGGCAAGTCGACCGTCGCCGCCGTCCTGGCCGGCCGGCTCGACCCACCGGCGGCGGTGCTGGACAAGGACACCCTCTTCAACGGCTTCGTCGCAGCACTGCTCGCCGCCCACGGCCGCGACCACGGCGAACGCGAGGGCGACTGGTACGACGACCATGTGAAGGTGCACGAGTACGCCGCCCTGACGGCAGCGGCGCAACAGATCCGCGGGAACGGCTGCCCGGTCGTCCTGGACGCTCCCTTCACCGGTCAGATCCGCGACCCACAGCGCTGGTGGGCCTGGGTCGCCGAACTCGGCGGCGAACCGGTGCGGCTGGTCTGGGTGCGCTGCGCCCCGGCCGAGCTGAGGCGACGGATCGAGGCCAGGGGCAACCCTCGCGACGCCGGCAAGCTGGCGATGTTCGAGGAGTATGTGGCCCGGATCCAGCCCGACACCGGGCCGCCGGTGCCCCACGTCGAGGTGGACATCGCCGGCCACGACCCGGCGCCGGCCGAAGGAGTCGTCCGGGCGCGGGTGATGGCGATCGTCGAGACGCTCAGCCGTTGAATCGCTTCCACACCTCGACGAGGATCTGGTGCCGCCTCAGCCGGCCAGCACGCCGTCCACGAGCTCCTTGGCAGCCGCCTGAACCCGGGCGAGGTGATCGGCGCCCTGGAACGACTCTGCGTAGATCTTGTACACGTCCTCGGTACCGGAGGGGCGGGCGGCGAACCAGGCCGACTCGGTCGTCACCTTGAGCCCACCGATCGCTGCGTCGTTGCCGGGGGCCTCGGTGAGCTTGGCGGTGATCGGCTCCCCGACCAGCTCGGTCGCGCTCACCTGATCGGGAGACAGCTTGGCCAGCACCGCCTTCTGCTCCCTGGTCGCCGCCGCGTCGATCCGGGCGTAGGCGGGCGCACCGTGCCGGTCGGCCAGGGCCGCGTAGTGCTCGCTCGGCGACGTCCCGGTGACCGCCTGGATCTCGCTGGCCAGCAGAGCCAGAAGGATCCCGTCCTTGTCCGTCGTCCACACCGTGCCGTCCTGGCGCAGGAACGAGGCCCCGGCGCTCTCCTCGCCGCCGAAGCCCACCGAGCCGTCAAGCAGGCCGGGAACGAACCACTTGAACCCGACCGGCACCTCGATCAGCCGCCGGCCGAGTTCGGCCGCGACCCGGTCGATCATGGACGACGAGACCAGGGTCTTGCCGATCGCGACGTCCCCGCCCCACGCCGTCCGATGCCCGAACAGGTAGCCGATGGCGACGGCGAGGAAGTGGTTGGGGTTCATCAGCCCGCCGTCCGGGGTGACGATGCCGTGCCGGTCGGCGTCCGCGTCGTTGCCGGTGGAGATCTGGTACGCCTCACGGTTCGCGATCAACGAGGCCATCGCGGACGGCGAGGAGCAGTCCATCCGAATCTTGCCGTCCCAGTCCAGGGTCATGAACCGCCACGTGGCATCGACCAGTGGGTTTACCACCGTCAGGTCCAGACGGTGCCGCTGCGCGATCTCCCCCCAGTAGTCGACGCTGGCCCCGCCGAGCGGGTCGGCGCCGATCCGCACCCCGGCCTGCCGGATCGCGTCGAGGTTCAGCACGCTCGGCAGGTCGTCGACGTAGCTACCGAGGAAGTCGTAGCGGAAGGTCGTCTGAGCGGCCAGCGCCCGGGCCAGCGGCACCCGACGGACGCCGTCAAGCCCCGCCGCGATGAGTTCGTTGGCGCGGTTCTCGATCCACTTCGTGGCGTCGGTGTCGGCCGGTCCGCCGTGCGGCGGGTTGTACTTGAAGCCGCCGTCGGCCGGTGGGTTGTGTGACGGGGTGACCACGATGCCGTCGGCCTGCGCGCCCTCGGGAGCGCCGGAGGCCTCGACCGGACGGCGACCGGAGTTGTAGCGCAGGATCGCGTGGGAGACCGCCGGGGTTGGTGTGTACCGGTCGCGGTCGTCGATCAGGGTGGTGACGCCGTTGCCGGCCAGCACCTCCAGGGCCGAGGCCCAGGCGGGCTCGGACAGGCCGTGGGTGTCCCGCCCGACGAACAGCGGTCCGGTGACGCCCTGGGCGGCTCGGTAGTCGCAGATGGCCTGGGTCGTAGCGACGATGTGTGCCTCGGTGAAGGCCCCGGCCAGACTGGACCCGCGGTGGCCCGAGGTGCCGAACGCAACCCGCTGCGCGGGGTCGTCGAGGTCGGGCCAGGTCGTGTAGTAGGCCGTCACCAGATGGGCGACGTCGATCAGGTCACTCGGCTCGGCCAGTTGTCCAGCGCGCTCGTGAGGCATCCGAGGGCGTCCCTTCGTCACGCTATGTTCCCGAATGGGCCCATCGTTGTCGCGGCCCGCATCGGAGGCTAACGCCCGGTGAGCGTCGACGCACCGTACCGTCGGTCACTTTCTTGAGAGGTCAGGGCTCGCCGGGGCCGAGTTCATGATCCATCGTGTCGCCCTCGGCTCAGCTGGCGGGGAGGACCCTGCGCAGTGACGAGGTCTCGCCGAGCCCGGTCCTGTGCATAGAGTCGGCCCGTGCCCACTGCCCTGCGTTCGGTTCGGGCCACCACCTACGTTACGCCACTGCGCGAGGGCGGGTCGCTGCCGGCACTGGTCGAGGGCGACGACGACGGCATCTACGTCGCCAAGTTCCGCGGCGCGGGCCAGGGCACGGCGACCCTGGTCGCCGAGGTCGTCGTCGGGGAGATCGGACGGCGGATCGGGGTGCGCGTGCCCGAGCTGGTCGTGGTCGACCTCGACGCCCGGATCGCCCCGCGCGAACCCGACGAGGAGGTGCAGGACCTGCTGCGCGCCAGCGCCGGGGCCAACCTCGGTCTGGACTTCCTGCCAGGGTCGGTGACCTACGACGGGCGAGGCTGGACCCCACCGGCCGAAGACGCCGCGCGGGTGCTCTGGCTCGATGCGGCGACCGGCAATGTCGACCGCACCTGGCGCAACCCGAACCTGTTGGTCTGGCACCGGGCGTTGTGGGCCATCGACCACGGCAGCGCTCTGGTCTTCCAGCACGCCTGGCCCGACCCGCAGGCTTGGGCCGTGCGCCGGTACGACCTGTCCAAGCACGTGCTGCGGCCCGTGGTCGCGCAGCTGGACGCCGAGGCCTGGGCCGACGTCGACGCCACCTGCGCGGCCGTGTTGGACGAGCAGGTCCTGGCCGGGGTGCTCGACGCCGTTCCGGACGACTGGCTCGTCGCGATGAACGCGGCCCGCTCGGACGCCCGCGCTCGGGTGGCGTCGGGGCTCGCGGCGCGGACGCCGCCCGAGTGGCGCGAGCGCTATGTCGTCCAGCTGGTGGCGCGGCTCGGCCACGGCCGGGCGTGGCAGGAGGGACTGTTCGGCGATGGGTGAGACCAGCGAGCCGTTCGAGTACGCCGTGTTGCGGGCCGTGCCCCGGGTCGAGCGCGGTGAGTTCGTCAACGTCGGGGTCCTGCTGTACAGCCAGGGGAAGGACTTCCTCGAGGTCAGCGTGCACCTCGACGAGGGGCGGCTGCGCGCGCTGGACCCCGGCGTGGACCTCGACGTGGTGCGCTCGGCCCTGGAGGGGTTCCGCCGGGCCTGCGCCGACCCCGACCGACCGCGACGGGAGCGGTTCGGCTGGCTCACCGCGCCGCGCAGCACCGTCATCCAGGTCTCGCCGGTGCACTGCGGGGTGGCCGACGACCCGGCCGGCCAACTGGACCGGCTGATGCGTCGGCTTGTCATGGCCGGGGATTCACCACAACCCGCTGGCTGAACCGCATCTGGACGGCCGAAGCAGGGTTGTGGTGAATCCCCGGCCGCACCGGGCCGTTGCCGGCCGAACAGGCGCACACTGGTGCGATGCCTGAGCTGCCCGAGGTCGAGGCCCTGGCCGGTTTCCTGCGTGCGCGTGCCGTGGGGCGAGTGATCGCCGGCCTCGAGATCGGCACCATCAACGTGCTGAAGACCTACGACCCGCAGCCGAGCGCCTTGGCCGGGCTCGAGATCATCGCCGCCGAGCGGCACGGCAAGTTCATCGACCTGGACGTCAGCGGGCTGCACCTGGTCTTCCACCTGGCCCGGGCCGGGTGGTTGCGCTGGTCGGACATGATGCCGAAGACCGTGATCCGGCCCGGGAAGGGGCCGATCGCGCTGCGGGTCCGTCTCGCCGACCCGGGCCTGGACGACGACGCCCAGCCCGGGTTCGACCTCACCGAGGGTGGCACTCAGAAGAAGCTGGCGGTGTACGTGGTGCGATCACCGTCCGAGGTGCCGGGCATCGCCTCGCTCGGCCCGGACCCGCTGGCCGACGGCTTCGATCGTGACGCCCTCGCCACCCTGCTGGCCGGCAAGCGGCAGCAGGTCAAGGGGCTGCTGCGGGACCAGTCGGTGCTGGCCGGGGTGGGCAACGCCTACAGCGACGAGGTGCTGCACGCCGCGGGGCTGTCGCCGTTCGCGATCGCAGCGAGCCTGGGCGAGGAGGACATCGACCGGCTGCACACAGCGCTGCACGAGGTGCTCACAGGTGCGGTGGCCGCAGCGGCGGGCAGACCGGCCAAGGAGCTCAAGGACGCCAAGCGGGCCGGGATGCGCGTGCACGGCCGGGCCGGGAAGCCGTGCCCGGTGTGCCAGGACGTCGTCCGCGAGGTGTCCTTCGCCGACTCCTCCTTGCAGTACTGCGCCACCTGCCAGACCGGGGGCAAGGTGCTGGCCGACCGCAGGCTGTCTCGCCTGCTCAAGTGACGCGGTGCCGCCGGGTCACCGACCGGTCGCCCGCAGTGCCGTCCGGATCATCGGCAGCTGCATCGGCAGCCGGGCCAGGGTCACCACGAAGGCGGTCCGGGACGAGGTGTCGCGCCGACGCCGGGCGTGTGCAGCGGAGTTGAGGCTCATCTGCACGTTGCCCGGCCAGACGCCGACCAGCAGCGCAGCACTCGCCCACCCCGCGACGCGTCGGGTGCGCGGGTACAGCAGCCCCACGCCGCAGGCGATCTCGGCGACACCGGTGGCGTAGACGATCCCGCGGGGGGCCGGCAGCCGCGGCGGGATGAGCGGACCGAACAGCTGCGGGCGCACCAGGTGGGCGGTGCCCGAGGCCAGGAAGGCCGCGGCGAGCCCGCGGACGTCGTGGGTCAGCGCCGGAACCGGCGGAGTCGTCGATGGCATCAACGGTGAGGTCATGCCGGCGATCATCGCCGCTCCGGGACCCGCAGCACAGCGCGACCGGGATCCGCCGAACCGGCCAGGCGACCCGCCGGCCCGGCCCTGGGGCGATGAGCGCCTTGCCGCAGCCCTCACCCGACGGCAGCGACTGACCGCTCCGCCCGCCGCGCCGGCAGGTAGAACACCGCGCCGAGGATCCCGACCGTCCCGCCGATCACCATCGCGACCGGGGTGGAGATCTCGGTGGCGATCAGGCCGAGCGCCGGCGCCGCGACCGCGAAGGCGGCGAACGCGACCAGCGAGTTCAGCGACAAGACCGTCGAGCGGTTCGCCGCCTCCGCCTGCCGATGCAGCAGCACCGCATGCATCGGACCGTTCGAGCCGTGCAGCGCGTAGGTCATCAGGTAGGCCACTGCCAGCGCGGTGCTGCCGGTAGCCAGCCCCATGGCGACGGCGCCGGCACCGTTGAGCACACGGGCGAGGATCGCCGTCCACGCCACCCCGACCCGGCGCGCGACCAGGCCGGCGAGGGCCGACCCGGCGGCGAAGGCCCCCCATGCCGCTGCGGTGAGCGGACCGACCACGATGCCGGCCTGCTGCTGGGAGCCGAGCAGCTCGGCCAAGCGGATCGGCAGGAACTGCTCGAAGACGATCATGCTGATCGACCAGCAGACCTCGACTGCCAACAGTGCGAGCAGTACCCGGTCGAGGCGCAGCTGCGCCACGCTGATCCGGACCACGCGCCAGGACCGTGCGGCCGACTGCACGACCGGGTGCGCGCGGCGGCCTGGTTCGGCTGACGCATCGTCCGCGGCGACCGGTGAGTGGGGCGGCTCACGGAACAGGACCAGGGCGGCGATGAGGTGAACGGCGGTGAGCACCGCATGGACTGCGATCGGCAGCAGCAGCGCGGATCCGGCCGGCAGCGGATGCCACCACACCAGGGCGCCGGCGCACAGGGCCCCGATGGCCATGGCCGCGCCCAGGGCGCTGCCTTGGGCGGCCAGGGGTCCGTCCACGTCGGCATCCGGCTCGTGGGCATGCACGGTGTCGACGAACCACGCTTCGAGGGGACCGGAGTCCAGGGCCCGGAAGATGCCGAACAGCACGCCCGCGACGGCGAAGGACCGGAACGAGCCGGCCATCAGGAATGCCAGTCCCGCGGCGACGTTGGCGACTGCGGCGAGCAGGTAGATGCGGCGCCGACCGGTGCCGTCGGCGACGGCGCTGGTCGGCAGCTCCAGCAGCACGGTCACTGCACCACCGAAGGCCATCGCGGTGAGGGCCTGGGCCACGGTCAGTCCGCGGTCGAGCTGCCACAGGGTCAATGTCGCGATCATCAGGCCGGTGGGCAGCCAGCGGGTCCAGGTCAGGGTCAGCAGCACCCGGCGGGCCGCGGCGGGGGTGAGGGCGGTCGCCGGGCGGGCGGTCTCGTTGCCGGCAGTCATGGCGTCGGCTCCGAGGGCACGGCGACCGTGTAGAGGGCGACCTCGCGGCGCCCGTCGTCGATCGCCGAGTCGGACGCGGCCTCGGAGGTGGCCGTTCGGTAGCGCTGGACCAGGACCTCGATCTCCTCGCGCAGGTGCACCAGCTCGTCGGCAGTGAGCCTCAGCGCGGTGTCTCCGAGTCCGAACCCGTCCTGCCAGGCGGCGGACCACTCGCTCTTGACGACCAGCCAGCGCTCGTAGCGCTCCGCGAAGGCGGCCAGGTAGAACCCGTCCAGCCAGTCCAGGGCGGCCTCGGCATCCGGATCCCCGGCGAACTCGCTCGGCGTCCAGGAATGGGTGTGAGAGCTGGCCCGCCAGATCCGCTCCCGGCCGCGGCCCTCCTCGGTGTCCACCACCAGACCGACCTCGGCGAGCCGGCGAAGGTGGTAGCTGGTCGCGCCGGAGTTGGTGCCCAGCACGGCGGCCAGGGCAGTGGCGGTCGAGGGGCCCGTGGTGCGTAGCCGGGTGAGCAGGCGCGCGCGGAGCGGGTGGGCGAGGACGCGCAGCCCCTGGGCGTCCAGCCGGACGTCGTGGCTGGCGTCTCGGCTGGCGTGGTCAGGCATGTCCGATGTGGGAGGCACTCGATACATAATAGTTATGCATAGAAATTGTGCAAGTCCCAGACGACAGCTGGGTGTCCGGCTCAGCGGTAGGCCGGGATCCCGGTCAACGCCTGGCCGATCATCAGCGTGTGCATCTCGACCGTGCCCTCGTAGGTGAGCACCGACTCCAGGTTGTTGGCGTGCCGCATCACCGGGTACTCCCCGCTGATCCCGTTGGCGCCGAGGATGGTTCGCGCCGTCCGGGCGATCTGCAGGGCCTTGCTGACGTTGTTGTACTTGCCGAGGCTGACCTGGTCCGGGCGCAGGCCGACGGCGTCCTTGCGCCGGCCGAGGTGCAGGGCGAGCAACTGCCCGGCCACCAGCTCGACGGCCATCTCAGCGAGCTTGGCCTGGGTGAGCTGGAAGCCGGCGATCGGGCGACCGAACTGCTCGCGCTGCAGGGCGTAGCCGCGTGCGGCACGCACGCAGGACCGAGCCGCACCCACGGCACCCCAGACGATCCCGTACCGCGCCTCGTTCAGGCAGGACAGCGGGCCCTTGAGGCCCCTCGCCTCCGGCAGCACCGCCGATGCGGGCAGCCGGACGCCGTCCAGCACCAGCTCGCTGGTCACGCTGGCCCGCAGGGACATCTTGTGTTTGATCAGCGGGGTGCTGAAACCCGGTGTGTCCGTCGGCACGACGAACCCGCGGATGCCGCCGTGCTCCGCCCCGGCATTGGCCCAGACCACCGCCATGTCGGCGATGGAGCCGTTGGTGATCCACATCTTGGCACCGTCGAGCACCCAGTCGTCGCCGTCGCGACGGGCGGCGGTGCGCATCGCGGCGGGGTCCGACCCGGCGTCCGGCTCGGTGAGCCCGAAGCAGCCGATCGCCTCGCCGCGGGCCATCCGGGGCAGCCACTCGGCCTTCTGCTCCTCGGAGCCGAACCGCCAGATCGCGAACATGGCCAGCGACCCCTGCACCGAGACCAGCGATCGGATGCCGGAGTCACTCGCCTCCAGCTCCAGGCAGGCCAGCCCGTAGTCGACGGCGCTCATACCGGCACAGCCGTAGCCGTCCAGGTGCATGCCGAGCAGGCCGAGCTTGCCGAACTCCAGGGCCAGGTCGCGCACGGCGGGCAGGTCGCCGCACTCGTACCAGTCGGCGATGTGCGGCTCGACCAGATCGTCGCAGACCTTCCGGACGGCGCCGCGCACCGCCTTCTCCTCGTCACTGAGCGCCGCGTCGATGTCGGCGAGGTCGTCGGGATCGGCGGTGCGGGGTCGAGCTGGCGCGCTCATCGGGGCTCCGGGTGGGTCGCGGGCATGGGGCAACGGTAGGGCTGCGGGGACCAGCCCAGACGACCAGCACCAGACGATCACGCCGGGACACCCGCCCAGTCTGTAAATGCCATCTTGACAGTCCCGAGAGCTCGTGTAAACGTAGTGTTTACGTTGTGACGGATGAACTCGACGCCCAGGCTGATGCGGTACGCGACGAGCTGGCCACCGCGACCACCGAGCTCGCCGCCTCGGTCGCCGCGTTGGTCGGCGCCGACGATGAGCACCCCCGGGTCGCCGCCATGGCCCGGGTGTCCGCGGCACGGACCGTACGCGACCGGGCAGACCGGGTGCTGGCCGCCGCGGTGGCCCAGGCCCGGGCCGCGGGGTGCACCTGGCAGGACATCGGCGACGTGCTGGGCACGACCCGACAAGCGGCCTTCCAGCGGTTCGGCAGGCCGATCGACCCACGAACGGGGAACGCGATGGACACGACCGCGACACCGGGCGCCGACCAGCGCGCGGTGGAGATCTTCGGACAGTTGGCCGGCGGCGACTCGGACGCCGTGCACCGCGACTTCGACGACCAGATGGCCGCCGCCCTGACGGCGTCCGGGCTCGGTGACACCTGGGCGCAGATCGTGGCCATGGTGGGCGCCTTCGAGCGCAGCGGCGAGCCGTTCGCCCGGCGGATGGGTGAGCACACGGTGGTCGACGTCCCACTGGCCTTCGAGGCCGGCGACATGACCGGCCGGGTCGCCTTCCACCCCGACCTGCGCATCGCCGGGCTGTTCGTGCTCGACCCCAGCCAGACGCGTGCGCCATGACACCGGAGCCCGCGCACACCACCTCGCCGACCCCGCCCCCGCTGCCCACTCGGGGTGCGCAGCCGGTCGTTGCCGCCGCACCTGGCACCGCGGACGCCGCGCCGGCCCGACTGGATCTGACCGCGGTGGCGGTCTTCCTCGTCGTCGCATTCGGTGGCGCCTGGCTGCTGACCCTGCCGCTGTGGCTGAGCGGGCGCGGCCTGGAGACCCCCGGCGCCCTGCTCTACGTCACGGCGATGATGTTCACGCCCAGCCTGGCCACCGCCGTCGTCGTGTTCGGCTTGCGCCGCAGGCACTTTGCGGGACGCCGTGACGTCCTCCTGCACACCGGGCTGCGGTCCCCGGGCGGCGTCCGGTCCTGGTGGCGCTGGGGGCTCCTGGCCTGGTTGGCGCCGCCCGTGCTGGTGGTCACCGCGCTGGTGGTCGCCACCGCGGTCGGGGTGTTCCGACCCGACCTGGTGGAGTTCTCCGGGTTCCGGGCGGCCCTGGACGACCTCGGCGTGGCGGAGCCGCCGATCCCGCTCGGCGCCCTGGTCGCGGCGCAGGTCGTGCAGGCGTTCCTGATCGGCTGGGTCAACGTCGTCCCGGCGCTGGGCGAGGAATGGGGGTGGCGGGGCTGGCTGCTGCCCGCGCTGCGCCCGCTCGGGGTCTGGCCGGCGATCGCGGTGAGCGGAGTGATCTGGGGGCTGTGGCACGCGCCGGTGATCCTGCTCGGGTACAACTACCCGAACCAGTCGCCGCCCCTTGGGCTCGCGCTCATGGTGGTGTTCTGTGTGCTGGCCGGTGCGCTGCTCGGCTGGCTGCGACTGGTGTCCGGCAGCGTCTGGCCGGCCGCCATCGGACACGGCTTCATCAACGCCTTCGCCGGGCTTGCGGTCCTCATCGCCTCGGCCGACCGGCCACCGGACGCCGCGCACGTCGGCCTGCTCGGCTGGACCGGCTGGCTGGTGCTGGCGGTGACGGTCGCGGTGGCCTTCGCCGTCCGTCGTCCCGGCGTCGACCGCGTGCCAGACTCGGCGAGGTGAGCGCTCCAGCCCGTCGCCGCGAACCGGTGCCGGCCAGCCGGCACCTGCTCCGGGCCAAAGACCTTGTGGACGCCCGGTACGCCGATCCGTTGACGGTGGCCGACCTGGCCGCAGCCGCCCGGCTGTCGCCGGCTCACTTCAGCACCGAGTTCCGCCGGGCCTTCGGTGAGTCCCCGCACCAGTATCTGCTCAGCCGGCGGCTGGAACGAGCTGCGGCGTTGCTGCGGACCACGGACTGGACGGTGCTGGAGGTCTGCCTATCGGTCGGGCTGACCAGCGTCGGCTCGTTCACGACCAGCTTCCGGCGGATGTTCGGCACCACCCCCACGGCCTACCGGGCCTCGTTCCCGCCGGCGGCGGTGCACGCCCGGGTGCCGGCCTGCGTCGTGCGCGCCTATGCCCGCCCCCGGGTCCGGACGTTTCGAGAAGACTCCACCTGAGCCGGCGGCGTAGAACTGGTGGCTCCACCCCTGACGAAGGAGACACCGTGATCCGCATCGCGAACTGCCAGCTCTGGGTACACGACCAGGACGAGGCGCTGGCCTTCTACGTCGACAAGCTCGGCATGGAGGTCCGCTCCGACGTGACCGTTCCTGAGCTGGGCAACTTCCGCTGGCTCAGCGTGGCTCCGCCCGACCAGGACGTCGCCATCGTGCTGATGGCGGTACCGGGCTCGCCGATGGCCGACGAGACCACCGCGCAACAGATCCGTGTCCTGATGGGCAAGGGCATGGCCGGCACGGTGTTCCTCACCACGGCGGACTGCCAGAAGTCCTACGAGGAGCTCTCGGCCAGGGGCGTCGAGTTCACCGAGAAGCCCGAACGTCAGCTCTACGGCATCGACGCCGGGTTCCGTGACCCGTCCGGTAACTCCATCCGGCTGACCCAGGTCTTCGAGGACTTCGGTCGCTGACCGGTGATGCCGAGCTGCGGAGCTAACTAGGGTGGTCGGCGTGCAGGTCGAACCCGTCACGCCGCTGCCGCCCCGCCCGGTGGGTCGACCGGTGTTCACCCAGACGTGGGCGGATCTGACGTTCCTGCATTGGGCAGTCGAGCCCGACCGGGTGCGCGCCCACCTGCCCGCCGGAGTGCACCCGGACTGCTTCGGTGGCCTCACCTACGTCGGACTGATCCCGTTCCGGATGCGGCACATCGGCATCTGGGGAGGTCCCGCGTTGCCGTACGTCGGCTCGTTCCTGGAGACGAACGTCCGGCTGTACTCCGTGGACGGGTCAGGACGACGCGGGGTGGTCTTCGTCTCGCTGGAGGCCTCGCGCCTGGCGGCTGTGGTGGCCGCACGCTGGGGACCACGGCTGCCCTACATGTGGTCGCGGATGGGCTACCGGCGAACCGGCGCCCGTATCTCGTACACCACCCGGCGCCGGTGGCCGGGCCCGCGCGGCGCCTCGTCTCGTATCGCGGTGAGGGTCGGCGACGCGATGGAGCCGGGGCCGCTGGAGCATTTCCTGACCGCCCGATGGGGTCTGCACCTAAGTGACCACCGCCGTCGGACACGCTACTGGCCGAATGCTCATGACGCCTGGCCGCTGCGCAGCGCCGTCGTCGTCGAGATACAGGACGAGCTTCTTGCCGCCGCCGGGTTCGCCGACCTCGGTGTTCGTGCACCGGACCATGTGATGTACTCGCCCGGCATCCATGCAAGCTTCGGTCCACGGCTGGCGGCCTGAGACGGGCCCTGCATCGGCGAGGGTGCCGGGTGAGGGGGCAGATGCGACGTGCGGCTCAGCGCCGCAGCCCGATGATGGGCAGGACCGCGACGA
The DNA here is from genome assembly GCA_963724535.1 of uncultured Actinomycetota bacterium. Classification (GTDB taxonomy): domain Bacteria; phylum Actinomycetota; class Actinomycetes; order Actinomycetales; family Kineosporiaceae; genus JADJPO01. The sequence goes on from CAVRVD010000015.1 coordinate 173,164, forward strand.
CCCGCCCACCTGGCCGGCCGCCATCGGCGCTCAGCGTGCCACCGAGCTCGGTGGCCCGTTCGCGCATCGAGGCCAGCCCCACTCCGGGCCGCCATGGGCCCTCGCCGGCGCCCTGGTCATCGATCTCGATGACGAGTGCGTCCTGGTCGTGCCCGATCCACACGGCGGCGGTGTCGCTTCCGCTGTGCCGAGCGACATTGGTCAGCGCCTCCGTCACGATCCGATAGGCCGCCACCTCGACCGCCGCCGGCAGCGGCTCGGGCAGCGGCGCGGCCGCGACACTCACCCTCAGCGGTTCACCGTTCGCGGTGCGCAGCCCGACGGCCTGGCTGCGCAGCGCTGCGACCAGCCCGAGCTCGTCCAGTGCCGGCGGTCGCATCGCGTAGATCAGGCGGCGGATCTCCTCGATCGCCCGCCCGGTCTCCGCCCGGAGCTCGGCCAGCAGCGCCTGCGCACCGTCGGGGTCCGAGCGGAGCGTGTTTCGGGCGGCATCGGAGGTGAAGGCGATCCCGGACAGCCGGGGCCCGAGACCGTCGTGCAGATCCCGACGCAGCCGGCGGCGCTCCTCCTGCAACGCGCTGACCGTCTCCTCCCGAGCACTCTGCAGGTCCGCGGCCATGATGGCGACCCGGAGCGTCTGCGCCAGCAGCGGAGCGAGGAGCGCCAGCACCTTCTGGTCGGCCTCCGACAGCGTCAGATCACCCGGCCGCAGCCCGACCACGAGCTCGCCGTGCCGGCCGAACTCGTTGTCCCCCAACCGCAGTGGCAGGGTCCGGGTGTGCGTCACGGCAACCCCGGACTCGGCCAACAGGACGTCGCCGGACCGCACCGCCGCGTAGGGCAGGACCAGGGCCTGCCGGACGGCGAGCAGCGCGGCCCGCGGGTCGTCGCCGATGTGGCCGGCGACGTGGCTGGCCGCACCCAGGGGGTCGGGCCGCTGCCCGAACAGCAGCTCGTCGACGACCCCGCGCAGGATCACCTGCACCGGATGGAAAGTGGTCGCCGCCAGCATGCCGATCACCGCGAGCGTGCCCACGGCCGGCGTCGCCCCGGCGAGGATCTCCACGAACGAGGCCACCAGCATGAAGCCGGCGACGAAGACCGTCGCACTGACCGCGAACACCGCGCAGTTCACTACCAGGGCCCGTACGTCGACCACCTGCGGCCGGGCCACGCCGACGTACATCGCCGGGCCGAGCACGCTGAACAGCCCGAACGCCACGACAGCCCCGGTCGTCGTGGCCGCCACGAAGACGATCAGTCCGGTCACCAGGGCGGGCACAGCGGCACCGAGCGCCATCCAGGTCAGGGTCCACCGTTGCGGGCCGGTCGCCCGCTCGATCCGCCACCAGGTATGGGCGATCAGGACCAGCCCGATCACCATGCCCATCACCCCGACCACGCCGTCGTTCGACGACCGGACCGTGGCGAGCGCCCCCGCCCCGATGATGGTGGCGAGGGCGACGAAGTCGATCGGATGCTGCCAGTCCGGGCGCGGATAGGTGCTCAGGGCGACCGGCAGGAGCAACGCGCCCGCGGCGGTCAGGACGAGCGTGGCCGCGTCCGGGCGGCCCGTGGCATCCAGCAGGCTGCCCACCACGACGGTGACCCCGCAGCCGAGCAGTCCCGACCCGCTCACCCAGAGCCGTCGGATCAGGAGCAGTGCCCCGCTGACCGCCAGTACCAGACCCACCGCCGACAGCGTCACCAGTACCACGGGCGCGATCACGGCCTCTGGCCCAAACCGCGCTCCCGGGCCCGGATGATCGCCTCGGCCCGGTCGGCGACCTCCAGCTTCGCGAACACGTTGGTCAGGTGGTTGCTCACGGTCTTGGGTGACAGGAAGAGCCGCTGCGCGATCACCGCCGTGCGCAGACCCGAGGCGAGCAGGTCGAGGATCTCCCGTTCCCGCGAAGTGAGCTCCGGGAACGGGTCGGTGGCCGCAACCGGCGGCGCGGAGAAGTAGCCGAGTACCCGCCCGGCGATCCCCGGACCGAAGATCACCTGACCGGCGGCCACCGCTCGGATCGCCCCGATGATCTCCTCCTGCTCGGCGCCCTTGAGCAGGTAGCCGCGGGCCCCGGCCTGCATGGCGGTGAACACCGTGGCGTCGTCGTCGTACATGGTGAGCATCAGCACGGCGGTGCCCGGGGTGCTGGCTCGGATCCGCCGGGTCGCCTCCACTCCGTCCAGCCCGGGCATCCGGACGTCGAGCAGGGCGACGTCCGGGTGTTGCAGCTGGACCTCCCGCACCGCGCCTTCGCCGTCCGCCGCCTCCCCGACCACGTCCAACCCGTCGATGGTCGCGATCAGGGCGCGCAGCCCGTTGCGGACCACCGGGTGGTCGTCGGCCAGCACGATGCGAACGCTCACGCCCTCATCATGACGCCGAGGGGTTCCCGGCCTACCCGGGAAAGACCTCCCTGCTCCGTCGGGGCGTCCGGGAACCTTGACGGGTGGCGCTCACCTGCCGGCGGGAAGGGCGCCGCAGCGACCGTGGATCCGTCACCGCTCGACGAACTCTCGACCTCGAGGAGCCCACGATGAACACCACGTCCGTCAAGCAGAAGGTCGGTCTGGCGCTGGCCGGGCTGATCAGCCTCAGCAACATCCCGAGCGTTCTCACCGCGCCCCCGGCCGGCGAGGTCGGTCCACCGATCGCGATCCTGATCCTCGACTCGATCCTCGGCGTGGTCGGGCTGGTCGCCGTCGTGATCGCCTGGCGCACCGGAGCTCGGGCCGCGATCAGGGTGGCCGCCGGCTGCCTGATCCTGGTGCTGCTGACGGCATTGCCGGCCTTCTTCGTCGGCGTTCCGGTGTGGATCAAGCTGTTGACCGCGGCCAGCGTGCTGCTGACGGTCGCCGCCGTCGTGCTGATGTTCTCGCCCTCGCGCCGTGGCGTGCCGGCCCTGAGCTGAGGAGCAGGCCATGATCGCCGTCGTCACGCTGCTGCTGGCGTTCCCGCTCGGCTACTTCCTGACCTCGCGGCTGGCTGCCAACACCGCCTATGCCGTCGCCTACCTGTGGGCCTTCGTCTTCCAGACCCTGTACCTGCTGCTGGACGCCCTCGGCGGCGGCACGTCCCCCGCGTTCGGGACGGGTCGGTTCCCGCTCTCCTACGGGCTGGTCGCCCTCGCCGTCTTCGGCGTCGGCTTCGCCCTGGTGGCCTCCGGGCATTGGCTACGTGGACGGCGGCGCTCGTCAGCCCCGTCGTCCGATCAGCGCGCAGCGGCGTGGGACGGCGCTGTGTGACGTTGCGCCCACGAGGGGGGCCCGGCGTGGGTCAGGCGCGGGGCGAGGACGGGTCAGGGTTGCACGCGGCCGCCGAGGTGCTCGGCCAGGAAGACCTCGGCGGCGGCGTACATCCGCTCCCGGTTCTCGGGCTTGGCCAGACCATGGCCCTCGTCCGGGAAGACGAGATACTCGTGTGGCAACCCCTTCTCCCGCAGGGCCGCGACGATCTGCTCGGCCTCGGCCAGCTTCACCCGCGGGTCGTTGGCGCCCTGGACGACGAGCAGCGGCATCCGGATGGCCGCCACGTGGGTCAGCGGTGAGGCCTGGCGCAGCAGCTCGGCGTCCGTGTCCGGGTGCCCGACCCGCTGGTACATCATGGCCAGCACCGGTTTCCAGTACTCCGGCACCGACGCGAGCAGGGTGTGCAGGTTCGACGGACCGACCAGGTCGACCCCGCACCGGAACAGCTCCGGGGTGAAGACCGCGGCCGCGAGCACCGCGTACCCGCCGTAGGAGCCGCCGTAGATGCCGACCCGCTCGCCGTCCACCCAGCCCTGCTCGACGACGTGGGCGACAGCATCGGCCAGGTCGTCCTGCATCGCCCGACCCCACTGCTTGTCCCCGGCGTTGAGGAAGTCCTTGCCGTAGCCGACCGAGCCACGGAAGTTCACCTGCACGCAGACATAGCCACGGTTGGCCAGCCACTGCGCCTCGGGGTCGAACCCCCAGGTGTCCCGCGCCCACGGACCGCCGTGCACGTCGACGACGGCGGGCAGCCCACGTCGCTGCTCACCGTCCAGCCCCGGCGGGAAGGTCAGGTAGCCGTGGATCTGCAGGCCGTCGCGAGCGGTGAACGCGAACGGTTCCATCGGCGCGAGGGTGCCGGCGGGCAGCTCCGCCAGGTCGGCCCGGTGCGGGAACAGGTACTGGACGGCGTCCGGCGCCGCCCCGGTGGTCACCGCCGCCCCGGCGGACGGGAGAACGGCCTCAGGGTCGGATGCGGCCGTGTCGTACAGCCAGAAGTGCACCGGACCGTCGCTGGGCGCCACCGACACCGCCCACCATCGACCCGAGCGTTCCCGGCGGCCGATACCCAGGTCGCCGTCGCCGAGCCGCCGCAGCCGGTCCAGGTGCGGGGCCAGCGTGTCGTCCAGCAGCCGAATCTCCTGGCGATCGGCGAACACCTCGACCGCCTGCACCTCGAGGGTCTGCGGGTCCTGCCACACCCCGCCGATGTCGTAGTGGTCGTCGGCGGCCAGCACCCGCCGCGCGCCGGTGGCCAGGTCGTGTCGCTCCAACCGGGTCGCGTTGCCGTCGACACTGGTCAGGACCAGCAGCGCACCGCTGCGGGTGAAACCGAGCGCTCCGCTGCTCGCCGAGTCCTCGGGGCCGAAGGTCAGGTAGGGCAGGTACTCGTCCTCGCCGTCCGGGCTGCTCTGCCGCAGCAGCACGGCGGTCGAGCCGTCCTCGCCCATGGTCATCGCGCCGCGCACGGCAAGGTCGGTGTCCAGCAGCCAGTCGACGTACCCGGGGTTCTCGGCGAGCAGGTCCAGCTCTCCGGTGGTCAGGTCGAGGGTGTGCAGGTCGTGCAGCTGCGGGACGCGGTCGTTCAAGGCGATGAGAACCGTGGTGCGATGCCACCGGTTGTGACCGGCGATCCGGGCCTGGATGCCGTCGCCGGGGGTGACCAGGTGCGGTTCGACGTCGTCGGTGGGATCGCCGGCGAGCAGCGCCGCGACGTCCAGCCGGTAGATCCGCCAGTTCTCGTCCCCGCCGGTGTCCTGCAGGTACAGCAGGTGCCGGTCGTCGTGGCAGAACAGGTAGGTGCGCACCCCACGGTCGCGGTCGTGGGTCACCGCCCGTGGCGGCGCCGAGCCGTCCAGCGGGGCGACCCAGACGTTGAGGACGCCGTCTGCGGGCGCCACCCAGCCCAACCAGCGCCCGTCGGGGGAGACGGACGGCGAGACGTGGTCGGGGTTGCCGAACAGGACGGACCGGGGGATCAGCTGAGTCACGCTGCGACCCTATGTGCCGGGGCTGCCTAGGTGCGGCGCTGGCAGCGCCCGCACCAGAACAGGTTGCGCCCGGCCAGCACCTGGGTGCGCACCCGGGATCCGCACATCCGGCACGGCTGGCCGGCCCGCTTGTAGACGTACGACATCCACTCCGGCGGGCTGACCCGGCCGGTCTCGTCCAGCTCGGCCTGGGCCAGCTCGACCTGTTCGGCGACGGTGATGATCCGCCCGGAGGCGACGCCGAGGGGCATGAGCGCGACCAGGTCGGACCAGATCGCCTGCCAGCTGCGGCGTCTGAGGTCCACGCCGGATGTGAACGGGTTGAGCCGGCAGCGGAACAGCACCTCACAGCGGTAGACGTTGCCGACCCCGGCGAGCACCGTCTGGTCCATGAGCAGCTCGGCGAGGCTGCGCCGGCTGCGGTGCAGCCTGGCCCAGCCCCGCTCCGGGTCGGCGTCGGGCTTGAGCGGGTCCGGACCGAGCCGGCCGAGCACGGCCGCGGCGTCGTCGGCTGTGATCACCACACACCGGGTCGGGCCGCGTAGGTCGGCGACCTGGCGCTCGTTGACCATTCGCAGTCGGACCGCGCCGGTGTGCGGCACCCCGTCCCAGTCCTGCCTGGGCAGCGGCCGGGTGAACCGGGTGATCCGGAACGTGCCGATCAGGCCCAGGTGCACGTTGAGCCAGGCCTCGTTGCCGAACTCGACGAGCAGGTGCTTGCCGTGGGCGACGGCCCGCACGACCTCCTGGCCGTCCAGCAGCGCGGCGCCCTCGGCGAACCGGCCCTGGGGGCTGGTCACCCGCGGCCGGGTGCCGGCGAACGCCTCGTGCAGGTCGCGAGCCAGCGCGAACAGGGTGTGACCTTCGGGCATGGCGCCGAGCGTGCCATGGGCCGTCAGCGAGTGGTCAGTCGAACCCGGAAGTCGCTGACGTCGTCCCCGGACCGGCTCACCGACATCCCGATGCCCTGCACCGCCTCGACCGTCTGCCGGCGCTCGGCCGACATGGCGTCGCCGCCGACCAGCGACGTCACCTTGGCCATGTCGAGGTAGAACACCAGCTGGGCCGAGGCGGCGTCGGGCACCGCGCCGGTGAACGCCGCACTGTCGGCCAACCCGCCGCCGCCGGCCAGGCCGGGCGCGGGGTCGTCGGTGAGGTCGAGCACGTATCCGTCGTCGGTGCGGCGGGGCTCGGCGACCGGTCGGCCCCCCGCGGCCAGGGCCCGGGACAGCACACCCAGACGCTGGTCGAGGTCGGGGGCTGAGCTGACCACCCGCACGCCGATCTGGGGGGCGTCCCTGGTGCCGGCGAGCACGAGCTGGAGCTGGTCGCCGAGCAGCACCTTCAGGTCGTCGGGCAACCGCAGCCCGGTCTGCTGCTCGACCGCGCCGAGGCTCTGTGGACCCAGGCCGACCGTTGTACTGAGCTGGTCCCACTGGCCGGCGACCAGGTCACCGAGCCCGGCGATGCCGAGCACGGCGATCACATCCTCGGGGGCGTCGAGCCGGACCGGGGTCGTTCCGGGCATCTGCTCGGGCTTCTGGCCGCGCACGGAACCGACCAGCTCCAGGTCGTCGCCGGCGAACCGCAGCGTGGCCGCCCCGTGGCCGCTGGCCATGCCGGCCACGTTCTGCGGCGCCCCCGCCACGGACAGCGCCGTCGAGGACAGCGCCGTCGAGGACAGCCGGGCGTAGTCGACCCACACACTGGCCACGCCCTGCTCGCCGAGCGCTGCCAGATCGGCGGCATAGGTGGGCGCCTCGGCCAGCGGCTCGGCGAGGGCGGCGTTCAGCGCCGCCCGCGCCTCGGGTTCGGTCGTGGCCAGCAGCACCCAGCCGTCCTTGCCGGCGACACCGACGGGGTTGCCGCCGTCGGTGCGCAGCTGGGAGAGGCTGGACGTCGCGGCGTCCAGGTCGCGGACCTGGATCGCGACCACGGCCGACGGCTGCGCGCCCGCGGCCGACGGCGGCAGCACGGCGATCCCGGCCCGGTCACCGAGCCACGGGTCCACCTGGTCCCAGGCCGGGGCCTGGGTGAGCTCCTTGGTCAGCTCCTCGTAGACGGCCCTGCGCGGGCTGTTGTCCGGCGAGTCCCAGTCCAGGGCCCTGCCCCGGGGGAACTTCGCGGCGAACCGCAGGGCGTCCACCTTCTGGGCCGGCGACGGGTCGAGGTCGAACGTCGCGGCGGCCACCGCCGTGGCGGGCAGCGCGACGTCGGCCTGCTCGCCGCCGTTGCTCCAGGCGCCGACCACCGCGTAGGCGCCCGCGGCGATACCGGCCACCCCGAGCGCCCCCGCGACCAGGGCCACGGTGGACCGGCGCCGCCTGCCGGAACGGCTGCCGGGAGTCGGGGCGGGGAAGACGTCAGCACCGGGCACGGCTGCCCGCAGGTGCTCGCCCCGTGGCTGTGCCTGCTGCGGCTGCCCGTACTGCGGCTGTGCCTGCTGCGGCTGCCCGTACTGCGGCTGTGTCTGCTGCGGCTGCCCGTACTGCGGCTGCGGGGGAGCGTACGGATTGTGCTGCTGCCCCCCGGATCCGCCGGCGGCCGGCAGCGGCTGTTGGGGCCGGTTCATGTCGTTCGTCATCGAGACGTCCCCCACGAATAGGAGTCACAGGTGTCGACCCCAGTCCCATCGGCGCCCGGGCCCGCGCGCCTGACCGGAACGACGGCGATCCCACCCCGACGGACCCATGGACGCCTCTCCGGGTCTGTTCGGTGGCTGCCGGCCACGACCCGGCGCCGCCTACCATGCGCTGCGTGGAGTGGCTCTCGGCGGTCGAGCTGGTCGGCTACCTGGCGTCGGCGCTGGTGGTGACCTCGCTGGCGATGACCAGCGTCGTCCGGCTCCGGGCCGTCTCCCTGGTCGGGTCGCTCACCTTCGTCGGCTACGGACTGCTCATCGCATCGATCCCGATCGTCCTCACCAACGGTGCAATCGCCGCCCTGAACGTGCACTTCCTACGCCGCGAGCTGGGCCGTCGCCGCGACCTCGACGCACTCCCGATCGCTGCCGACGCACCATTCCTGGTCGACTTCCTGCGCTCGCACGCCGCGGACATCCGCCAGAGCCAGCCAGACTTCCGCCTCGAGGGCCAGGCACTACCGGCCGACGCGTTCGCCCTGCTGCTGACCCGGGACCACCTGCCGGCGGGAGCCGTGGTGGGCCACCGGGTCACCGAGGACGGCCATAGCGGACGGGACGGAACAGCCGGAGCGACCGGCTCGGCCCTGCACCTCGACCTCGACTACGTGATGGAGGCCTACCGCGACTCACGGATCGGCTCCTGGCTGTACGGCGACGGCGCGTCGGTGTTCACGCGGCACGGCATCCGTCGGCTGCTGGCCGCCCCGCAGACCACGACTCACCGCGGCTACCTGACCCGGGTCGGGTTCCGCCAGGAGGGCGAGCTATGGGTCCGGACCCTGGAGTGAGCACGCCGCGCCCGGCCAGCGTGCGGATCCTGTCCGGGCTGCTCGTCGTCGAGGTCGCCGCCGCGATGGTGCTCACCGGGATGGGGCTCGTGGTGGCGGCCCTGGCCGCGGCCCGGCTGGGTGGTGACACCTGGGCAGGTCTGGCCCTGGTGATCGGTCTGGTGATCGCCGCGCTCGCCGCGCTCACCGCGGCGGCGCTCGGCCTGGCGTTGGTCTCGGTGCGGCGGCGCCGCGGGCCGCTGCTCTTCGCCTCACTGCTCGCCCACCTGCTGCCCACCATCGCGATGCTGGTGATGGGCCTGACCACGGGCACTGGGCAGAGCCTGGTGATGCTCGGGATGGCGGTGACGGGCCTGGCCGGGATCGCGCTCACCGTGGCACCGCCCACCCGCTCCTGGATGCGCCGGTAACGGCCCGGATCGGCCCGCCCGCATCGCCGGCTCGTGGATCGCCGGCCCGTGGATCGCCGGACGGGCAGCGGTGCCTACCGCGCCGGCTTCACCACCATGGCGCTGCCGCCACCGCGCCGGGTGGGCTCGGCGGCAGCGACCAGCCGGCCGTCGTCGGTGAACTCCACCGCGGCCACCGCGCCGATCTCGGCGATCGAGCTGAAGCTGTGCCCGAGAGCGGCCAGCTCGGTGGTCGGGAAGCCGGCCTCGGCCAGCGTGGACGAGGTGTTGCGCTGGGTGGCCCGCGGCGCCGCGATCGCGTCGGGCAGGCTCATCCCCAGGTCGATCCGGTTGACCAGGGTCTGCAGCACGGTGGTGATGATCGTCGAGCCTCCGGGCGAGCCGACCGCCAGCAGCGGTTTGCCGCCGTCCAGGACGATCGTCGGCGACATCGAGCTGCGCGGACGCTTGCCGGGCGCGGGCAGGTTCGGGTCGGTGCCGCCCTGTCCGTCGGTGAAGTTGAAGTCGGTCAGCTCGTTGTTGAGGATGAACCCGCGACCGGGCACGGTGATCCCGCTGCCGCCGGTCTGCTCGATGGTCAGGGTGTAGGCCACGACATTGCCCCACCTGTCCGCGGTGGTCAGATGTGTCGTCGAGAACCCTTCGTGGTCAGCGACTTTCGCGGTCGACCGGCCCGAGCGGCAGCGCTTGTCGTAGGCCCCGTCCGGGCTGCCGGGGGCGATCGGGCGGGGCAGGACGGCGTCCGGTTTGATCAGGCACGCCCGCTCCTTGGCGAAGCGGTCCGAGAGCAGCTCGGCCAGCGGCACGTCGACGTAGCCCGGGTCGCCGACGTACCGGTTGCGGTCGGCGAAAGCCAGACCGCTGGCCTCCAGGTAGTGGTGCAGCGCCTGGGTGGTGCCCACCGTGGACAGCGGGAAGCGCTCGAGGATGTTCAGCGCCTCACCGACCGTCGACCCACCGCTGGACGGCGGCGCCATTCCGTAGACATCAAGGCCGCGGTACCCGACGTGGGTCGGCTCACGGAGCGGCGCGGTGTAGTGGGCCAGGTCCTTCTTGGTCATCAGGCCCGGCCGGACGTTCCTGGTGGACGCCGGGTCGACCGGCGGTGCCTGGACGGTCTTGACGATGTCGCGGGCGATCCCGCCGTGGTAGAACGGCTTCGTGCCCTTCCGGGCGATCAGCCGGTAGGTGGCGGCCAGGTCCTTGTTCGTGAAGACGGTGCCCACTGCGGGCGGTTCACCGCCGGGCAGGAACAGCTTGCGCGTGGCCGGGAAGGTGGAGAATCGCTCGGCGTTGGCGGCGGTCTGCTCCCGGAAGGTCTCATCGACCACGAAACCCTTCTGCGCCACCTGGGTGGCCCCCTTCAACGCCTGCTTGAGGGAGAGGGTCCCCCACTCGTCGAGGGCGGTCTCCCAGGTGGCCAGGGTGCCGGGGACGCCGACGCCGAGCCCGCTGGTGACCGCTTCGGCGAACGGGATCGGGGTGGTGGTGCCCTCCACGACGAACGCGGTGGACTGCATCGCCGCCGGCGCTGTCTCGCGCCCGTCGATGGTGTGCACGGTCTTGGTCTTGGCGTCGTAGTAGACGAAGAACCCGCCGCCGCCGATGCCGGCCGAGTACGGCTCGGTCACGCCGAGGGCCGCGGCGGCGGCGACCGCGGCGTCGACCGCGTTGCCGCCCTTGCGCAGCACGTCGATGCCGACCCGGCTGGCGTCGGGGTCGACCGTCGCCACGGCCCCGCCGCGACCGACCGCCACCGGGGACTTGTCGTTCGCCCGGGGCGCCGCGGCGGCGCCGGTCGGCAGGGTGAGGGCGAGGGCGGTGGCCAGGGCCCCGGCCAGGACCGCCGACCGCCGGACCGCCGACCGCCGGACCGCCGGGCTTCGGCGGGAACGGGTCCAGGCGCGTACGGGTCGGGACATCGTCGTCCTCCTCGAGCGGCCGGTCCCGAGTGGTCAGCCCGACCCACGCGTATCCGGCAGATAGCCTCATTCCGGCAGGAACTCACCGTAAGGGCTGAATCGCCGGCCGGTCCAGAGTCAGGACGGCCGGTTGCCCGTCTCCGGTCAGGGATGAACCTCGCCCTGGACCGCGGCATGGGCCAGGCGCAACCGTCGGTAGGTCGCCGCATTGCGACGGGTGGCGGCCACCTCCTCGTCCGTGGTCTGCCGGCGCACCCGGCCCGGAGCGCCCAGCAGCAGCGACCGCGGCGGGACCACCACGCCCTCCGGCACCAGCGCCCCGGCGCCGATTAGGGACCCGGAGCCGATCACGGCGCCGTTCATGACCACTGCGCCGATGCCGACCAGCACCTCGTCCTCGACCCGACAGCCGTGCAGGACCGCGCGGTGCCCGACGACGACGTCGGCACCGAGCACGCAGGGCTGGCCCGGGTCGGCATGCAGCACGCTGCCGTCCTGGAGGTTGCTGCCCGGGCCCACCACGATCTGCTCGGTGTCCCCGCGCAGCACCGCGCAGTACCAGACACTCACCTCGGCCCCGAGCCGGACACTGCCCAGCACCGCGGCGGACGACGCCACCCAGGCCGAGGGGTCGACGGAGGGGACGCGGTCGGCGAGGGCCACGATCACCGGGCCAGGGTAGGTGCCCGGCGGTATTTCCTGCATCATCGGCTGCTCTCTCTGTGACAAGGCCCGCGGCGAGACCGGCCCGAAGGCGGCGCCGGGGAACCACTGGGGACTCACCGGGGCAGATCAGGGGCAGATCAGGAAGGCATTGGGGGGCAGGACCATGAAGTGGGTGCTGGGCACATGTCCCGAGTGCGGGGCGGTCGCGGAGTACGAGGACTGGGGCAACCTGGCGAGTACCCATGGGCGCCTGGCGATGTCGCGGATCCGCTGCATCAGGCGGCATGTCTTCGTGATGCCGCGGTACTGGCCCGACAGCACGGCGACCCCGCCGTACCGGGCCTGACGAGGCTGTTTACAGTCTCAGCGTGGACACCTCACGCACCCCCGTGGCCCTGCCGCGCCCCGAGGACGCCGGGGCCTGGCTCACCGAGCAGGTCGAGCGCCGACTCGCCCGGGCCCGCCGGCTGGTCGAGCAGGTCCGGGCGGCACCCGCGACGAGAGCGAGCGCACGCGCCGTCCTCGAGCTGTGGAACGACGCCGAGGTGGAGATCGCCGCGGTCACCTCGCTAGGGTCGGTGTTCAGCGAGCTGCACCCCCGGGAGAGCGTGCGCGAGGGCGCCGAGGCGGCCACCCAGGAGGTGCACCGGCTGGTCACCGAGCTCTCCTTGGACCCCGAGCTGTACGGGGTCCTCGCCGGGCTCGACCCGGGCGGCCTGGACGCGCAGGCGAACCGGATGCTCGAGCACACCCTGCGCGACTTCCGCCGGGCCGGTGTCGACCTCGACCCGGCGACTCGCGACCGGGTCCGGGAGATCAACGAGCGGCTGGTCACGGTCGGCCAGGACTTCAGCCGGACGATCCGGGACGACGTGCGCAGCATCCGGGTCGCCCCCGAGCGCCTCGACGGCATGCCCCAGGACTGGCTGGACGCCCATCCGCCCGGCGACGACGGGCTCGTGGAGATCACCAGCGACTACCCCGATGCCGTACCGGTGCGGACCTTCTGCCGGGACGCCGCCGTCCGCCGCGACCTGCTCGTCGCCACACTCAACGTGGGCTGGCCCGACAACGACGCCCGTCTGAAGGAGCTCTTCGCCCTGCGCGCCGAGCTGGCCGGGCTGCTCGGCCACGCCGACTGGGCCGACTACGACGCCGAGGTCAAGATGATCGGCCGCGGCGCGGCCATCCCGGCCTTCATCGACGAGATCGCCGAGGCCTCGCTCGACGCGGCGCGCCGGGACCACCGGACCCTGCTCGACCGGCTGCGCCGGGACCGACCGGACGCCGAGACGATCGACGCCGCCGACCTGCTCCACTACGCCGAGGCCGTCCGCCGCGAGCAGTACGACGTCGACGCCCGAGGAGTCCGCCGCTACTTCGACCCCGCCGCGGTGCGGGCCGGGCTGCTCGAGGTCACTGGGCGGCTGTTCGGACTGCGGTATCTGCGCGCCACCGACGTCGTGGTGTGGGACGACGAGGTACATGCCTACGACGTCCACCGCGCCACCTCCGCAACCGGTTCGGATACCGACCAGCCGCCCGGCGAGCGGATCGGCCGGATCTACCTCGACCTCCACCCCCGCGAGGGCAAGTTCAAGCACGCCGCCCAGTTCGACCTGGTCAACGGGGTCGCCGAGCGCCAGCTGCCCGAGGGGGTGCTGGCCTGCAACTTCTCCCGCACCGTCATGGAGCACAGCGAGGTGGTCACCCTGTTCCACGAGTTCGGCCACCTGGTGCATCACGTGCTCGGCGGGCACGTCGCCTGGGCGCGCTTCTCCGGGGTGGCCACCGAGTGGGACTTCGTGGAGGCCCCGAGCCAGATGCTCGAGGAGTGGGCCTGGAACCCACAGGTCCTGCGCACCTTCGCCAAGGACGCTGCGGGCGAACCGATCCCGGCCGAGCTGGTGGACCGGATGCGGCGCGCCGACGACTTCGGCAAGGGCTATCACGCCCGGACCCAGATGTTCTACGCGGCCATGTCCTACGTCTTGCACGTCGAGCAGCCCGCGGACCTGACCGCTCGCACCCGGCAGCTGCAGAGCAGGTACTCGCTGTTCCCCTTCATCGACGGCACCCACTTCCCCTGCTCGTTCGGGCACCTGGAGGGGTACGGCTCCGGCTACTACACGTACATGTGGTCCCGGGTGATCGCCAAGGACCTGTTCAGCGCCTTCGACCCGGACGACCTGTTCGCACCGGACATGGCCGCCCGCTACCGGGAAACGGTCCTGGTCCCGGGTGGGTCCAAGGACGCCGCCGACCTGGTCGCCGACTTCCTCGGCCGCCCCTACTCCGTCGAGGCGTTCCGACGCTGGCTGGACGCCTAGACCGTATGGCGTGACGGGCTGGTTGGGCGTTCCGGCGTCATCCGATGGGTGATGGTCGGCTTGCCGGGCACCCGTGTCAAGGCGGGAAGGCGTGCCTTGACACGGGTGATCGGCAAGCGAAGGGCTGCCACGATCGGATGATGCCGGCGGTGTGATCTCGCCGGATGGGGCATCCGGCGCCTCGGCTGGCATACGGGCGCGGGTCACGCCCACCGGGGCGCATGCGGGCGTCGCCGGTGTGGTGCCGCAGATGACAGGAGGCACCGGATGCTCACTGACGAGCGTACGACGGTGGGTCTGGATGTTCATGCCTGGTCGGTGGTGGCCGAGGCGGTGGACTGGTCCACGGGGCAGGTGTTCAGCGACCGGCTGGTCCCGGCCAGCGAGGTGGTGCTGGCCTGGGTGGCGGCGTTGCCGGGCTCGGTGGCGGTGACGTACGAGGCCGGCCCCACCGGGTTCGGGTTGGCGCGGGCGTTCGCGGCGGCCGGGATCCGATGTGAGGTGGTGGCGCCCTCGAAGCTGGAGCGCCCGCCGGGGGATCGGGTCAAGACCGACCGGCGTGATGCCCGGCGGCTGGCCAGGTTGCTGCATATCGGGGAGATCACCGGGATCCGGGTGCCGAGTGTGGCCGAGGAGGATGCCCGGGACCTGGTCCGGGCTCGGGAAGCGGCGCGTGGTGATCTGATGCGCGCCAGGCACCGGCTGTCGAAGTTGTTGCTGCGCCACGGGATCGTCTACGGCGGCGGGAAGACCTGGAACGGTGTGCACGAACGGTGGCTACGCGGTCTGCGGTTCGATGACCTGCCCGGCACCCGGGTGGCGTTCGAGGAGGCGTTCGACGCGGTGGCCTCGACCACCGCTCGCCGGGACCGGTTGGACGAGGCGATCGAGGCTGTGGCGGCCCAGCCACAGTGGGCGCCGATCGTGGCCCGCCTGGGGGCGATCCGCGGGGTGGCGACCTTGACCGGGCTGGGGTTGGCGGTCGAGATCGGGGACTGGGACCGGTTCACCGGTGCCTCGATCGGGGCCTACCTGGGGTTGGTGCCCTCGGAGTCCTCCAGCGGAGGCGGCCGGTCCCAAGGGTCGATCACCAAGACTGGAAACACGCACGCCCGTCGGCTGCTGGTCGAGGCGGCCTGGCAGCACGCCCGGCCGCTGCCCCGGACCCCCGGCAAGGCCGTGGCGCTGCGCCGGGCCGGATTGGCGCCGGCGGTGCGGGCCCGTGGCCTGGCCGCCGACCGACGTCTACGCCGCCGCTGGCTCACCTTGGAGGCCCGCAAGAAGCCCGGCCCGGTCATCGCCGTCGCCGTCGCACGTGAGCTGGCCGGCTGGTGTTGGAGTCTGGCCACCATGCGCGACTGACCACCACGGCCCCGTACACACAGCGGGACCGCCGACCCACAGACCGGCCGGTGGGAGAACCGGCGCGGGCAGCGCGAGGAGCACCCGCGGGAGCACTACGAGCCAACCCCGGTTGATGCTCGATCCCTAGACCGCGGCACGCTCCCGATGAACACCCGGTCATGCAGGTAACCAATCCGCGGATATGAGTCTTGACCGCGCGTCGGCCGCCGACCCCAACCCTGGATCTCCCACCGGCCCACAGCACTCCTCCCGTCCCCCTGCACCCCGTGGGGACGGGAGGAGCACGCCCACTTGACCTCACCTAACGCCATATGAGTGCTGCGCAGGCCGGCGGGCGGGCCGTTGTCGCCCACCGAGCAGCAGCTCCTCACCGACCTGGTCGCTCAGGCGGGGCTCGTCATCGACCACCAAGCGCGGCTCGACCAGGTGGCCCACCAGGCGGCCGAGCTGCGAGCCGCTGCGCGCCGGATCGTCACCGCCGAGGACGCCGCCCGCCGGCGGATCGAGCGCGACCTCCACGACGGCGCCCAGCGGCGCCTGGTGTCGCTGGGGATGGAGCTCGGCCGGCTGGCCGACCGGGCCACCGCGATGGGCGACCCTGAGTTGGTCCGGCTGGCCGAGGAGTCCCGCAGGATCCTGCTCGACGCCACAGCGGAGCTGCGCGCGATGGCCCGAGGAGTACGCCCGGCGGTTCTGACGCACGATGGGCTCGAGGCCGCGCTGACCAACCTCACCGACCGGTCACCCGTCCCGGTCGTGCTGCACGTCGCCCTGGGCCGCAGGTTCCCCGCGGAGGTCGAGGCGACGGCGTACTTTCTGGTCAGCGAGGCGATCACCAACGCCGCCCGGCATGCCGGGGCCAGGACCGTGGACGTCACCGCGCAGTATTCGGACGGGCGCCTCACGGTGGCGGTGAGCGACGACGGGAGCGGCGGCGCCCACGCCGGGACCGGCAGTGGCCTGCAGGGGCTGGCCGACCGGCTCGCCGCGCTGGGCGCGCAGCTCGAGGTCGACAGTCCCGCCGACGGCGGCACCACGATCAGGACGGTGCTCGAGTGCGCGTGATGCTCGCCGACGACGCCCTGCTGCTGCGCGAGGGACTGGCCCGGATCCTGGCCGAGTCGGGCTTCGAGGTCGTCGGGCAGGCCGGTGACGGCCACGAGCTGGTCGACCTCGTCCGCCGCGACCCCCCAGACGTCGCCGTGATCGACCTGCGTATGCCGCCCGACTTCGCCGGCGAGGGCCTCGACGCCGCGACCCGGATCCGGGCGATCGCGCCCGGGGTCGGTCTCCTGCTGCTGTCGCAGCACATGGAGGTCCACCACGCACTGCGGCTGATGACCGACTTCGACGGAGGGGTGGGCTACCTGCTCAAGGACCGGGTGTCCGATCTCTCGGCGTTCGCCACCGACGTCCGACGCATCGCCCGAGGCGACGTGGTCCTCGACTCCGAGCTCGTCAGCCTGCTCTTCTCCCGGCGCCGTCACCAGGACCCGCTCGACCGGCTCACCGAGCGCGAGCGCGAAGTGCTCAACCTGATGGCGCAGGGGCTGACCAACGCCGCGCTGGCCGAGGAGCTGCACCTGAGCACCAAGACCGTGGAAGGCCACATCCGAAATATCTTCACCAAGCTCGACCTGGGCGCCGACGACCGATCACACCGGCGGGTCCTCGCAGTTCTGCAGTTCCTACGCGGCGGGTAGGCGGCCGCAGTGCCGCCCCGCCGCCGCCCCTTCACCTGTCGCGGACGGTCCAGTAGGTCCAACCGCTCATCGGTGCGACTCGGCAACCCGGCACCTCGACGATAACGGTGCTCGAGGCAAACTTGTGCTCAAGCAGAGTCGTGTGGCCTGCACTACCGAGGCACGACGCCCGCGCCGTTCGATACCTGGGTCCGCCACAGGCTAGCGCCTGGGATCATGGCGACCCCGTCGCCTCTTTGACGAGGTCGGAGACGTAGGCCTGGGCGAGTTGCAGGCTGAGCGCGGGCTTGTCGATGACGTGCGTACGCTCCTGCTCGGTCGATGTGGAACCTGTCGGGCCGGCGTCGTCACGGCGTCGAGTGATCACCGGAACGAAGTCGCCTGGGTAGTCGAAGATCCGGACCAGGTCGATCGGCAGCAGGTGGTCGATGCTGTCCACGCGAATCGGGCTGGTGATGATGGAGTCCTGGAACCATCGGGACAGGTTGCGGCCGGTGACGTCCAGCTTCTCGGCGTGCTCCGCCGCGCGTGCCCGGGCTTCCTGTTCCATCGTCGCCACCGGGCCCATCGTCGCCGCCGGATCCATCGTCGCCGCCGGGTCCGACGGCGCGACCGAGGTCGCGCGGGAGCGGCGTCCGGTTCCGCGGCCGGTCGCCCCCTGTTGCGCCGCGCCAGGTGAGGCACCCGGGCCCGGTTCACCTGGACCGGACGCGAAACAGGACTTGAACAGCGTGATCAGCGCCTCGGCCTCCCGCGTCACGTCCGGCTCGGAATCCAGCCGGGCGGTGGCGGCCGCCTCGAACCTGGTCACCGGCTCGTGGATCGAGGGGACGAACCGCACGATGGTGCCCACCGGCAGCAGACCGACGAACGTTCCGTGGTCGACGACGAGGATACGCCGGACCCCGGTCAGCCGGTCGAGGAGGAAGGCGAGCAGGTACAGCCGAGTGGACCACCAGGTGGTGGCAATGTCGATCGTCACCACGCTGTCGGTGCCTGAGCGGCCGACCACGTCGACGAGCCCACCGGCGTGGTCGGAGTCGGGCGTCGTCAGGTCTCCCTGTACCGGGTCGCCGACCCGGATCCGGTTGACCTGCACCCCGCGGGACAGCCGGGCGGAGGTGATGGCCGCGCCGACCAAGGCCTCGAGGTCCTCGGGCCGGTTGAAGAACGAGACCACGTGGTCGGAGGTGAGGGTGGCCCGGAAGGCCCGGATCCGATCCAGCGAGCCCGGGTCACCGGTGGCGTGGGGGTTGAACCCGTCCATCTCCTGCGGCGGCCACGGCGCGCTCTCGGCGAGGATGAACGGCAGGATCGGCCGCTCAGCCGGCTCCCTCTCCGGCCGCACCCGGTTGGCACCGCCCGGATACTCCTGGGCCGCCAGGTACTCCCACTCGGTGATCGAGATCTGGTCGGCCTCCCGGCCGTCAGGAACCGTCGGCAGCGCCGCGGCCCGGCTCGCGTCCGGGACGAAGCCATACCGCCAGGCCACGATCACCACGTAGGCGTCCGACTCGCGGACCAACCGGAGCACCCGATCGAGGGGGAAGGCGGGCGCGGCGGTGAACTCCTCCATCGCGACCACCTCGTGGCCGAGTCGACGCAGCGCACGGATCGCGGCCGCCCTATGGTCGGCCAGGTCGCGGGACGTCGACGATACGAAGACCTTCATCAGCCACCACCCGTCACTGTTCGCCTCATCGCACCGACTGGGAGCCAGGTCCGCCGGGGCGAACGCGCTCGGGCCGACTCATCAGCGGCCTGACAGGAAGAGGGTGCCGGACGGCGACCGCGTACGTCACGTGGTCCTCCACAGGCGCTCAGCTCAGACCGGGGCTCAGGCGATGTCGCCCGTCACGCTGGCAGCGACGCACGAGCGGGGTAGGGCGAAGTCGATGGCGACCACGAACAGTGCTGCGCCGACTTCAGCTCGTCGCGGCCTGCCAGCAGGTCGCCCACGTCGTACTGCGCGAGACGCCGGAGGTCTTCGACCTGCCGGACGGTACCGTCTACCGGCGCGGCACCGGCTGGAGAAGGCCGGGCTCCTGACCCGATCGTCGCCCAAGCAGGGCCTCGACGTAGCATCGCCGTGTGAGCGACGTCGAGCGGTTTCGCTTCGCCTTCGCGCGGTCGTATCGGCCAGCAGCCCGTGTCTTCGGCGTCATGCCGGAAACCGCCTGGGTCGACGTGGGCGATCAGGATCTCGAGGTTCAGTTCGGTCCCTGGCGGGTGTCAACCCCGCTGGCCAACATCACCGATGCCTCGGTGACGGGGCCGTATGCGTTCTGGAAGACCGCTGGCCCCGCGCGTCTGGCAATCACCGATCGGGGCTTGACGTTCGCGACCAACGGGAAGAGCGGCGTCCTGATCTCCTTGCGCGCTTCAGTCCGCGGACTCGACCCTCTGGGAGTCATCCGTCACCCCGAGCTGACCGTCACTGTCGCTGAGGTCGAGAGGTTGGCCGGGCTGTTGCAGAGTCACGTCGAGTGATGGGCGATGTCGCCGACCCACCTGGCGTTCGGACGGTCTGCGGTGAGCTTCCGCTTGAGCAGGTCCGGGAACGGCGCCCAGGACTTGTCCTGTCTGGTCAGGCCGTGCGGCGCTTGATCCGGCGAGCGACCAGGCCCTGACGGCGCATCGAGTCGGCCACCGTCTTCTCACGTCGACTGGTGATGGCCACCCTGCGGGCCTACCCCGGGGCGAGGGTGGAGGTGCTTGGCTGGGACGAGGCCTTCGTCGGGCTGGACACCGACGACGTCGAGGCGACCGACCGCGACGTCCAAGCCAAGGTGCTCGCCGCCACTGGGCTGCACTGCTCCATCGGAGTCGGCGACACCCTGGTGCGGGCGAGGAACGACACGGACTTCGGCAAGCCGCGCGGGGTGTTCCGGCTCACCCGGGAGAGCTGGTTGCCGCACATGGGTCACCGGCCGACGACCGAGCTGTGGGGGGTCGGCCCCCGGATCGGGCAGCGGCCGGCCGCCCTGGGTGTCGAGATCGTCGAACAGATCGCGCGGACCCCGGACGACGTACTCGCTGCCGAACTCGGCCCCACCATCGGACCGCACATCGGGCGGCTCGGCCGCGGCGTCCGGCCGACGGTGGACGACACCCCGTGGCCTGCGAGACCGGTGGGGGGTGTCGGGGCCCGTTCGGATGACAGGCGTTCGAAGCGGTCATGTCCATGACCGCTCGGACGACGGTCACGTCGTGAGACGTCGGTTCGCCCCACCTGAGCCCACCGGTGGCCCGGCGTCCGGTGGGCCCGCGGAGGCCGCGCTCGGGGGGTTGTCGCGTCGGCACCTGCTCGCCCTGGCGGCCGTGGGCGTCACCGGTGCCGCAACCACCGGCATGACCGCGTGGCCCGCGTCGGCGGAGCCGTTCGGCCGGGAGCCTCTCGCCCCGGGGCTCGCCGGCCGGGTCACCTTCGGTGCGTGGACCCCGGGCCGGGACCTGCCCGCCGCTCACCGCAGCACCGAGCGACTGCTCGGCGTCCGGCTACCGATCATCTCCTGGTACGACAACTGGACCGAGGGATGGCTTCCCCACCTCGCGAACTCGTTGGTGCAGCTGGCCGGACCACGTCCGCCCTACCAGTTCATGATCTCCTGGGAGCCGGTCGGTGTGCCGGTGGCGGACATCGCCGCCGGGAGGTGGGATCGCTATATCGCCGACTTCGCCGCCGGCGCGGCCACCTACCCGGGCAGGGTGGTGCTCCGCCCGTTCGCCGAGATGAACCTGTCCTCCCAGCAGTGGTCCGTGGACAACCCCCACGGCACGGCGACCTCGGGGATCGACACCTGGAAACGGGCCTGGCGACGCATCGCCACGGTGATGAAGGCCCAGCGGGCCCGCAACGTCAGCCTGATGTTCTGCCCCTGCAGCCTCGACGAGGGCCGCCCGATGGAGGCCTACTGGCCGGGGGCCGCCTACGTGGACGCCCTCGGCATCGACGGCTTCAACATCGGGTGGCGTGCCGACGGATCCCCTCGCCTGACCCCTGCCGGTCTGGTCGGCCCCATGTACAGCCGGTTGTGCCGGCTGCACCCCACCGCCGCCGTCACCCTGGCGGAGGTGGCCAGCGCGCCCGGACCGCGCAAGAACGCCTGGTACCAAGCCCTGTTCACGCTGAGGGGCTACCCGCGGCTGCGCGAGGTGGTGTTCTTCCACGACAACAAGGAGCGGGACTGGCGACTCGACTCGGACGCCGCGACCCTGGCAGTCTGCCGGCGCCGGGTGCGCCACGGCACCGGGTCGCTGCCCGCCCCCGGATGACGGCGCTCTACGTGCTCGCGCCGACGTCCCAGTGCCTGACCAGCCAGGCCAGGTCCTTCTCGTCGCGCCGGCGTGCCCGGCGCTCCTTGGCGAACAGCTGTGAGGTCTTGGTGAGCACCAGGGTGTAGGGGCGGCCCGTGCGCTGGGTGACATGGCCGACCGGGAGCTCGGCGGCGTCGATCCGGGCATGTACGTGCTGGCGCCGGGCCTGCGCGAGCGGCCACTCCAGGGTCGTCCGCTCCGAGTCGCGCAGGAACGCGTCGAGGTTCTGGCACAGCTCGCACGTGCACCCGGCGGGTAGGGTGATAGACGAGTCGCCGTCCGCGCGTTCCGGGCGCGCCGTCCGATCCCGCAACGCCTGCGCGCACTGGGCGGCGAGGGCGTCCAGTCCGCTGCGGTGCCGCTCCTCGCCGTCCAACCGGGAGGCCGCGCGCAGCGCGCGCAGCACGCACCCGGTCAGATCGCCGCTGTGCCGGCGGCCGAACGCGACCAGCGCCTTGCGGGGACCGGCCCGCCCGACCATCGAGATCGCCGTCGCCACGGCCGCCAGCGGATCCCCGAGCTCGGCCAGCGCGCTCGCCCGCGCGCTCGGCCTGCTCGCCGCCAGGGCTGCCTCGAGACTGCCCCGCAACCAGTCCGAGCCGGAGTCGACCAGCAGGGCGGCGACCACCCTGCCGCCGGTCGCCGAGTCCGACTCCCCGCCGGGCACCTCGCCGGTCACCCCCGCGGATGACGCGAGCAGCTGCTCGCACAGGGTCGTCAGGCTGCACACCCAGGTACGGCGATCCGGCAGGTCCGGGACCCAGGCCGTACGCCGTCCGAACCAGATCTGCAGCAGCCCCGCCGTCCACGCCCGGCCGTACCGGCCGGCCAGCGCCGCCAGCGGGGCCACGTGGCGGGCCTGCAGCTCCTCGATCCGGAACCGGCGCACGAGCAGCAGTGCCGTCTCCGCGTCGTCCAGGGCGCCGGCGGCCCGCAGCGCCGTGCCGAACGTGGCGCCGTCGTCCTGCGGCAGGGTGACCCGGTCCCAGAACGGGGCGAGGGTGGCCGCATCGGCGCGGGCGGCGTCCAGGTCCCCGCCGGTCGCCCGCCGCAGCAGCTCCTCCAGGGCCCAGGACGGCGTGGCCTCCGCCCGGGTCGCGAAGGCCAGCTCGCGGGGCCACACCACGACCGCGGCCCGCCGGTACCAGCGATCCAGGGTGTTGCCCCAGTTGCCCATGTACCCCTCGTACTGCGTCGAGTACGGGTCCAGGGCGGCGGAGGGCGTGCTGGCGCACACCTCGTCGTCGGTCACCCGCAGCGAGATGGCCCGCCGCCGACCCGACTCGTCCACCCAGTGGGTCAGGTGGATCGAGGAGTCGATGAGCCCGTTCACCTCGTACTCGTCGGCGTCCGGCTCCGGATCGGGCTCCTCGTCGCGGTGGTAGCGGTAGCGACGGCGGTGGTACCGGTCCGGCTCGTAGGCGTCCCAGGTCTCCTGGATCTCGGTGAGTGCGAGCGCGCACTCACACCCCGCTGCGGCCGCCGCCGTCCGCAGCCCTGCCGCCCGGGCGATGTCGCTCCCCTTGAGCCGCGACCAGTCCAGACCTCGTTCGCTGTACTCGTGGTCGAGCAGGTACACCAACCGGGATGGCGGCGGGCCCTGCTCGGTGCGGTAGCGGTGGACGACGGGGGTCGCGAAGTGCTCGGTCAGGTGCCCTGCCAGCAGCTCGTCATCGGCGTCCGCGACAGCGGGGCCGTTCCCGCCGCCGTCCGTCCCGGCCCGAGCCTCGACCAGCAGGTTGTAGGTCAGGGTCACCCGGTGGCCGGAGGTGACCGGGCGCACCTCGTGGCGGCGGTCGGCGTGGAAGGCGACCAGGGCCAGGTCCGACTCCCAGCCGCGGTGGGTGCGGGACTCCTGCCCGTGATGGATGATCAGCTCCCCGCCGGTGTACGGGCTCGGCAGGGTCACCACCAGGGTGCCGATCATGGTGTCGTGCTTCTCGGAGTCCTGGTGGGGCAGGAAGAACTGGCCGGGCCGGTAGACCAGCAGCGAGTGCAGGTCAGCCACCAGCCGGGCCTGCTCGGGCAGCCGGAAGTACTCGTGCACCGTTGCGAGAGCCTTGGTCAGCGCCGTGGACCACCGCGCGCGGACCAGGTCCCGTGGGACCTCCCAGGTGTCGCGGACCTCGGGATCGGTCAGGGTCTGCTCGCCCCGGCCGAACCGGGCCGGCGCCGCCAGCGCGACGAGCTGGGCGGCCACCTCCGCCGGGACGGGTAGGGGGATCCGCCCGATCCCCTCGACCTCCAGACGCAGGGCGCCGGCCCGGGCGTTCAGCTGGACGCACGGCGGGGACGGCGGAGCGACGGTGGTGAGCAGGTCGGCAAGTCGCTCGCGGGGGGCCTGGCTGACCATGTCC
This sequence comes from uncultured Actinomycetota bacterium, assembly GCA_963724535.1. Classification (GTDB taxonomy): domain Bacteria; phylum Actinomycetota; class Actinomycetes; order Actinomycetales; family Kineosporiaceae; genus JADJPO01. Next base: position 196,915 of record CAVRVD010000015.1, read on the forward strand.
GGCAGCCTAGCGAGGCGCCGTCCACGCCTGGTGTCTGCGTGGCGGGCCGGCGGGAGTCACGTCGTCCGGACCGTGGGAAGAAGCGGCGCCGGGCAGCCAGGCTGACGTAGACCAGGGCGACCAGGGGACGGGCACCTCGATCTCGCCGTCGGCGAGGTGCTGCAGTCAGCTCGCGGCCATCTGGGAGCGGCCGGCGAGGGTCGAGGTGAGGCGACGCAGGCGCAGGTCACCGAGTCAAGGTGCCAGGCCGAGCCGCTGTCGCGTCTCCTCGGCCGAGAGGTAGCGGGTCTGCCCCGCGAGTTCGCGGGCACGCCATTGCTGAACCGCGGCGTCCTCGGCGTCCTCGGGTGAAGCGCCCCAGGTTCTGTGCCGCTCCTATGCGGGTTCCGGTTCTTGGTTGGGAGACACGCCCGAGTCGGCGCGAGCGTCCGGAAACGAGACGGTGAATCGCGCGCCCTTCAGCGACGGAGCCTCGGTGATGCTGACGGTGCCGTCGTAGCGGGCCACGAGGTCGGCCACGATAGCCAGCCCGAGACCCGAGCCTCCGGACTCGCGTGACCGGGATTCGTCCAGCCGGGTGAAACGTTCGAAGATCCGCTCCCGCTGGTTCGGTGGCACGCCCTTGCCGTCATCGTCCACGTGCAGGACGACATTGTCGTCGGTGGCGTTGAGGTGGATGGCCACGGTTGTCTGCGCGTGTCTGAGAGCGTTGTCCAGCAGGTTGCGGACGATGCGCAAGTAGTCATCCGACCTGCCCCGCACCTGGCCGGCTGAGATCCCGCGGGTATCGATCCGGTGATCGGGATGAGCCGCGGCGAGCCGGGCGGTCTGGTCCAGGACGATGTCGTCGAGGTCGACGAGGGTATGCCGGCCGTCGTCGGTGTCTGTGTTGTCCCGGCGGGCCACCACCAGGAGGTCCTCCACGAGCCGCTGCAAGCGCAGATCTTCGTCCAAGACTTCCGTCAGGGTGCCGCGTAGCGGATGGTCGCCCGCCTCACGCAGCGCCACCTCCAGCTGGTGGCGCATCACGGCGATCGGAGTTCTCAGCTCATGGGAGGCGTCGCAGACAAAACGCGCCTGAGCCTCGTGGGAGGTTTCCAGGCGGTCGAGCATGTCGTTCATGGTCGCCGCGAGTTGCCCGATCTCGTCCTGGGTCTCAGGCTCGGGGACCCGGCGGTGCACGTCGCCACCGCCGATGTCGGCGACCTCGGCGCGGATAGCTTCCACCGCCCGCAGTGACCTCCCCATCACGATCCAGACCAGCCCTCCTACCAAAGCCGTGAGCAAGGGGGCCGCCACGAGGAGATAGGTGCCAGCGGAGCGGAGCACACGGGAGATGTCTCCCAGCCCGGCACCGGCGACGATCCATCCCCCGTCGTCGGTAGCTGCGACCAGGACGCGAACAGGGTCGCGAGCCACCGATGGGAGCTCCGCTGAGAACTCGCCCTGTTGGTCGGCTGGATCGAGCATGGGGTTGGCTCTCGCGTTCCTGCTGGCGGCCACGACGGCGCCCGAGGGGTCGATCACCTGGGCGAAGGCGTCGCGGTCCACTTCCAACGTGGCCGGCAGGCGGTCTGTGTCGTAGAGGGCCGAGAGGTCGCCAACTCGGGCTTCTACCGAGTCATCCAGGTTGGCCAGCATCGTCCACCGGAGCGTGATGAGAAGGGCCGCGCTGGCAGCGGCCAGCGCGGCCGCCACCACCACCATCGCGACGATGGTGACGCGGACGCGCAACGTGGCCCTGTGGATCACGTCGTGACGCTGACGAGTCGGTAGCCGGTGCCACGCAGGGTTTGGATGGAGGCGGTCCCGAAGGGAGCGTCGATCTTGCGCCGCAGGTGCCCCACGTAGACCTCGACGATGTTGGGGTCGCCCTCGAAGCTGTGGTCCCACACGTGGGCGAGGATGTCCGTCTTGGCCACCACCGTGTCGACGTGGGTCATCAGGTATTCGAGCACCGCGAACTCGCGAGGGGTCAGCTCGATGGGCTGCCCGGCCCGCGTCGCGACGCGGGCGGCCGGGTCGAGACGCAGGTCGCCGGCGGTCAGGGCGTTCGGTCGCTCGGGGCGCCCACGGCGGATCAGCGCCCGGAGCCGGGCCACCAGAACCACGTGTGCGAAGGGCTTGCGGAGGAAGTCGTCAGCGCCGGTGTCGAGCGCCTCCGCCTCGTCGAGCTCGCCGTCCTTGGCGGTCAGCATGAGGATCGGCGTCCAGTTGCCCAGCTCCCTCAGCTGGGCACAGAGGGCGTAGCCGTTGATGCCCGGCAGCATGATGTCCAGGACGATGGCGTCGTAGTCGTTCTCGGTGGCCAGCCACTTGCCGTCGATGCCGTCGTGGGCGACGTCGACCGCGAAGCCGTCCAGCTCCAGGCCGCGCTTGATGGAGAGCGCGAGCTTGTTCTCGTCCTCGACGACCAGCAGTCTCACGGTAGCGGCCTTGGATCTCTCGACGCGTGATCGCTGCCGTGTCGCTCTCATGGTGCCGCAAGGACCTGGAACTGGCCCATCATGCCGGTGTCCTCGTGATCGAGCACATGGCAGTGAAACATGTACGGAATCTCGGGATTGGTGTAGCTGTCGAACCGGGCCAGGATGACCACCTTATCGCCCTCTTCGACGAGGACGGTGTCCTCCCATCCGCGATCGGCTGGGGCGGGGGGCCTGCCGTTGCGCTCGACGATCTGGAACATGGTCTGATGCACGTGGAACGAGTGCACCCCGTCGAAGGACTGGATGGTCCAGCGTTCCAGATCGCCGTGCCGGATCGTCACGTTGACCATGCTCATGTCCATGGCCTCGCCGTTGATGCCCCACTGGTTGAGGCCACCGCCATCCATCTCGGTCATCGTGAACGTGCGCTCGGCATCCACCGGCAGGTCGGCGTACGACTCGATGGCGCCGAGATGCCCCGGAAGCGGTGCCGCCGCCGGTCCGGTGGTGTCCGGGCGCAGCTCCAGCACCCGCTGGAAGGCGGTGTCGAGGAGCGCGGTGGTCCCCTGACTCGGGTCGACGATCACTTCGGCTCGGTCACCCGGCGCCAGCACGAGCGCGTCGATCTCCACAGGCGACTCCAGATAGCCGCCGTCAGAGGCGATCTTGACCAACGGGCCGGTGTCGGTCGAGAGTTCGTAGACGCGCGCCTGGCTGCCGTTCAGGAGGCGCAGCCGCGTCGGTCCATTCGGAAGGACCGCATATGGGTCGAGCGTGCCGTTGACGGTGAGCTCGGGGTTCAGGTCACCGTTGTCATCGGGGTCGATCTCGAAGACGAGGTTCCCGTCGGCGTCGAACTCCTTGTCCTGGAGGATGACCGGGATGTCGTCCATGCCGTACGTCGACGGCAGGTCGGCCGCCAACGGGTTGTCGTCTGACACGATGATCATGCCCGCCGCCCCGGCGTAGACGTGTTCGGCGGTCTTGCCCTCGAGATGGGGGTGGTACCAGAGCGTGGCCGCGGGTTGGATCACCTCGAACTCGGCCCGCCACGTCTGGCCGGGCTCGATCTTGGACATGGGTCCGCCGTCGGCGATGGCGGGGACGTCCGCACCGTGCCAGTGGGTGGTGGTCACCTCGCCGAGCTGATTGCGGACGTCGAGGGCCACCTCTTGCCCTTGGTGCCACAGCAGGGTCGGTCCCAGGGTGGGTTCCCCGTTGTAGGAGTACGTCGGGACCGGCTGGTCGTCGCCATAGGTGTGCTCGCTCGGCCCGATCGTGAGATCGAACGTGGTCACCCCGTCCTTGATCGAGCCCTCGAGCAGCGGGGGGATCGCGAGCTCGTTCGCTGCCGGCTGCGCAGGGTCGACGGGCACCGCCGGGCCGGCGTCCCGATCGAACGTGAAGGCGCACGAGGTCAGCAGGAGGGACGCGATCGTGGCCAGGTTCGCGCTCCGGTGGTAGCGGCGCCGGCGACGCCGGGTTCCGTGGCCTGGTGCGTTCGAGCTCGAGCGTTCAGACGGTGTCGCGGCTCTGCAGCGGGGCGGTAGGGCGGCGATCCTCATGGTGGTCCTTGCTCCTTCATGCGAGCCTCCGTGATGGGAGCTACCGTCCCGGATAGCGGCTGAAGGCAGGCTGAGCACCGCTGAAGACGGTTTCAGGAAGGTCGCGGTTCCCCAGAGGGACGACGCACAATCCATGCGTAGGCGAGTGGAAGGTCCGGTCAGACTCCTCGGCGTCGTCCGAGAGAAAACCAGGTCGCACCGCCAAGGGCGCCCAGCTCGAACGACAGTCTTCGGGTCACGGCAGCAGGCAGAGCCGCTGGCGCCTCTTCGGCCGAGAGGTACCGGGTCTGCCCCGCGAGCTCGCGAGCGTGCCAGTGCTGAACCGCCTCCAGGTCCTCGACGTCCTCGAGTTCCTGAAGGGAGACCTGCTCGTGGGCTTCGGTATCGGGCTTCGGTAGAGCGCGCCGTCCTGTCATGACGTCAACCAAAGTCGGTCGGGGACCGCCATGGTTTCGGCGTGATGCCCGGCAGGATGGATGCCGCGCGGCAGCGGAACGGTAGGAGGGCGGGGCATCAGCGGACAGCAGGACTCGGCTGGGGCCCGTCGCAGCGTGACCTCGAGCCGTCCGTCCCTTGAGGAGCAGGCCTGAGCACGGGGAACTCGACCCATCGAATCGGCCGACACCTACGCCCTGGACGGCGTGTGGGACTCCGATGACGACGTTGAGGCGTTCATCGAGTTCATCTACCGAGCCCAGAGAACGCCCGAGTCGGACCCTCGTGATTCGGCTGACGGTGCAAGCGGGGCCCAGGCCCCGGTCCAGGGCTCGGCCTTGTGGGCCACCCGGTCAGAGCAAGGGGAGCATTCGGACTCGGATATCCGATGATGTGAAGGCCACGATCGCACCGCGGTCGAAGTCGCCCTGAACGAGCCGAGGTTGGCCAGCAGAATGCCAACCAGTTCGGCAGGGCGGCGGCAGACGAGGGCTCTGACCAAGATGACGGACGGTCGGCTGGCACGACTGTGCGCCAGGAGTGCACCGAAGTCGGTGCCGGCGGAGACGATGATGCGGTCCTCGGTCACTGCCTGATCGAGGACGTCGGAATCGGGACTTCCGCCAAGTCCGACATCGCGGACGTGCACTGCATCGTGAGCCGACGCGACCAGTAGTGCTGCAACGCGAGGTGACAGGGTTCTCGTCGATCAAGAACCTCATGCCGGTTCGCGAAGCGGGTACCTGTGGCCGCTGGAGGCCGAGGCAGCGTACTCAAGAGCCTGTCGGATGTCCTCGACCTCGAGGTCCGGGTACTCGGTGGTGATCTCGTCGAAGGACCATCCGGCGGCGACCAGACGCACCACCGTCTCCACGGTGATGCGCAGCCCGCGGATGCACGGCCTGCCCTCGAGCTTGCCGGGATCGGCGGTGATCCGGTCGAACGCCATGGCCCCATGGTAGGTCCTGCACGCTGAACACCTGGGTCTCCGGTGGCCACGTCGTGGTGTTCGTCAGATCGCCGGGGAGGACAGGGTCGTCTCGGCCGGCGGGCCATAGACAGGCGCGACATCCGGATGCCGCCAGGCCGCGGCGCTGCTGGCCGACCGCAGGGCGTCGTGGTTGCGGCCGGGCAGCAAGGGATGGGTCAACTCGTTCACCCCTGCCCGTCCCGCCGGCCGCGTGGAGACCCCCTGGACAGCGGGGTTGCTGGCTGCCCGGTACGTCGCCGCCCGCGACGGCGAGACGCCGCCGACGCCCCGGGCGTGGCGTGACCGTATCGAGGCCATCGCCGCTAGCGCCCACCTTGCCCACACAGTCGGCGCGAACCAGGTCTTCGTCTAGTCCGGCGGCCCACCGGCTATAGGGCGCCGACCCTCAGGTCGTCGTTGATCCAGGCCTTGACCACCTGGGCCACGGTTTCCTCCGTCGGTCGGCGGCCAGGCCACGGGCCCGCACCGCCGGCGCCAATCCGGCCCGGCGCAGCGCCACGGCCTTGCCGGGGGTCCGGGGCAGCGGCCGGGCGTGCTGCCAGGCCGCCTCGACCAGCAGCCGACGGGCGTGCGTGTTTCCAGTCTTGGTGATCGACCCTTGGGACCGGCCGCCTCCGCTGGAGGACTCCGAGGGCACCAACCCCAGGTAGGCCCCGATCGAGGCACCGGTGAACCGGTCCCAGTCCCCGATCTCGACCGCCAACCCCAGCCCGGTCAAGGTCGCCACCCCGCGGATCGCCCCCAGGCGGGCCACGATCGGCGCCCACTGTGGCTGGGCCGCCACAGCCTCGATCGCCTCGTCCAACCGGTCCCGGCGAGCGGTGGTCGAGGCCACCGCGTCGAACGCCTCCTCGAACGCCACCCGGGTGCCGGGCAGGTCATCGAACCGCAGACCGCGTAGCCACCGTTCGTGCACACCGTTCCAGGTCTTCCCGCCGCCGTAGACGATCCCGTGGCGCAGCAACAACTTCGACAGCCGGTGCCTGGCGCGCATCAGATCACCACGCGCCGCTTCCCGAGCCCGGACCAGGTCCCGGGCATCCTCCTCGGCCACACTCGGCACCCGGATCCCGGTGATCTCCCCGATATGCAGCAACCTGGCCAGCCGCCGGGCATCACGCCGGTCGGTCTTGACCCGATCCCCCGGCGGGCGCTCCAGCTTCGAGGGCGCCACCACCTCACATCGGATCCCGGCCGCCGCGAACGCCCGCGCCAACCCGAACCCGGTGGGGCCGGCCTCGTACGTCACCGCCACCGAGCCCGGCAACGCCGCCACCCAGGCCAGCACCACCTCGCTGGCCGGGACCAGCCGGTCGCTGAACACCTGCCCCGTGGACCAGTCCACCGCCTCGGCCACCACCGACCAGGCATGAACATCCAGACCCACCGTCGTACGCTCGTCAGTGAGCATCCGGTGCCTCCTGTCATCTGCGGCACCACACCGGCGACGCCCGCATGCGCCCCGGTGGGCGTGACCCGCGCCCGTATGCCAGCCGAGGCGCCGGATGCCCCATCCGGCGAGATCACACCGCCGGCATCATCCGATCGTGGCAGCCCTTCGCTTGCCGATCACCCGTGTCAAGGCACGCCTTCCCGCCTTGACACGGGTGCCCGGCAAGCCGACCATCACCCATCGGATGACGCCGGAACGCCCAACCAGCCCGTCACGCCATACGGTCTAGCCGTGCTGGGACCGGCCCGGGCCGGTGCGGCGGGCAGCGGGTTCGTGTGGTCGCCGACGCGGGGCGGCTACTCGACGGTCACCGACTTCGCCAGGTTGCGCGGCTTGTCGATGTCGTGTCCCAGGGCCAGGGCGGTGTGGTAGGCGAGGATCTGCAGCGGGATGATCAGCAGGATCGGGTCCAGCTCGATCTCGTTCTTCGGCACCCGGATCACCGGCACCGGGTGGTTGGCGGTGTCCAGCGCCGAGACGTCGACGTCGGGGTGGGTGACCACCACCAGCGGACCGCGGCGCGCCAGGACCTGTTCGGCCGCAGCGAGGTTGCGGTCGGTCAGCTCGTCCTCGGGGATCACCGCGACGGTGGGCATCTCCGGGCTGATCAGCGCGAGCGGTCCGTGCTTGAGCTCGCTGGTCTGGTAGGCCTCGGCGTGCAGGTAGCTGACCTCCTTCAGCTTCTGTGCGCCCTCGCGGGCCACCGGGAAGCCACGCACCCGGCCGATGAAGAACATGCTCTGCGACCGCGACAGCTCCTGGGCGATCGTCTCGATCTCGCCCTCCATGGCGACGATCTCCTTGATCTGCTGCGGGATCTCGCGGAGGCCGGCGATGATCCGTTCGCCGTTGGCGACCGACAGGTCCCGGACCCGGCCCAGCTGCACGGCCAGTAGCGCGAAGGCCAGGGCCATGTTGGTCAGGGCCTTCGTGGAAGCCACCGCGATCTCCGGTCCGGCGTGGATGTACACCCCGCCGTCCACCTCCCGGGCGATCGTCGAGCCGACTACGTTGACCACACCGATCACCTGGCCGCCCTTGCGTCTGATCTCGCTGACCGCGAACGCGGTGTCGGCGGTCTCCCCGGACTGGGACACCGCCACGTACAACGTGTCCGGCTCGATGATCGGGTTGCGGTAGCGGAACTCCGAGGCAGGTTCGGCGTCGGCGGGGATCCGGGCCAGCTCCTCGATCATCGATGCGCCGATCTGCCCGACGTAGTAGGCCGACCCGCAGCCGAGGATCTTCACTCGCTTGAACGCGCGCAGCTCGCGCGGGTTGAGGTTCAGCCCGCCCAGTCGCGCGGTCCCGAACCGGTCGTCCAACCGGCCGCGCAGCACCGCCTCGGCGACGTCCGGCTGTTCCAGGATCTCCTTGTACATGTAGTGCTTGTGGCCGCTCAGCTCGAGATCCTCGGCGTCCAGGTCGACCTCGATCGGGGTGCGTCCGGTGTCGTCGCCGTCCCGGGTGAACGTGCGGTAGCCGGTTGCGGTCACGGTGGCCAGCTCGCCGTCGTCCAGGTGGATCACCGACGTGGTGTGCCGGATCAGCGCAGCCACGTCGCTGGCGACGAACATCTCCCGCTCACCGATCCCCAGGATCAGCGGGGACCCGTTGCGGGCCACCACGATCCGGTCCGGATGCTGCTCGTCGACGACAGCGAGGGCATAGGTGCCCCGGGCCCGGCCCAGGGCGTCCAGGACGGCGCCCTCCAGGCTCTCGGCCGACGACCGGGCCACCAGGTGCGCGATCACCTCGGTGTCGGTGTCCGAGGCCAGCTCGACGCCGGCACCGGCGAGCTGCTCGCGGATCTGGGTGGCGTTGTCGATGATCCCGTTGTGCACCACCGAGATCCGCCCGTCGGTGCTGCGGTGCGGGTGCGCGTTGGCCTCGGTCGCCGGGCCATGGGTGGCCCAGCGGGTGTGCCCGATCCCCACCGAGCCGGCCAGTCGCTTCGGCAGCGCGCTCTCGAGCTCTCGCACCCGTCCGACCGTGCGCACCACGGTGGTGCCGCTCTTGCCGAGCACGGCCACTCCGGCCGAGTCGTACCCGCGGTACTCCAGCCGGTTCAGGCCCTCGATGAGCAGGGGCGCAGCGTTCTGCGCGCCGATGTAGCCGACGATTCCGCACATGGACGGTGTCTCCTGAGGTCGGGGTCGGGGGTCGTGGAGCTCAGCCGTAGACGATCCGGCGGAGCTGGCGCAGGGACAGCTCAGGTGGCGCCACGAGGCGCCGGGTCAGGTCCGCGGCGATCAGCGGGAAGGCCTCGGCGTTGCGCACGCCGCGCAGCTGCAGCTCGGCGTGCCGGCGCCGGACGACGTCCTCCACCTTCTCGCCGTACCAGGCCAGGACGTCGTCGATGACGCGGCGCGCCTCGGCGTGGCTCAGCCCGGTGGTGACGGCGATGCGGTCGACGAGGTCGTCGTCGACGAGGTCGTCGTCGACGTCGCTGCTCCGCACGACGGCTATGGTGCCGATTTCCCGTGGTTGTGACAACTCTCTGCCCGATGTCGGGCAGGAACTGGTCGTTGAGCGTCCAGCGCTCGCCCGGGACGAAGCGGGTCAGGCTACGCGGTGGGCGACGACGAAGATCCGGCGGAACGGCAGCACCGTGCCCCAGGGATGACGCGGGTACGCCGCGGCGACCAGCGCGCGGTAGTCCGCCACGAACTCCGCACGCAAGCGCTCCTCCTCCAGCGCTTCCAGGTAGGGCCGCAGAGCGGTGCCGCTGACCCAGTCCACGACGGCGTCGTCGCCGTCCAGCACGTGCAGGTAGGTGGTCTCCCAGGCGTCGACCCGGCAGCCGAGCCCCGCCAGCCGTGCGAGGTAGCCGAGCGGCTCGGCCACGCGGACGTGGGCCGGGTCGCGGCCGGCGAAGTGGCCGGCCCAGCGGGGCGTGGCGGCCAGCTCGGTCATCGCCGTGTGGGTGCGCGCGGCGACGTTGCCGGGCAGCTGGACCGCGAGCCAGCCGCCGAGGCACACCTGCGCGACCAGCTGTGGCAGCAGGTCCAGATGATCGGGGACCCACTGCAGGGTGGCGTTGCTGACCAGGAGGTCGACGCCCTCGGCACCGACTGCGCCGAGATCGGCGGCCCGCCAGGTTCGCAGGTCACCGACCCCGAACGTCAGGCGGCCGCCGTCCAGGTCGGCGCCGTCCACGGTGAGAGCGGTTGCGCGGTCGATCATCTCCGGTGCGCTGTCCAGGCCGTGTACCCGCGCTGCGGGCCAGCGCGCGGCCAGCGTGGCGGTCAGGTTCCCGGGGCCACAGCCCAGGTCGACGACGAGACGGGGGTCCTCGGCAGGCACGCGAGCCATCAGGTCGGCGAAGGGACGGCTGCGCTCCGCGGCGAACCGCAGGTACGCGGTCGGGTCCCAGCGCATCACGATCTCCGGCCCTCACGAAACTCTTTCGACGTCAAAGGATATCAACGGGGCAGGCGGTGCGGTGTCAGGCAGTGCGGTGTCAGGCGGTGCGGGCCTGCGGCACCTTCCGGTACGGGGCCAGGTGCGCCTCGAGCACCGCGTCCCACGGCGTCGGCTCCACAGCGAAGGTGCGCTGCGCGGCCGAGGCGTCCAGATGCCAGGGCCGGGTGTGCTGGTGGGCGACCTCGGCGAACTCGCGCGCCTCGGGCTTGACCAGAGCGGCGGTGCGCAGCAACCAGCCGGGCAGCTGCCGCACGGCCACCGTCGGCACGTCGAGCCGGTCGGCGAACTGCCCGACGAGGTCGGCGATCCGCACGGCCGGATGCGATGGCACATGCCAGGGCCGGCCCCAGGCCCGCTCGTCGGACGCCGTGGCGACCAGCAGCCGGGCGACGTCGCCGACGTAGGTGAACGTGTGCGGAACGTACGGGTCGCCCAGGGTGCGCACGGTGCGTCCCTTGATCAGGTTCGGGACCACGAAGTCGCCGACGGCACTCGCGTCGGTGGCGCCCAGGTAGTCCGAGCCGCGGACCTCGCTGGCCCGCACCCGGCCCGCCTCGTGGGCGGCGAGCGCGTCCCGCCACATCTGCGCCCGTACCCGGCCCTTGGTACCCGTCGCGGCCAGCGGCAGGTCCTCGGACAGGCCCGGTTCGCTCAGTGCGGCCTCGGTCGGGCCGTAGCCGTACAGGTTGGAGCAGGTCGCCAGGACGGCGCCGCTGGTCTCGGCGGCGACCAGCAAAGCGGCCGCGATCGGTGGCCAGTCCTGCGCCCAGCGGTGGTACGGCGGGTTGGCGCAGTTGTAGATCGCCACCGCGCCCTGGCTCAGCTCGGTGAGCCGGACGGCGTCCGCCGCGTCACCGGCCACCCGTTCGACGTCGGGGTGGTCCGGCCCGGAACCGGACCGGGTGAGGACCCGGACCCGGGCACCGGACTCGACGAGCAGGCCGGTGACGGCGCTGCCGACCGAGCCGGCGCCGACGACGAGGTGCAGAGGTGCGGTCATGGCAGGTCTCCTGAGGGGATGAGGACGGGTCGCCCCGTGTGACTACTGCTCCTTCATGAGAGCAGTGCTCTCATTTCCAGAGTGATACGTTCCAGCCGCGTTGTCAAGAGCACTGCTCTCGTTTGTTGCCAGCGCTCTCTGTCCGCGTCATCATCGAGGTCATGTCCGCCCCTGCCACCCCACCCCGAGCCCGCACCGTGCGCCAACGCGCCCGGGAGCAGCTGACCCGCGAGATCGTCGCCGAGGCACGGCGCCAGCTGGCCGAGGTGGGCGCACCAGCCCTGTCGCTGAGGTCGGTGGCCCGCGAGCTGGGCATGGTGTCCTCAGCGGTCTATCGGTACGTGGCCAGCCGGGACGAGCTGCTGACCCTGCTCATCGTCGAGGCCTACGACGCCCTCGGCGAGGCGGTCGAGCAGGCCGAGGCGGCCGCCGACCGCGCGGACCTGACCGCCCGCTGGCTGGCCGCCTGTACCGCCATGCGCTCCTGGGCGCTGGCGCACCCGCACGAGCATGCGCTGATCTTCGGCTCGCCGGTGCCCGGCTATGCCGCTCCGCAGGCCACGATCGAGCCGGCAGCCCGGGTGCCTGGCGTGCTGATCGGCCTTCTTGTGGAAGCGATCTCCCGTGGCGTGGTCGAGACGACCACGTTGCCGGCCCCGAGCCCGGACGTCGTCCGCTCGCTCGCGCCGGTGCGTAGCGCCGTCCCGGACGACCTCCCCGACGAGCTGCTCGCTCGGGGGTTGCTGAGCTGGACCCTGCTGGTCGGCGCCGTCTCCTTCGAGCTGTTCGGTCACACCCAGAACGTCGTGGACGACGAGCCCACGCTGCGCGAGGCGTTCTTCGCCGACCAGATGCGGCGGGCGGGGACGATCGTCGGGATCGTCCCGCCGCGCGGCTGAGGCTTGGCCACCGTGGGCCCGGCTCGGGCGCTTTGGCCACTGCTTCTGCCGAATGCCACAATCACACGGCCCCTCGGGGGGCGCATGTCGATCGCACGGGTGAGCACCTCGCACAGCCCTCCGGACGGGACCGACCATCATGAGAACCCAGATCCAGCACCTGGTGAGCCACGCCGCGGCGGCCCACGGGTCACGGATCGCCCTGAGCGTCAAGGACGTCAGCCTCACCTACGCCGAGCTGGACGCCCGCATCGCAGCGTTCGCCAGCGGGCTGCAACGACTCGGCGCGAGCCGCGCCGACCGGGTGGCGGTCTACCTCGACAAGCGCATCGAGACCGTCGTGGCCCTGCTCGGCGCCGCGGCCGCGGGAGGGGTGTTCGTCCCGGTCAACCCGCTGTTGCGCGCTGCGCAGGTCGAGCACGTGCTACGGGACAGCGGGGCCCGGGTCCTGGTCACCACACCCGAGCGCCTCGAGACCCTGGCGGCTGCGCTGGGTGGTCTGGACCCACTCGAGCACATCGTCGTGGTCGGTCCGTCGACCACCGGGCTCGCGACATCCGGCCACGCGGTGACGCCCTGGGACGTCGTCGTCGACGCGCCGACCGTGACCGCGCGGCACCACGACGTGGACACCGACGTCGCGGCGATCCTGTACACCTCGGGCAGCACGGGTCGGCCGAAGGGTGTGGTGCTCAGCCACCGCAACCTGATCGCCGGCGCGGAAAGCGTCAGCAGCTACCTGGGCAACACCGCCGACGACGTGATCCTGTCGGCCCTGCCGCTGAGCTTCGACGCCGGGCTGAGCCAGCTCACCACGGCCTTCAGCGTCGGCGCCCAGGTGGTGCTGATGAACTACTTGTTGCCCGGCGACGTGGTGCGGCTCTGCGCCACGCACCGGGTCACCGGCCTGACCTGCGTGCCACCACTGTGGAACCAGATCGCCGACCAGCGCTGGCCCGACCTGGCCGGCGCCCACCTGCGGTACTTCGCCAACACCGGAGGGCGGATGCCCAGGACCACCCTCGACCGCCTTCGGTCGATCTTCCCGCAGGCACGCCCCTTCCTGATGTACGGCCTGACCGAGGCGTTCCGCTCGACCTACCTCGACCCCGAACAGGTCGAGCGCAGACCCGACTCCATCGGCCGGGCCATCCCGAACGCGGAGATCCTCGTCCTGCGCCCGGACGGGTCGCCGTGCCTGCCGGGCGAGCCGGGGGAGCTGGTGCACCGTGGGGCCACGGTGTCCCTGGGGTACTGGAACGACCCCGAGCTCACCGCCACCCGGTTCCGCCCGGTGCCGGCACCGGCGCCGGGGGTGGTGACCACAGAGCTCGCGGTGTGGTCCGGCGACACGGTCTACCGCGACGAGGAGGGCTACCTGTACTTCGTCGGACGCACGGACGAGATGATCAAGACCTCGGGGTACCGGGTGAGCCCCACCGAGCTCGAGGAAGTGGCCTACGCCTCCGGCTTGGTGCGGGACGTGGTGGCACTCGGGGTCGAGGACCCCCGTCTGGACCAGCACGTCGTGCTGGTGGCCAGTGCGCCGACGGGCCGGACGCTGGACGCCGACGGGCTGCTGGAGCATTTCCGTCGCCAGGTCCCGCTCTACATGGTTCCCCATCGGGTGGTGGCGGTCGAGGAGCTCCCCCGCTCCCCGAACGGGAAGCTCGACCGGACCCGCATCCGCGAGGAGCTGGTCGCCCCATGACGCATCCGACGGTGGCCGCCTTCGACGTCCAGGACGGTCGGCTGGTCGTCGGCGGCGTGCCGCTGGACCGGCTCGCGACACGGGTCGGCAGCACCCCGTTCTTCGCCTATGACCGCTCCAAGATCACACACCGGGTGGCCCGGCTCCGGTCGGCCCTGCCCGAGGTCGAGCTGAGCTACGCCGTCAAGGCCAACCCGATGCCCGCCGTGGTCCAGCACCTCAGCGGGCTCGTCGACGCTCTGGACGTGGCGTCCGCGCAGGAGATGCGGGTGGCGCTGGACACCGGACTGCCGGCCGGCCAGGTGAGCTTCGCCGGGCCGGGCAAGACCGACCAGGAGCTGAGCCAGGCGGTCGCAGCCGGGGTCACCGTGGAGCTCGAGTCGCCGACCGAGGCTCGCCGGGTGATCCGGCTCGGCGAGCTGACGGGGGTGCGCCCGAGGGTGGCGATCCGGGTCAATCCCGACTTCGAGGTGCGCGGATCCGGGATGCGGATGGGCGGGGGTGCCCAGCAGTTCGGCGTGGACGTCGAACAGGTCCCCGATCTGATGGGTCTGGTCCAGGCCGCGGACGTGGAGCTGCTGGGGTTCCACGTGTTCGCCGGGTCGCAGAACCTCTCAGCCGACCTCATCGCTCAGGCCCAGCAACGAACCACGGACCTCCTCCTGCGGGTGGCACGGTTCATGGACGGGCCCGTGCACTACGTCAACCTCGGCGGCGGCTTCGGGATCCCCTACTTCGCCAAGGACGAGCCGCTGGACCTGGCCAGTGTCGGGAAGGGCCTCGGGCAGCTGATGGACGCCGTGCTGCGTCCGGCACTGCCCGAGGCCCGGGTGGTGATCGAGCTTGGCCGGTACATCGTGGGGGAGAGCGGGGTCTACGTCACGCGGGTAGTCGATCGAAAGGTGTCTCGGGGGCGGACCTACCTGGTCGTGGACGGCGGCCTGCACCACCAGCTCGCCGCGTCGGGCAACTTCGGCCAGGTGATCAGGCGCAACTACCCGCTGGCGGTGGGTGCCGCCCGTTCCCGTGGGCCGGCGGAGACGGTGAGCGTCGTCGGCTGCCTGTGCACCCCACTCGACCTGCTGGGGGACCAGGTCGAGCTGCCGCGCGCGGACATCGGCGATCTGGTGGTCGTCTTCCAGGCGGGGGCATACGGTCTGACGGCAAGTCCAACGGCGTTCCTCGGTCATCCCGCCCCGGTCGAGGTGCTCGTCTGAGGTCTGGGGCGAGGGAGAGAATGCGGTGAGCGTGTCTGCGGCGATCGTGAGCCAGGTCAAGTCACTGATCGGCGAGGTGCTGGGGATGGCCGACCGGGTCGAGGCCATGGACTCGTCCACGCCTCTGCTCGGCAGCCTGCCCGAACTTGACTCGATGGCCGTTCTGGAGGTGGTCCAGAGCCTGGAGGACCGGTTCGGGATCACCATGGACGACGCCGACCTCAGCGCCGAGGACTTCGAGACCGTGGGCACCCTGGCGGACTACGTCGAGGCACGCTTGAGGTGAGCCCGTCCCTGCGACGGCGTCAGGTACTCGCCTGATCGCCGTTCGGGGCCGGCGCCTCGGGCGGTGACCCGTCGACGGCAGCCTTCGGGCTGTCCGTGGCGAGCCCCGCATCGGCCATCGCCGTGAGCCGGCGCGGGTCGCGGTGCATGCCGGCGTACCGAACCTGGCGGAAGCTCCCGGTACGCAGCAGCACGCGGGCGGGATTGCCGACGGCCACACCCGCCGGTGGGACCGATCTGGTGACCACGGAGTTGGCCCCGACCACCGCATCGTTGCCGACCGCCAACGGTCCGACGACCACGGCCCCGGGGCCGACCCAGACCCGGTCGCCGATCGTCGGTGCGTCGCCGTCGCGGTCGTCCTCGCTCGTGGCGGAGGACCCGATGGTCACGCCGTGGCTGAGGTTGCAGTTCTCTCCGATGCCGCTGGCACCCACCACGACCGGGCCGAAGTGGTTGATGAACAAGCCGTTACCGCAATGCGTGGTCGGGTCGATCTCGACGCCGACCAGCACGGCGGCCAGCCGGGTCGGCAGCCATCCCAGACTCGCCAACCGCGTCGGCAGCCTGGTCACGAGAAGGTGCGAGAACCGGTACAGGATCACCCCGGTCAGGCCGGGAAAGATGAACAGCGCACGCAGGGTCGACAGAACCGTCACCCGGCGATCCAGGTCCCCCCCGCCGAGGTGCACCACGGCCCGGTGGACGTCGGCGCGGACCGCCGCGCGGAACGTCTCACCGGCGGCACATGGGCAGAACACGCCTGTCACCCTAACCGGGGCGGCACCCTGGCTCGGCCGGGCGAGGGAACTCCTCAGCCCTCTGGAGCAGGAGGACCGCCTGATCATCGCGGGTCACGTCGTGGCGGTGGCGAAGCCCGGTAGCCACCGTCTCAGCTCAGCTCCGACCGGCACCGTCGCCTCCAGCTGGCAGAGCACCCCGACGATGCCCAACCAGACCCGGAAGGTGAACAGCTGGTCGGGCGGGATGGACAGCTTCAGACCCACTGAGAACTCCGGGTTGCGGGGGTCGTTGACCCGGGAGAACTGCTCGCGCAGCCACGCAGTGGAGTAGGAGAACTCCTCACGAGCGGCCGGCTCGCTGAACGGGGCCAGGTAGTCGCGCAGCTTGTCGACCTCCATGTCCACCCCGGGCCGCAACAGCCCATAGTCGCGCAGCTCGGCGACCACCTCGTCGTCCGTGCCGGCCAGCAGCGAGCGGATCAACCGGCCGAAGCTGGCGGGCAGGCCGTCCGGCAGGGCCAGGCACGAGCCGAAATCCAGGACGCCGAGGCGCCCGTCGGGCAGCATCCGGAAGTTGCCGGGGTGCGGATCGGTGTGCAGCAGCCCGGCGCGGTGCGGTCCGGACAGCAGGAACCGCTGGTAGAGCAGGGCCGCGCGGTCGCGGTCCGCTCGGCTACCGGTGGCCGCCACCCGGGCCAGCGGCTCGCCGTCCACCCAGTCCTGCACCAGCACCCGGCCGGTTGCCTGGACGACGTCCGGTACCACCGCCTCGGCCGCCGCCTCGCTGCCCGGCCTGCTGTAGGCGTGGTGGAACCCCCTCTGGTGTGCGGCCTCCCGGGTGTAGTCGAGCTCCTCGAGCAGCCGGGTACGCAGCTCGGTGACCAGGGCCGGCAGGCCCGGACCCCGGGCCACCACCGCCGCGGCCCGGGCGAGCACGGACAGCATCCGCAGATCGGCGAGGATCGCCTCGCGCACTCCGGGGTACTGGATCTTGACGGCCACCTCGCGTCCGGCCGTCGTGCCGTCCTGCCAGCGCGCTCGGTGGACCTGCCCGATCGAGGCCGCGGCCTCGGGGTGCTCCTCGAACTCCACGAACAGGCTCCGCCAGTGGGGCCCCAGCTCGGCGCTGAGCACCTGGTGCGCGTCCCGCCACGGCATGCCGGGGTTGTCCGCCTGCAGCGCGGTGACCGCCTGCAGCCAGGTCCGGTCCGGGTCGGCGGGGAACAGCGCCTCGACCGCGGAGAGGAACTGCCCGGCCTTCAGCGCCCCGCCCTTCGCCTCCCCGAGCACCCGGCGGGTCCGGGCCACCGTCCGAGCCCGGACGTCGCGGCGTACCTGCTCGGCGTCCTGACCGGCGAGCCGGCGGGCCAGACCCTGGACGGCGAAGCCCGCCGACGCGACGGGCAGGGAGAGCAACGCAAGGGTCCGGGTCAGGCCCGGTCGGCCGGTGGCGCCCATGAGCCCACCCTGCCACGGTCCCGCCGGAGCTTGTGCGACACAACGGCTTGCTGATGACCCCCGGGCCAGGCCGCGGCGTTCCTCGCCGCCCTGGCGAACCCAGCACCTACCCCGAGCGGTAGGCCAGCGACACCTGGGTCAGCGCGGTGCTGAGGTCGTCGCCGGGATCGTTGAGGTAGGACTCCCACGGATCGCCGGCGGGCTCGCCCCCGTGCTCGCTCACCCAGGACTCCAGCGCCGAGTAGGCGGACTCGAGCTCGTCGTAGGGACCGACGTGCGTCGTCGTGGCGACGCTCCCGCCGGGAAGCGAGGAGGGGAACACCTCGCCCTCAGGCGCGATCGAGGTACTGACCGGGAACCCGGCTTCGACGTCGAAGCGGCCGTGCTCGAGTATCTGGTAGCGCGCGAACGGCGGGGCGGCCGGCGCCGTCCCCTGGGCCGCCAGGACAGCAGCGACTGTCGAGTACACCTGCGTCAGCCACGGGCCGACCTCGCCCACGTCGAGCGTCGTCCGCATCACCGCCGTGGGCAGGGGCGACGCCTCGGTGGCGTGGATCTCGTAGGTTCTCATGACCGCAGCCTGAGCGCTCCACCCACCGGGGGGCAAGCCACGGTGCGGGACTCACCTCCGGGATTCGACTCAGGACCTCGCGACCGGTGCGGCGATCGGCTTCAGGCCCGGGACGGTGACCTCCACCTGGGTCACCCCGGCCGGCAGCGGCGGGTAGAGGGCGGACACGTCGACACCGCCGGGAGTGATCACCTCGGGCATCTCCGAGCAGACGCACACTGCTGTGCCGAGATCCCTCGGTAGGGACCCTGCGCGATGCCGGTGAACCGGGACAGGTCCCGACTGGAACCGAGCCGGGCCCCGCCCGGGACGGCGAAGGAGTAGTAGAGCACCGTGGCGCCGCCGGGTCCGGGTCGGCGAGCCCACCGAGCCCACCGGTCAGAACGAGCCCGGCGATGCTCAGCCGAAGACCGAGTCGGCGGCCTCCTTGACCTTCGCCCCGATGTCGACGTCGCCCACCACCGCCACGTGCATCGCCAGGAGGCCCTTGGTCGTCACTGTCCTCCTCGTGCCGGGCCGAAGCCCTGCGCTACCCGGCGTCGGGTCTGCCGGCCCGGGTATGTCCTGTGCTCGACACGCCATGCCTCACCCTCCGCGGCCTACCCGGCGACCCGAGCCGCCCGGGCCAGCTCGGCCAACCGGGCCAATGCCTGAGTGAAACACTCCGTCGGCGGGGTGACCAGCCCGGCCCCGACCTGTCCGGTGCCGGCGACCCGGCCGGCCATCCCGGTATTGATCTGCGGCAGGATCCCGGTGCGCAGCACCGCCGCGACGTCGATGCCGACCGGGGTGCCGCGGAACTCCAGCACCGGCACCTGGTAGGCGGGGTGCTCGGCCAGGGTGATCTCGTACATCCGCCGGGTGGTGGCCAGCGCGAACGGCACGTCGCCGCCGACGAACCGGACGATCGCCGGTGCCGCGGCCATCGCGAACCCCCCGATCCCGGCGGTCTCGGTGATCGCCGAGTCGCCGATGTCAGGGTTGGCGTCCTGCGGCCCGAACGAACCCAGGAACAGCCCGTCGGGGGTGTTCGCCGGACCGGTGAACCACTCCTGCCCGGTGCCGGAGACCCGGATCCCGAAATCCGTTCCGTTGCGGGCCATCGTGGTCACCAGGGTCGAGCCGCCGATGTCGTGCGCGGCCTGGGTGGCCAGCTTGCCGGCCGGCATCACCAGGTTCAGGAAGAAGTGGTCGTTGGACCCGATGAACCGCACGGCCTCGGCGACCTGGTCGGCGCTGAACGCGGTGGTCTCGCTCGCCCGGATCAGTTCCGGCAGCAGGTCGCGCAGCAGCATCAGGGTGCCGGCCCGGTTGCGGTTGTGGCCCTCGTCGCCCATCTGCACCATCTGGGCGATGATCGCCCGGACGTCGATCGGCGTCGTCTCGGCGGTCCGCCGGACGGCGCGGGCCAGCAGCGGCCCGAGCACCTCGGACATCCAGCGCAGCCGGTCGGTGACCTCGCCGGCGTAGGCGCCGTAGCGCAACACCTTGCCCAGGCCCTCGTTGAGCGAGCAGTACGCCTCGCCGTCGTAGGCCTCGTCGCGGAGCACGAACATCCACATCGACGGGCTGACCACGCCGGCCATCGGGCCGACCGCGCCCCGGTCGTGGCACGGCTGCAGGCTGATCGGCCCCGAGCCGGTCGACCCGGCGGCGAGCATCTCCTCGGCCTCCTGCGCCGAGCCGGCCAGAGCCTCGTAGAGCATCGCCCCGACCAGGGCCCCGCGCATCGGACCGCTCGCCCGCTCCCAGTCGATCGGCGGTCCGGCGTGCAGGAACTCACCGGGTTGCAGACCGAGGACGTCAGCGGCCGGGCGGACGTCGACCAGCACCGCCTGGGCCTGGGTCAGCCGCCGCGCCGCCTCGGCGTTGGCGGCCGGACGGCGGGGGTCGGCCATCACCGCAGCCAGATCGGCGGCGAGGGCCTCGGCCGGGGGCCGGAAGTCCACCTCGGTGACCTCGACCGCCTGCTGGCGCAACGCGTCGGCGAACAGCCCGACCCCGGCGGCGGCGACCCGCACCTGCTGGGACAGCAACCCGTGCAGCGGTGTTCCGACCCGGCTCATCACGGCGTCCCCGCTCGAGCGAGCTGAGCGACCGCGTGTCGGGTCGCCGCCGCGTTCGAGGTGAAGACCTCGGCCCCGGCCGCGGCGAGGGCCTGCGCGCAGCGGCCCAGACCCTGCGGGTCGGCCTCGACCCCGGTGAGCGAGACCACCACCGGAAGCACCCGAGAAGCACCACCAGCGCCGCTACGGCACAGCGCCGCGTCCCGGGCCGCACGGATCGCGTCGGCCAAGTCGCCGGCCGGGTCGGGGTGGGCCCCGTAGCCGAGCACCAGATCGAGCAGCAGCACCCCGCAGGACGGGTCGCCGGCCTCGACCGCGATCCGTTCCAGGCGCAGCGACGGGTCGATCATCGGGTGGGCCCGGCCCCGGGTGAGGGCGTCGTCCCCGAAGTCGATCACGAGGTGGCCCTCGCCCCGCAGGTCGGCCGGCAGGGCCAGCTCGGGGCGCAGCGGGATGTTGGACGCGATGTCGCCCAGGGCACGCTGGGCGATCAGCATCGCCTCGTCGGCCAGGGTGCCACCGCAGAACAGCCCACGCAGCGCCCCCGGGAGCGGCTGCCCGACCTCCCCCGCACCGGGCCAACGCGGCCAGTCCGGCACCGGATGCCCCAGGGCGGCGAGCACCGATTCGACTGCGGCGGTCAGGTCCGGACGACCCGGGCCCAGGGTCGCCCAGTACACCGGCGTGCCCAGCGTCGCGGCATACTCCTCGATCTGGCTTATCACCTGCGGCGAAGGGGGTTTGGAGACCACGACGATCGCCGAGGTGGCCTCGTCGGCGTCCAGGGCGGCCAGTGCCTGGCGGGTGGACCGACCGGCGACCTGGGCTCCGAGATCGCGCCCGCCCACCCCGAGGCAGTGGCTGACCCCTAGCCCGGCGGCATCCAGCAGGCACATCACCTGCTGGGCCCCGGTCCCGGACGCCGCGACCAGACCGACCGGCCCCGACCGCACCGCGTTGGCGAACCCGAGAGCCACCCCGCCGATGGCGGCGGTCCCGCAGTCCGGACCCATCACCAGCAGGTCTGCGGCCGCGGCGGCGTCCTTCAGCGCGATCTCATCGGCGACTGCGACGTTGTCGGAGAACAGCATCACGTTCAGCCCCGCCTCCAGGGCGTCGAACGCCTCGGCCGTCGCGTGCGCCCCCGGGACCGAGATCAGCGCCAGCGAGGCCGGGTGCGCCCGGACCGCGGACCGCAGGGTGCGCGGCGGGGCGACCTCGCCCGAAACGCCGGATGCCCCGGCGGTGCGCAAAGCGACCAGGGCGGCGTCCACGGCGGCCAGCCCGGCAGCCAGCGCCGCGTCGTCCACCGCCCGGACGGCGATCATCAGGTCGTTCGCCCCGGCATCTTCCGCCGGCGCGAAACCCATGCCGGCCAAGAGATCCCGGTTCAGATCGGTGCCCATGGCCACTTGCGCGTCGGTGACCCCGGGCACCGCGGCCACGTCCCGGGACACCTGCATCAGGCTGACCGAGTCGTGATAGGTGCCGCGGCGCACCTGCACCGCGCTGGCCGGCGGCGAGTCGGACCGGACCCGATGCGCGGGGTCGGTCTGGCCTGAGGTCATCGAGCATCCCCTTCGCGGTCGAGGGACAGCGCGCCCACCAGCCCGGCGACCAGGTCGGCCCCCGTGGAGTGCCCGATCGCCAGCACCGCCGGCAGCGCCCGGGTCGTTGCCGCGCCATCGCCGGCCGTGACCGCGTCGAGCAGGGCCACCACACTCGGTACGGCGTGGCCGCACCGGGCCGCCTCCAGCAGGGTCGCCGACAGCGCGGTGGTCCGGTGCACAACCGCGGTGAGCTCTGCGGACCTCATCTCGGCGCCGGTGGCGTGGGCATACAGGAGCACGGCGGCCAGGGCGTCGTCGCCGCTCGGGGTCAGCCCGGCGCCGTCGCCGACCAGCGCCTGCAACGCCTCGGCCAACCCGACGGGTCGCCGTCCGGGTCGCCGGATGGGTCGCCGAGACGAATCAGTGGGCGCGGCCAGCAGTCGGGCGACCACCGCGCTGCGCGTGACCAGGCTGCCCCGCTCGGCCAGCACGTCGTGCGCCTCGCCGTCCGGTCGGGTCAGCCTCGCCCGAGCAGCCACCGACCCGGCGGTACCCGACCGGCCGACCCGACGCACCCGGGACGGCCGGGCGGTGCGGACCACCCGAACCACCGCGCCGGGCAGGGCCAGCACCCCGTCGCCGACCCTGACCGTCTCTGCGACGCGGACCGGCCACGGCTCGGGCCGGTGGGCCAACCG
This sequence comes from uncultured Actinomycetota bacterium, assembly GCA_963724535.1. GTDB lineage: Bacteria > Actinomycetota > Actinomycetes > Actinomycetales > Kineosporiaceae > JADJPO01. The sequence continues at coordinate 219,412 of CAVRVD010000015.1, forward strand.
GACCGAGCCCGGAACGGCGAGGGCGCCGGGGGCCAGCAGGGCCAGCACCCGACCTGCCGGGCCGACCCCCGCCCCCTCCTCGACGAGCAGGTAGACGGCGTCGGCGAAGACCGCGACGGCCCGGGTCGTCACCGGTGGGCCGTGGACCAGGTCGACGGCCAGCGGGCAGACCGCGGCCGGCCACGCCACCGCAGGCGCGACGAGCGCGGTCACGGGGCCTCCAACGGCGAGGGGCGGGCGGACGAAGGGCTCGGGCGGGCGGGTCGGGTGAAGATTCGGTCGAGGTGGGCATGTGACGCTACCCACGTCGGTACAGTGCCGCTTATGGCCGAAGTTGCCAACAATCCGGCCATGCCCGGTGGTGAACTGCCAACCAGCTGGGCCGACAGGACGACGCCGCACGCGCCGGCCCCCCCGACGTCAGCATCTCCAGCAGCACCGGCACCGGAACTGCACGAACGGTTGGCGGTCCTGACCCGCAGCGACGAGACCCACCGGGCCCTGCTTGACGTGGTGCTCACCGGAGGCGGACTGGACCAGCTGTGCCATCGCCTGGTGGGGCTGCTCGGCGGCGCGGCGATGGTCACCACCACCGACGGCCGGATGGTCGCCAGCGCGGGGGCCGACCCGGAGGACCTGGACGCCGCTCTGGCGATGGACTGCTTCGACCGCACCGGCCGGCTGATCGTCGAGCGGGAGCCGATCGGGGTCCGGGTGCGTCCGGCACCCGACCGGGACGGCGCCGGGCCCGCCGGCCGACCTGGGTTGCCCGCCCAGCCGTCGACCTGGCGGCAGCGGGCTCTGGCCCGAATCCTGGCCGGCACGGTCGACCACGGCCGGTTGGTGCTGTTCACCCGGGGGCGGCCGCTGGGCCGGGACGACGTGTTCCTGCTCGAACGGGCGGCCACGGTGGCCGCGCTGGCGATGGCCAAGCAGCAGGCGGTGGCGACCGTGGAGAGCCGCTACCGGGCCGAGTTCATCCGGGACCTGCTGTCCGGGCGGGCCGGCGACCCGGAGCAGGCGACGGTGCACGCCGAGTCGCTCGGCTGGGACATCGACCGTCCCGTCGTGATGGTGGTCGCCGAGATCGACACGGACGACGAGGCGGCCGGGCTGCCGCGCGAGGAGGCGCGCGCCGTCCGGGAGCGGTTCGCACGGGCCTGGGCCCAGGCGGTGCGGCTGCGCGACGAGCGCGCCCCGTGCGTCGGGTTCAGCCGCGAGGTGGTCGCGATGCTCGCCGCCGACTCCGCGCCGACCCCGGAGGGGACGGTGACGATCGAGGTGACGATGCAGACCGTTCGCGAGATCGTCCGAGTGGTGCGCGGCGACGGGGGCGGCGGACGGCGCAGCTTCACCACCGGAGTCTCCCGCCCGATCGGGTCACCGTCGCTGCTGCCGCAGGCCTACGACGAGGCGCTCAAGGCGGTTGCGGTGGGCCGCCAGGTGCACGGGGACGGTGCGCTGACCCACTTCGACGGCCTGGGCATCTATCGCCTGCTGGCGCTGGTGCCGGACAGCGCCGACCTGCGCCGGTTCGTCACCGAGGCCCTCGGCGAGCTGGCTGGACAGGGCCAGGACCACGCCGACCTGCGCACCACGCTGACCGTGCTGCTGGACACCAACCTGAACGTCGCCGAGACCGCTCGGAGCCTGCACTTCCACTACAACACCCTGCGCTACCGGATCACCAAGCTGGAGCGGATGGTTGGTCCGTTCACCACCGACCCACAGCTGCGGCTCACCCTGGCCCTGGCGCTGAAGATCCTCCAGATGCGTGGACTCACCCCGGCCTGACCGGTCCCTGCGCCAACTCCCGGACCTGCAGGTTCACGACCGTGTCGCCCGGGATGCCGGAACGAGATGATCGCGATCACGACGTCGCAGGGTGACACGGCACACCACACAAAGAACCCGCCGATGCCATGTCAGGTTTCGCCGAAACAGCCGGAACGCTGCCCTCGCTACCGTGACGCCCAACCGTCCGTGTGACGTAGCGCACGCCGCCTCGTCGGTCCGCCCCGGCCGGTGCCTTGCTCTTGGCTCCACCCGAAGGCCCACCCGAAGGCGAGGACAGTCATGGCCCTGAGTTGGAAGCTGCACGGCGACGGCAAGACGGTCGGTCCCAACGACGTCGTCGCTCCCGACGAGCGCCTCTCCTGGGGCAAGACGATCGGCCTGGGCGCCCAGCACGTGGTCGCCATGTTCGGCGCCACCTTCGTCTTCCCGCTGGTGATGGGACTGAACGCCCAGCTCGCGATCATGATGAGCGGGATCGCGACGATCTGCTTCCTGCTGATCGTGCAGGGCAAGGTGCCCAGCTACCTGGGCACCTCCGCCTCGTTCGTCGGTGGCGTGGCAGCGATCCGGGCGCAGGGCGGTGACTCGGCCAGGGTGACCGGCGCCATCCTGATCGCCGGCCTGATCCTGGCCCTGGTCGGGGTGGCCATCCACTTCCTCGGCTCCGGGGTGCTGCACAAGGTGCTGCCGCCGGTGGTCACCGGCGCGGTGGTGATGCTGATCGGCTTCAACCTGGCCCCGGTGGTGGCCAACATCTACTGGCCGCAGGACCAATGGGTGGCCCTGCTCGTGATGACCTTCGCGATCATCTGCGGGGTGGCCCTGAAGGGCTTCGCCGGCCGGATCGCGATCTTCCTCTCGTTGATCTTCGGTTTCGCCCTGTCCTGGGTCTTCGACAAGACCTTCGGCATGATCACGTCGTTCGATGCCGGCGCCGGCGAGGTGACCACACACTTCCGGGTCAACTTCGGCGGGGTCGAGGCGGCGTCCTGGTTCGGTTTCCCGCCGCAGACCTCGATCGGCGCGGACGGCAAGGAGATCGTCGGCTGGCATGCGCCGTCCTTCTCCCTCGCAGCCGTCCTGCTGGTGATGCCGGCCGTGATCGCGCTGATCGCCGAGAACACCGGACACGTCAAGGCGGTCGCCGAGATGACCGGGGCCAACCTGGACGGCGTGATGGGCCGGGCGATCGGCGCCGACGGCGTCGGCACCATGATCGCCTCGTCGGTCGGCGGCTCACCGACCACCACCTACGCCGAGAACATCGGCGTGATGGCAGCCACCCGGGTGTACTCCACGGCCGCCTACTACGTCGCGGCGCTGGTGGCGATCCTGTTCGGCCTGTCGCCCAAGTTCGGCGCCCTGGTCGCGGCCACCCCCGGTGGGGTGCTCGGCGGGATCACCGTCGTCCTGTACGGCATGATCGGCCTGCTCGGCGCGAAGATCTGGAAGGAGAACCAGGTCGACTTCGGCAACCCGATCAACCTGATCCCGGTCGCGGCGGGCATCATCATCGCGATCGGCAACACCAAGCTGGTCTTCTCCGACAACTTCTCCCTCGAGGGCATCGCGCTTGGCACGATCGTCACCATCGCGGCCTACCACCTGTCGGTGGCCCTGGCCCCCGAGGAGATGAAGAGCCGCCACCACGGAGCGATGATCAACTACCCGGTGGTCGACGTCGCCGGGGAAGATGACACCGAACCGCACCGGCGCTCGGACTGACCGGGAGGAGTATGCGGCCGTCGGGGGCAGGTCCTCCCGGCGGCCGCGCCGTTTCGCGACACCCGGTTTGCGCCGCAGACAGGACCCGCCGCCGTCAGGAAGGATCGTCCCGGTGAAGCCCCCGCCGTTCACCCACCATGCTCCGACCACCCTCGAGCAGGCGGTCACCGTGCTCGGTGAGGTCGGGCACGACGGCAAGGTGCTGGCCGGCGGTCAGAGTCTGATCCCGATCCTGTCGATGCGGCTGGCCACCCCGGCCCACCTGGTGGACATCAACCGGGTCGCCGGGCTGGACACCGTCGAGGTGGTGGCCGGCGCCGCCGAGCCGGCAGGTGTCCAGCCGGGACATCGCGCCGTCCGGGTCGGTGCCCTGGTCCGCCACGCCCGCCTCGAGCGGGACGCCCCGGCCGAGGCGGCGAACCCCTTGCTGGGGCAGGCGCTGCGACACGTCGCGCACCCGGCGATCCGCAACCGCGGCACCACGGTGGGCGCCATCGCGCACGCCGACCCGAGCGGGGAGATCCCGGCCGTGCTCGCCCTGACCGGCGGTGAGGTCGAGGCGCACAGCGTGCGCGGAACCCGACGGATCGCCGCCGCGGACTTCTTCCTCGGCCCGCTGGAGACGGCCCTGGCCCCCGACGAGCTGGCGGTCGCGGTGCGCTTCGACGCCCTGCCGGACGGTGCCGGGACGGCGTTCGACGAGATCGCCCGGCGCAGCGGCGACTACGCCCTGGCCGGCCTCGCCGCCGTGGTCACGGTCTCCGGCGGCGTGGTGCGCACGGCCAGGGTCAGCCCGGTCTCGCTCACCGCGGTGCCGACGGTGATCGACCTGGACGATGTGCTGGCCGGCGCCGCGGTCGAGGCGGCCGACTGGGCGGCTGCGGCGGACGCCGTCCGCGACCGGGTCGACCCGGAGCCCGACATCCACGCCACCGCGGAGTATCGCAGGGCGCTGGCGGCGGCCCTGGCCGCGCGACTGCTGCCCCGGGCGGCGGCGGCCGCGACGGACGCAACGACCAGGGAGGGCCGATGACCGGACCGATGAGTGCGGCGACGAGCGGCTCGCCCACCGGCGAGCTCCTGCACGAGGTGCGGCTGCGCGTCAACGCCACCATGCACGTCGTGCGGGTACCCGCCCGGCGCCTGCTGTCCGACGCGCTGCGCCACGACGTCGGGCTGACCGGCACCCACGTGGGCTGTGAGCACGGGGTCTGCGGGGCCTGCACGGTGCTTCTGGACGGCGCCCCGGTGCGGTCCTGCCTGATGTTCGCGGTCGGCGCGCAGGACGGTGAGATCACCACCGTCGAGGGGCTCCCGGCTCGGGCGGGCTGCGCCGAGGGGGAGCTGGGTCCGGTCCAGCAGGCGTTCATGGACACCCACGCCCTGCAGTGCGGCTTCTGCACCCCGGGCTTCCTCACCACGGTGACCGCCTACCTGGAGTCCCGGGGGCAGGACGCGGGAGAGCCGACGGAGCACGAGATCCGGGAGGCGATCTCCGGCAACCTGTGTCGGTGCACGGGGTACCAGAACATCGTCCGGGCCGTCTCGCGCGCGGCGGAGCTCGCTGAACAGAGCCATCCCGACGGCGGGCGGGAGGAGCAGCCATGACGACCCGGTACGTCGGTGCAAGGGTCCAGCGCCGGGAGGACCCGCGGCTGGTCGGTGGTCACGGACGCTACCTGGACGACCTCGGCCACGGCGCGGCCGAGGCGGCGTTCGTGCGCAGCACCTTCGCGCACGCCCGGATCGTCGACATCGACGTCACCGGCGCCGTGGACGTCGACGGCGTGCTGGCCATCTACACCTATGAGGATCTGGCCGACGACACCGCCACCCGGGTCCGCGAGCGGCTGCCGCTGCTCATCCCGCACCCGGCCCTGCACGCCCCGGTCACCGGCCATCCGCTGGCCGCGCAGGAGGTCAAGCACGTCGGTGAACCTGTGGTCATGGTGGTGGCCACCGACCGGTACGTCGCCGAGGACGCGTGCTCGGCGATCCGGGTCGACTACGAGCCACTGCCGACGGTGGTCGGGCTGGCCGAGGCGATCGCCGCCGACCACCTGGTGCACAGCGAGGCACCCGGCAACGTGTCGGCCCACCTGGTGCAGGAGACCGGCGACGCCCGGGGCGCGGTGGCCGCCGCCCCGCACCGCCTGGAGCTCAACCTGTCCATCGACCGCAGCGCCAGCATGCCGATGGAAGGCAAAGGCGTTCTGGCCCAATGGAACTCCGATGAGGATTCGCTACGGATCTACTCCTCGACGCAGTCCTCGACCGGGGTCCGCGCCGCTGTCGCCGCCAAGCTCAACCTGCCCCTGGCGAAGGTGGAGTGCATCGCTCCCGACATCGGCGGCGGGTTCGGGGTGAAGATCGTGCACCCCTGGCCGGAGGAGGTGCTGGTGCCATGGGCGGCGCGCCGCCTCGGTCGGGACGTCAAGTGGGTCGAGGACCGACGCGAGCACTTCATCTCCAGCTCGCACGAGCGGGCCCAGCTGCACCACATCGAGGTCGGCTTCGACGACGACGGCCGGATCCTCGGCCTGGACGTGAGGTTCTGGCACGACAACGGCGCCTACACCCCGTACGGGATCATCGTGCCGATCATCACCTCCACCCAGCTGCTCGGCCCGTACAAGCCGGGGGCCTACCGGGTGGAGTTCTCCAGCCTCTACACGAACACGGTGATCGTCACCCCCTACCGCGGCGCCGGCCGGCCCCAGGGCGTGTTCGCGATGGAGCGAACGATGGACGCCATCGCCGACGAGCTCGGCAGAGACCGTGCCGAGGTGCGCGCCGTCAACCTGATCACCCCCGAGGAGATGCCCTACGACCACGGGCTGGTCTTCCAGGACGGGCGGCCCTACCGCTACGACTCGGGGGACTTCCCGGCCTCACTGGCGAAGCTGCTGGCCCTCGTCGGCTGGCAGGACTTCCCGCAGCTGCGGGAGCAGGCCCGGGCCGAGGGCCGCCGGGTCGGGATCGGGATCGGCTGCTACGTCGAGGGGACCGGGGTCGGTCCGTACGAGGGCGCGCACGTCCAGGTGGAGACCTCGGGCCGGGTGAACGTGGCCACCGGGTTGACCACCCAGGGCCAGGGCCACCAGACCGTGTTCGCCCAAGTGGTCGCCGACGAGCTCGGCGTGCCGATCGAGAACGTGTACGTCACCACCGGCGACACCCGCCGGATGCCCTACGCCGTCGGCACCTTCGCCTCCCGCTCGGCGGTGATGAGCGGCAACGCGAGCGCGCTGGCGGCGCGCGTCGTGCGGGCCAAGGCCCTGCGACTGGCGGCCACGGCGCTGGAGGTCGACGAGGCCGACCTGGAGATCGTCGACGGGCAGGTCCGGGTGGTCGGCGCCCCGGACACCAGCATCGCCCTGGGCACCCTGTCGGTGCTGTCCAACCCCCTGCGCTACGCCTTCGACGAGGCGGTCAACGCTGCCACCCAGTTCTCCGGGGACGGGGACCCCGATGCGCCGCCAGTGGCCGAGGACGACGAACCCGGGCTGGAGGGCACCGACTTCTACTCACCGACCCAGTCCACCTTCGCCAACGGCATGCACGCCGCGATCGTGGAGACCGACCCGCAGACGGCCGAGATCCGAGTGCTGCGCTACTGCGTCATCCACGACTGCGGGACGCTGATCAACCCGATGATCGTCGAGGGTCAGGTGCACGGCGGGGTCGGTCAGGGCATCGGCGGCGCCCTGTACGAGCGGATGGTCTACGACGAGACCGGCCAGCTGCTCAACGCCTCGTTCATGGACTTCCTGATGCCGTACGCCTCGGAGGTCCCGTCCGTGGAGATCGATCACCTGGAGACCCCCTCGCCACTGAACCCGTTGGGGGTCAAGGGGGCCGGGGAGGCCGGATGCATCCCGGTGTCCGCGGTGATCGCTTCGGCGATCGAGGACGCCGAGGGGTTCCAGATCTCATCGATGCCGATCTCGCCGAACGAGCTGTGGCAGCTGCGCCGAGAGCACGCCACCGGGCAGATCCCGTCGACCAGAGCGGCCCAGCGCCGCGCAGCCCAGCAGGAGAAGGGGTCATCGTGAAGCTCACCGGAGCGGCCACACTGCAGGCACCGCCGGAGCAGGTCTACGCCGCGTTCAACAACCCGGCGGTGCTGGCCCGGTGTGTGCCGGGGTGTGAGTCACTGACCCAGATCGGTCCGGACGCCTACGCCATGACGGTCACCGCGGGGGTCGCCGCGATCAAGGGCACCTACACCGGTGAGGTGGCCCTGGCCGACGGCACTCCGCCGTCCGCGTTCACGTTGCGGGCCAAGGGGGCCGGCGGACCGGGCACGGTATCCGCGGACGTCGCGATGCGGCTGCTGCCGTCGGCACACGGCGGTACCGACCTGTCCTACGACGCCGACGCCATGATCGGCGGCACCATCGGCGGGGTCGGGCAGCGGATGCTGAACGGGGTGGCCAAGAAGATGGCCGGCCAGTTCTTCGCCGCGGTGGACGCCGACATCGCCTCCGGCGGTGCGGTTCCGGTGCTGGCCGAGCCGGTCGGAATCGGTGCGGCGGCCGGTCCGACGGCGGCGCCGGCCGCCGAGGCGCCACGGGTCTTTCCCGGCAGGTCGGCGACCACGACCGCGAACCTCAACCTGGACAAGGGCTCCGGGTTCGCCATCGGCGCTCTGGTCGGTGGGCTGCTGGCCCTGGCCGGGGTCGCCCTGGGAGCGCGGATCGCCCGCGCGGCGCGGCGGGACTGAGCCGACGTGCGCCCGTTCGTGGCCGCCGCCGTCCAGGTCGCCCCGGCGCCCGGTCCGCTCACCGCCGCCTCGGTGCAGGCGAACCTGGCCCGGTGTGTCGAGCTGACCCGGCGCTGTGTCGAGGACACCGGCGCCGAGCTCGTCGTCCTGCCGGAGTCGGCGACCACCGGGTTCACCCCGGGCTGCTCGCCCGAGCAGCTGTGGGACCTGATCTCGCCGATCCCCGGCCCGGTGCTGGCCCCGCTGCAGGAGGTGGCGGCCGACCTCGGCGTCCATGTCTGTGTCGGCAGCTACGAGCGGGGCGAGGCGCGCGGGGTGGTCTACAACGCCGCGGCCATGTTCGGGCCGGACGGCGCGGTGCTAGGGGTCTACCGCAAGACCCATCCGTTCCCCGGTGAGCGGTGCGAGCTGGGTGGCTGGGTGACCGCCGGGGACGACGTCTGCGTCGTGGAGACCGAGCTCGGCCGGATCGGCATGATCATCTGCTTCGACGGCGACTTCCCGGAGCTGAGCCGGATCGAGGCGCTGCTCGGGGCGGAAGTGATCTGTCGGCCCTCGGCACTGCTGCGCTCGGCGGACATCTGGGAGCTCACCTCTCGGGCCCGGGCCTACGACAACCACGTGTTCGTGATCGGGGCGAACGCGACCGGGATCGACCCGGCCGGGGTGATCTACTTCGGCAACTCCCACATCGTCTCGCCGGTCGCGCAGATCCTGGCCCGGGCCTCCTCCCACGAGTGCTGGGTGTCGGCCCGGCTCGACGTCGACGCGGCGATGCGTTCGCTCACGCCCGGCTCGAGCGTCCAGCAGTCCTTCCATCACCTGCGCGAGCGCAACCGGGCCCTCCTGGAGCGCTACCGGGACCTGTTGGGCTGACCGGCCTCACCCCCCTGGGTGGGTCGCCGGTGCACTCGGACGGCGATCACGACGTACCGGACCGACCGTGAGCGCCAGGCAGACCAGCCCGCAGCCGGCGCAGACCAACCACAGGGCCCGGTACCCGGCCTGGTCGGCGACCCAGCCGTGCACCGGGGAGACCAGGGCGGCGCCCCCGAACAGCACCATCGAGGCCAGCCCGACCCCCTGCCCGGCCCGCTCCGGACCGGCCAGCTCCCCGGCGATCAGCTGCAGCACCCCGTTGGCGCCGAGGGCACCGAGCCCGAACACCGCCATCGTCGGGATCTGCGCCACCGGTCCGAACGGGCTGAGCGTCCAGTACCCCAGGGCACCGACGACGAGCACCACCCAGATCGCGGCGAGCACCGGCCAGCGGCGCGGCGCACCGGCCACCGATCGGGTGTCGGCCAGGCGACCCCAGACCAGCCTGGCCGTCATCGCCGACAGGCTGACCACGACGAACAGCACCGAGCCGGCGACTGGACCGGCCCCGTCGGCGCGCAGGCCGGCGACGGCGAAGCCGAGTACTGCGGACAGGCTCACCACGTAGCAGGCGCTCAGCACCAGTAGCCGGACCATCCGCGGGCGGCGCAGCAGCCCGGGCAGGTCCAGGCCGAGCCCCCGGGGCCGCTGCGTCGCCACCGAGCGCTGGCTGACCAGCCCGAAGCCCAGCGAGCAGATCCCGGCCAGGGCGGCGCTGGTCAGCAGCGCGAGCCGGACGCCGCCGACGGCAGCCAGCCCGGGCAGCAGGAAGGCGGCCAGCAGCCCACCGAGCGAGACCGCCATCTGGCGCACCCCCATCGCCATGCCGCGGCGGGCTGCGGGGAAGGTCTGGAAGATCGAGACGGCGCCGGCCAGGGTGATCACCGCCTGGCACAGCCCGAACCCGAAGAAGGCGAGCATCAGCCCGGTCAGGCTGCGGGCGTACCCGGCCGCGACGAGGAAGGCCGCGACGAGCACGCCACTGACCAGCAGCGGACGACGCGGGCCGGACCGGTCAACCAGCGCCCCGGCCGGCACCAGCGCCAGCGCCGTGCTCACCGACCCGGCCGCGAGCACCAGTCCGACCTGGACCCCGGTGAGCGCGAACTCCTCGGCGAGATCGGGCACCAGGGCGCCCAGCCCCCAGGAGCAGACCGACACCGTCGCCTGGGCGGCGACGGCCATCGCCAGGACGGCACGCTCGCCCGCCACAGAGGTGCTCACCTCCGGTTCGGGCCGGTGGCACCCCGGGGTCGACCGGACCCGGTGCGCCCGTCGGCGGCGGACCCGGCGGGGGGATCGACGCTCCCGGGCTGTTCCGGCTCCTCGCGCAGCGGGGTGAGCAGGTCACGCAGCCCGTTGTGGCTGATCTCGTGCATCACCGCGAGCCCTCAGCCGTGAACGGCGCCGGATCCCGTCCTCCCGCGGGCGGTGGGATCGGCATGATCATCCACTGCCGCAGCTCACAACAACTCGGCAACGAGGTCTTCGACCTTCGTCCTGATGGCGTCCCGGATGGGGCGCACCGCCTCGATGCCCTGGCCGGCGGGGTCCTCCAGCGGCCAGTCCAGGTAGCGGGTGCCGGGGAAGTACGGACAGGCGTCGCCACAGCCCATGGTGATCGCCACGTCACTGACCTGCACCGCCTCCGGGGTGAGCACCGTCGGAGTCGCGGCCGTGATGTCGATGCCCACCTCACGCATCGCCTCGACGGCGACCGGGTTGACCTGGTCGGCGGGCGCAGTGCCGGCAGATCGAACCTCGATCGCGTCGCCGGCCAGGGCGCGCAGCCAGCCGGCGGCCATCTGGGAGCGGCCGGCGTTGTGCACGCAGACGAACAGGACGGAGGGCTTGCGGTCAGGCGCGGTGGCCATGGGGTACTTCCTTCCGGATCGGGCGGTCACGGGACTGGAACTGGACTGGAACGGGACTGGAACGGGACTGGAACGGGACTGGAGCGGGGCTGGAGTAGGACTGGTCAGGACGAGCTGGCGCTGTCGAGGTGGGCCACGACCACGTCGTCGGTGGCCAGCCCGACGTCCGGGTAGAGGACCCGGACCAGGGCCGCGCCGACGACGGCGCCGAGCAGCTGGGCGGCGATGAAGGGCAGGACCGAGGACGGTGCGATGCCGGCGAAGGTGTCGGAGAAGATCCGGCCGACGGTGACGGCCGGGTTGGCGAACGAGGTCGAGGAGGTGAACCAGTAGGCGGCACCGATGTAGGCGCCGACCACCCCGGCCGACAGGGGGGCACGCCCGGCGCGGGCCAGCGCGAAGATCAGTCCGATCAGGCCGGCGGTGGCGACCACCTCCCCGAGCAGGACCCCGCCGGTGACCCGCTCCTTGACGGAGATCTGCAGGACGGCCAGGTCGAACATGGCGTTGGCCAGGAGGGCACCGGGCACTGCGCCGCCGATCTGCGCAGCCGCGTAGGCGGCAACCTCCCGCAGCGGAAGGCCATGCCCGCTGCGATGCCCCAGGGCCCAGTCCATCAGCGAGACGGCGGGGTTGAAGTGCGCCCCGGAGACCGGCCCGAACTGCAGGATCAGTACGGTCAGACCGAAGGCCGTGGCCAGGCTGTTCTCCAGCAGCTGGAGTCCGACGTCGTTGGGGGACAGGGTCTGCGCGGCGATCCCGGAGCCGACCACGACAGTCACCAGCAGGCCGGTGCCCACCGCCTCGGACAGCATCCGCCGGGCCAGTGGCGGGGAGGACGCGGCGGTGGTCGGACCACCGCGGGCGGGCTTGACCTCGGTCATCCCTCAACGATACTTGTCTCAACAGATACGGAGGCACGATGCGGGACGCACGGATCGTTCCCCGGGCCCGGATGCACGCGGCCCTGGGCGAGCCGGTCCGATTGGCGATCGTGGACCAGTTGGCACTCGGTGATGCCTCACCCGGTGAGCTGGCCGCGGCGGCGCACCTGCCGACCAACCTGCTGGCCCACCACCTGCGGGTCCTGGAACAGGCGGGCCTGATCCGGCGTCGACGGTCTGAGGGTGACCGGCGGCGCTGGTACGTGCAGCTGCGCTTTGACGACGTCGAGGCGGCCCGGCTGCTGGTCGCGGCGGTCAGCGCCGTGGCCGGGCCGGTTCCCCGCGTGGTCTTCGTCTGCACCCACAACTCGGCCCGATCCCAGCTGGCCGCCGCGTACTGGGCCGGGATCAGCCGGCTACCGGTCGCCGCCGCCGGCACCCGGCCGGCACCGCGGGTGCACCCGCGCGCGATCGAGGTCGGCCGCCGACACGGGCTGCGGCTGGGTCGGGCCCGCACCCGCCACGTCGACGACACGGTGCAGCAGGGCGACCTCGTGATCGCCGTCTGCGACCAGGCCCACGAGGAGCTCACCGCCGACCACCGACCCGACCCGCGGGACCCGCCGGACGGCGAGGGCCTGCTGGCCGGCCGAAGCTGGCTGCACTGGGCCGTCGCCGACCCGGCCCGGATCGACACCGACGAGGCCTTCGAGACCACCTGCCGCGAGCTGGCCAACCGGGTCGGTAGGCTCGCCGCCGCGTTGGCCGACGCCGACTCCGGAAAGGCCCGATCATGACCACCGGATCCGCAGACACCGCCGTCGTGGCCAGGCTGTCCCGGCTCGACCGGTTCCTGCCGGTGTGGATCGCCGCGGCGATGGCCGCAGGCTTGCTCCTCGGCCGCGCCGTGCCCGGGCTGAACAGCGCCCTGGACGCGGTGCAGATCAGTGGGGTCTCGCTGCCGATTGCGCTGGGTCTGCTCGTGATGATGTACCCGGTGCTGGCCAAGGTCCGCTACGACCGCCTGGACACGGTCACCGGCGACCGCCGCCTGCTGGTGCCCTCGCTGGTGCTGAACTGGGTGGTCGGGCCGGCGCTGATGTTCGCGCTGGCCTGGCTGTTCCTGCCCGACCAGCCCGCCTACCGCACCGGACTGATCATCGTGGGGCTGGCCCGGTGCATCGCCATGGTCATCATCTGGAACGACCTGGCCGGCGGCGACCGGGAGGCGGCCGCCGTCCTGGTCGCCCTGAACTCGCTGTTCCAGGTGCTCGCGTTCGGCCTGCTCGGCTGGTTCTACCTGAGCGTGCTGCCCGGGTGGCTGAACCTGTCCGGGGCTCGCCTGGAGGTCTCGGCCTGGGACATCGCCCGCAACGTGTTGATCTTCCTCGGGATCCCGCTGGCGGCCGGGTACGCCTCCCGGCGCTGGGGCGAGCGCGCCCGCGGCCGGCAGTGGTACGAGTCCGCCTTCCTGCCCCGCGTCGGGCCCGCCGCCCTCTACGGGCTGCTGTTCACGATCGTCATCCTCTTCGCCCTGCAGGGTGAGGCGATCACCACCCAGCCGTGGGACGTCGCCCGGATCGCGCTGCCGCTGCTGGTCTACTTCGCGGCCATGTGGACCGGGTCGTTCGCCCTCGGCCGCGCCCTGGGCCTGCCCTACGACCGGACGGCGACGCTGGCCTTCACCGCGGCCGGGAACAACTTCGAGCTGGCGATCGCGGTGGCGATCGGGACCTTCGGGGTGACCTCCGGGCAGGCCCTGGCCGGCGTCGTCGGCCCACTCATCGAGGTGCCCGTGCTGGTGGGCCTGGTGTACGTCAGCCTGGCCGCCCGTCACTGGTTGTTCCCCGCACCGTCCGTTTCCTGACGGCTGCGCGCCGCAGGCCTTGTCAGGACTTGCCAACGAGCCGGACGGAGCGTCCCGGGTTGAATCGCTGGACACCGTTCAGTCCAGGCACGGCAGTCAGTCCAGGCACGGCAGACAGTCCAGGCACGGCAGGCAGGGAGCGCGGATGGCCGAGCGCAGGATCCGGATCGGGATCGACACCGGGGGCACGTTCACCGACGTGGTGGGCCTCGACGAGCGGACCGGGGAGCTGATCACCACCAAGACGCCGTCCACGCCGACCGACCCGGCCGACGCGTTCATCGACGCCGTGCACAAGGTGCTCGAGGCGTTCGGCGCCGACGCCCGCGACATCAGCAGCGTCAGCCACGGCACCACGGTCGCCACCAACCGGCTGCTTGAGGGCAAGGTGGACCGGCTCGGCTTCATCACCACCGAGGGCTACGAGTTCATCCTGGAGATCGCCCGCCAGGCCGTGCCGGACGGGTACGGCAACTCCTACTTCTGGGTGAAGCCGCCCCGGATCGTGCCGGCCGACCTGGTCCGCACGGTGGCGGGGCGGCTCGACGTCACCGGCGCCGAGGTCCGTCCGTTCGACACCGAGCAGGCGGTCGAGGTGGCCCGCTGGTTCCGCGCGCGCGGCGTGACCACGCTCGGGGTCTGCTTCCTGCACTCCTACGCCGAGGCGTCCCACGAGGAGGCGATGCGCGAGATCCTGCGCCGCGAGCACCCGGACGCGGTGGTGTCCATCTCCAGTGAGGTGCTGCGCGAGTACCGAGAGTACGAGCGCAGCATGACCACCCTGGTCGATGCAGCAGTCAAACCCGCGGTCTCCGCGTACATCACGAACATCTCCCGGCGCCTCGACGCTGACTTGACCGGCGCTCAACCGAACGGTGTTCGACCGAACGGTGTTCGACCGAACGGTGCACAGACGCCCTTCTATGTGATGAAGTCCAACGGCGGGGTGCTGTCGGCCGCCGAGGTGGTCCACCAGCCGATCACCACGGTGCTGTCCGGCCCGGCCGCCGGGGCCCTCGGCGCCGCCCTGATCGCCCGGGCGGCCGGGGTCGACAAGGTGCTCACCTGCGACGGCGGCGGCACCTCGACCGACGTCTCCGTCGTGCTGGGCGGCGAGCCGACCCTGACCACCGAGGGCAGCGTGGGGGCGTTCCCCAGCAAGATCCCGATGATCGACGTGGTCACCGTCGGGGCCGGCGGCGGGTCGATCGCCTGGGTCTCCCCGGAGGGCACGCTCAAGGTCGGACCCGCCTCCGCCGGTGCGGACCCGGGACCGCTGTGCTATCGCAAGGGCGGCACCGAGCCCACCATCACCGACGCGCACCTGGTCCTGCGCCGGATCCCGCCGCATCTGCTCGGCGGTCAGATCCCGCTGGACGCCGGGGCCGCCCGCGCCGGAGTCGCTGCCCTCGCTCAGCGGCTCGGCTTGGACGAGAGCGCCTGTGCCGCAGGCATTCTGGAGATCTCTGCCTGGAACCAGGCGAACGCGCTGCGGCAGGTCTCGGTGCAGCGTGGGCTCGACGTCCGCGAGTTCACCCTGACCGCGTTCGGCGGGTCCGGCGCGCTGCTGGCCTGTCGGCTGGTCGACATCCTCGACCTCGCCGGCGTGTTGGTGCCGCACAGTCCGGGCACCGTCTCGGCGTTCGGGCTGCTCACCGTCGACGTCCGCAACGACTACGTGCAGACCGCGGTCGCCCGGCACGCTCACCTCGAGGTCGACCACGTTCAGCAGGTCTACGACCGGCTGACCGAGCGGGCGGGGCGGGCCCTGGCGGTCGAGGGGTTCGCGCCGGAGCAGCACCGGTTCGTCCGCACCGCCGACCTGCGCTACGCCGGTCAGGCCTTCGAGGTCCGGGTCGGTGTACCCGCCGGACACCTCACCGTCGAGCTGACCGAGCAGGTGGCCGCCGCCTTCCACGCCGAGCACCGCGCCCTGTACGGCTACGACTTCGCCGGCGACCCGCGCCAGCAGGTGGAGTGGGTGAACCTTCGGGTCAGCGGGATCGGTCCGATCACCCGGCCGTCGCTGCGGAGGCTGTCGCGGTCAGGACGGCAGACGTCGGACGAGCCGGCAACCCATCGTCCGGTGTGCTTCGACTCTGCCGCCGGGTACGTCGACACACCGATTCATGCGCGCGAGCAGCTCTGTCCGGACGACGTCATCGCGGGCCCGGCGATCATCGAGGAGTTCGGCTCCACCGTGCCGGTGCACCCGCACTTCAGCTGCCGGGTCGACGACCACGGCAACCTGGTGATCACCCGCGACCACGGGCCGACGACGGAGGGCAGGCGGCGATGAGCTACCACTACGGCGGCCGACTCACCCCGCCGGGCACCGCGGTCGACCCGGTGCTGGTCGAGATCGTGACCGGGTCGTTGGCCAGCGTCGAGAAAGAGGTGGAGACGGCGATCGGGCGCACGTCCCGCTCGCCGATGATCCGCGACGCCCACGACTTCCGGGCCGGCATCCACGACCGACATCTGCGCAAGCTCACCGGCCGCAGCTACTCCGCGCTGGTGCACCCGGTGGCCCGGGACTACCCACTGGCGACCATGCGCCCTGGGGACGTGTTCTTCCACAACGACGTCTACGCCTCCGAGGGCGGCATCGGGCACCTGCCGGACCTGTGCGTCACCGTGCCGGTGTTCCACGCCGGCCAGGTGGTCGCCTTCGTCCAGGCCTTCGGCCACCACGACGACATCGGTGGAGCCTGCCCGGGGTCGATGCCGTCCGGCGCGCGCAGCGTCTTCGAGGAGGGGCTGATGGTGCCGCCGATCCGGTTGTGGGACGCCGGGGTCCCGAACGAGGCGGCCCTGAAGATCATGACCCGCAACTCCCGGATGCCCGACTCCCTCGCCGCCGACCTGGACGCCGAATGCTCGGCCTGCCTGATGGGTGCACGGCGGCTGGCCGAGCTGTTCGACCGCTACGGCCAGAACGTCGTCGAGTCCGCCTTCGACGCGATCCTCGAGCAGACCACCCTGACCTACCAGCGCGAGATCCTGGCCAAGATCCCCGACGGCGTCTACGTGTGGGAGGACTATGCCGAGCACGACGGGGTCGACGAACCGCGGCTGCACACCCAGCGGATCACCCTGACCAAGACCTCCACCGGCGGCCCGGACGCCACGGCCGGCAGCGACGGCGGTCCGAAGCTGGTCATCGACTTCACCGGGACGGCCCCCCAGGCCAAGGGACCGATCAACCACTGCGGGGACTACGCCGACGGCAACTTCCTGGCCAAGTGGATCGCGCCGATCCTGCGCAACCTCGCCGACGACCCGCAGCGGATGGCCGAGCTCGACGTGAACGAGGGGGTGGTCCCGCTGCTGGAGATGCGGTTCCCGCCGAAGGGCACCCTGCTCACCCCGGTGTTCCCGGCCCCGACGAACGCCCGCACGTTCGTCATCCTGCGGTTGCTCGGCGTGCTGGCCGGAGTGGTGGCCAAGGCCGTCGACGGCCGGATGCCCGCCGACCAGGAGACGATCCGCTACACCGGCGTCTACGGTACGGACGCCGACGGCAACGACTACCTGATGCGCGAGGTGCTCGGTGGCGGGTCCGGCGGGCGGTACTACGCCGACGGGGAGGACACCATCCACGTCGTCCCGGACTCACGCAACCTGCCGACCGAGTTCACCGAGTCACGCTTCCCGTTCCGGGTCGAGCGGCTGTCGCTGGCGGTCGACTCCGGCGGACCAGGTCGCTACCGCGGCGGACTCGGCTACGACAAGCACATCCGGATGGTGCGCGACGGGCACTTCATGTCGATCGCCGACCGTTCGATCCTGGCCTGCTGGGGAGTCAAGGGCGGCAAGGCCGGCCGGCCGTTCCAGGTCATCATCGACCCGGGCGGCGCGAACGAGCGCGAGGTCGACGCGCTCGCGGACGACGAACCGGTGCGTGCCGGGGAGGTGATCCGAATCCGGACAACGGGCGGCGGCGGTTGGGGAGATCCGCTGGAGCGTCCGCTCGAGGAGGTGGAGCGGGACCTGCGCTGGGGCAAGGTGTCCGTCACCGGTGCGCGAAAGGACTACGGCGTCGTGGCATCCGGGACCCGGGACGAGACGGCGGTGGACGTGGCGGCGTCCGAGGCGCTGCGGGCGCAGCTGCGAGTTGAGCGCACTGCAGCGCAGGACCAGCGCGGCGCACCGTTCTTCGACCGCGGTCCGGGGTATGTCAGGCTCTCCGGCGGGGCGAGCGCCGCGGACTGCGACTGGCTCTGACCGAGCGCGACGCGTGCTGCCCGGGGACGGGCAGCACGCGTCGGTCTGAGGTGGGTCGCTGGTCAGTTCTGCGTGGTGCGCTGGCTCACCGCGGCGAGCAGCTGCTCCTTGTTCATGCCCGACCGCCCGGGTACGTCGAATCGACGCGCCTCGGCCAGCAACTGGGCCCTGCTCATCCCGTTCAGGTCCGCGCCGTTCTCGGCCGCCGAGGCTGCTGCGGCAGCCGGACGGGGCGAACGCCGCGCCGTCCGGGTGGACCGCCTGGCCGGCGTCGGTGACCTGCGGGCCGGCTTCGCCGCGTCCTCGGTCGACGCCGCGTCCTCGGTCGACGCCGCGTCCTCGGTCGACGCAGCACCCTCGGTCGCCAACCGCTTCGACTTCCGCTGCGCGGATTTCGACTTCCGCTGCGCCTTCGCCGCCTTGCGCTCCACCTCCTCGGTGACCTCCGCCTCGGCCTTGGCGAGCTTGGCGGCCAGCTTCTCCGCCTTGCGGGCCGCCTTCTCGGCGACCTCCGCCTCGGCCTTGGCGAGCTTGGCGGCCAGCTTCTCCGCCTTGCGGGCCGCCTTCTCGGCGACCTCCGCCTCGGCCTTGGCGAGCTTGGCGGCCAGCTTCTCCGCCTTGCGGGCGGCCTTCTCGGCAGCCTGCGCCAAGGCGGCCAGCTTGGCCTTGGCGCCCGACGGCTGCTTCTTCGTGCTCTTCTTCGCCATGTCAGACTCCGCTCTACCGGCTGCAACAATGGGGGCCTGCGACAGTGCGGACGGCCCGGGTCTGGAACCGACTGGGGCCAGGCCCGTGTCGCGACCACACCGGCGGGCTGTCACGTTTGCGCCCCGGCGTCACCGTATCGGTCAGGGGACCGATCAGTGGCACCTCGACACCGACTTCGACACCGACTTCTTCGACCTTGAGTCCGGCGGTCGGGCAGTTGTCGACCACTGCCATCGGTCGACCCTGGGCCACGGCACTCAGTGCCGAGGTTCTGCCCACCGGCCGGTGGCAGGCTCGGGTGCACCCGTCCGCGGTTCCCGCGGCGCCCGACCGGCATCGCCTCGACGAAGGAGTTACCGTGACCGCTACCGACGCGCCGCTGGCAGGCGTCACCGTCATCGACCTGTCCCGCGTGCTGGCCGGTCCCTGGACGTCGATGATCCTCGGCGACCTCGGCGCCCGGGTGATCAAGGTCGAGTCGCCCGGCGGGGACGACACCCGCAGCTACGGCCCGCCGTTCGTCGGGCCGCAGGACAACCAGATCTCCACCTACTACCTGTCGGCGAACCGGAACAAGGAGTCGATCACTCTCGACCTGAAGTCGGACGACGGGCGCGACGTGTTGACCCGCCTGGTCCGCCACGGCGACGTGCTTATCGAGAACTTCCGTCCCGGAGTGCTGGACCGGCTGGGGTTCGGCGTGGAACGGCTACACGAGCTCAACCCGCGGCTGATCGTCCTGAAGATCAGCGGCTTCGGGGAAGACGGTCCACAGGGCGGGCGCGCGGGGTACGACCAGATCGCCCAGGGTGAGGGCGGCCTGATGTCGCTCACCGGCTCCGGCCCCGATGACCCGCAGCGGGTCGGCACGGCCATCACCGACCTGATCGCCGGCCACAACGGGGCGATCGGTGTGCTCGCGTCACTCGCCGAACGGCACCGCACCGGACGGGG
Source organism: uncultured Actinomycetota bacterium (assembly GCA_963724535.1). Classification (GTDB taxonomy): domain Bacteria; phylum Actinomycetota; class Actinomycetes; order Actinomycetales; family Kineosporiaceae; genus JADJPO01. The sequence continues at coordinate 239,053 of CAVRVD010000015.1, forward strand.
ACGGGTGGTGCGTACCTCGCTGCTGGCCGGCGTGGTCGGCGTCCACGCCTTTCAGGGGACGGCGTACACCGTGGGCGGCCAGGTGCCGCGGGCGCAGGGCAACCATCACCCCGCCATCGCCCCCTACGGCCTGTTCCGGTGCGCTGACGGCGCCGTCCAGATCGCCTGCGGCGCACAGGGTCTGTGGGTGAAGCTGGCGAACGTGCTCGGGCTCGACCCGGACGAGGAGGGTTTCGCCACCAACGCCGACCGGGTCCGCAACCGGGCCCGGCTCATCGAGCAGATCGAGACCGGGCTCGCCGACCGCACCATGGCCCAGACCCTGGACCTGCTCGCCACGGCCGGCGTGCCCGCCGGGCAGGTGCGTACCCTCGACCAGGTCTACGCCTGGGACCAGACCCGCTCGCAGCACCTGGTGATCAGCGTGGACCATCCGGTGCTCGGGCCGATCGAGCTGCCGGGCTCGCCACTACGGTTCGACGACCTGCCCCACTCCGGCGGGCGCACCGAGCACCTGCCACCACCGATGCTCGGCGAGCACAGCGCGTCGGTCAGGGCATGGCTGGACGGGCTGGACGACGGCGGCTCGCCGTCCGGCTGACTGTCCCGCTACCGTCCGACGGACCCATCATCGCCCTGTGACGACGCACGACCCGCCCAACCTGCGCCCGAGCAGGACGCTCTTCACCATCCTGCGCTGAGATGGCCAATCGCCGACAAAGAACCGGCCGCCTTGTGGCAGGTGTCGCCAACGTCAACACGCCGACCCGCTGCATAGGCTCCGGGGACGGGCCGAGGGCCGCCGCGGTCCGGACCTCGACTGGTGCGGACGCCGTGGTTCGAGCGAGGAGGGGCGAGGGTGCGGGTACTGGTCGCCCTGGGCGGCAATGCGATGACGGGTCCTGACGGCTCGGCCACCCCGCAGGCCCAGCGGACGGCGATCACCGCGGCCATGGAGCACGTCGCCGACCTGATCGCCGCCGGACACGATGTCGTGATCACCCATGGCAACGGACCCCAGGTCGGCAATCTGCTGGTCAAGAACGAGCTGGCGGCGCACGTCGTCCCACCGGTGCCGCTGGACTGGAACGGCGCCCAGACCCAGGGCACTCTCGGCTTCACCGTGCTCAACGCCCTGGAACCGGCGCTGGCGGCCCGCGGCGTCGTCCGGCCGGTGGCCGCGGTGGTGACCCGCACCCGGGTGGACGGCGCCGACCCGCACTTCACCGAACCCACCAAGCCGGTCGGCCGCTACCTGCCGTACGAGCAGGCCCGCCCGCTCATCGAGCACGGCCAGATCTGGCAGGACCGGGGGGAGAAGGGCTGGCGACGGGTGGTCGCCTCACCCGAGCCGCTGGAGGTGGTGGACGTCCACACGGTGCGCACCCTGATCGCGGCCGGGTACATCGTGGTCGCCGCCGGCGGCGGCGGCATCCCGGTGGTCCGGGACGAGGACGGCACCCTGCGTGGGGTGGAGGCCGTCATCGACAAGGACCTCACGGCGGCGGTGCTCGGTACCGCCCTGGACATCGAGGTGCTCGTCATCGCCACCGACGTCGAGGCCGCCTCGGTGGATTTCGGCACCCCGCAGGCCCGTCTGCTGCACCAGGTCGGCGTGCGAGAGATGCGGGAGCTGATCGCGGCCGGTGAGTTCACCGCCGGGTCGATGGGCCCGAAGGTGGAGGCCGCCGTCCGGTTCGTCGAGAGCGGCGGCCGACGCGCGGTGATCACCTCGCTGCACCGGATCGGGGCTGGCGTGACCGGCGCGGCCGGGACCTGCATCGAGGCCGAACCCAGCCGAAGACCGTTGACCGAGAACGAGAACCGTTGACAACCGTTGACAAGAAGGGTGTCCCGCCGTGCCTGATCCGATCGAGGTCCGCAAGGTCCCGCTGCACAACGTCTCCGACGCCTCCGAGCTGGCCGCGCTCATCGACGCCGGCGTGATGGAGGCCGATCGGGTGATCGCCGTGATCGGCAAGACCGAGGGCAACGGCGGGGTGAACGACTACACCCGGATCATCGCCGACCGCGCCTTCCGGGACGTGCTGCGCGCCAGGGGCGTCGACGAGGACCAGGTGCGCGGCGTCCCGATCGTCTGGTCCGGCGGCACCGACGGTGTGATCTCGCCGCACGCGACGATCTTCGCCACCGTCCCGCCGGTGCAGGCCGAGCCGGCCGACGAGCCGCGGCTGACCGTCGGGTTCGCGATGAGCGAGCAGTTGCTGCCCGAGGAGATCGGCCGCCGTCCGATGATCGAGAAGGTCGCGGCGGCGGTTCGGGTGGCGATGGAGCGGGCCGGGATCACCGACCCGGCCGACGTCCACTACGTGCAGACCAAGACCCCGTTGCTGACCATCCACACCATCCGCGACGCCAAGTCCCGCGGCAAGACGGTCTGGACCGAGCACACCCACGAGTCGATGGACCTGTCCAACGGGACGACGGCGCTCGGCATCGCGGTGGCCCTGGGCGAGATCGAGATGCCGACCGACGAGCAGGTGATGCACGACCGGTCGCTGTACTCCTCGGTCGCCTCATGCTCCTCGGGGGTCGAGCTCGACCAGGCGCAGGTGGTCGTGGTCGGCAACGCCCGCGGGGTGGGGGGGCGGTACCGGATCGGGCACTCGGTGATGCGGGACGCACTGGACGCCGACGGCATCTGGGCCGCGATCTCCGACGCGGGGCTGGACCTGCCCGAACGTCCCCACTCCAGTGACCTCGGCGGCCGACTGGTCAACGTCTTCCTCAAGTGCGAGGCGTCCCAGGACGGCCAGGTGCACGGGCGGCGCAACGCGATGCTCGATGACTCCGACGTGCACTGGCACCGGCAGATCAAGTCCTGTGTGGGCGGCGTGACCGCCTCGGTGACCGGCGACCCGGCGGTGTTCGTCTCGGTCTCGGCGGCGCACCAGGGTCCGGACGGCGGGGGTCCGGTGGCCGCGGTCGTCGACCTGGGCGCCGAGCCGACCGGGTACCGCTGGCCGAGCTGACTGAGCTGACTGAGCTGACTGAGCTGACCGAGCTGACGAGCTGACCGAGCCACGGGTGCGCCGTTCGTTCGCGCGACGAGCGGCACTCCACCGGGGTCAGGGACGTAGCGGTGGGACGGCGCCGAGCAGGGCCCGGACGTAGGCGGCCGAGGCAAGTGCGGCGTACCGGCGCCAGGTGTCCGTGGTGTGCTCGTCGCCGTAGTCGCTGATCCCGCGGACCACGATCCAGCCCAGGTTGGCGGCGAGGCCGGCGGTGGCGATCCCGTGGCCCTCCATCTCCAGGGCGAGCAACCCGTACTGCCGGGCAGCGGCGTCCCGCCGGGCGGGGTTGCGCAGCGACCGGTCGGCGCTGCCGATCCGGCCCAGGTGCACACTCGGCCGCCCCGGACGCCGACCGGTGGCCTCGGGCGGCGGGTGCGGCACGGCCCGCCCATCGGCGTCGAACAGCACATCACTCGACTCCTCCGGCCGCGCGAACTGCGCCAACAGTCCCGTCACCCGGTCGATCTCGTGCTCCCAGGGACGGCGACCGAGCTCGGTGTCCGAGGCGAGGCGGGCGGCGGCGGCGACCAGCCGCGGGGCCGGCTCGTTCGGTGCCGCCCGCAGCCGCTCGCCGTCCGGGCTGTCGTCGACGTGGTCGTAGGCGACCACCCCCCAGGTGCCGACCACGATGTCGCCCAACCGAACGTGGGCCGCCGGGCTGTCCGGACGCGGGACGCCGCAGGCGATCCCGGACATCACGACGTGGTTGACCGTGGGATAGCTGCGGGCCAGGTTCATGCTCACCGCGGCCGCCAGCGTGTTCCCGGCACCGACCTGCTGGCACAGGACGACCCGGTGCGGCCGTTGCGGGTCGGCGCTGGGCAGCTCGCCGAGCAGGTACCGGGTCAGGTCGCCGTCGGTCAGGTCGTCGCGGGGGTCGTCCAACATCGCCCGGACCGCAGTGAACTCCTCGACGAGCGCGGTGACGATCCCGATCGTCGGCCGCTGTCCGGACTCCTGCCGCGACATCTCGTCCTCCATCGCGGTGTCGACGTCCCGGGAGAGGCGAACATAGCGCCAGCCCGCAGCCACTACGGCGGCGAAGATCACCGGGCTGAGCAGCCGGAACAGCCAGCCGAGGATGACAGTCCGTCGCAGGAGTGGCGTTTCGGTGAAACCCGTTCCACCCCAGAAGAACTGGTCCACCAACCAGAACAGGGCGACGCCGAAGGTGCCGAGACCACGTCCGTCACCGGTGGCTGCCGCGGCCTCCTGGGCGGCGACGAACACGGCGCAGATCGGCATCGCAACAGCCAACGCCACGAGCAGCCAGGTGATCCCCCGCGGTCCGATCATGGTTCGCGGTCGACGGACATCGGGGGCGCGGTCGAACAGGACAGCGATCCGCGGCCGGGACTGGGTCACGGTGAGCAGCCGTCGCCGGTGCCCGGTGACGATCTGCTCGGCCGCGGCCGTTGTCGTCCCGTCGAGCAGGACCACCAGCCGGTGCGGCACCTCGTCGCCGACGAGCCGGGGCAGCCGGCCCCACAGCACCTGCGTCTGCGCCTGCGCCCGGTCGACGAGCCCGGCGACCGCCGCCGGGTCCGGCGCGTGCAGCAGCCTGATGCTCCAGCTGTCATAGACGAGGCTGGCACTGAACGGGGTGACGGCCTCGCTGGGCTGCTCGACCGACCGGATCGCTCCGACGAACTCGCGCACCACGAACAGGAGCATCACCAGGGTCACCCAAACGATCACTCCGACCGCCAGGGTGACCGCGACGGCGCGCACCAGGCCCGACCGCGGCGCCATTAGGACGCCGCTCAGGGCCACCACGAGAACCACGACCAACGGACCACCGAACATCACCAGGTCCCAGAAGCGGTCCAACCGGCTCACCCACCGGTGCCGCAGACCGCCCGGGCTGGCGGGCAGCTGGTGGCGGCGGTCGCCGGGGGCCTCGAGCAGGGCGAAGGCCGGACCACCCCGTCCCGTCGAACCCGTCGAACCGTCCTGGGGCCGGATCAGGCGGTCCTCGGCATCGGCCACCCAGAGCTGGACGGCCAGAGGCGCCCGGGCCCGCCAGAGCCCGGCGAAACCGCGCGGCCGTAGCGTGTGGTCCACCATCCGGTGGCGTTCGGCCTCCCGTACAGTCCGGGCGAGCTCCCGGCAGGCTTGCCACCGACTGGACATGCGCCCCCCACTCATTCCACGACCCACGCGATTGACCCCCGGCCATCCTGCCCCGGTTGTGCTCACCGGGCGGGCGGGACGTCCGGGCCGACCACCTGGCGCGCTGCGCCGGGTGGTCGGGCCACTATCGGGCCGGGGATTCACCACAACCCGCCCCTGACGGGGCCGGACGCCGCCGGGAGCCGGGTCGTGGTGAACTCCCGGCCCGGGCACCGTCAGGTCAGGCCGCCTCGGCCGCGAGCTGCGCCAGCACCGCGCGGGTCTCGGCCGCCGTCCAGGTGGTCAGGTGCACCCGCCAGCTGAGGTCGTAGGCCAGCTCGTGGCGCACCGCCGTCCAGCACCAGGACGCCGCCTCGGCGACGCCCACCCCGCCGTCCCCGGCCCCGAACAGCGGGAACGAGATCGACTCGACGGTCTCGGCGGCCTGTCGGCGGACGTCTCGGGCCAGCTCGAAACAGCGTGGGACGGCACGCGCGATCGCCATCCGCTGCACGTCGTAGCCGCCGGCCTCGTCGCGGGGGATCGCCACGGCGGCGTGCAGCACCGCGAGGACGCCATGCTGCTCCAGGGCCCCCGCGGAGGTCGCCACCACGACGCCGGGCTCGACCGGCCAGCCGGGGCGAGCGTGTTTGCGCAGCCACTCCTCCAGCTCACGCACGACCACGTCGTCGACCAGCTCGCCGTCCACGGCCCGCCGGGCGGCCGCCCGTCGGAGGTGGCCGCTGAGGGTGCTGCTGAACGGGCGGGCCGGCAGCAGGTAGGTGTTCTCCGAGGAGGTGATCACCTGGACGTCGCGAAGCTGCTCGACCGCCCCCCAGTCGACGACCACCGGCGCCGTCAGGCGACCCACGACCGGGACCTCATACGGACCGAAGCGGCGGGTCTGCAGGTCCGGGACACCATGGGCGATCTCCCGGTCGAGCTGGTCCAGGTCCCGGTGCACCCCCGGCGGCAGGTCCGGGTCGGGGCCGGGAGGCGGGCGGGTGAGCCCGCCGGTGACCAGGAGCAGGATCTCGTCGGCGATCCGGCCGAGCAACAGCGGTTCGTGGCGCTTGCGGAAGGTCTCCGGCGACAGGTGTCCGAAGGCCTCGGCCGCGGCGGCGCGCAGGTCGGTCGGGCGGCGTCCGGCGGTGCCCTGGACCAGACCGAACAGGTACTGCGCGGCCCGGCCCAACTCCTCCTCGCCGAGGTGCTCGACCGCCGTGCGCAGCAGCCGCTCGACGCCCAGGTGCACCTGGTCGCCGGAGGTGAGCCCGAGCGCCACAGCCGCCGCCTGCAGGGCCGGCAGCTCGGTGCGAGGCAGTCGCAGCAGCCCGCGGGCACGCAGCAGCTTGAGGTCGCCGATCAGCGCCGCCCGCGACGGGACTGCTGATCGGTCAGGGGCCACCTCCTGATCGTCGCCCACGGACCACAGGTCCTCAATGGACCTCGGCCGACCAGCCGCCAGCCGGCCGAGGCCGCCGTCGGCCAGGCCCGGGCGGAGCCGGAGGCGGTCTGCCAGCATCCGGAGCTCCTCGGGTCACTGGTCACCAGACGGGCCACCGAGCTGCTCCGCGCGCCGGTCGACAGCGACCTCGATCCCGTGGTCGTCGAGGTCATGGCCTACCTGGGCATGGCCCTGGAGCACCCGGGCCGGTGGTGGACTCGCGCAGCGTCTCCAAGGCGTCGACGCCGCCTGCCGCATAGGCCCGCCAGTCGCCGCCTCGAGCCTCGGCCAGCTCGCGCTCATGGTGCCAGCGACCCAGTGCCAGGTCGATCTCCATCGCCGGTTCGACGTCCTCGCGACGCAGCCGACGTCTCAGCTCGCCGAGCGCGGCTGCACGCCCCTCATGGAACTTGAACGCTGGGAACGAGCGGCCGTCCCGGGCCAACGCACAGGCACTGACGTCGCCGGACAGCTCGCTCATCGCGGCGGCGGCCTCGCGGCGCATCGTCTCGACGAGGTCCTGCACGTGGTCCACGCCCGCCACGCTCGCATACGCCGGGCCTGCAGCACACCCCCGGTCGCGCCGGGCCGTCACGAGATGCCAGGCCGCGTACTCCTGCCACGAGTGCCGCTGCAGATAGGCGTTCTGGGCTGCGGCGTCGGGCTGGGCCTCACCCCACTCGCTGTCGAGCACGTACTGTCGCGCGGCGATGAGCTCGCGGGCCCGGACCACCGCCGCGTCGTTCACCTCGTAGGCCGCCATCCCGTCAGCGCCGTCGACGCGCGGCCCGTCCGAGGAACCGTCGCGTACCGTGCAGACGGGAGGACCACGTGCACGCCAAACGCATCATGGCCAACCTCCAGGTGGCCGACGTCGAGACAGCGAAGAGCTTCTATACCGACTACCTCGGGTTGGGCATCGAGGAGTTCAACATGGGATGGGTGGCCCGCTACACCTCACCCGACTCCGCGACGAGTGTCCAGCTCGTCACGCGCGACGCGGCCGCCCCCGAGACCCCGGCCATCTCCGTCCACACCGACGACGTCGACGGCGCCTACGAGGAGGCCCAGCGACTCGGCTACGAGATCGTGCACCCGCTCACTACGGAGCCCTGGGGGGTGCGCCGGTTCCTTGTGCGGGCGCCGGACGGCAACGTCATCAACGTCGTGCGACACCGGGACTGACCGACCCAGCGCGGATCTGCGCGCTCGCCGAGGAGCGCGACCGGGCAGGCGGTCGACGAGCAGCGCCCCAGGGTCGCCGACGACGTTCAGCACCCGGGCGGCCGGCCAGGCACCCGTGCTCGCACCGGACCAGCGACGGTTCAGTCATCTTCAGTGGGAATTGTGTTCTCACAACCACAATGCAAGGGTGCCGACATGACCGATCCCACGCCCCAGGGCACACCGTGTTGGTACGAGCTGAGCACCAGTGACCTGCAGACGGCCGGCGAGTTCTACGCCGCCGTCCTGGACTGGACGATCGCCGACTCCGGCATGGACGGCGTGACCTACCACCTGGCCACCGCACCGGACGGCGGCAACGTCGCCGGGCTGAGCCCTCTGCCCGACACCGGCGGTGCCCCGCCGCCCAGCTGGCTCATCTACTTCACCTGCGACGACTGCGACCAGGCCTCGGCGGCCATCGCCTCGGCCGGAGGGCACATCGTGGTCGAGCCGGCCGACATCCCCGGCACCGGCCGCTTCGCCATCTGCGCCGACCCGCAGGGTGCGGTGTTCGGCCTGCTGCAGCCCGCGCCGATGGACGCCCCGCCCGCGCAGCCCGCCTTCGACCAGCAGGCCGCCGGCCACGGCAACTGGCACGAGCTGATGAGCTCCGACCCGGAGGCCGGTTTCGCCTTCTACGCCGAGCAGTTCGGCTGGGCCAAGGGCGAGACGATGGACATGGGCGAGATGGGCTCCTACCAGCTCTTCCAGGTCGGCGGGACCGACGTCGGCGGGATCATGGGCCTGGGCACCGCGCCGATGGCCGTGTGGCTGCCGTACTTCGGCAGCCAGGGCGTCGAGGCGACGATCGAGCGCATCCGGTCCGGTGGCGGCGCCGTGCACCACGGTCCGACCGAGGTGCCCGGCGGCACGTTCACCGCCATCGCCACCGACCCGCAGGGAGCCTGGTTCGCCGTCGTCGGCCCACGCTGACCTTGTGGCGTCGGCCGCTGCCCCGCGACCAGGTGGCGGTGGCCGACGACATCAGAACCGCTGGGACCCGTACACCGGTTGATCGCCCAGCAGGACCAGCAGGTCCAGCCTGATCGACATGACGCCACCGAGGTCAGGAGCGGGGCGTGCTGAGCGTCTCGCCCGCAGGCGATGACACCCGGGGCAGGAGCCGATAGAGAGGAGGCGAGGTCTGCATCGAGAGGAGGGGCCCTGGTGACCCCGTCAGAGGCCGTCGTTCGACCTGCCCGACCCGACCGGCTGGGGGCACGCGCCTTCGTCGACCGCGTCGTCGACCCTGGCAGCTGGATGAGTTGGGACGACGCCCCGCTGCCGGTCGCGGCGCCCGGCAGCGCCTACGCCGACGAGCTGGCCGAGGCGGCGCGACGCTCGGGGACCGACGAGGCGGTGATCACCGGCGAGGCCCGGATCCGTGGCCGCCGCCTGGCCGTGGTCGCCGGCGAGTTCGCCTTCCTGGCCGGCTCGATCGGGGCCAGCGCGGTGGAGCGGATCGTGCTCGCCTTCGAGCGCGCCGCTGCCGAGGGGTTGCCGTTGGTCGCCGCGCCGTCCTCGGGCGGGACCCGGATGCAGGAGGGCACCCCGGCGTTCGTGGGCATGGTGAAGATCTCCGCGGCGGTCGCGGCGTTCAAGGCCGCCGGCCTGCCCTATCTGGTCTACCTGCGCCATCCGACCACCGGTGGTGTGTTCGCATCGTGGGGGTCGCTGGGACACGTCACGGTCGCCGAACCCGGCGCGTTGGTGGGGTTCCTGGGGCCTCGGGTCTACCAGGCCCTGTATGGCCAGCCGTTCCCCGAGGGCGTGCAGACCGCGGAGAACCTGCACGCCCGCGGCCTGCTGGACGCCGTCCTGCCGGTCGAGGGACTGGCCGACATCGCCTCGCGGACGCTGACCCTGCTGATGGCCCCCCGCGAGGAGCACCCGCCGGTCTTCGAGCTGCCCCGCGAGCCGCTGCCCGACGTTCCGGCCTGGGAGTCGATCACTCGGTCCCGTCGCCCGGACCGGCCCAGCGTGCGGGCCCTGCTGAAGCTGGCCGCCACCGACGTGGTGCCACTGCACGGCACCAACCAGGGCGAGTACGACCCGGGTCTGTTCCTGGCCCTGGCCCGGTTCGGCGGAGCCCCGTGTGTCGTCCTCGGCCAGAACCGTCGGGCGCAGACCGTCGAGCGGCCGCTGTCGCCGTCCGGACTGCGCGCAGCCCGCCGCGGCATGCGGCTGGCCGCCGAGCTCAAGCTGCCCCTGGTGAGCATCATCGACACGGCGGGCGCGGCGCTGTCCAAGGAGGCCGAGGAGGGCGGGCTGGCCGGGGAGATCGCCCGCTGCCTGTCCGAGCTGGTCACCCTGGACGCCCCGACCATCTGCCTGCTGCTCGGCGAGGGCACCGGCGGCGGGGCGCTGGCCCTGATGCCGGCCGACAAGGTGATCTGCGCGCAGCACTCCTGGCTGTCACCGCTGCCGCCCGAGGGCGCCGCCGCCATCCTGCACCGCGATCCGAGCCGGGCCCCGGAGCTGGCGGCCGCGCAGGGGGTCCGCTCCACCGACCTACTCGCTGCGGGCATCGTCGACCGGATCGTCGCCGAGCGCCCGGATGCCGCCGACGAGCCGGAGGCGTTCTGCGCCCGGATGTCCCACGTGCTGCGCTACGAGCTGGCCAAGCTGCTGGAGGAGGACCCGCAGCAGCGACTGGCTGCCCGGCTGGGGCGCTACCGGCGACTCGGCACACTGTGACGGCGTAGCCTCGGACGATGGCGGACGCGACGACCCTGCCCACCCTGGAGCGGCACACCGAGCGGCTGCTCGACACCGCCAGGGCCCTTAACGACCCGGCCGCTGCCTCACTGTGCACCGGGTGGACCCGCGCTCACGTGCTGACCCACATCGCCCGCAACGCCGACGGGATCGCCGCGTTGGCCCGGGCGGCGCTGGACGGCACCGGCGAGACCATGTACGCCAGCCCCGAGCAGCGCGACGCTGACATCGAGGCCGGCGCCCGCCGCCCGCTCGCCGAACTGGTGGACGACGTCGGGGCCTCCGCCCGCGCCCTGGCCCCCCTGTTGGCGCGGCTCGGCCCCGAGCAGGACGAGCTGCGGGTCGCGCGGACCCCGGGCGGCCCGCAGGTCCGGATCGGCAACCTGGCCAGCATGCGGCTGCGTGAGGTGGTCTACCACCACGTCGACCTGGCCGCAGGATTCGGCTTCGCGGACGTGGAACCCGATCTCCTGCAACGGTTCCTGACCCTGGAGACCCGGATCCTCGGTGGCGCCGACCCGTCGCCCGACCTGGTGCTGCGCACCGACGGGGGACAGGAGTGGGTTCTCGGCTCCGCCGACCGGGAGACGGCCGCGGCCGACGGTGCACTCGTCGCCGGGAGCCGGGCCGCAGTGCTGGGCTGGCTGGCGCGGGGGCTGACCGATGGCGTCCACCCGCCCGCTCCGCCAGAGCGCACCTGGACCTAGTCTCGTCAGGGCCGGTGGTCCGACATATCCTGACGTACCGGCTCACCCAAAGGGGACATCCACCATGATCCTGCGCCCGGATCCCACCTTCTACCCGTCGGCCGCACTGGCCATGCAGGCCCCACCGGAGAACTTCGCGTTCGTGGCGCTGCTGTCGCCCGACGCGTCCCAGCCGGACGCGCTCGGGGTGGTCGACCTGCGCCCCGGCTCGGCCACTCGGGGCACGATCGTGCACACCGTCGTGATGCCGAACACCGGCGACGAGTTCCACCACTTCGGCTGGAACGCCTGCTCCTCCGCGCTGTCGCCGCTGTCCGGTCACGCGTTCCTAGAACGGCGCTACCTGCTCGTGCCCGGCCTGCGCTCGTCGCGGATCTACGTCATCGACGCCAAGGACCCGCTCACCGCGAGCATCCACAAGATCATCGAGCCGGAGGAGGTGCTCGCCAAGACCGGCTACTCCCGCCCACACACCATCCACTGCGGACCCGAGGGCATCTACATCTCCACCCTCGGCGGCGGCGGTCCGGACGGCACTGACGGCCCACCCGGGATCTTCATCGTCGACTGCGAGAGCTTCGAGGTCATCGGCCGCTACGAGATCGATCGCGGCGGGCAGGACAAGCACTACGACTTCTGGTGGAACCTGCCGAGGGACTACATGGTCAGCTCCGAATGGGGCCTGCCGCCGCAGTTCGAGAACGGCCTGGTCGCCGAGGACCTGCTCAGCAACAAGTACGGCCACTCCCTGCACTTCTGGAACCTGCGCGAGCGGCGCAACGTGCAGACCATCGACCTCGGCGCGAACCATCAGATGGCCCTGGAGGTCCGCCCCGCGCACGACCCGGTCAAGGAGTACGGCTTCTGCGGCGTCGTCGTCGACACGACCAACCTGGAGGGGTCGATCTTCACCTGGTGGCGCGACGCCGACGGCGTATTCCACGCTGAGAAGACCGCAACCATCCCGCCGCGGGCGGCCGACCCGGACGACCTGCCCGAGCTGCTCAAGGGATTCGGCGCCGTCCCACCCCTGGTCACCGACATCGACCTCAGCCTGGACGACCGGTTCCTCTACGTCGCCTGTTGGGGAACGGGTGAGATGCGTCAGTACGACGTCAGCGACCCGATGCGGCCGCAACACACCGGCACCGTCGAGCTGGGTGGCATCGCCAAGGGGACGGCACACCCCCGCGGCGAGTTCGCCTACGGCCCGCAGATGGTCGAGATCAGCCGGGACGGACGTCGGGTCTACTGGACGAACTCGCTGTACTCGACCTGGGACGACCAGTTCTACCCCGGAGGCGGCGGCGGTCAGATGGTGCTGGCGACGGTCGGTGAGGACGGCGCATTCGCCCTCGACCCCGACTTCTACATCGAGGCGCCGCTCGGCCTGCGCGCCCATCAGATCCGTCTTGAGGGCGGGGACTGTTCGACCGACAGCTTCTGCTACCCCTCGGTCTGAGCCACATCCCCGCCGGAGAGCGGGCCGCGCGCACCACCGGCCCGCGAGTACGACAGACCCGCACGGAAGAGGACGGTCACGCTGGACCACTCCATGAGTCCGACGGTGCTCTGGTGGGGCGTCGTTCTCGCCGGCCTCTTCCACGGACTGAACCCCGGGATGGGCTGGCCGCTGGCGGTCTCCGCCGCGCTTATGGAACGGCGCGGCACCGCCCTGCCCCGCGCCGTCGGCGCTCTGGCCGCGGGGCACTTCCTGGCCATGGCTGCGGTTCTGCTGCCCTTCTCGATGCTGTCCGCGCTCGCGGCACGGGCGGCGGCGATCCGGCTGGTCGCCGGGCTGGTCGTGTTGGCCGTGGGGGTGTTCCTGCTGATCACCAAGCGCCATCCGCGATTCCTCGCCCGGGTGCCGCCGTCCAGGCTCGCCCTCTGGTCGTTCCTGGCCGCCACTGCGCATGGGGCCGGGCTGATGCTCGTGCCGTTGCTGCTGGCCATGGACGGCGAGCACGCAGGGCACACCTCAACGGTCGGCGGCGTCGCCGCGGCCGGTGCGGTCGCTCTGGTGCACACCGCGGCCATGGCCGCTGCCGGAGGTGGCATGGCCGTCGTCGTCCACCGCTGGCTCGGCCTGCGGGCCGTCACCCGGACCTGGTTCAACCTCGACCTGCTGTGGGCGCTGAGCCTCGTGCTGGTCGGCGGCTTCGGGATCTGGTCGGCCCTGGCTGGAGCCTGACACAGCGCGGCCGGGCCGTCCCGGCTACCTCGTGGGCGGCGCGGCGACCATCCTCAGATCGAGATCGAGCCCTCGCGGAAGCTAGTCGGGGCCAGGTGCACGTTGACGCACACCGGACGGCCACTGCGCGCAACGGCTTTGGCCTCGTCGAGCACCTCGTCGGTCCTCGCCGGGTCGTCGAGCAGCAGACCGACCCCGCCGTAGCCCTGCGCGACCAGGTGGTAGTCGGTGCGGCGCAGCCCGGTTCCCACGTCGCTACCGAGCAGGCCGTCCTGGTCGCGAGCGATCTGTCCCCAGGACGCATCGGTCCCGACGACGGCGATCGGGGCCATGCCGTGCCGGACGAAGGTGTCGAACTCGGCGAGGCTGTAGGCGCTCGACCCGTCACCGTAGATGATCCAGACCTGGGCGCCCGGCCGGACGGCACTGGCCCCGACCGCGAAACCGCCTCCGACGCCGAGGGTTCCGAAGACCCCTGGATCCAGCCAGGAGAGCGGTGCACGCGGTCGCAGGATATAGGAGGCGGTAGCGACGAAGTCCCCGCCGTCCATGACCAGGACGGCGTCGTCGTCCAGCTTCTCCTCGAGCCGGGTGAACAGGTGGACCGGGTCGACGAGCCCGCCCGCCGTGCGGGCCGATGCGGCAATCTCGGCGTCCCGGCCCCGCTCGCGCTCGCGGCAGGCGGTCAGCCAGCCCACCCACCGCGGCTGCTCCGACACCGGCATCCGCCGGGCGAGCGCGATCAGGAACTCAGCCGGGTGCATCCGCACGGCGAGCTGCGGCGTCCGGTTCCGACGCAGCTCCTCGGCGGACAGGTTGGCCGCGATGACACTGGCGCCGGCAGCGATCCCGCGGCCGTACTTCAGCCGGAAGTCGAACGGGAACCCGGCGACCAGGACGACGTCGGCCTCCTTGAGCGCTGCGCCGCGGGCGTGCCGGAACTGGACGGCTGCGTGCCGGCCGAGCAGGCCGCGGGCGGCACCGCCCAGCCAGACCGGGACGCCGAGGGTCCGCACCGCATCGGCCAGGGGGCCGGGGTCGACCTGGTTGACCATGCTCTGGCTGCCCAGGACCAGGACCGGGCGCTCGGCCTGCTCCAGGAGGCGGGCGGCCTCGGCCACCTGGGCGTCGAGCTGCGCGCCGACCTCAGCGTCCCGGGTCTCGGCCGCGGCCCGGCGCAGGCCCGGGACGGACGTCAGGAGCCGGCCGGCGTCCAGGTGCGGGGCGTGGAACTGGCGCAGCAGGTGTCCCTGGAGGTAGAGCCCCAGGGCCTTGGCCTGCAGGCTCTTGGCGTTCGTTGCCCCGCTCTCGGCCAGGTACCAGGTCCGGACGGTCTGTTCCGGGTAGAGGACATCGACGGGCACCTCGAGGAACACCGGCCCGGGCACACCCGTCGTCGCGGCGGTCAGTGCCCGTTCGAGCAGCGGAGCGAGCTGGGCCACGGTGGTGCACCGCGCCGTCCACTTCACCGCCGAGCGGACCAGGGAGAGCTGGTCGATGTCCTGCAGGGCGCCGCGCCCCCTGAGCACGGTCGCGGTGGCGCCACCGAACACCACCAGCGGGGTCTGCGCCAGCTGGGCGTTCTTGATCGCGGTGATCGCGTTCGTGACGCCCGGGCCGGCGGTCACCGCGGCGACGCCGGGCAGAGCGGTCAGCCGCGCCGCGGCATCGGCGGCGAACACCGCACTGCGCTCGTCGCGGCAGCCGACCACCGTCAGTCCGGCACGCTCGGCGCCGACCAGGATCGGCGAGATATGGCCGCCGCACAGGGTGAACACCTGCGAGATGTCCCAGCGGCTGAGCACCTCGGCGATCAGGTCGCCGCCGTGCCGGGCTTCCGGGTCCGTCATGGCTCAAGGTTACCGGCGGGTAGTCCTGGGTCGCCCGGCGCCTCACTCGGCGGAGCGGTCGTCACGAACTGTGCAGGTATCGCATCCGCCAGCCACACCCGCTTGTTGCCGACGAAGAACGCAACGCCCGCCTGTGCCGCGGCGCGAGCGGCGTCGACGATCAGGATCACCGGTACCGCCGACTTCCGCCGGGCAACCGTGGTTGCGGTGGCCCGATCGATGCTCAGGTGCACGTACTGCCGCCCCATCGGCCGCAGACCCTCGATGCCGATCAGCCGCGCCGCGGCCGCGGAGGTCCCGTGGAAGAGCTGGTCCGGCGGCTGCTCGCGCAGCATCTGAAGTCGCTGGGGCACGGAGTGCCCATATCGCGCGCGGATCCGCCCTTCCCGGGCTTCGTACCGCGACTTCGCCGCGTCCACCACCATGTTCTCGATCTCGCCGCGGCTGACGTCACGCCACCGTCGCTCCAGCCGCAGGGCCGCAACCAGCGTGTCGATGTCGGTCCACCCCTGGTCGTCGAGCTCGATCTCGTACAACCACGGCTCATGGCGCAGGGCGTGTGAGACGACGCGGCTGAGATCCGTGCTCCGGCCCACGGTCCAGTCCCTCCGATCGGTTCCGGGTCAGGCCCGGTGTGGTCCCGGCTGATGTCATCCGCCGTCAGGTCGTTCTCCGGAGCTGCCACGACCGAGCGATGGCCTCGAAGGCGCCATGACTGTCGATGTACACCATGAAGTGATGCAGCTGTCCGACGTCGTGGCCCCGCTCTCGGTCCAGATCCTGGATCTGCCGGCACCACGAGGAGTCCATCACCTCGACCACCGCGTCGTAGGCGTGCCTGACGTGCCACGCCGTACACACCCCTTCGGCTCGGTGAGCGTGGGCCCGGACTCCGGCGAAGACGAGCTCGGCGCCCTGCCGTGCCCCGTCGACGTCAGCCTCCAGCGTGATGGTCGCAGCGCCGCCCCGCAGCCGGAGCACGGCCTCCGACACCAGGGCGGTCGACGGCCAGGGCAACTCGGCGAGGACGACCTGGCGGGAGCTCACCACGTCATCCTGTCGAACGTGGGGACGCGATACCACTGCTGTCCAAGCGGTTCCGTCGGAGCTGCCCATCCAGAAGGGCTTCGAAGAAGTCGTCTCCGGTGCGGTTGGCGATCTGCCAGCTGGCCCGTGGAATGCCGGCCCGGGTGAGCGCCTGTGCCGATCGGGTGTTGAGGATCAGGGTGTGGCCGTCGCGGACGATGACGTCGACGGGGACGTCCGCAGGCGCCAGGGCGCCGGACCTGAGGTCGGTGGCCACGTCATCGACGGTCCGCCCGGTGAACCGTCCGCCCTCGCTGAAGGTCTCGCTGTAGGTCTTCTGGGCGAAGGCCCCCGACTCGATATCGATCGCTGAGGCGATCCTGGCCGTGTCCTCCGCCGCGTCGGCGGCGTCGTCGGCCTGGCGCGCGGCGTCCTTCGCCTCGCTGCAGGGATCGGCCATGACGATCGGTGCCGCGGCGACCGTGCCCCGGCCCCCGCCACCACCGCGCACCTGTGGCGCGGCCAGCGGGCAGCCCAGCGCCCGCGCCCGCGCAGCGGCCTCGTCGGCGATCCGCCGGGCCTCGGCGGCGTTCTCGATCGCCTTCGCCGCGTCCCCGGCCCTGGCCGCATCGGACGCCGCGTCCGCGGCCTTGCGCGCGTCCGCGGCCAGCCCCGCCCAGTCATCGACCGTCCCGGCCACCGATCCGACCTTGCCGGCCTTGCCTGCCTTGGTGACGCTGACCACGATGCTGCCGACGTTCCACACCGTCCGCCCGATCGCACCGCCGTAGTCGCCCTCACCCCACAGGTCCCGCGACTCGGTGTCCCAGATCAGCTGCCCGGCCACGCCCAGCGGGTCGTTCCAGATCGCCTTGCCCGCATCCAGCAGCAGCCCAGGGTCCTGGACCAGGTCGACGACACCGGTCACGTCGTCCCAGGCCGCTCCGCCGGCGTTCCACACGGCGCTCCCGATGCCCCTGCCGACGCCGGCAACGGCACCGCCCACCGTGCACCAGAAACCCGAGCAGCCGCCCGAATCCTGCACCTGCGCCACCGAGCCGTCGCCGTCCGGCGACGCCCCCCCAGCTCCGTCAACCGATCCGCCACCCGACCCGTCCCCCGACCTGTCGGGCGATCCGTCGGGCGACCCGTCGGCCGACCCGGCACCGGCGACGGTGGCGGACCCTGCGCAGACTCCCTCGCCGAGGATGGCGCAGATCGCCTGGCGCAGACCGCCACTGACCTGCGCGCCGATCGGAGTCACGGCAAGGGCGGCCACCAACGCGGCGACGACGACCAGCACGCCCAGGTACTCGGCCGTCGTCACCCCCGCGTCGGACCGACGCGCGCGACGAGCCTCCCGGAGGGCAGAACCGGCCATGAGCCGCGACGCTAGGGCCGTCGCAGCACGCCACCCAGGGCCCACGGACCCCGGCTCGGGCCCAACGACCGTGCCTGAGTTGGGCCATGAGTTGGGCCATGAGTTGGGCCTGAGCTGGGCCATGAGTTGGGCCCGGGATTGGGCCCTCGGGCCCCGGCGCACGGCGCTGTGCCGTCCTAGCCTGCAGCCATGGCACGAGACCCCTGGGCGCAGCGGACGCCGGTCCAGCAGCGATCCCTGCCCGGGCCGGTGCGGACCGTGTGGATCGCCCTGCTCGCCCTCGTCATCTTCACCACACTCGTCGTGCTCGGCGGCCTGTTGCTCTTCGACATCACCGCGGAGCTCGTCGGGACCCTGCTCTGGACGGCGCTACCCGGCATCATCGGGCTCGTCGTGGCCACCAGGATCCCCAGCGGTGGCAGCCGCACGATGTTCTGGTTGGTGATCGCCGTGGCCGCGCTGTCCCTGCTGGGCGCCCTGGGCACCCTCGCCGACGCCGACCCGCGGGGCATAACCCAGCTTGTCATCCCGGTCGTCCTGCTGGTCGCCGTGACCCGACCCGCCGCCCGCCGCTACTTCTCGGGCGACCCCGCGGACGACGCCTACCGCTATTGAGAGGCCGCCTCGCGGACCTGCAGGGTGCGTCCCGGGCGAATCCCCCACTCGGCCAGCCGGCCCACCTCGGCCTCCAGGACCCAACGCGCCCGCAGCCGCGGCAGCCCCAGCCGGTGCCGGGCCATGGTGCCGACCGCCAGGACCCGACCGGAGCGGGCCACGTAGGCGACGTCGATCGGGAAGGACATCCCGAAGGTGTGCACCGAACTGGCCGGTTCCAGCACCAGTCCGGTCGCGATCCCGTCCCGTCCGAGCAGCCCCCGGCTGCGCTGCGCGAACGTCCGGGCGACCTCGACCGGACCGATCGGCGTCCCGTCCAGGTACAACGTCCCTGAGACAGATCGCTCACCATTCGTGGTCAACTGCTCGCCCCCCGTGCGTTCGTCGGGTCTTGGTACGGTTCGTCGCGAATCGACCGAGGTCAGCCTAGGGGGAGAGGCGATGGGCTACGCGACGACGCGGCCCCCACGACGCCCTCACCTGCCCGCGCTGCGCCGCGGCCGGTCCCGCCGGAGCAGCGAGCCCTCCGCAGCGCGGACCCTGGCCACCGCGGCGGCCTGCGTCGGGCTGGTCGGGGCCACCGTGGCCTGGTCGGCACCGGCTGCTCACTGGGTTCGGGATGCTGCCTGCGGCACCGGACCCGGCAGCTGCGCGCCACCGCTGTACCAGGTCAGCGACCTCGGCCGGTGCCGCGTGATCAGCCGGGCGAACGGCGTCACCGAGGACGCCGTGGTGTTCTCCGACGACGTCAGGGGCACCCAGGGCCTGCGGCTGAGCCGACGCGTGGACCGGGACGCAGTGGTGACGTGGACCGTCGAGCAGGACGGCGACCAGTCCGGACTCGTCGAGCTGCGCAGCTTCGCCGAACGCAGGAGCGCCGACCGGTACACCCTCGCGGTGACCCGAGCCGATGGCCGGAGCCTGGTCCAGCGCGCCGACGGCACCGGCCTGGCCGGGCGGCTCACCGACCGGATCGACGCACCGGGCCTGGACGGCGCGCCGGCACCGTCCGCGCTGGTGGTGACCGGTACGGGTGGGGGGTCCGACCGGTCACCCGAGCTGACCCCGCCGAGCCTGCCGGGGCCGGGTCCCGGTAGCGATCCCCTGCTGGTGACCTGGTACGCCGCCCCGCAGCGGCCCGACCAGCTGCACCGGCTGCGCACCGTCTGGGAGCTGGACTGGTCGAGCGCGCAGGAGCTCACCCTCGCTGCGCCCGGTGGCAGCGGCCGGTTCCTGCTGGCGCTGACCCAGGCCCGCGACGGCGTCCCGCTCTACCTCGAGCTCGAGGTCGCCGGCGACCTCGCCGCCCGGTTGGCTCCGCCGACGTCGGGCGAGGCGTTCGCCGACCCGCTCAGCCGGCGTCCGGGAGATCCGTCGGTACCTGCCGGCGCCCACGCCGGGCGGCTGGTCATCTCGGTGAACCTCGCGGTGGCCGGGACCCGGGAGCTGGGCGCCGCCCTCACCGAGTTGGTCGGCGCTTCGCTGTTCCCGGCACCGACCACCGCCGCCGCACCGGACGACCCGCGCTCAGTCGCCACGCAGGCGGGCCGCAGCCGCCGCGAAGCCCAGTTCTCGTCCCTGGTCGGTGCACTGCTCGCCGTGGATCGGGGCATGGCGGGCACCTCGGCCACCCTGCACGAGATGCGCGTCCCCCCCGGCCGACCCACACAGGTGATCGTGACCAGGGCCGGCCGGCTCACCTTCGACGACGCGCTTCCGGCAGCGGACTACTACCTGGCCCGGTCGGCCGGTTTCGTGAAATGGCAGGAGTGCACCCAGTGAGGGACCAGATGGACGACCACTCGGACGCGAGCGCAGACCAGCAGTTCCGGTTCATCGACATGAGCCGGTTCGACAGGCCGCCCCCCCTGCCACCGGAGCAGCCGCCGGACCGCCCTTCGGCGCTCGGCCAACCGCCGCTCGACCGGAACAGCACGCCGACCCGGGCGGTGCCGCCTCGCCCGGAGCGCACTAGGATCACCACCGATCCGCCTCCTGCGCACGTGCGTGGCAGCGCCGCGGCGTCCCACCCCGGCGCAACCACGGTGGCCGCGGACCATCGCGTCGCGGTCTCGTTGGACTGCGACTTCGTCGTCGCCGACGACCCGGCCGTGTGGCCCGACGCGCACGGGTCGACGGCGGCGCTGCTGGACCTACCCGAGCGTGACCGGCTGCCCGCCCTGGAGGTGCTGACCACCTCGCGGCGGCGGCTGGTGGTCATCGTGGCCCGGGCACAGGAGGAACCTGTTCGGGCACTGGTGGCGGGTGCTCGGAGCCTGTTCGACGCCCGAGTGGCCGTCGTCCGGATCGACCACGGCCCCGCTCTGCGCGCCGCGGCGGCGTTGATCGGCCAGCTGACGACGGCACCATCGCCGGCTGCCCGACCGGTGGCGGAGATCATCGATCGGCTGCCGTCGCTGTGCCAGCAGCTGGGCCATCTTGTGCTGCTGCGCTCGGTCCACCGGGTCGACCACCCGGCGGTCGGCTTCGCCCAGCACCTGTTCTCGTATCTGCCGGGTCGGCGGCTGTTCGTGCTCCAGACGACCCCGCAGGGCGGCATCGCACGCATCACCAGGAAGGGGGAGTTCCGGCCCGCCAGCGCGCAGTTCCTCCCGTTCCGGTTCGATGAGGCCCACGGGGTGACGGTCGGCCTGCTGGGACCGCGACCGCTACCGGACGGTCTGCTGGACCGGCTGGGGGTCGACGCGGTGCCGACGCCGATGCCGGTCACGGTGTCCCCGGCGTCCTCCTGGCCGGACGACGAGGCGACCGAGGTCGTGCTGATGCCCCAGAACGTCGCCGGCTGGGTGCGCGCCCAGCTGCCCACGCCGGAGACCTGGCCCTGCCGCTGGTGTGCCGAACCGCTGGCCGCGCCGATCCGCTCCTGCCCGTTCTGCGCCGACACCCTTACCTGACAACGGCGTCCCGGACCTGCCCCCGACCCGCATGATCCCTCTGGCGGGTTGGGTCCGGGATTGGGTCCGTGGACCCTGTGGTCGGGCCCGGCGACGCGAGCAGGATGCCCGACCATGCAGGGCTTGTCGCGGCGACGGACGTGCAGGGACGACGGCCAGACGTCGGGTGAGTTCGCAGGTCTGATCGTCCTTGTCGCGATGGTCATCGGGGTGCTGGCGCCGGCCGGGTTCGGCGACCAGATCGCGCAGGGCCTGCACGCTGCGATCTGTCGGATCGTCGGTGGCTCCTGCGCAGCGGGCGGCCCCCAAGCGGTCAGCCACGTCCCCGAGGAGTGCACCACCCTGTCCTCGGCGCGCAACGTGAACGCCGAGATCTCGGTCTTCAGCGTCAAGCTGGACGGCGGGGTCACCCTGACGCTCACCCGCAGCGTCGACCGTGACGGCAAGGAGACCTGGTCGGTCGAGGAGCAGCGGGACGGCGGTCTGGGGCTGACCGCGATGACTCCCGGCGGCGGGGTGAGCGTGAACGGTCGTGGTGTCAAGGCCGAGGCGGAGGGGAGCGTCTCGCTGGCCGGTGGTGGTGGCCGCAAGTACGTCTTCGACTCCGAGGCCGCGGCGCGTGACTTCCTCACCACCGCGACGCACCAGATCGCCAAGGACGCGGCGGCGGGCGGCAGTCCCCTGACCATGTTCGGGCCGGGTCGCGACGCGGCGATGTGGCTGATGGACAAGATCGACGGCCGGTCCTACGACCCCCCGTCCGCACAGGAGACCTGGATCGAGGGCGGGCTGAAGGTCGACGGCTCGGCGGACTTCAAGAGCGGTGCCCTGGATGCCGGGGTGGAGGGCAGCGCCGCGGCACTGATCGGTGCCCGACAGAACCACGCGACCGGCCGGACCACCTGGTACTTCTCCACCTCCCGGGACGTGGCCGGCAGCCTGGGACTCGCCGGCGGCGTGGTCAGCGGCTCTGGCGCGACGGACGCCGAGGTCGTGGTCGGCATCGAGATCGACGACGCGACCGGCGCGCCGACCCGGGCCTCGGTCTCGGTCAACGGGACCTTGGCGGGGGGACTGACCGGCTCCCTGGCCGGCGGCGGTGCACAGACCCTCAGTGAGATCGCCCGGAGCGCGAGCGTGACCAGCCGGGACGGCGTGCACGGCACGGCCGAGCTGGCGCTGGACCTCACCCAGGGCGAGAACCTCCGGGTGTTCGCCGACGCCACCCGGTCCTTCGGCGTGCCGATGCTTCAGGAGTACGCCGGGCCGCAACGGCTCTCCCCCACCGACGGGGTCACTGAGCTGTACCGGCTCTTCGACGAGGGGGCCCCCGGCACGTCGCTGGGGGTGGTGACCTACGACCACACCGAGGACTCCTTCGCCGCCGAGGCCTCGGGCGGTGCCGGAGTGCGGTTCGGGCTCGGCGGGGGGTTCGGAACGACCGATCGCCAGGTGACCGGTGGCTCCTACTACGAACCGGGTCGCGGCATGGTGCCTTGGCTGCAGTGCTCGATGTGAAACGCGCGATTGAGGCGCCGGGGCACGATGGGTGGGTATCTCGGCATGCGGCCGATCCGGGACGACTGGTGTGATGGGTCCGCACTGTCGGATCCGAGGGAGCTGAGGAGTCGCGTGCCCTTTCACCGCCTGGCCCGCAGCGCCGCCCTGATCGCCCTGTGCTCCGCCTGCTCCGCCTCCGGGACAGGCGATGGGGCGGCACCGCCGCAGCCCTCGAGCGGGTCGGGCGGCGAGTCGTCCGCGAACGCCTCGACCACGCCACCGGACGGCACGGCCCCCTCCGGCAGCGAGATCCGCGGCGCCGCCTACCGGTTCCAGCTGCCGCAGGACCCCGCGTACACCCTGTTCGACGAGTACGTGCGCGCCCAGGACGGCCAACACGGTCGCCGGTGGCGCTGGTCGCCGTCCGGTGAGGCACCGTTCTGCTACGTCCATGCGGTCGAGCAGCCGAACTACACCGCGGAGTTCCCGCAGTCGTCCATCGACCTGTTCCAGGCCCGCAAGAGCCCCAACGACACGGTGCTGCGCAACGAGGTCGTCGACCCGCCGCCGGCCGGCGCCGCGGCAGCGGTCGCCCAGGAGATGTCCAGCCAGATGACCCTGGACGACGGCACCCCCGTCGTTCTGCGCGGGGTCATTCGGGAGCAGCTCACCCCGGGAGGCACGCTCCTGCAGCTGATCTCCTCGGCCCCCGAGGAGCTCCTCCAGACCTGCCGGATCGCCGACATCGCCGACTCCTTCGCCCCGACCGGTGGCGAAGCACCCACCGACCCGCCGCAGCCGGCACCGCCACCGGGCACCTCCTCGTCCGGTGCGAGCGCGTGAGGACCTCCCGCAGCGCGCCGGCGCTGGTCGTGGCGCTCGCCGCGGTCGCTGTCGTGGTGGTCGTGCTGACCGCAGGCGCGTTCGTGCTGGCGCGGGCAACCGGTGGGGACCGTGGCCCGCAGGCGGAGGTCTCGCTGAGCATCACGCATACCGCGGGGCGGTCCGAGGTCACTCAGACGGTCCGACCGACTGCGGACGGCGAGCTGCCGGAGACGGTGACCCTGACGCTGCCGCAACGGGTCCAGGGCGTGGCCAGCCCGGACTTCCAGTACGAGTCGGTCACCGACGGCACCGGACGCGCCCTGGACATCGTCCCCGTTCCGGACCGTTTCGGCCACCAGGTCACCGCCCGCCGGACAGGCACCGGCGAGCTGTCGGTGACCCTCGTCGTCCGCGACGAGCCGAGCGGTCCGGTGGTGCCCAACGCCACGTTCACCGGGGTCGTCATCACCCGGGTCCGCGTCGAGGCTGAGCCCGCGGGATGGCGGTGCCTGACCCTGCGGTCCTCCAAGTCGACCATGCTGTTCCGACCGTGCACCTGGGACGGTGCGGTCCTGCCCGGGCAGAGCAACAGCCTCGGCCAGCTGCGCTGGCAGTCGCCCGGTGCCGCCCTGCCCACGGTGACCTCGTGAGCCAGCGTCGTGATCACCTGGACATGCTCATCTAGGGTGGCGGTCACCGGATCGGTAGGTTTGGTGCATCTGGGGTGGCGAGACCGTCACGGAGAGGACCACAGCGTGCTGAAGGCGCCTGGACGCACGGGTCTGCACGGCGCCACCATGCTGGCCGCGGCGCTGGCCCTGACGGCCTGCACCGGTGGGTCGAACGACCCGCCCTCCCCCGAGCAACCCACCACCCGGACCTCGGCGACGGCGTCGCTCGACGCCTCGCCCAGTCCGTCGAGCTGGGACGTGCAGCCGGTGTGGGAGGGCGAGGTCCACCTGCGGCTCTACGACGAGGTGCCGGTGACCATGCGCCTGTACCCGTTGCAGCGGATCGGTGACCACGTGCTGCTCACGGTGGACTACACACCCCAGGGGCCGGCCGGTCAGCGCGTCACCATCGCCCGGCCGTTCTGTCCGCTGGTGCCGTGTCGCACCATCGCTTCCGGCGCCAACGAGATGCTCGCCGTGTCCCTCGTCGACCCGGTCGGCCAGGTGCGCTACGGGCCGATGCGCGCAGCCACACCGGGCGTGGGGGGCTCCCCGGTCCTGTACGGCAGCATGACCAACCGCAGCGCCAAGCTGGTCGGGACCACCTACCGGTACGGGGTGTTCTTCCCCGACCCCGGTCTGCCCGCGATGTCGGTGGACCTGGTGAATGCCGGAGCGGTCCCGGGGGTCCCCATTGTGGACGAGGAGCGGACCGCGCCGGGGCTGGTGGTGGATGGTTCGCAGGCCGGCGACCCGACGCCCAATCCCTCCATCGAGACCGGCTCGGGTGACACACCCGACCTGGTCACCTTCCCGGCGACCCGCCCCGGCGCCGACGCGGTGGCCGACCTCCACCAGCTCGTGGCGCCGATCGTTGGCGGTGAGGTCACCGACTACACCGGGACGGTGAACCTGAATGCCGACGTGTTGTTCGCGTTCAACTCCGCCACCCTGACCGCGAAGGCCAAGAACGTGCTGGGCCGCGCCGTCCAGGTGCTGGCCGACAAGGCCGACCCGACCAAGCCCCTGGCGGTCACCGGGCACACCGACAACGTCGGGACGAACGCGTACAACGACAGGCTGTCCGCAGCGCGCGCCAAGGCCGTCGCCGCCGCGCTGCAGACCGACCCCGCCACCAGCGGCTGGCGGCTGCAGGTGAGCGGCAGGGGGGAGTCGGAGCCGGTCGTCCCGAACATGACGCCCGACGGCACGGACGACCCCGCCGGACGCGCCCTGAACCGTCGCGTCGAGATCGCCTACACCCCCAAGCCCGCGCCGGCCCCCAGCACGGCATCCTCGGCCGGTGCCAGCCCCACCCACACCAGCCCCGCATCCCTCGCCGTGCCCACCCCGGCCGCGACCGTCGGACCGATCGATGTCAAGAGCCACGGCACCTTCGGCGGAGCAGTCACCGCGCTGGTCGACCCGGTCGTGGTGGACGGAGGCCTGGCCCTGATCAGGCTGTCCGTCACCCCGGAGAAGGAGATGCTGCACACCGACGCCTTCAGTCGGCTGGCGGCCTCGACCGACACGGGACTGTTCCGTCTCGTCGACCCGAAGACCACCACGAGCTACCTCGCGGCCCATGACGAGGGCGACGAGGACCGGGTCCTCGGCAGCGAGGGCGGCTTCACCATGCACCCGGGTCGCGGGTACACCTTCTTCGTGTACACCGCGGCGCCCCCGGCCGACCTGAGCGAGATCACCGTCGACCTCGGCCCGCTCGGCACGACCACGGTTCCGCTCCAGCGCTGAGAGCGCCCGCCCGGTGGGCGAGGCGACCTATTCGATGATCTCGATCCGCATCGCGTTGCGGGCCATGGTCAGGATCGGCTGCGGTGGCCCGACGGCGGCCGGAGCGGTCCACGGCTCGAGGTCCAGCGACCGCAGGGTGAGCGCGTCGCCCTGGGTGAAGCAGCGGCTGGGCGAGCCGAGGCTGCGGACTGCGGCGTCGGTGATCCAGCGGGCCAGCGCGCCGCGCACGCCGGGCTGAACAGGGCAGCGGTCGAGCACCACCCGGGCGTGAGCCGTTGCCTCTGCGCGGGAGGCCGAGGCATCGACCGGGCCGTCGACCACCTCGCCCACGGGTGCCACGACCCGGGTACGCGCGCCGACACCCGTCGTGCCGACCACGAGCCCGGATCCGCAGGAGAACGGGGACCGGTGCGGGTTGCCTTGCCAGTTGCGCTGCGCGGCGGCACAGGCCTCGGCCTGCACCCGCAGCGGCGCCGGGATCACCGACGCGAAGATGGGCGTGGCCCACGCATGCGGAATGGTGCGCGACGTCGCCCAGACCCGGTTGTCGCGCAGGTTCTGCGCGGCGGCGACGGCCGCGGAGTCCGCTGCGGTGCGGGCCTGGGTCTTCTGCTCCGCGGCGCTGCCGACCTGGGCTGAGACCAGGGCGAGGAACAGTATCGCGACCACGCCAAGGAGCAGGGCCAGTGCGATCTGGCCCTGCTCCCGATGTGGTCGAGGCGTGCGGTTCATCAGCCGGCGCTGAAGATCTCCTCGATCTTCGTCATGATGTTGCCGCTGATGGTGTCGCCGATTCCCGAACCGGCGATCGCGACGATGATGATCGCGACGACGACGACGATGCCGAGGTACTCGGCGGCGGTCTGGCCGCGGTCGTCCTGGCGACGAGCCTCGACACGGCGCAGGCCGGCGGTCTTCAGGGTGCACAGCAGGTGCAGCATCGATCTCTCCTCCTGGTGCGTTGACCGCTCGGCCAACGTGGCGTGTGATTCCCTGACACTAGGCGGGAGCAGGAGCACCCTAGAGGGCCCGCGGGCCCAATTCAGGGCCCAATCCGGCCGGTTCCGGGCCTGGGCCCGTCCACCCCGAGCCACAGTGCCATCGCCTGGCCCCGGCTGGTCACGTGGAGCTTGGCGAAGATGCGGTTGACATGGTTCTTCACGGTCTTCGGGGCGAGGAAGAGCTCCTGGGCGATCTCGCCGTTGGAGCGCCCGGCGGCTATCCGGTCGAGGACGGCGATCTCGCGCTCGGACAGGTGGGCCAGCAGCTCGCGCGGCGGGCCCCCGGTCCCGGGCGACGACGCGGTCGCGGGTCCCGGTGCCGGTTCTGCGCCGGCCGGCCTCGAGGCCATCGCAGCCGATGGGGACGGACCGCCGACCAGCGCCCGGGTCACCTGCGGGCTCAGCACGGCACTTCCGTTCACCGCCGCCCTGATGCCCTGCACCAGAGCCGCCTCGTCGAAGGTGCCGTAGACCAGGTAGCCCCGGGCACCATCGGCGATGGCGTGCCGGATCGAGGCGTCGTCCTCGGTGGAGGTGAGCATCAGCACGCAGGCCTCCCGCGCCAGCTCGGCGACCACCTCCAGCCCGCTGCGGCCCGGCATCCGGACGTCGAGCAGCACGACGTCGGGATGGTGCCGGATCGCCAGAGCCAGTGCGGCGTCGCCGGTCTCGGCCTCGCCGACCACCTCGAGGTCCGAACAGTCGGCCAGCAGCATCCGTAGCCCCGCCCGGATCACCGCGTTGTCGTCCACCACCAGGACCGTCAGCGGCTCAGCCATGCCCCACCTCCGTGACCGACCTCCGTGACCGACGACGTCCACGCCCGTGCCCTTCGCCTCGACGAGGTCCCGCGCCCGGCCGGGGCAGCGGCGTTGCTGGACAGGGGGATCCGCACCGTCACGACCGTGCCGTCGCCGGGGGCGGAGGTGACCTCCAGCCCGCCGCCGAGACGCGCCACCCGCTCGGCCATGCCGACCAGGCCGACGTGGCCGGAGCGCGAGGCCGCCGCCGCCCGTTCCGGACACAGCCCCACCCCGTCGTCGGCGACGGTCAGCACCAGCCGGTCGTCGTCCAGGTCACCGTTGATCACCACCGACTGTGCCTGCGCGTGCTTCACCACGTTGTGCACCGCCTCCCCGACCACGGCCACGACCTCCTGGCGGGTGGCGTCGCTCAGGCCTCGGCTGCGCGGACCGAGGTCCTGCGACAGCCGCCAGGACAGCACCACGGCATGACCGGCCAGGGCGGACCGGGCCGCCGTCTCGAGCGCTTGGGCCAGATCGCCGCCGTCCTGACGCAGGTCGCGGATGACCGTCCGCGAGGACCCGGCAAGCTGGCGGGCGGTCAGGGCGACCAGCTCCGCGGTGTCCCGCGCCTGCTGCACCTGCCCGCGGTCGAGGGACCGTCGCAGACCGCCAGCCAGCAGCGCCAACCCGTGCAGGTTCTTGGTGATGGTGTCGTGCATGTCCCGGGACAGCCGTAGCCGCTCCTCGCGGACGGCCATCTGCGACTGCAGCAAGGTGACGGCCTGGCTGTCCTGCTCGCGCAGCCTCAGCAGGCGGCGCACGGCCGCCGCGGCCGGGCCGGCCCCCAGCATCAGCGCCGGCAGGGTGAACACCGCATGCACGTCGGGGGTTCCGGGCACCGCGCCGCTGTGGCTCAGCAGGACGGCGAGGTAGCCACCGGTGATCGCGGCGGAGGAGCCGACGGCGAACCGCCACGAGTAGACCAGGCCGGCGAGTACGGCCGAGCCGACCAGGTAGAGCACCAGCGGCGAACCGGCGCCGACGACGAGGATCGTGGTCAGTGCCAGCGCGACGTCCAGGACCAGGTAGAGCGGCTTGTCCCGCACCCTGATCACGTCGACGACGAACGGCCAGTTCCGCAGGGCCAGGTAGTTGCCCAGCACGATCACCACGATCGCCCCGATCAGGCTCGGCCACGCCTGGTCCGGCCGGTCGAGCCGCCCGACGGCGGCCACCGCCACCGCCACCGCGACCGCGACCAGGCGCGACAGCAGGGCGTACTGGGCGATGTGGTCGGCCGGGCTCAGCCCACGCGCACTCACAGGGCCCCCAGGTCGAGGTCACTGCCGAGGACCAGTGCCACCACGATCAGCAGCACGATCGCCGGCAAGATCACCATGGTGATGATGAGGCTGACCCGCGGGGCGGCCCGGGCGGCGCGGCGGCGGGTGGCCTGGGAGAACTCCCGGCGCATGTCCTTGGCCAGCTGGTTCAGGGTGTCGGCCAACGGAGCGCCGAGCTCCTCGGCCTGCAGGAGCGCGGCGACGAACAGCCCCATCGTGGCCGAGCGCGGGTTCCGGTCGCGCAGCTCCAGGAAGGCCTGCCGACGGCTCACCCCGACGTCCATCCGCCGCAGGGTCCAGCGCATCTCCTCGGCCAACGGCCCGGACAGGGTCTCGGCCACCCGGTCCATGGCCTGGCGAAACGCCAGCCCGGCGCTGACCGTGACCGCCAGCAGGTCGAGGAAGTCGGGCAGGTCCCGCTCGATCTGCCGCTGGCGCACCTGGGCCTGGCTGACCAGCCAGACGGCGGGGAAGACCAGCATGACCCCCGACAACAGGACCCCGATCCCCACCCGGCCCTGCAGCAGCAGCAGCAGGAAGGCGAGCGCGGCCAGGACCGCGTAGCCGCCCAGGAACTCGGCGAACCCCGTGACGTCGTAGCCGCGGGGGCGCCCGCCGGCGTCGAGCTGGCTCTGGACCCAGGCCCGCCATCGGGGACCGAGCATCCGGGCGATCGAGGGCCCCGACCAGCGACCCAGCGCCGCATAGGTGGCGACCACCACGCTCTGGCGCTCCCGCCCGCCGCCCGCGGTCAGCTCGGCCGACATGGACCCGAGATCCGGTGGCGCCAGGACCTGACGCAGCCCCAGGACCGCCAGGACGAAGCAGGTCACGAAGCCCGCGGCGAGCAGCGGCGCCATCGGCTCAGACCTCGATCCGGGTGGTTCGGCGGATGAGCAGGAACCCGACGGCGTAGAGCACGCCGGCCACGACGATGGTGAGCTGCCCGATCACGCTGCTGGTCATCTGGTCCAGGGTTCCCGGCGCGATGGCGTTGAGCATGAAGACCGCCCCGATGCCGATCACCAGCACCACCCAGCTGGTGTAGACCGCCCCGGCGAGCAGGGTGCGCACCTCGCGACGCAGCTCCTTTCGCGCCTCGAGGGTTTGCGACATCTCACGCAACGCGGTCACCACGGCGCCGCCGGCTCGAGCCTGAATGATCAGTGTGCGGGTCAGCAGCGACAGCTCGCGGCTGGGCAGTCTGTCGTGCAGCTCCTCCAACGCCTGCGAGATGGACGTACCGACGGCGATGCGCTGGGACACTCGGTGCAGCTCGGGTCCGGCGGGAGCGGCCAGGTCCTCGCCGGCCATGCCGATGGCCGCTCGCAGGGCCAGCCCGGCCGACGTGGCGTTGGACAGCAGGCGGGCTATCTCGGGCAGCTGGGCGATGAACGCCTCCCGGCGCTGCTGCTCGCGCCGGTCGAGGTAGATCAGGGCCGCCCGGCCCAGGCCGGCCGCGACGACCAGGGCGATCCACCAGCTCATGTATCGGTTCGCGACGGCGAAGCCGAGCAGGACGACGCCCAGCAGCGCCAGCCACGCCGTGGTGACCCGCCATCCCAGACCGGCCCGGATCAACCGCGACTGCATCCAGCGGCCGGGACGGGTGCGGCGGACGGCGGCGTCCCAGAGCTGTCCCGGGGTGTCCAGGCTGGTCTCCGGGTCCTGCCCGACCGTGCGCTGTTCGAGGGCGTCGCGTTCGGCCACCCCGAGCCGCCAGGACCCGTAGCCGGCCAGCGCCAGGGCGAGGACGGCGACGAGTAGCAGGAGCACCTGGGTCATGTCGGGCCCCCGGCGAGGTACTCCTCAGGCACCACGGCGCCGGTCAACCAGATCCGTTGGGCGAGCACGTCCGGCAGCCGGTGGTGGACGAACCGACCGGTGACCCGGCGCTGGGCGTCGAGTGGGTCGGCGGCGAAGTGCGCCAACCGCTCCAGCCGGTAGTCCTCGCGCTGGCTCGAGGTGACGGCCAGCACCTCGACCACCTTGCGGGACCCGTCGGGGAACCTGGCGAGCTGCACGACGACGTCCACGGCGCTGTTGATCTGGTCGCGCAGGGCTGCGAACGGCAGCTCCAGCCCGCTCATGCTGGCCAGGGTCTCCAGGCGGTGCAGGGCGTCCCGGGCCGAGTTGGCGTGGACGGTGGCCAGCGACCCGTCGTGGCCGGTGTTCATCGCCTGCAGCATGTCCAGGGTCTCCTGGCCGCGGACCTCACCGACGATGATCCGGTCCGGACGCATCCGCAGGCTGTTGCGGACCAGCTCCCGGATCGGCACGTGTCCCTTGCCCTCCACGTTCGGGGGTCGGGACTCCAGGCTCACCACGTGCTCCTGGCTCAGCTGCAGCTCCGCCGCGTCCTCGATCGTGATGACCCGCTCCCGGTGCCCGATGAAGGCCGATAGCGCGTTGAGCATGGTGGTCTTCCCGCTGCCGGTCCCCCCGGAGATGATGATGTTCAACCGGGTCGCGACCATGGCCGACAGCAGCTGGGTGGTCGGCTCGTCGATCGCCCCCAGCTCGACCATCTGGGTCAGCGGGATGGGACGGGGGAAGCGCCGGATGGTCAGGGTCGGACCGGTCAGTGCCAGCGGCGGGATGATGACGTTGACCCGTTCCCCGGTGGCCAGCCGGGCGTCGACCATCGGGCTGGACTCGTCGACGCGGCGGTTCACGGTCGAGACGATCCGGTCGATGGTCTGGTATAGCTGCTCCTCGCTGGCGAAGGTGAACGGCACCCGCTCCAGCTTCCCGTCGCGCTCGACGTAGACGTTCTCCGGACCGTTCACCATGATCTCGGTGACCGCCGGATCAGCCAGGAGCGGTTCCAGCACACCGAGTCCGAGCGCGTCGTCGATGACGCGGCGGATCAGTCGCGCCCGCTCGGCGCCGCCGAGCAACGGACCCTCCCGGCTGAGGATCCTGGCCAGCACCCGCTCCAGCCGACTGCGCCGCTGGGCGCCGTCCAGGCCACTCAGGTCGCTCAGGTTGATCTCGTCGAGCAGGGCGGCCCGATACCGCTCGACCATCTCCTCGAAGACCCCGGCCCCACGCTCGCTGCGGTGCACCGGGCCACCCGAAGGGGCCAGGTCCTGCAGCCCCATCAGGGACCACCCCACGGCGGTCGGCCGCGTTCGGCCGGGAACCAGGCCTCCCGGGTGAGGCGAGGCCCGGAGACGCCCGGCAGGATGACCGTGATCTGCGCACTGACCCGCACGCCCGGCTCCGACCCGCCGGTGAGCTGGACCTGCAGGTCGTCGGCCAACCAGCCGGGCACCGCACTGCGTGCCGAGACGTCGGGGCTGCCGGTGCCCTGGCTCACCGTGCGCGCGGCCGCCCGGGACGCCACCGAGACGGCCTGGACGGTCGCCACCGCCAACAGCAGCTGG
Source organism: uncultured Actinomycetota bacterium (assembly GCA_963724535.1). Classification (GTDB taxonomy): domain Bacteria; phylum Actinomycetota; class Actinomycetes; order Actinomycetales; family Kineosporiaceae; genus JADJPO01. The sequence continues at coordinate 271,507 of CAVRVD010000015.1, forward strand.
AGGGCGGCCAGGGCGGCGAGCAGCAGGTATCCCACGGTGCCCAGGAACTCCACGGCAACCTGACCGTTCTCGCTCGCCCGCCCGTCGCCAGTGGCCCCGCCGCCGACGTACCGAGCCCGGCGCGCCTGGACCGCTCGCACTCCGCTCACCGCCCTTCGAACCGCATCTGGGCGGTCGAGGAGACAACCATCACCTCGCCGAGCAGCCGGTCTGCGGCGGGGACGACGGCCGGCACCCGGAACCGGACCGTCACGGCGGCGTCCGGGTCGGCCGATCGGGACGAGCTCATGGTGACCGCCAGCCCCCGCTGCCAACCAGGTCCGAGCTGGTCAATCGCGGCCGTACGGATCTGGCCGGTCGAGGCGATCGGCGAAACGGCCACCCTGGCCGCTGCGGCCGCGGCGTTGCCCGCGACGACGTGTCCGTACCCGATGATGGCGGCCTGAGCCACCAGGGCGAGGGTGATCAGGATCAACGGCAGCAGGCCGAGGAACTCGATGGCGGTCTGACCGCCGTCCTGGCGCCGCCGGCCCCGGCCCAGGGGGCTGGCCCGACGGGCCCGTTGCGAGGCGACCGGCGCGGCACCGGCCCCGGCGGCCACGGGCGGTGAGCCGGTGCCGGGCTGGCCGGAGCCGACCTGGGCGGGCGCAGCGCCGGCAGACGCATCTGGCTGCACCGCAGTTGGCTGCACCGCAGTTGGCTGCACCGCAGTTGGCTGCACCGCACCAGGTGCTGCGCCGACGTGGCCGTTCTGCGCCCCGGGCGAGCCGGACGCCGCGAGTCCGATGGCCAGATCGGTGGCCTCGGCACGGGACAGCGACCGGACCCCGAGCCAAGCAGCCAGCCTGGCCATCGCCCGACGCAGGTCGCGATCGGTCAACCGGGCCGGGTCACCGGCGTTGATGCTGGCCTCCAGCGCGCGGAACCCGGCGGGTACCGTCACCGGCGCCAGCGGCAACCGGACCAGCCGCTCGGCCAGGTCCGGTTGCACCTCGCTGGCTCGGGCGACCTTGTTCAACACGATGCCGACGTCGGCGGGAGGGCGCAGCTGCAGCCGGTCCCACAGCTCCAGCTGCCGCCGGGTGCCCCGGATGCCGGGCACGTCAGGAGTCAGCACCACCACCGCGCGGTCGGCGATCTGGACGGCGGAGGCCCCGGCGGGCGTCAGGTGGGCTCCGACGTCCACGACGACGACGTCGAAGCGGGACTTCAGCGCGCCGAGCACGGCCTGGGCCACCCGCTCGTCGACCTCCTCGCCGCGTTCCCCCTCCCGCGGGGCGAGCAGCACGTGCAGCCCGCTGGGGTGGCGGTACAGCGCGTCGTCCAGGGCCTGGCCACTCACCTCGTCGGCGACCGGAACCAGGTCGGCGACGTCGCGGCGGTGGCTGATGTCCAGCAGCGCACCGACGTCCCCGTTGAGCAGGTCGAAGTCGACCAGGCATACCCGCCGCCCGTCCGCCACCGCCTGCAGCGCGGTGTGCACCGCCAAGGTGGTGGTGCCCACGCCCCCCTTGCTGCCGGACAGCACGATGACGTGCCCGCTGCCGTAGGCGCGGTTGCGTTCCTGGTCGGCCAGGTGCGAGCGGACCAGCTCGGTCCAGGCGGCGGCGATCTCGATCCGCTGCCCGAGGTCGTCGACGGTGAAGGTCAGCGGGGCGACGCTGCGCGCTCCCGCCTCCATCGCCTGCCGGTAGAACTCCGGGGCGGTCGGGGCGGCGATCAACAGGACGCCGACCCGCGGGTCCTGCCGGGTGGCCTGGCGGATCAGGTCGAGCACCGGGACCGGCCCCAGCCGGTCGGAGACCATCAGGATGTCCGGCGACAACGCGGCCAGGGCGCCGAGGGTCTCAGCGGAGGTCGCGGCGATCCGGACCACCTCGTCGCCGATCTCCCCGACGGCCGACCGGACCCGCTCGGTGAGAACGGGATCGGCCGAGCCCAGTACGATCCTGCGGCTCATCGGCGCTTCCTCGTCGGGGATGGCGAGGGGCTCGCCGCCGGCGCGGCGGCCGCGGCGAACACCTCCTTCTGGGTGAGCACCGCGGTGCCCGGGTCGGCGCCGGACCGGGTTCCGGGGGCGACCAGGGCCAGTCGGGTCTTCACTGCGAAGCTCTCGGCGTAGGCGACCTTGAGGCTGTCGGCCACGGACAACGCGAAGGTCACCGGGACGACCTGGCTCTGCTCGTAGGTCACCGCGCCGGTGCCTTCGTCGACCGGCCCGTCCACCCGCTGCAGCTCACCGATGGCCAGCACCTGGGCGTTGGCCACGATCACCCGGGCCTGGGAGGCCTGGCTCTCGGTGTTGGCGAAGGTGGCGTAGATGTCCACCAGGGCACCGGGCTGGACCCGGCCGGCAACGCCGGTCTCGGCGTCGATGAGGATCGCGATCTCCCGCTGGCCCGGCTGGAGCTCGGGTGGGGCGCCGGCCATCCCGTCCTGCAGCAAGGCGCCCTCGGCGATCGGCTGGACAGCGACCAGGCCTCGGGTGGTGTCGAAGGAACGGATCGCCGTGGCCGGCATCCACCGCTCCGGGACCTCGATCTCCTGGAGCAGGTCGTCGGTGATCGGCTGGAGCCTCTCGGCCGGCTTGACGAAGCGATAGGTGGTGGCCAGTGGGCCGACCTGTTCACCGATGGAGCGCACGTAGCCGAACACCGTCACGAAGAGCGCCACTGCGCCCAGGACGGCGAGAGCCATCAGGAAGACTCCTCGCCGCTGCCGCGCATTCATGCGCCGACGCCCCCGTTCCGTCCCTCTTCTCGCTCCTGGTGCGGCCCACATGCTGCTCGACCCGCGCCAGCTCGATCCGGCGGCCATCCGGGTACCGGCCGCCCACGCTCTCCGGACAGTGCGCGACACCTCGCCGAACCAGCCGCAGTCGGCTCAAACCGCTTGCGCACGGCGGAAGTTACCATGTCCCCGCATGCCATCCATAAGCCCTAAGGAGCCCATAAAGACTGGCGCCGTTGGCATCAAGACCACGTCAAGGAGATGGCGAAGAGTGACCCGCCCGTCACGCGAGCAGGTGCCGCGCCGACCCACGGCGGAGCTGGCTCTGCGGCTCGGTCCACTCACCGTGGCCACCGTGCTGACCCTGGTCGGGCTGACGTGGGTCCAGCTCCTGACGGTTGCCGCCGCCCTGGGCCGAGTGGCGCCGGGTGCCTCCCCGGTTGGCTGGACCGTCACCGCGGCGGGCAGCGCGAGCGGCTCCCTCGTCGCCCTGACGGCGACAGCTGTCACCGCCCGCGCGCTGCGGCGCCGGGGCGAGCCGCCGACGTCCGCGTCGGTGCTGTCGCTGGTGCCGGTCGGGATCGCCGCGGCCGTCCAGACCGGATCCGGACTCCTGGCCGAGGGGCCGGCGGTGCCGGCCGTGCTCCTCCAGGGGGCTGCCGTACTCCTGGGCGGCGTCGCCGGAGTATGCGTGGCGGCCGCGCGCGATCGTGCGGACGAGCCGGACCTGCACCTGCCTGGTCGGCAACGACAGCCACCGGACCGACTACTGATCGACGAGGAGCCGCTGTGAGACTCACCGGCGACCGCGAGGACCTCGATGCGGACCTGGACCGGCCGGTCACGGTCGGGCCGCTGCTGACCGGGCTGGCTGGCGGTCTGGCCGTCGCGGTGGCCGGCATGCTCGCGCTCGGCCGACTGACGATCGGGACCCTGCACGGACTGGGCAGCGCCGGAACGGTCGCGAACGCCATCCTGGGCAGTGTCCTGGCGGCTGCGGTCGGGGTGGTGGCCGGCCGGTTCGCCGCCACCGCCGGGGCGCGCCGGGGGGCTGGACGCCGTGGCGCGCGCCGAGCGGGCAGGGCAGCCGGGGTGGGCGCCGTCCTTGTTGCGGTCGGGCTCGGCATGACGGTGCCCCTGCACCCGGCGGCCTGGGTGCTGGCGCTGGTCCTCGGTGCGGCGGCCGCCTGGTGGACTGCCGGGCGTCAGCGCCCGGCCGGCACCGGCTCCTGAGTCGGCTTCCTCGACAGGGACGGCGGCACATGGATTGGCAACGGGTTGACGACGCGCTACCGTACGGATCCTAACGAAACGGTGTGACGCCGCTCACGTCGTCCGCCGCCTCTGCGATTGTTGCCCACCTCCCGGGAGACACCGATGACCCTCGACGGATCCAACCGGGCGAGCGAGGCCATCGCCCGCCGGGACGAGCAGAAGCTGCGCCGCGGCCGGCTCGGCGCGATCGCCATCGCCTTCTTCGTGATCTCGGCCGCCGCGCCCCTGACGGGCATGGCCGGCGGGGCGCCGATCGCGATGCTGCTGGGCAACGGCCCCGGCGTCCCCTTCGCCTATGCCCTGGTCACCCTGTTGATGCTGATCTTCGCGGTCGGGTACGTCGCCATGGCCCGCCACCACACCTCGGCCGGCGCCTTCTACTCCTACGTCGCCCGCTCGATGGGCGGGTACGCTGGCGGGGCGTCGGCCTGGATCGCGCTGCTCGGCTACAACGCGATGCAGATCGGCCTGTACGGCCTGTGGGGCTTCGCCTCGGCCGGCTTCTTCGAGTCCGCCTTCGGGATCACCGTCCCCTGGTGGGTGTTGGCCTTCGCCGCCATGGGGCTGATCGCCGTCCTCGGCTACCGGCAGATCGACCTGTCGCTGAAGGTGCTCGCCGTCCTCGTGGCCGGGGAGTTCCTCATCGTGCTGCTGTTCGACCTCCTGGTGCTGGCGCGCGGCGGATCCGGCGGCGAGGGCGGGCTGTCCGGCAGCTCGTTCACCTGGGAGGCCCTGACCTCGGGCGCACCGGCGATCGGACTGCTGTTCGCGGCAGCGTCCTTCGTCGGGTTCGAGGCCACCACCATCTACTCCGAGGAGGCCAAGGAGCCCAGCAAGACCGTGCCCCGGGCCACCTACATCGCAGTGCTGACCATCGGTCTGTTCTTCATGTTCACCTCGTGGCTGATGGTCAACTCCTACGGCGACGACTCCACGCTGGTGGAGTTCCTGACCAGCGACGACCTCGGCGGCGACCCGACCAACTTCCTGTTCGCGATGGCCTCGCCCTACCTGGGTTCGTTCCTGGTCGACAAGGTGATGTTCTTCCTGTTCGCGAGCTCGCTGTTCGCCGCCCTGCTCGCCTTCCACAACGCGGTGGCCCGTTACGCCTACGCCCTGGGCCGGGAGGGCCTGGTGCCCGAGCGCCTGGGCCGGACCCATGCGGTGCACCTGTCCCCGCACATGGGCTCGATCAGCCAGAGCATCCTGGCCGCCGTCGTCGTCATGATCTTCGTGGTCCGCGGGATGGACCCGGTGCTCACCCTGTTCACCTGGCTGACCCAGCTCGGGACGCTGGCGATCTCCTACCTGATGGCGTTGTCGGCGCTCGCCGTCCTGATCTTCTTCGGCAAGAACAAGGGGCTCGACCCCAACCCGTGGCGGACGACGATCGCACCGGCCCTGGCCGCGCTGGGGCTGGTCTCGCTGGCGGTCTTCGCGACCAGCCAGTTCGGCTTCCTGATCGGCGATGAGACCAGCTCGCTGCGTTGGGTGCTGCCCGGGTTGATCCCCGTCGCCGTCGTCGTCGGCCTGATCTCCTCGGGGATCCTGCGCTCACGTGAGCCCGAGTCCTTCGACCAGATGGGGCGCAACCGGGCGATTCACCTGCACGAGTAGCCCCAGCCACACCCTCGCGCCCGGGCCTGCGTGGTGCCCGGCCCTCGGGGAATAGCGCCGGACCCGGCGGGACTTGGCCATAAGGAGCGGCGGCGAATCCGCCGGTGTGGAAGGGATGTCGCATGCGAGCCCTGCAGTTCACCAGCTATGGAGGCCCCGAGGTGCTCCAGTGGGCGGAGGCTCCGGAACCGCACGCGGGGCCGGGCCAGGTCCGGATCGCGGTCCGCGCGGCCAGTGTCAACCCGATCGACTGGAAGGTGTTGGCCGGCATGACGTCCGGCGGCCAACCCCTGGACGGCGTGGGGTATCTGGGGTACGACGCCGCCGGGGTCGTCGACGAGGTGGGCGAGGGGGTGACCGGCGTCTCGGTGGGCGCGGAGGTGCTGGGGCTGGGCCGCAACGCCCAGGCCGAGCTGGCCGTGCTGGACACCTGGGCGGTCAAGCGCGCCTCCGTCGACTGGGCCGTGGCCGCCGGGGCGAGCCTGGTCGGGGAGACCGCCGAGCGGGGCCTGCGCCTGCTCGACGTCACTTCCGGGGACACCCTTTTCGTGGACGGCGGCGCCGGCGGCGTGGGCGCGGTCGCCGTCCAGCTGGCCATCGCGCGAGGAGCACGCGTGATCGCCTCCGCCGGTGAGGCGAACCACGGCTATCTGCGCGAGATCGGCGCCGTCCCGGTGCAGTACGGCGAGGGGGTCGGCGACCGGGTCCGCGCCGCAGCCGAGACAGGGGTGGACGCCGTCTTCGACGTCGCCGGCAAGACCCCGGTCGAGGAACTGGTCGCGTTGGTGCCCACGCCGTCCCAGGTGGTGAGCATCGCAAACTTCGCGGCGGGAGAGTCCGGGGCTCGGGTGACCGGTGGCGGCCAGGACTCCCGTCCCGTCGAGGCTCTTGCCGAGGTCTCCGACAGGCTGGTGAGCAACGAGCTGGTGATCAAGGTGCAGACCTTCCCGTTCGATCGGGCCGCCGAGGCGTACCGGATCAGCCGGGAGGGGCATGTCCGAGGCAAGCTGGTCCTTGTCCCCTGACCGGGTGGCCTGCCCCGATCGAATGGTGAGCCTGGCCGACCTGGCCGAGGACCCGCACCCGATCCACGCCCGGTTGCGGGACGCCGAACCCGTCAGCTGGGTGCCGGCTCTGGACGGCTGGCTGGTGACCCGGGCGGACCTGGTGCGCCAGGTCCTGGCCGATCCCTCGGTGTTCACCGTCGACGACCCGCGGTTCTCCACAGCGCAGGTGGTGGGACCGAGCATGCTGTCCCTGGACGGTCCGCAGCACCGCCGGCATCGCCGGCCCTTCGTCGCCGGCTTCCACCGAGCCGCGGCCAGGACGGCGCAGCGCCGTCTGGTCGACGAGCTGGCCCATCGGCTGATCGCGGGCGTCCGAGCCCGGGGACACGCGGAGGTCCGCACCGAGATCGCCGGCCCGGTGGCGACGGGGGTGATGGCGGCCGTCCTCGGCCTGCCCGAGGCCGACGCCGATCGACTGGCCCGGTGGTACCGCGCCATCGTCGACTCCGTGTCGTCGATCAGCTCCGGCCACGGCCCGACCGGCGCCGGAGCGGCGGCCTTCGACGACCTCGCCCGCGCCGTCCTGGCCGCGGCGGCCGATGACGGCGGCGGCACGGCTGCCGTCCTCGGCCCGGTGCGCCGGCAGGGCACCCTGTCCAGCGAGGAGGTCGTGTCCAACGCGGCGGTGGTGATGTTCGGCGGAATCGAGACCACCGAGGCGACCACGGCCACCTCCGCACTGCACCTGCTCTCCCATCCGCGATGGCTCGGCGCGGTCCGCGACCGCCCGGAGCTGGTCGACCGGGCCGTGGCGGAGTCGCTTCGGCTGGAGCCGGCCGCGGCGAGGGTGGACCGCTATGCCACGGTGGACACCGAGCTCGCGGGACAGCCGATCGCCCGCGGTGACCTCGTCATCGCCTCGCTCGCGGCGGCCAACCGCGACCCGGCGGTCTGGCCCGATCCAGACACCTACGACCTGGACCGATACGACCTGGACCGGGACAACCAGGACCGGCGGCAGGTCGGCGACCACCTGGCGTTCGCCCACGGCCCGCACGCGTGCCTGGCGGCGGACCTCGCACGCTGGCAGGCCGCCACGGTGCTGCGGCGGCTGATCGAGCTGCCCGGAGTGCACCTGGAGCCGGGAGGCTTCGACGCGCCGCGCGGACTGGTCTTCCGCAAGCCGGACCGGGTGCGGGTGCGCTGGGGGCTGGTCTGCGATGCTGACCGCGAGGAGGTGGGCAGGTGGATGCCACCGAACGGCGGATCGCGCTGCTGATCGATGCCGACAACGCACCGGCGGCCAAGATCGAGGAGATCCTGGGCGAGGTGGCCCGGCACGGGGTGGCAAACGTGCGCCGGGCCTACGGCAACTGGAAGAGCCCGCACCTGAGGAGCTGGGAGGCGGTGCTGCATACCTACGCCATCAAACCGATCCAGCAGTTCGCCTACTCCAGCGGCAAGAACGCCTCCGACATGGCGATGGTCATCGACGCGATGGACCTGCTCTACGCCCGCAGCCTGGATGCGTTCGCCATCGTCTCCAGTGACGCCGACTTCACACCGCTGGTGATGCGCATCCTCACCGACGGGTTGCGCGTCTACGGCTTCGGGGAGCGCAAGACACCCGAGCCGTTCGTGAACGCCTGCTCCCAGTTCGTCTACGTTGAGCGGCTGCGGGCCGAGCCGTCGACGGAGAACGGGTCCGCCGGGTCCGACGCCGGCGAGGCCGGGGCCGAGCAGGTGCTGGGACCGGTCGAGGCGAAGGCGCTGCGTGGCGACAGCCGGCTGGTGCGGATGCTGCGGACGGCGGTCGAGGCCGCGGCGGGCGACGACGGGTGGGCGCATCTCGGCGCGGTCGGCAACCAGATCGGCAACCAGGCCTCCTTCGACCCGCGTAACTACGGCTACCGCAAGCTCAGCGACCTGGTCGATGCGACCGAGCTGTTCGACGTCCGTCGGCAGAACCAGATTGTCCTGATCCGCAACCGACGCCGGGGCTGACGACTCGCCTCAAGGGTGAACCCGCGGTCGCCGATGGACAACGCGTGGGTGCCAGGGCCGTGCCAACCCCACGGGAGCTGGCCGGACCCGACGCGTCCAGCCGCAGGCCCGAGGCGGTCCTGGTCGTCGGTGGCCACGCGACCGGTGACACCGATCGCGTGGAGTGGATCCGCGGCGCCGTCCAGGCGAACGGCTGGCAGCCGATCGTGGCCCGCGGCGCGACGGCCGCCCGCAGCATCCTGCACACGGCGATGCCGAACCTGGTGGTGCTGGCCTTCGACACGTCCGACCCATCCGCCCCGGCGCTGTTGGCCGAGCTGCGCGCAGACCACCAGGGCGTCAACGTCCCCGTGATCGTCATGCTCCCGGTTCGCGACGACGAGCTCGTGCTGGCCGCCTTCGACGCCCAGGCCGACGACGTGATCTGCGGTGAGGTGGGCGAGCAGGAGCTGGCGGCCCGGCTGCGGGTGCGGCTGGAGCGCCGCCCGATGCCTGCCTCGGCACAGGCCGAGGACCCGGTCACCGGTGCGCTGACCCCAGCCGCATTGACGAGGCAGACGGACCTCGAGCTGGAACGCGTGGCCCGCGGCGGGGCGCCCGGCACCCTGGCCTTCCTGGCGCTGGCCGAGCTGCCCGGCCTGTACGCCCGCCGCGGGGCACGGGCCCGCGAGGAGCTGCTGGCCCAGGTCGTGGCGCTGGTCAAGAAGGACGGACGCCAGCTCGACCTGGTCGGCTTCTCACGGGGGCTGCTGGTGCTGCTGTTACCGGGCACCGCGGCCAAGGGCGCCCAGGTCCGCCTCGATCGGCTCTCGCTGCTGCTGCACGCCACCACCTTCACGGTGCTCGGTGAACCGATCCGGGTCACCCCCGTGATCGGCTACGCCCAGCTCGAGCCCCGAGTGGATCGTGAGCGTTTGGAGGACCGGGCCTGGACCGCGATGACGTACGAGGCCGACCAGCTCGATCTGCACCCCACGCGCTGGGAACCGTCGATGTCTGCACGTGCCAGCGACCACGGACGACTTCGGCAGGCCGTCGAACGATTCCGCACCCCGCTGCAGGTGGCCTTCCAGCAGCTGGTCTGTCTGGGCATCCCGTTCGGCGGTTACGTCGCCCTGGACGGCTTCGGCATCGACATCACCGGCGTCGTCTACCTGGCCCTGGTCGTGGCGTTCACCCTGACCGCAGCCCTGATCTGGGCCGAGTGCCTGGCGGCAGACCATCGCCCGGAGCCACCACCACCACCGCCGGACGTCGTGCCCGGGCCGGCGACCGCGGTGATCGCCGCGTACCTACCGAACGAGGCCGACACGATCGTCGAGACGGTGGAGGCGTTCCTGGCCCAGGACTACCCCGACCTCCAGGTCCTCCTGGCCTACAACACCCCGAACCCGATGCCGGTCGAGGAGCAGCTTCAGGACCTCGCCCGGCGCGATCCGCGGTTCGAACCGGTTCGGGTCGATGGCTCGGTGTCCAAGGCGCAGAACGTGAACGCGGCTCTGCCCCGGGTACGCGGGGAGTTCATCGGGCTGTTCGACGCCGACCACCACCCGGCACCGGGCTCGTTCCGCCGAGCCTGGTGTTGGCTGGTCAGCGGCGCGGACGTCGTCCAGGGGCACTGCGTGGTCCGCAACGGCGCCGAGAACTGGCTCACCCGGATGGTGGCGGCGGAGTTCGAGGTGATCTACGCGGTGTCGCACCCCGGCCGGGCCCGGCTGCACGGGTTCGGGATCTTCGGCGGGTCCAACGGGTACTGGCGGACCGAGCTGTTGGAGCAGACCCGGATGCGCGGGTTCATGCTGACCGAGGACATCGACTCCTCGCTACGGGTGGTCCAGGGCGGCGGGCGCATCGTCTCCGACCCGGACCTGGTGTCGACGGAGCTGGGGCCGGACACTGTTGCGGCTCTGTGGAACCAGCGGCTGCGCTGGGCGCAGGGCTGGTCTCAGGTCTCCGGGCGACACCTGACCCGGATGGTCCGAGGGTTCGGCGTGCGGCGCCGGCTCGGCGCCCTGCATCTGCTGGGCTGGCGGGAGGTCTACCCCTGGATCTCGCTACAGGTGTTGCCCCTGTTCGCCTTCTGGCTCCTCAAGGGCGAACCTCCGGTGCGCTGGTTCGTCCCGGTCTTCGTGGCCACCTCGCTGTTCACGCTGAGCGTCGGCCCGGCGCAGGCGTGGTTCGCCTGGAAGCACGCCCATCCCTCGGTCAAGCGGCACCCGGGCTGGTTCTGGCTGCACGCCGTCCTGGCGGCGCTGGCCTACACCGAGGTCAAGAACGTGATCGCGCGGACCGCCCACGTCAAGGAGGCCATGAAGGAACGCACCTGGAAGGTGACCCCGCGCTCGGCGCGACCCACTGCCGCCCCATCCGGCGACACCAGCCCGGCCGTCGCCCAGACACCACCGCCGATCTCGAGCGGACCGGTCCTCGCTCGGGTGCCGACGCCGCGCGCACCGCTCGACGACCGGTCCGCTACCCCGGCACCACACGCACCCGCTCCCCGCTGACCGCGCGGTTGCTGGGCGCGGGTGGCGACGGTGCCGAAGAGGTGCCGTGACGAGGACGTCAGGACGTTGCGCTGAACCGGTAGTCGATGTCGTCGAAGGAGTCCAGGGCGAACACGTAGAAGAACCGCAGCGTCGTCAACCCGACGTTGTGCAGTCCGTGTTCCACCTGGCTCGGAATGAAGATCACCGAACCGCCGCGCACCCCGTGCTCGACGTCGTCCAGCATCACCACACCCGTGCCGTCCAGCACGTAGTACAGCTCGGCCGGCGTATGTCGATGTCGACCGAGCCAGCCGTTGGTCGGCAGGTCCGCCACACCGCTGGTCATGGAGCGGGTCGCCGTCCGCCGGCTGCAGATCAAGGTCCTGAAGGCGACCAGGCCTCTGATCGGATCGTCCCATAAGCCCGGCTCCACGTCGCCCTCGTGGAGGACCGTCGACTGCTGAGGATCCACCGCATCACCTCCGACTGCAGCGCGCCCTGGTGCTGAGTGTGCGGCCTGGGCCGCCAGTTGACCAGGGGGGAGTCAGATGCCGGCGGGGACGGGCTGCGCGACCCGGACGCCGAGCGTGCGGTCGGCTCACCCCGTGTCGACGCGCACCGGGAGCCGGCGACCGCCCCATCTGCCGGCCGCGGTGCCGAAACGGCCCGGCAACGCCGTTCCGCAACCCGAGCAGCGTCCTTGGGCGTCCAGTCGATACGCCTCGATCCGGTCGCCGAAGCGTTCGATGACTCCCGTGCCGCAGCGCGGGCAGAAGGTGGTCTCGCACTCCGGGTCGTGGACGTTGCCCGTGTAGACGTGGTGCAGTCCCTCGGCCCGAGCGATCCGACGGACCGCGGTCAACAGCTCCGGGGGGGTGGGTGGCACGTTGGGCATCCGGGGGGTGGGCCGGAACGGCATCAGGTGCAACGGCACGTCGGGGCCGAGCTCGTCGGTGATCCAGGTCGTCAGGGCCTCGACCTCGGACCGGGTGTCGTTGAGACCTGGGATCACCACTGTCGTGATCTCCAGCCAGACGTCCGTCTCATGGCGCAGGTAGCGCAGAGTGTCCAGCACCGGCTCGAGGTGACCGCCGACCACGTCGGTGTAGAACGACTCCGACAAGCTCTTGAGGTCGACGACCGCGGCGTCCATGTGCGAGTAGAGGTCCTTGGCCGCAGCCGGGGACAGATAGCCGGCGGAGACCGCCACGGTCCGCACTCCGAGCTCGTGGCAAGCGTCGGCGACGTCGACGGCGTACTCGAGGAAGACCGTCGGGTCGTTGTCGGTGAAGGCCACGCTCCGGCAGCGCCGCGCCCGCGCGGTCTCGGCGAGAGCCTGCGGGGGGGCGTGCTGGGTGCGCAGCCTGGTGTCCTGGACGGCGTCGACGTCCCAGGACTGGCAGAACCGACAGGACAGGTTGCAGCCGGTGGTTCCGAAGGCCAGGACCGGAGTGCCCGGCAGGAAGTGGTAGAGCGGCATGGCCTCCACGGGCTCGGCGGCCACGCCGCAGACCTGCCCGTAGCTGGACAGGACAATCCGGTCGCCGACCCGAGCCCGGGCGAGACACCGGCCACGCTCACCGTCGTCCAACCGGCAGTAGTGCGGGCAGACATCGCACTGGATCCGGCCATCCGGCAAGGCGTGCCACAGACGCGCAGGTGCGCGGAACTCCTCCGCCGCCGGGACATCGTCGTCCGGCATGCCGTATCACGTCCTCAGCGCCCGGCCCGGACAGATGTCTGGTCAGGGTGGCCTATGGACAGCGGCGGACTAAGGGCCGATGGTCCCAGGTCCGGCGACGTCCGAGCGGGCATCGGCCCTGGTCAGCAAGTCCTGTACCTGCGTGTCGCCAAGCTGGGCGAAGTCGGTGTAGCTGCGTCCGATGCTGTCGAAGGGGTCGGGGGTCGCCACGCAGACCAACTCGTCGGCGACGCCGGCGAACCGCTCGCGCCAGCCGATCGGCGCGACCGGGACCGCGAGCACCACCCGCGCCGCGCCCTCGGCTCGGGCCACCTGACAGGCCGCCCGGGCCGTGGCCCCGGTGGCCACCCCGTCGTCCACCACCACGACGGGACGGCCGGCCAGCGGCACTCGGACCCGACCGAGACGCAGCAGCCGCGAACGGCGTTCCAGCTCGGCACGTTCGCGCCGCTCCGCCCGGTCCAGGTCGGCCGAGTCGAGGCCGAGGGCGGCGACGACATCGGCGTTGAGGACGCGGGTATCGCCCTCGCCGATCGCCCCCATCGCGAGCTCGGGCTGGAACGGGACGCCGAGCTTGCGGACGACGATCACGTCAAGCGGGGCGTTCAGCGCCAGCGCGACCTCCAGGGCGACCTGGACGCCGCCGCGTGGCAGTCCGACCACGACGACGTCCTGCCCGGCGAGGTGCCGCAACCTCTCGGCCAGCCGGCGACCGGCGTCGGTCCGGTCGACGAACAGCACACCCTCCGATCGGGCGTGCCGGCCCGACCGTCTGCTGCCCTCCCGCATCCGCGTCCTCCTCGGTGGCGTCCGGCCCTCTCGGTGCACCGGGTGTCCCGGTCCACAGGTACCTCATTCGAGCGGCTGCGACCAGGGTGACGCCGCGGTGAATCCGGCCGCCCCGCCTAGCATCGATCCGATGACGGCCACTGACCTTCCTCGCTGCGACCCGGAGAGCCAGGGTCTGCCCTCGACGGCGATCCTCGCGTTCGTCGACCGCCTGGAGCGCGAGGGCCTCGAGCCGCACAGCCTGATGGTGCTGCGCCACGGCCACGTCGTCGCCGAGGGCTGGTGGGTGCCGTACCACCGGGACGGCGTGCAGCTCGTGTACTCCTTGAGCAAGAGCTTCGCCTCGTGTGCCGTCGGTCTGGCGGTGGCTGAGGGGCGACTGGGGCTGGCCGACCGCCTGGCCGACCATTTCCCACAGGCTGCTTCGGGCGTCGGCCCGCGGGCACGCGCGTTGACGGTGCACAACGTGTTGAGCATGGCGACCGGGCATCGCCTGGACACCCTGGAGCCGATGCTCGACCCAGCCCACACCCCCGAGTCCGCCTTCTTCGGCTACGAGCCGGAGGAGGAGCCCGGCACTTGGTTCGTCTACAACAACGGCGCCACGTTCATGGCGGGGGCCCTCGTACAGAAGGTGACCGGGCAGCGGTTGCTTGACTACCTGCAGCCCAGGCTGTTCGAGCCGGTGGGGATGGGCGCCGCGTCCTGGATCGCGCTGCCGGACGGACGCGACGCGGCGTTCAGCGGGCTGCACGTACGGACCGAGGCCGTCGCCCGGCTCGGTCAGCTGCTGCTGTCCGACGGCATCTGGCGGGGCCGTCGGGTGCTGCCCGAGGGCTGGGTCGAGCAGGCCACGTCCCGGCACACTGACAACGCGATGAACGAGGCAGGCATCGACTGGCAGGTCGGCTACGGCTACCAGTTCTGGCACTGCCGCCACGGGGCCTACCGCGGCGACGGCGCCTACGGGCAGTTCTGCCTCGTGCTGCCGCAGTCCCGCGCGGTGGTCGCGATGACCTCGTGCACCGAAGACCTGCAGGCGGTGCTCGACGCCGTCTGGGACGAGTTGCTACCGGCGTTCGCGCACGCTCCGCTGCCCGATGACCCGGCTGGACGGGCCCGGCTGGCCGAGCGGTTGGCCAGAGCCCGGCTGCCGGTGCTGGCCTCGGCGTCCGGCGCCGTGCCGGACGAGAGCGGTTCGGGAAGCCCCGGCCCCTGGCTGTTCCGGCACGAGCCGGGTGGGGACCACCCGCTGCTGCGCTCGGTCGAGGTACACGCCTCGGGCACCGGCTGGGAGTTCGTGGTGGACGACGGCGGCACGGTCGTCGTCCCCTGCGCGGACGGCGGCTGGCCGGAGCCGACGCAGGACGGCACGACGGCGCCGTTCGTGGCCAGTGGTGGCTGGACCGCGCCCGGGGTGTTCGAGGCGCGGATCGTGGCCGTTCAGACCCCGCACGCACTGCTGCTGCGCTGCGCCGACGCGATGGTGACCGCACGCTGGAACGGGGTCCCGCTGCACACCCCGTGGCTGGCCGGGCTGGTCGCGCCCACCTCGGTGGAGGTGGCATCGGGTTGACGACGGGTGTCGGATCGAGCCGGGTCCATTCGTAGCGAAGGTAGACAGCACGCAACATCGCGCACCACCCCACCATCGGGGCACCTGAACAGAGGAGACAGCGATGCCGCAGTACTTCCTGGCCGTGAACCATGACCCCGCGGACGACACGCGGATGGCCGCCATGACAGCCGAGCAGATGCAGGAGGTGTTCGCCTCGGTCGACGCGTTCAACTCCGAGGTCAAGCAGGCCGGGGCCTGGGTGTTCGCCGGCGGACTGCACCCGATCGAGGCCTCGACGGTCGTCGACAACACCGGCGACGCCCCGATCGTCACCGACGGCCCGTACGCCGAGTCCAAGGAGTACCTCGGCGGGTTCTGGGTGATCAGGGCCGCCGATCTGGACGAGGCGCTCGACTGGGCCAAGCGCGGCTCGAGGGCCTGCGGCGGCAGGGTCGAGGTGCGCCCGTTCCAGGACGAGCCGGAGGACTGAGCTGCGCGGACCACCGAGCGTGGACGTGATCGAACAGGTCTTCCGCGAGGAGTACGGCCGGGTGGTCGCCTCGCTGGTGCGCCGCTTCGGCGACATCGACATCGCCGAGGAGGCGGCCGCGGAGGCACTGCTGGTGGCGGTCGAGCGGTGGCCGGCGGACGGCGTCCCGCCCAACCCGGGCGGCTGGCTGACCACGACCGCGGGCCATCGCGCCGTCGACCGGCTCCGCAGGGAGTCCCGTCGCGACGCCAAGCACCGGGCGGCTCTGATGATCGCCGATGTCACCCCACACGACCCGACCGGCGTCGTCCAGGACGACCGGCTGCGGCTCATCTTCACCTGCTGTCACCCGGCCCTGGCACCTGAGACCCGGGTCGCGTTGACCCTGCGACTGCTCGGCGGGCTGAGCGTCTCAGAGATCGCCGCCGCGTTCCTGGTGCCGGAACCGACTATGGGACAGCGGATCACGCGCGCCAAACGCAAGATAGCCGCCGCGCACATCCCCTACCACGTGCCGCAGGCGCGGGACCTGCCGGAGCGGCTCAGCGCCGTCCTGGCGGTGGTGTTCCTGGTGTTCAACGAGGGATACCTGGCCAGCTCCGGCGAGGCACCGGTCCGAGCGGAGCTCACCGGAGAGGCGATCCGGCTCGGCCGGATCCTGCGGGGCCTGCTGCCCGATGACGGTGAGGTGGCCGGGCTGCTGGCGCTGATGCTGCTCACCGAGGCTCGACGGCCGGCACGGGTCGCCAACGGCGCGTTGGTGCCGCTGGCCGAGCAGGACCGTGCTGCGTGGCACCCGGGCCTGATCACCGAGGGGCATGCGCTGGTGCGGGAATGCCTGGACCGGAGGCGTCGGGACGGCATGCGACCGGGGCGCTACCAGCTGCTCGCGGCGGTGAACGCCGTCCACACCGACGCTCCGACGGCGGCGGACACCGACTGGACCCAGATCGTGGCGTTGTACGACCAGCTCGCCGCGGTCCACACGAGCCCGGTGGTGGCGCTGAACCGAGCGGTGGCCCTCGCCGAGCTGGACGGTCCGGCGGTGGCGCTGGCCCTGGTCGACCAGCTGCCGCTGGAGCGGTACCACGCCTGGCACGCCACCCGGGCCGATCTGCTGCGCCGGCTCGGACGCGATGCCGAGGCCGCCGCCGCCTACGAGGCGGCGATCGCGGCCACCGAGAACTCCGCTGAGATCGCCTATCTGAGTCGGCGGCGGGAGGAGTTGGTGTGGTGACCAGCCGCCGGCTGATCAGCGTTCCTCCTCGGACCGCCCGCAGCTGTCAGGGCCTGGTGGTGCCTTGACGTCCGTAGAGGTCCTGGTGTCGGACGATGTCCTCGCGCCAGCCGGGATAGGCGGTCGAGGTCTCGATCACCCGGGCGTCAGTGATCGCCGTGACCCGGTGGACGACGCCGGCGCGGATGAGAAGCCGCTGTCCGGCCTCGAGGGTGAGGGTCTTCAGGTGTGCAGGGTCGGGGCCGAGCTCGATGCTGATGCGCCCGCTCGCCACTGCCAGCGTCTCCTCCTTCCTCACGTGGTGTTGCAGGGACAGCGCACTGCCGGCGGTGACGCACAGCACCTTGCCGACGTACTTCCCCTCGACGAAGGCGGTGATCTGTTCGTATCCCCACGGCTTGTCGACCCGTTCGAACTCCTCGACCGTGCCGACGGCCGGTCCGGCACCACCACCACCGGGGTGACGTCCCGAGGGTTCGTCGGTCGTCGTGGTGAGCGGTCCAGCCGGCTGGCCGGCGGCCAGGTCGGGGTGCTGGAAGGGGTTCCAGGAGGGCGTCGTCACGGGAGGTCGTTCCCTTCAGGGGGGTTGTTGGCGACCGCACTGGGTGGATGCCGCAGCAGGTCGTCGAGCAGGGCCGCCAGGTCGACGAAGGCCACCCGAATGCTGGCGTCGCTGCAGCCGTAGGGCAGGAGCAGCGACCCCTGGTATTGCAGAGCGCCGCAGGTGTAGACGACGTTCGGGACATACCCGTCGCGTTCGTCGGGTGCCGGACGCAGCAGTGGTTCGGGGAGAACGCCGAGGACACGGGACGGGTCGTCCAGGTCGAGCAGGGCCGCTCCCAGGGCATAGCCGCGCATCGGGCCGACGCCATGGGTGATCACCAGCCAGCCGGCGGGGGTCTCCACGGGAGGACCGCAGTTCCCGAGCTGGATGAGGTCCCAGGGCCGGCTGGGGGCCTGGATCTCCACGGCGTCGTCCCAGTCGTAGCCGTCGTCGGAGAACGCCAGGGCGTTGTTCTCGCGGTCCCACCGAGATAGCGCCAGGTGGCGTCCCCCGACCGGGCGGGGGAAGAGGGCCATGCCCTTGTTGACTGCGGCCCGGCCGGTGAACGGGCTGGCCCGGAAGGTCCGGAAGTCGTCGGTCTGCAGACGCGCGGGAGCGATATGCGCGCCGTCGAAGGCGGTGTAGGTGGCCAGGTACGTCGCGGTGCCGTCGTCATCGGTGAACCGGACGAACCGGGCATCCTCCATACCGTGGCTCTCGGCCGCCGCCCCCGGGAGCAGGGTCCGCTCGGACAGGTCCGTGTCGGCGTCGAAGACGACTTCATAGGACGCCTCGGCCGCCCGCCGCACCGACGAAATCGTGCCTTCGGCATGGACGCGGGTCAGACTCTGGTCGCGAAGCCGCTCGAGCGCGTCGTCGAGTCCTGCCAGGGCGAAGCGTGCGGGCAGATCGGCCAGGACGAAGCGCAGGCTCTCGGCGTCGGCCCCCGCGGCCGTGGCTTCATGGGCGAGCCGCTCCCGGTCGATGAGGCCGACGTGACGCGTTCCCGGCGTCGCCAGGACGGACCCGGCGTCCAGGTCGGCCACGAGGCCTGCGGGCCCCGCGCTCACGGTCCCGGATCGGAAGACGATGCTCGAGAAGTGCCCCTCGCCAACCGCACGGGCGCTCAGGACGAACCGGAGGGTGCCCTCGTCCCCGTGCTGGTCCGGGTGGGGAACCACGGACGGGTTGAACAGAGCGGCCGCCTCGAGCGCGTACTCCTGGGTGAAGTAGGCCCCGATGAGACGTCGACGGTCTCCGGACAGGGCCTCGACGTGATCCACGCGGTGCGCGACCGCGGCGAAGTTGGCGTCCAGGATGTCGGTGAACCGGCGGTGTCGTGGAGCGTAGTCGTTGAGGACCTGGTCGAGCGTTTCGCGAGCCTCGGTGTCGCTGATCGCCAGACACCGTGCGACGACGACGGCTGCGCGTGACTGGCCGGTGGAGCTGGCCTCCTGACCGGGCAGGAACAAGCGGGCGATGACCCGGCGTGGGTCGGGCCGCAGCAGGACGTCTCTGCGCGCGACCGTCGGCGAGGTGCTCACGCGTGGGCCGATGCCAGATGGCTGGCCTGCTGAAGGGTGGAGATGAGGGCGAGCGTGGACTCGGCTCCCTGGTTCTCGTTGCAGCCGTTGGCTTCCAGCCCGTCGCGGCATCCGCCGGACAGCCGGTCGTAGAGCGGCGCCTCGGCGTCGTTGGCGCCGAAGAACCAGGCGGCGGCGACCTCGACGGCCTCGGCCCACCGCTGATCGCCGGTGAGCTCGTGGGCCCGCGCGCAGGCATCTGCCAGGGCCGCCACTTCGATGGGTTGCTGGTCGAACGCCGGTCGCGTGTCGCCCGGCCCCCGCCCGCCGACCGGTGTGACCGACAGGTGCCCGTTGAGGGTCTGGTCGTCCACGAGCCAGTCCAGCAGCGCAAGACCGTCCTCGACCAGGGCACCGTCCCCGAGCGCGTCGCCAGCAGCCATCAACAGGTCCGGGACGACCCCGTTGGCATAGGTCAGACGCGGCTCGGGCCAGGGCCAGGACCGGTCGTCGCCCGGCCGTCCCACACTCCTCGCAGCGGCGGCCAGCAGCGACCTGGCACCGGCGTGCGAGGAGTCCACGCGCAGCACCTCGGCGGCCCCGAGCCCGGCGAACGCCATGGCACGGGGCCAGGGGGAGCGTTCGGCGACACCGATCCCGAACAGGGACATCGCCCGCCCGGCCAGCATCTCGTCGCTGCTCCGGGCAGCGGTCGCGCCCAGTCCCCACAGCGCCCGGCCCCAGCAGTCCTCGACCCCATGCTCCCCACGCCACACACCCTCAGCGTCGCAACGGTTCACGACCCGACCGCGGCGATCCTGCGAAGCGGCGACGAACCGCAGGTAGGTCCAGGCGACCTGGGACGGCTCGTCGGCTCGGGACAGGACGACCAGGCCCCGGGCGACGTCGTCCACGCAGTACCCGTGCTCGATGCGGGGGCTGGTGAACAGTGCGTGCTCGAACAGCCCCGTCCCGTCCGTCAACGCCACCAGGTGACTGAACAGAGGCGCCGCCGCGCTCACGCCACCACGGCCGCTGTCGCCGGCTCCGCGATGACGTCGACCGCCGTGACGTCGCGGCGCCGGCTCGGTTGAAGGACTTGGCCTGCAGCCAGGTAGCGCAGGGCGACGCTGCCCCACGACAAGGACGGGGCGATCAGGCGCGAGTGCGCCGACAGCGCGCCGGCCAGGCCGGGCTCGGTCAGGACGCGACGCAACGCGGCCGCGATCGCCTGGGGGTCGCGTTGGTCCACAAGCAGCCCCGACCCTGCCCCGAGGAGTTCCACCGCGTGGGGGAACCGGGTGGACACCACCGGTCGTCCAGCGGCCACGGCCTCGATGAGCACCCCGGAGGTGACCTGCTCGCGGGAGTCGTAGGGCAGCAGCACCACGTCGGCGGCACGCACGAGGCGGTGCAGGCGCTCGGCGTCCAGGAAGCCGTTGTCGAACACCACGTCACCAGCCAGCCCCAGCTCTGCTACCCGGGCCTGCAGCCGGCGGCGATAGGCCTCGCCCTCGCGTTCCAGCACCCGCGGATGGGTCTGGCCGGCAACGACGTACACAGGACGGGGGGCCAGTTCCTCCAGGTCGGCCATGGCCTCGATCGCCCATTCGATGCCCTTACCCGGTCCCAACAGACCCCAGGTGAGCACGACGGGCCGGTCCGTCACCTTGGCAAGGCGTCGTCGCGGACCCCTCCGGTTCACCCGAGCCGTCGCTGGTCGCGGCGGCACGAGTCGGGTATGCGAGACCAGATCGTCGGCCGCGCCGTGCGGGATCACCAGGACAGCCGCCGGATCGACGAAGAAGGACTCGAGCAACCGTCGGCGCGCGGTATGGGTCATCGTCACCAGCACATCGGACGCCGCAACCACCGACCGCAGCACGTCGCGTTGGTGGGCGCTCGGCTCCGCGAGGACGGTGTGCAGCACCGTCAGAACCGGGACGGTCAGCTGCGAGAGCAGCGCGAGCACATCACCGCCGTCCGGCCCGCCGTAGATGCCGTATTCGTGCTGGACGACGACCACGTCGTACCCGTTCAGCACCTCCGCAGCCGCCGCGGTGGCCGCGGGGGCGCCCCTGACCAGCTCGTGGGTCACCGGAGGCACGCAGCGAGGTTCGGCGGCGTCCACCATCCTGACGACGTCGACGTGTGTTCCGAGCGCCGACAGGGCCTCGACCAGCGAGTGGGTGAACGTGGCGATGCCGCACTGGGTGGGCTGGAAGGTGCTGACAACTGCCCATCTAGGCCTGGTGACGCCGGTCACCACGGATGTACCAGGACGAGAACGCGCAGACATGGGTCCTCCAGGACCGAACGCAGGGCCGTGATCGGGCTACGCCGGGCCCGTCTTTGGGCCTGGCCTGATGCGCGTGCCCGCCGGCAACCGGCGCGGCGAGCGCCTGCCGGCGACAAGGCACGATCGGCGCGAGGAGGACGCAGACCCGAGGAGGTCGCGCGGACTTCGCTCATCATGAGTTACCGCCGTTCGCACCATAGCAGCCCTTTCCCCTCCCCCCACGCCGGTCATGACGACAGCAGCCGCCGGTAGAGGCTCTCGTAGGCATCGACCATCCGATCAGCGCCAAAACGTGTTGCGGCGCAGGCACGGACCGCAAGCCGGTCGAGCCGGGCCGCGCGGTCGACGGCGACCACAGCCGCGGCGACGTCGTCGACCAGGAATCCGGTCACGCCCTCGTCGACGACCTCGGGCATCGACCCCCGCCGGTAGGCCACCACCGGTGTGCCGCAGGCCATCGCCTCCACGACGGACAGCCCGAACGGCTCGTCGAAGGCGATCGGATGCAGCAGGACCGCCGCCGACCCGAGGACTTCGGCGCGCTGTGCCGGCCCGACGGAACCGAGGTACACCACCGACTCCCCATCGATGTGTGGCTGGACATGTGCCGCGAAGTAGGCCTCGTCCTGGACGATTCCAGCGATCAGCAGACGCCGGCCCGCCGCACGGGCGATCACTATCGCTTCGGCAGTGCCCTTGTCGGGATGCACCCTGCCGAACACCACCAGGTCGGTGCCGGGATCCGGGCTGACCGGCAGCGCACCGAGGTCGACTCCATGATGGATGGTCGCCAGGTACTCCAGATCCACGCAGCGATCGGCGTCGGAGATGGAAACGTACGCAGACCGCGCCCGTGCGTAGGCCGGCAGGATGCCGCGACCGCTGAACCCGTGAACGGTCGTCAGCAGCGGTGCCTGGCAGTGGTCCGCGAACGCCAGCGGCAACCAGTCCAGGTGGTTGTGGACCAGGTCGAACGAGCCCGACCGGATGAAGGCATGGGAGACGTGCAGCGCCTCCCACACCCGCCCATCGACGCAAGCATCCTCCGCATAGCCCTTCTGGCACACCCCGTCGAGGGTCGCAGCGGTGATCGAGTCCAACGTCGCGAACAGCGTGACGTCGTGGCCCCGCTTGACCAGGCCCTCGGTGATAAGGCTGGTCACCTGTTCCCAGGGCCCGTAGTGGCGTGGGGGTGTCCGCCACGCCACCGGCCCCAGAATGGCCAGCTTCACGAAACGGTCGCGACGCAGGGCGACCGGCTCGACGTCACCTCGAGTCGCTGGGCACGGCCTCGGTCGCGAAAGCCGGCACGGCGACGTTCGCCGGCTCACCGTCTGCGCCGATCTCCACCGAGGATGTCACCAGGTAGACCCCGTCCATGGACCATTCCTGCGAGCCGCAGAAGACCCGCTTGCCCACGGCGATGACACCGGTCCAGGACTGGCCGTCCAGAGCGCCTCCACGAAGCAGCAGACGCCGTTCGGTCATCTCGTAGTTGGGCGTCGTGCGATAGCTGTTCCTCGCACTCGCGCCTCGCTCCGATTCCATCAAACCCACTCAGCCCGGGCGATCCATCACCTGAGCGTGCCGGCCGACCGGCCGGTAGACGACGCCAAAGCAACACTCTTCCCACTGGGAACGGTACACCCCTGGTCAGATACTGGCGCTTCGCAGGTGTGGCCGCACCGAGCTACGCGAGGACGGCCGTCCAACGGGGCAGACCTCCAGGCATCTCATAGGACCTGGGTTCGGCGGACTCCGTGGCCGGGACCGGCTCCGTCCCGCCCGGGTTGACGTCGACGACATCCGTCGCGACGCCATCCCGCTGACCGGTGACGGCGGCACCGGCTGGCGTCCGGCCTGCGGCGAGCCGCGCTGGGGGTGAGTGCCCACGAGGTGCCTCGGCTGGTTCATGCGGGTGGGCCGGGGGCGGGGGTCGGCGACGGCCAACGCGTGGGGGGTGCTGCTGGAGCTGTCCGTTGATCTGGCCAGGAACCAGGCGTCGTGGGTGCCGTCATCGACGCGGGCGCGGCCATTCGGTGGGGTGTGCGGCTGGCGAGCGCCCTGAACCGACTGACCCGTGAGCTAGGGGCGAACGCGGGGGGCGAGGCGAACCTCCTCGTGCGGGTACCTGACCTCCGGACGGGTCCGCGGCGTCGGCTGCGGTGATGCGGCGACGGGTGATGCCGGCCGTGGTCGTCGGGGTGGACCTGGCCGAGTCCTCGGATGTCTGGACGCGTCGCACCGGTCTGGACCTGCTCGCCGCGGCCCTGGACGCCCGTAGCGCGCGGCAGATTGGGGCAGCGGGCTCGTGACCGAGGACGCCGCAGCGCCCGCTCGGCGCGTGGTGCTGGCGCCGTTGGCGGGTGCGTTGGACCTGATCTGGGACGCGATCCTCGATCTGGCGGACCTGGTCCCGGATCGCAAGCGGCCACGACGCCTCGACGGACACCTGCGCCACGAACATGCACCCGAATGGGTCGCCCTCGGCGACCACCCGCCGATGCCATCATCATCTGGCGTCAGCTTCTCGACATCTGACTACGCGGGGTGACGGTATGCACGATCCCGAGGGTCACGCTCGCACAGCAGCAGGACAGCAGTAGGCGGCTACCTTGCTGGTAGGGCGTCGTTCCTCTGGTCCCGGATGATTGGCACGATTCGCGCCACGCGAGGGACTCACACCCCCAACCCCGTGCTCACGGAACCATCTGCACTAGCCGCGCCAAGTGTCTTTGAGCACGTCAACCCTCGATGCGCCGCGGTGAGCGCGCCCATCGGCTCGGTATCCGGGGGATCTGCATGCTCGTGGTGACCTCCGCCGTCGAGAGGTCGGCCTTGGTGGCCAGGACGAGCAAGGACGCTTCCCTGGTCTTGGCCGTCCTGGACGGGGCCTCGGTCGGCTGGCGCGCCTTCACCATGACACCCGCCGGGCTACGCCTCCTCCAACACCTCCGCCGTGGCCTGTTCGAACCACCCACGACCCGCCACCCCAGCCCACCGCCGATAGCCAGCGCCCGTCCCCGTCGGCGCCGTGGCCACACATCACAACCAGCCGTGGTCACACATCACAACCAGGAGGCCCAACGCCCAAGCTATTCACACCGGCGATGGGGCGCGACCGGCACGTCGCGTCCAAGGGTGGAGTTTGCGCCGACGCAGCAGTGATCGTGGCGGTAGCCGTGCTGGAAGCCGTGCGGCAGAACGGACTCGGGTGGCGCTGCGCGCTCCCCCTGTCGTTGGCTTGTGCCGTCACGCCGTCACGGCGTGCCCATGTCCGCCGGTGTCCGCCGGAATAGGCCGCAGCAGAGGTGGCACCGGGACGGGAACACCGAGCCCGCCGCCGGGCACCACCAAGCGGGCTCGCTCGGCGGCGTACTGCTGACGGCGCACCCTGCGCACCGCGTCCTGAGACTGCCGTAGCGCCGCGAGAAGGGGGCCGACCAGGGCGGTGGGCTCGATCGGCTCGTCACGGGGCTGCTCGTCCGGGAGCAGGCCTTCCTGGGCCCGCCGGGTCAGAAGGTTGGCGGCAACGCCGAACTGCCACTGGACGAGCGAAAGCATGTAGTCGAGCGGGCGATTCATCGCGATGGTGAGGTGACGCAGGATCTGGTCCGTCTGCGCGCTGTCCATCGCGGCGACGTCCAGCGTCGCCTGTTCGAGAAACTCCCGGAGCCCTTCGCGCCGCAGAGGCGGGCCATACAGCTGCAGATACTCCACCCCGTCGGGCAGCACAACACCATCCGGGAGGTAGACCCGGACGCGGCGGCTGCTCTGCCGTCCGTCGAAGAACCCCAACTCCCACGGCGTCCACGCCGACCGGGACGCGCCCTCGCCGATGACCAGCAGGAAGCTCGAGACGTGGCGCATGATCGTCCGCAGGTGCTCCGCCGTTCCCAGGTCGACCTTCTCCCGGTCGAGGATGCCCACGCTGTCCTTCCAGTCGACGTACGCGTCGAAGTGGAGGTCGTTCTCGATGTGGTCGTACAACTCCTCAACGAGAGCGCGGTCGGCAAAACGGTGCGACAGAAAGACGTCGTAGAGTCGGTCCAGCGGCTTGTTCTCCCGACGAGTGGCTACCGGGCCTGTCGACGTCATCCCGAGCCTCCTCGCGGGTGGTCTTGAATGCCCCTGTTTGTACCGTCTCGCCGCCTCCAACGGACGACAAGGTGCCGAAGTCCCAGCGTGGAAGCGACAACGGACTATCTGTCTGGGGCATGGTCGGCCTGAACGATGATCAACTGATGGTTGGCTCGGCCTGCTCGGGAGGGCACACCCCTCCGCAGTCCTCGACGTAGAGCGTGAGATCGAGCTGATCGAAGGCCACTTCCGTTCCTGGGGGCGGCGACACAAGAGCGACCCGGGTGGTGACGTCGGAGAGGGCATCGTCGGGGATGGTTTCTCCCTTCACGTCACGGATACTTGGATAAACGCCGAGTGCCGTCAGTTCGACGAATGCTCTGTCGAGGCGCATGCCGGTGACGTCCGGGACGATGATCGTCGGTCCGGGCGTCGACGTACCGGGCTCAGGCGCAGTTGACCCACGCATGAGATAGAGAATTCCGGCCACCACCAAGATGACCAACCCGGGCCCCGCCACCCACCACCATCGGTGCACGCGCCGGACCGGCACCGGCTGCTTCCGCCCGCCGACCAGATCAGGGGTCGAAGCTCCACCCGATGCCAGCCGCTCCAGCGCGGCCCGGATCTGAGCTACCCCCGGATGGTCGGCGTTCCCCGACCATCCGGTCAGATCGGCAGTCTGAAGGCGATGGAACGGTAGCGGGACGTCGACGTCCTCGAGCAGGACAGGAACAAGGACGTTGCGGCTCATCCCCACATCGGCCTCGGCCTTGACCCAGCGCGAGGACGCAGACGAGGTGGACCACAGGACCACGACCGCGTCGGCGTCCTGGAGATGCCGCTGGATCTCCTCGTCGTAGGCCTCACCGGCATACAGGCGCGGGTCCCACCAGACTTCCCAGCCGTCGGCCTCGAGCAGCGCAGCTAGTCGCGCCGCCAGGACCTGGTCTTCACGGGCGTAGGAGATGAACACTTCCTTCACAGCGCCCTCCGAACAACCCTCCGCGCTCGTCCCACCACGATCCAGTGCTGTACGTCCCCCAATCCGCCGACCCGGCCGACCTGAAGAGCCCCGAAGAGCACGACTCCCCCGATCAACGACATCTGGCACGTAGATGCCCACGCCCTCGTCGACGCCGCCCGCGCCCTACCCCTGAGCTGAGACCCCGGGACCCCTGCCATCAGGTGGGAGGAACGGCGGTATGTATCAGGGTGGGCGTCCCGTCGACTCTTGAAGACGTGTCCATGCTGAACGGGATCCAATGGTTGTTCTTCCTGACTCCCCTGTCTGCAATCGTTCTCACTGCTGTGGCGACGCCCGCGGTGGTTGGAGTGTTCCGCCGGAGGCGAACGCTCCGACCGGAAGACAGTAGACACAGCGACGACCTTGCTTCTGGGTGCCCGGCCCGCGTGACCGGGACCGGCGGCCAAAACGTGAATCATCCCGCAGGCACTCGGCAGTGTCGTCGCCGACGAACCCGGGCTGGCGGCGTGCTCAAGACCGATCATCGCGGCGGCGGCCGAGCCTGATGGGTAAGGTTCTCGCGGACCTTGATCCCGGTATCGTCGGGGTGTCGCGGCGGCGCGGTCGCCGCGGGGGGTGAGGGGGGCCGCGATGGCCAGCGATCTCGTCGTCCGGGGCACCCCGCTGGTCCGCGACCCGGGTGCCGCACCTGGGGATGACGACCTCGGCCGCTTGTACAGGGGCGACTTCCTCGTCTACGGCGAACGCGGGGCGGCCCGGGTGGTGCCCTCGGCGCGGGGCGAGCAGGAGCAGGTCTTCCTGGACGGCGAGGACAGCGACGTCGTCGAGATGAGGATGTCGGACGGGAGTGTGCTGTTCCAGCGGGCCGGGTCGCTGGCCGCCGATCTGCCGCCCGGCAGCCGGGACGCCACGTCGATCCTTTCCCAGGCTGCCCGCGGGGCCTCGCCCGGCCAGGTGGCCTCGGTGCACCGGATCGAGGCGGCCCTTCCCCCGGAGGTCAACGCGGCGATCGGAGTGCTCAACGGCACTCTGCCGGAGGCCATCGACCGGGATCCGTTGAGCCGTTCAGCGGCCGCCAAGGTGCTCGACACGGTCGGCTCGCTCCTGGTGGACCCGGCCGCCCGTCGGGCCGCGCTGACCCTCGCGCAGTGGATCGAGAAACCCGCGGCGGACGACGACCCTCCCCAGGTCCTGCGCCGCAAGCCGAAGAAGCCCGGCCTCTACCGAGTGGGCGAGTCCCTCGAGCTCGACCCGAGCCAACGGCTGGACAAGCCCCCGGACGGCGACGGGAAACGGCCGTGGCTGCTGCTCGTGCACGGCACCTTCTCGCACACCGAGGGGGCCTTCAGCCAGCTGCGCAGGACCAGGGAGTGGCAGGGCCTGTGCCGGTCGTTCGACGGGCGGATCCTCGCGTTGGAGCACCCGACGTTGTCGAAGACGCCCGCCGAGAACGCCTCTGACATCGCTGACCTGCTGCCCGAGGGCGCACCGCTGTCCGTGGTCAGCCACTCCCGCGGCGGCCTGGTCGGCGACGTCCTGTCCCTCGCGGCGACGCAGAATCCGGTGCTGTCGACCTACTCGGGGCTGACCGCGGAGCAGCACCCCGACGTCGCCGCGCTGCCCGAGCTGCACCGGAAGCTGACCGAGCGTGGGATCCGGGTGAGCCGTTTCGCCCGGGTGGCGTCGCCGTCACGCGGCACCACCCTCGCCTCCCGGCGGCTCGATGCCTACGCCTCGCTGCTGCTGCGGGCCTTCCAGCTCATCCCGGTCTTGCGGGAGACGGGGGTCGCGGCCCTCGTGCGCAAGTTCCTGCTCGCCGTGCTGGAGACCCGTACCGACCCGCGGGTCCTCCCCGGCATCGAGGCGATGATGCCGTCGTCCCCGCTCGTCCGGATGCTCAACACGACGCACCTGTCCCGATCCGACGGCCTGGCCAGCATCGCCGGGGACGCGGCAGGAGCGGGCGTCGCCCGGCGGGTCCTGGTCGGGCTCGCCGACGTGTTCTACGGCGGGGCCAACGACTTCGTCGTAGACACCGCGTCGATGACCCACGGCGTGCTCCGCGACGGCGCCCAGGTGGCACAGTTCACCGGCCCGAAGGTCTCGCACATGTCCTACTTCTCGGCGCAGGACAGCCGCGAGGCGCTGGCGCAGTGGCTGTCGAGCGACGAACCGTCGGTGCCGCGGTTCGCGCCCGCGGTGACTGCGCGACGTGACCGGGGCCCGGCACGTGGCGGGCGTGATCGGAGCGGTGACGACACGTCGCCTCTGGTCGTGCTCGTGCCCGACGCCTGGGGCTCGGTCCTCGAGGCGGACGACCCGGAGACCGGGACGATGCAGGTCCGCTGGCCCAGCAGCCAGGCGATCTCCCGGTACGGCGTCACCGAGGTGCTGGGCGGTGGGAAGCCCGGGCGCGCCGTCCGGCTCGTCGACGCCTACGACGGCCTGACCGATGCGCTGGCCGAGGTCGGGCCGGTGACGCCCGTGCCGTGGGACGCCCGGCAGGACGTGCGGGAGGCGATCGACGCCTTCTGGTGCACCTTCGACGCGGCCGCGGACGCCGCGGGCCGCAGCGGGGCAACGACCGCTCGCCCGGTCCACGTCGTCGCGCACGGCGCCGGCGGGCTCGTCGTCCTGCTCGCCCGGGTCCGGGGACGCTCGTCGTCCCAGCCCCCGGCGGGCGCGGACCCGGCCGGGCAGGCCGACGACGACTGGAAGTGGATGCGACGCCAGGGCGGGCACTGCGTCCTGCTCAGCCCGCCGCTCGACGGGGCGGCCAGCGCGGATGCCCGCCTGTCCGGCCTGGACGAGCTGAGCCAGACGCTGACGCTCCTCGACCCCACCCTGGCCACCGAGGACCTGCGCCGGCTGTGGGCCGCCTGCCCCGGGGTGACGATGCAGTCGACCGACGTCGCCC
Source organism: uncultured Actinomycetota bacterium (assembly GCA_963724535.1). Classification (GTDB taxonomy): domain Bacteria; phylum Actinomycetota; class Actinomycetes; order Actinomycetales; family Kineosporiaceae; genus JADJPO01. Next base: position 300,756 of record CAVRVD010000015.1, read on the forward strand.
GAGGACCCGCCTGGCGCGACCTGCCCGCGTCGGCGCCCGACTGGTGGAGCGGGATCAGTCTCGTCTACGGCGTCGGCGCGCTGACCCCGACGCACGACACGGCGAACCCCGACAGGCTGGTCAACGCGTTCGGAGATGCCAACGTCACGTGGCCGCAGCGGAGCCGGCCCGGTGCCCGCGTCTGGTTCGCCGCCGGATCCGCGTGGGCGATGCTGCAGGACCCGGCGGACTGCACGGCGATCGCTGCGCTCGTGCGGGGCGCGCGTCCCCGCGGCCTGCTCGGGTCCGCCCCGGACGTCGGCGAGGCCCGGACGGCGCAGCTATGGCGATCGTCGCGGGGCCTCATGCTCTTCCCTACCGGCGAGGACCTCGTGCGAGTGGCCCTGCACGGGACGTCGGCGCGTCGACCGGCGCGCCCGACGCTGCGCGTCAGCGTCGTCCACGGCGACCTCGACGCTCTCGGCGTCCCCGTGCTCGTGGGCACGTACGACGGCACGCCGATCGCCGGCGCCGAGAAGCGGGTCGACCGCATGCTGCGGGGGGCGCTGGAACGCCGCGTGCTGCTCGGCCAGTACCCGGGCCCGGCGGGGACCGTCGCCACGTTCCCCGACGAGACCGGGGCGGTGCAGGCCGCCGTCCTCGGCCTCGGCGACGCCGGGGACGTCACTCCGGGGCGGCTGACGTCAGCGGTGACTCAGGCGGTCCTGCGGGTAGCCGCCGACGTCATGGACCGCAGCGCGGATGGGCAGATCGAGCCGCTCACCGTCGCGTCGGTCCTGATCGCGACGAGCGGGCCGGCCGCGCTCTCCGTGCAGAGTTCGGTGACGGCCCTGGTCAACGGCGTCCGTCGAGCGAACCGCCGGTTGCGAGACCTGGGCGCCACGGCGAGCGTGGGGACGCTGCAGATCGTCGAGCTCTACGAGGAGCGGGCGATCGAGGCGGTGCACGCGATCGCCGACCTCGCGGCCTACGACAGCGAGTCGGACACCGTGCTCGCCGAGCCCCGTCTGGTCACCGGCGCCGGATCCCTGCCGGGACAGCCGACCCGGGAGTACTTCCGGGACGAGTGGCGCACCGTCCGGGTCGCAGCGCTACGGACGGCGTCGGCGATATCCCCGGACAGCGTGACCCCCGGAGCCGTCGGACCCCCCGGAGCCGTCGGACCCTCCGGAGCGGACGGTTCGACGGACGACGGGCTGGTGGCGCTGTCCTTCACGAACGTCGGCCGAGCGGCGCGGGCCGAACAGGAGATCACCCGATCGCAGCGCCGCCTCGTGGACCAGCTCGTCGCCGACGGCATCACGAGCCCGGAGGTGTCGGAGCAGCTCTTCAACACCCTGTACGAGCTCCTGCTCCCTGCGTCGATGAAGGCGCAGGGCCGCGAGCGGGACAACATCATGTACGTGGTCGACGACCACGCAGCACAGCTGCCGCTGGAGCTGCTGGCGACCAGCACCCACGACGAGGGCGTCGTCCCGATCGCGGTGGACGTCGGCGTCGTCCGGCGGCTGGAGACGTCGAGCTTCCGCCCGAACGCCCGGACGGCGTCCGGGACGTCCGCGCTCGTGATCGGCAACCCCCCGGCGGAGGATCTGCCGTTTCTGCCGGGTGCAGCGGCGGAAGCCGCCGCGGTGGCGAAGGTCCTGCGCGAGAACGGGTTCACCGTCACCGAGCTGATCAGGCACAGCGCCGACGACGCCTCGGTCCGGCCCGTGGACCTGCTCAACGAACTGTTCGCGCAGGAGTACCGCGTCCTGCACATCGCGGGCCACGGCGTCTACCGGCCCGGCCGGCCCGCCAGCAGCGGGGTCGTCATCGGTCCCGGGCTGTATCTGACCGCGCTGGAGATCGCGCAGATGCAGGCGGTCCCGGAGCTCGTCTTCCTCAACTGCTGCCACCTCGCCACGGTCGATGCGCCGCAGCGGGTGGTCCGGACCCAGGAGGACCCCGACTGGCGCCGCGACCGGCTCGCCGCGAGCATCTCCCGGGCGCTCATCGACGCCGGGGTCCGAGCGGTCGTGGCCGCCGGGTGGGCCGTCAACGACGGGGCCGCCGAGGCGTTCGCCCGGTCCTTCTACGCGGAGATGATGGCCGGCCGTGACCTCGGCGCCGCCTCCCACCGAGCCCGGAAGACGACGCACGACGACCACCCCGACACGAACACCTGGGGCGCCTACCAGGTGTACGGGCCGCCCGCGTTCCGACTCTTCCTGGTCCGGGGCATGGCCTTCCGCCCGGAGCTCCCCCGGTCGCGCCGCGAGTACGCGGGCGCACTGGACCGCCTCGCCCGCCGTGCGGAGGAGGCGCCGGACACCGAACGCGACGCGATCGGTGCCGAGCTCCAGAAGCTGGTCGAGGGAGCACCGCCGGCGTGGCAGGGCGGCGCGGAACGGGCCCGGGCCGCGCGCGTCCTCGAGCAGCTCGGCCGCTACCAGGACGCCGTCGACGGGTACCGCGCCTCGCTCTCCCGGTGGGGTGGAAAGGCCGACGTCTCCACCCTCCAGCGGCTGGCCAACGTCCTGGCCAAGGCCGCGGTCGCCGAGTACGCGGCGCCCGCCGGGGGTCGCTCGCAGCCGCAACTGGGCCCGCTCGACGAGGCCGAGCGCATCCTGACGGCCCTGAACGAGCTCATTGGCGCCACGCCGGAACGGCTCTCCCTGCTCGGCAGCACCCTGCGCCGGCGCGCCACCCTGCTTACCGACCCGGCCGAGCGGACCGCGAGCGCCGAGCGCTCGGCGGAGTGCTACCGGCAGGCCTACGAGAAGCACCGCGCCGAGCAAGGGCAGCCGGACTACTACTCTGGGATCAACCACGTCGTGATGCGCTGGCTGGCCTCCGGCGCCCAGACGCCCGAGCCGGCCGAGCTCGCCGAGCTCGAGGACATCCTCGGGGACTGCGGAAGAGTGGCACAGGCGGTGCGGGGGGACTTCTGGGCCTGCGTCACAGCCGCCGACGCGGAGCTGGCCCGGCGAATCGTCACCGGGACACTGGACGAGGCGTCGACCGCCTTGGTCACCTCTGCCTACCAGGAGTGCTTCCGTGCCGGATCCAGCCGCAGCGAACGGATGACGGTAAGCGAGCACCTGGAGGTGATCCGCTCGCTGCTGCCCAAGCGAGAACGAACCACCGCCGCAGCCCTGCGGTCGATCACCGACCGGCTCAGCCAGGACTGGCACGGCTGACCAGGGGTCCCGGAACTCAGAAGGACGGGCCCGGTGGTCACTCTCCGCCGGGTGGGTCGGCATCGGGGTGGGATGCACATGGATGTCCGCCGTTCGCCGCCAAAGACGGTAGTGCGGCTCAAGCGTCTGACCTGCTCTGACCTGGGTGGAGAGGATAGAGACTCGAACCCTCAACCCCCTGCTTGCAGACAATCGGCACCAGCCGCGTTGAGCGTCCTTGAGCAGGTCAACAGCGCGAACGGCTCGGTGGTCATCGCCAGCCATAGCCATGCCAGGAGTGGTTCCGACCGGCGGGTGCGGGGCGCTACCGGGGTTGGCGGTGCCCTGCATCCGAGCGGCGCTCCTGTTACTGGCGTCCGCCTCCGAGGTCGATACAGACCTCGCCGACCACCGTCTCGGTGAAGCCGCCGGCGGGGTCCGCCAGATCCTGCACGCCTGAGAGCGTGAGGACGCCCGAAGCGCCGGCGAGCTTGCCGGTGGCCCCGACCACATCTCCGGTCGCCGTGAACTCGCCTGTACCCGTATCGAGGGTGCCCAGGAGCTGGACGGTCAGCGTCGCCCTGTTCGTGGTGAACGTCAACGCACCGTCGAACCCGAACCCGGTTTGTGTCAGCCCGGTGACCGTGAACGCGGCCTTCGTCGTCCCCTGCAGCAGCCCGCCACCCCTGATGTGTGCAGCGGTCCGGACAAGGTTCGGCGGATCATCCGTCTCCGCGGGCGCGGCTTGGCCGGCGCCCTTCGCGTTGATCTTGTGGCAGGACTCCCCAGCACGCGCCGGGGCGGCCGCCAGCACCGTCACGAGGGACGCGAGCACACAGAGAACGGCGATCCGTCGCATCGGATGTCTCCCCTCACGCACCCGGAGCAGGCCGCGTGCGTCTATTCGAACCGACGGTAGCGAGGTCCTGGCGGGTGTCAATGGGCTCTCGCGGCGCTTTTCAGAAGGCGGTCGGAGAGGTCGCCCTCATCAGCATCGCTCGCGCCTGAACGGGGCGGATAGGTTGGCGGCATGGAGTATCGATATCTTGGACGTTCCGGCCTGCAGGTCTCGACGCTGAGCCTGGGCACCATGACCTTCGGCGGCCGCGGCAAGTTCGCGCTTACCGGGACGGTCGATCTCGGCCAGGCACGCCGGATGGTGACCACGAGCCTGGACGCCGGCGTGAACCTGATCGACACGGCTGATGTCTACAGCGAGGGCCTCAGCGAGCAGATCGTCGGTGAGGTGCTCGCCGGGCTGGACGGTGCCGCCCGGGACCAGGTCCTGGTCGCGACAAAGGCCCGGTTCACGATGGGCCCCGGACCGAACGATGTGGGACTGTCCCGCCACCACCTGATCCGGGCCTGCGAGGCGAGCCTGCGACGGCTGGAAACCGACCACATCGACCTGTACCAGGTGCACCAATGGGACGGGCGGACCCGCGTCGAGGAGACCCTCTCGGCGCTGGATGATCTGGTGCGATCGGGCAAGGTCCGGTACGTGGGCTGTTCGAACTTCTCCGCCTGGCATGTCATGAAGTCCCTTGCCGTCTCGGCCCGGGACCACGTGGTGCCGTACATGAGTCAGCAGATCCACTACTCCCTGCAGACCCGCGACGTCGAGCGGGAGCTGCTGCCGATGGCCATAGACCAGGGCCTCGGGGTGCTGGTCTGGTCCCCGCTCGCGGGAGGGCTGCTGAGCGGCAAGTACCGGCGCGACGTCCGGCCCACCGAGGGCGCCCGGCACCTGTCCGACTGGGACGAGCCCCCGGTGCCGGATCCCGACCAGCTCTACGACATCGTCGATGCGCTGGTGGAGATCGGTGCGGCACACGGGGCCTCGGCCGCCCAGGTGGCTCTGGCCTGGCTGCTCACCCGCCCGGCCGTCTCCTCGGTGATCATCGGCGCCCGGACCCAGGAGCAGCTCGAGGACAACCTGGCCGCCGCATCGCTCGTGCTGTCCGAGGACGAGATCGACCGGTTGGAGCGGGTGAGCCGGCCGCACCTGGCCTACCCGTACTGGCACCAGAAGGCCGCTGCGTCGGAGCGGTTGGGCGCGGCCGACCTGGCGTTGATCGGACCGTACCTGAGCTGAGTCGAGGAGGTCGACGGCGGCGCGATGATCCGCATCGCGAGAGTGCTGACCCACCAGGGCGCAGCACAGCGCATCGGCAGCGGCGATTCCCGCCAGGACGGCGTTGCCGGCCGCGACGTTGTGCCATGCCGATGCGTTGTCCTCGGCGGCCAGTTTCGCCACGTCCAGGTAGCGGCCTGCGACAGCGCACCGGGATTGTGCCTCAGCCGAGCTGCATCGGCGACGTCGCGCCATCACGACGCGGCCAGCAGGGAGTCGAGGCGCTGCCGGTCAGATGCACGCCGTCCCGGCACCAGGCCTCGACGATCGGCTCTCCGGCGAGGGCTGCCTGGCGCAGACCCTCTCGAGTCGTCTCGACGTAGTCCACCGGGTTGCCGGTCCGTCGCCGTAGCCGGGCCGCCGAATCGGCGAGCTGGGCGTCCCAGGCCTCCTCCGCCGAGGCATCATTCAGATCGGGTCGGACCACAAGAAGGTCCAGATCGCTGTCGGTACCTCGAGGCGCTCGTCTATCTCGGTCCAGAACCAGTGGCCAAGACCCTGCTACGCAGCGGCCGCAGCGGGCGGCTCACCCCGGGCCTCGCGCGATGCCTCGGCGACCCGGCCCACCTTCGCCGGAGTACTGCCGAGCTGATCCGGTACGGACTGGTCACCGGGCAGCCCGATGGGGAGCTGCTCGGTCTGCATCGGCTGATCCGTGAGTGCCTGCGCCAGGGGTTCGACACCGAGACCGACCAGCGCGGCCGAGACAACGCGCGAGCGGTCATCATCGCTGCCGACCCGGGCGACCCCAACGACACGCAAACCTGGGGAATGCACGCACTGATCTCCCCGCATGTCCTACCCACGAAGCTGGTGAGCCTACCGTCGGTCGAAGCCAAACAGCTCGTGGTCCACCAGATCCGCTACTTATACCAAGCGGGTGACTACGAGGGCAGCCGCGCCCTCGGAGAGCTTGCTCTTCAGGAGTGGACCGCAGGGGCCGAGGGGGAAGCCACCGAAGCCTTGGACGAGTTCGTCGTGATGGCCACACGACATCTCGCCAACGCGTTGCGCTCGCTCGGGGACTACGACCGGTCCCGCGAGCTGACCTCCACGGCGCTGGACCGGCTACGCCGGAGCGAGGACCACGGACATGACCACCCGCTCACGCTTGAGGTGGCCATGAGCGCCGGCGCCGATCTACGGATTCAAGGGAGCTACAACGAGGCCCTCTCGATGGAACAGGACACCCTGGTACGCAGTGAGCGCGTACGCGGCGAGAACAACACGCAGGCCCTGCGTGTGGCGACGAATCTCGCCGTTAGCCACCGCATGCTCGGCGACTTCCAGGCAGCACACGAAATGGACCAGCGCGTCCTGGAATCGCGTTCCACGATCCTGGGCGTCGACCCAACTCTGATCCACCTTTCTACCCTCAACCTGGCCTGGGACCTGTACGGGCTGGGCAGGTACACAGACATGCTGTCGTGCGTCGAGGAGGCTCGCGCAGCGCTCGATCCATGGTTGTTGCGGCCCGGGCACGTCCTGCCGCTCCTCGTCGCTCGATCCACGGCCGTAGCCCTTGGGTCCGTGAACAGCCCGGATGCCCTCACGGCGACAGCTACCAGCGGCACCTGCGCTACCTGGGCGACGAACATGAGCGGTCCCTCGCGGCCAGTCTCACCTACGTCAACGCGCTGTGCAGGGTGGGCCAGCACGGTCCTGCTTGGGGCCTGGCACAGGAGTTGCTGGATAGCTACCGGCGCCGCTTCGGCGGGGACCATCCCGCTGCTTCGGCCGCATCCATCGTGCTGGCCCGCACCTTGCGGGGACTGGGTCGGATCCGTGAGGCGCACGATCTCGACGACAAGGCCATGCATTATCTGGCGCACCGGCTGGGGCTTGCTCACCCCTTCGCACTCAGCGCCGCCAACGGGCTCGCGGCTGACCTTCTGCGTGAAGAAAGGAGCCGATCCGCGCGAGACCTGGCCGAGCGGACACTCGAGGCGGCCTCCGCGCGGCTGGGATCCGAGCACCCGGTGAGCATCGTCTGCGGTGAGAACCATGCGATTGCCTCTCGGCTGGCTCTCCAGGGCGACGACGACGAGGGTCATCACGCCGAGTGGGCCGACCTCGACGTCGAGCCACCACCTGTCTAACCGTCTCTGGTCGCAAGTGTGCCCGCCGCGCACGGCGTCGTATCGCTGTCACCGATCCTCTCGTACCCTGGCAAGATGAGCGAGCAGCCAGCCAGCGTCTCCGCCGACGAACTCTCAGCGGAGAGCCAGCAGGCGCGCGCCTGGCAGGACGTCATCCAGCGCGCAGAGCGCGGAGAAGTCGTGGCCGTCATCGCCCACGGCGAGCACGTCGCCGACGTCGTCCCCTCCGGCGAGCTCGAACGGCTCCGCGAGACCATCGAGGTCCTGTCCGACCACGAACTCGTCCGCGCGCTGACGGACCGCGAACCCGTCGTCCGCGGTCGCGCCGCTGTTCACGACCTCGTCACCGGGCGGGGCACCCGCGAACGGTCGTGACCGACCGGTACGAGATAGATCTCACCCGGGCCGCGCGTCGCGCACTAGCCGAGACGCTGCCGCTCGACGTGGCGATCGGGGTCTCGGAGTTCCTCCTCGGACCGCTCGCGGACAACCCCCATCGCGTCGGCAAGGAACTCGACGAACCACTCGTCGGCGTCTACAGCGCCCGCGTGATGCGTCAGTGGCGCGTCCTATACCGCATCAACGACCAGGACCTCCGCGTCCTCGTCCAGGCGATCAGCCATCGACGCGACGCCTACCGCACACTCTGACCGGACGGCGACTCCGTCCGAGGCGCCGGAACCTGCAAGGGCACTGCCAACCCAACCGTTGCCAGCTTGCAGTGCAGCCGGTGTGCTGCCCGACGTCGGTGAAGGCGGGCTCCCGGCCACGGGGCCACCAGACAGTGCGGCGTCACTATCTCAGGTGCTGCTGTCCCGCAGTACTGCCCAGCGAAGCGCGATCCCGATCGGGCCCTCGGCCAGGATGGTCGGGTCAAGGTTGTTAGGTCGGGCTCGACGACACCGGGACCACCGGCGCCCACGCCCAGTCCGCCAGCTGCGACCTCACGATCGCAGGCGCCACTGCGGTCGGCGTGGCCATCGGGCGCTGGTTCGCCGCCGACCACCGACCCGTCAGAGGCCCTGACAATGGCGGCGGTACCGACGACGCCACGGCCACGATCGTCGGCGCTAGGAACGACGGTCAACAATCCCCTACACCGCTAGCAGGGGCACCCGTCCTCAGCCTGGGCGCGTCCCTCGCTGAGCATCACTGAGCCGCGCTGAGGAAGGAGCGGGCAACGAAACCGACGAGACCTACCGACGGGTAGCTGTGGACTTCTCTGCTGTATCCGCGATCATGAATCGGTCCGCAAACAGCCTCTGACCAGGTACTTTAGGGTGGAGACGAAGGGACTCGAACCCTCAACCCCCTGCTTGCAAACTACCGGCACACCACTCGCAGGGCGTCGCTGAGCACGACCTGGCCGCGGTGAGCACCGCTGAACCACGGCAACCGGCGGCGCCGTTGCAGTACTTCCGTGCTGTACGCCGCTCCGGCGATGTCGCCACCCGACGCTCGCGGTCTCCAAGGGTCACCCATCCCGGCCGAGGTCGCGGATCTTGCCGTTACACGGCCACCCCACGCCTGCGCTCCTTCGAGATCCCTCCCGCGAGCAGCGTCACCATCACCACCGCCGACGGGCAGATCCGAGTCGAGCCGGCCCGGCAGCCAGTCCGCAGCCCATCACGCCGACGCCGCCGGACAGCCCCACGCCCGGACACGACGACCCGATCCGTGCCGGACTCGTCCACGAGGCAGAAAGCAGCGACGTCCACGCAGTCACCCAAGAAGCCGTCTGCCCAGGACGAGGCGCCGCGCAACCGCCGCCCAGCAGTACGCGACGAGGACGGGCGTCGCGTCTACGACCTGAGCCGGCTCACCGCGCTCAACCGCCGCCGCCTCCGCGTCGACAACGGCACCTGACCAGGGAAGAGCACGACGGCGAGGCCAGGCCGTTGATCAACCTGCAGCCTGCTGAAGGACGGCCCTGTCTATGTACCAGGCACGTTCGCTGTTCATGGGCCTTGAACCGTACTGGGCGGTTCGCTTATGAACGACCTCACCAACCTAGCCGCTTGAGGGATCGTGATCGACAAAGTGTTGTCTATGCCGCTTGGACGTCGTTGGGGATGCCGAGGTGGTCGACGAGGTTCTTGCCGCGGGACTTGCGCAGGTCGTAGGCGGCTTGTCGGGTGGTGTAGGCCTGCCCGGTCATCCCGTGGACCTTGGCGGCTAGGTCGGCGACGGCGAACGGGCCGGCCGGGGACAGGGCCAGGACCGCAGCCAGGGCGGCGCGGGTGCGTGGGGAGTCCAGGTCGACGCCGCCGATCCGGGTGCGTCCGAGCGTGGTGGGGGTGGGCAGATCGTCCAGCAGTGCGTCGGGGACGAAGCCGGTGTCGACGCAGTCCAAGACGGTGGCGAAGCGTTCGAGCATGCCGGCCAGGGCCGCGACGATGACGGGGAACTTGTCCAGGATCCGACCGCAGCCCAGGGCCTTGGTGTTGTGGGTGATCGCCTCGAACCGCAGCACGTGCTCGCCCTTGGTGTACGCCTTCAGCGTCAACAGCCCGAAATGGACCTTGAAGATGGTCAGGTCGTACCTGGGTCTCTCGATCACAGCTGCCACGGCCATCGAGGGCTCCCCGCCGGTGTGCGGACGGTTCTTCGCCCCGAACATCGTCCGCAGGGTCGCGATGTCCAGCCGGGACCGGGTCCGGTCCAGGACCGCGTTGAACACCCGGTCCATCTGCGCCCCCGAACGGAAGATCAGGTTGCGGGAGTACTCGACCTGGTAGACCGAGTAGGCGTATCGGAAGCCGGTGCGGTCGACGTCGGCCAGGTCCAGCCCGAAGCACAGACACGCGGTGTAGATCCACCGGTCGATGACCTGACCCAGCCGCCCTACAGCCTGCGGAGAGGACAAGGTGTCTGCGAGCTGGGCCAGGCCGTCCGGGTCGGGCACGCGGGTGAAACAGGTGCCCTCCTTCGTGTAGCAGACCCCGACCCGCTGAGCCTGGCAGGCCACGTACTCGTGCCCGTTGAGGATCACCTGCGCGGCGAACGGCGGATGCCCGGACATCTTGATCACCAGGTGGCCCCAGTCCGGGTCCATCAGATGGAAGGAGTAGTGGTTGACGAACGCCGTCCGCTTGGCCAGGTTACGGACCACCCCGGACCGAGCGCGCTCCACCTGCCACACCGACGCCGGCGCCTTCGCGACCAGGATCAGGAACAGCCCCGGCGCCACGGTATGGGTGGCCAGGTAGTCCTCGGCGATCCGGTGCTTACGCTCACCCCGACCACAGTCGATCACCGGGACGTCGTGCGCGGCGGCGAAGGCACGCACCCGACGGGCGAACCCCTGTGCCCGCCATCCGCATCAGGTGCGTGTCGTCCAACTGCGCGTCGTCGCCGTGCAGCAGCCGCCACCAATACCGGAACCCGCCGGGGCTATGACCCAACGGATAGTAGGCGTTGAGCACGACCCGGTCCACGCAGTCATACCCGCCGGTCAACAGCTCCCCGCACCGATCGCTGAACCCGTCACCCGCCATGACTCAAGGGTGAGCCGCCCGCTACGGTTCGCCAACTGCCCCGAAGGGGCCACCGATCTTGGGCGCAGTCCCAAGATCGGCGTAGTGATGAGCTTGTCGCGACGTGCATAGGACTGCGGCATGTCCTTGGCGCTGGTCGGGCCGCTGGGTCGGCCAGTGCGGTCAGGGCGACGCGGGGGGGTTGGCGCGTTTGGTAGCAGGTGCTGCCCTTTCGGTTCGTTCAGATGTCAAGCCCTCTAGAACAGCAGGCACGTCCATCGGCTCGCGAGGAGCGTTCTTGCCGCGACGGATCGGGGTGTAGGAACGGCGCCCACCCGCCGGTCGCACGACGGGTCCCGCGTCGCCCGGCCGCATCGCGAGCAAGATCCTTCGGCGCTGCCCCGCAGCACCTCACGCACCTCGACCACTGTGACCTCCCTGAACGCCACCGCTGCTGACCTCCACGCCGACCAACACGACGCGGACATCGAACGAGCGAACCGACAGACCACCCGGCAGACACGCCGGGTGGTCCCATGACTGGCAATCCAGGTGGTCCCATGACGCTGGCAGAAAACCGCTCAGGGCGGTCCCATGCTCCTGGCAGGCGACACTCCTGCTGCGTGCCTTCTTCCGCCCACCCATTTCCAGCCTCCTCAAACCCCAACCCCAGTCGGCCAGCCAGCGGCCGTCATGACCAGCCTCACCTGCATGGACCACGCCGCCCACCTCTCCTGCCTAGTGGCGTCCTCACCGCACGCCAACCGAGGCACCAATGGCATCGAGAGGCAGCGGCGGGTCGAACTGCAGGCTCGATGCCTCCCCCGATTGTCCGAGGTGTCTGCCTACTATCGATCCATGGGACAAGAGGCAGCGGGCTCGAGTGCAGCCGTGGTCGCCATGAGCAGAGCGCGAGCGGCGCGGCTGGCTCGGCTGTCAGTGCGGCAGCTCACCTACTGGGATAAGCGCGGGGTGGCCAGCCCATCGATCGTCAAGCAAGTCAGTCCCGGGAAGGTGGTTCAGCTCTACGCCTACCGGGAGCTCATGGCTCTACTAGTGGCCGCTGAGCTGCGCGAGCAAGGGATATCCCTCCCGCACATCCGTGAGGTGGTTGCGCGACTTGCGGCACGCGGGTACGAATCACCTCTGACTCAATTGGCCTTTGCCACAGCAGGCCGGGAGATCTTCTTTCGGAACGAGGACGGCACTTGGGAAGGCGGGCGTGCGCCCGACCAAGTCATCTTCCATCAGGTGCTGAACCTGGAGCCGATCCGGGCCCGGATTGAGAGCAGCGCGAAGCGCAGTGCTCAAACCGTCGGCTTGATCGAGAAGCGCCGGGGAGCACTGGGCAGTAAGGCGCTCGTCTCTGGTACGCGCATCCCAGTCGCGACGATCAAGCGGTACTTGGACGACGGCGCCGACGTCGCAGAGATTGTTCAAGCGTTCCCCGCTCTACGGGTTGAGGACGTAGAAGCAGTGAGGCAGGCCCAACAAGCGGTCGGTGCATGACGCGCCACGGCCTTGCGCTTCTTCCTCGACCAGAACGTCGACGCCCGTGTCGGCGGCATGCTGCGTTCCCATGGTCATGAGTGCTGGAGCGCAGACCAGGCAGGGCTGAGCCTGGAGCAAGACGACTCGCTCACCGTCTACGCCGATGAGCAGAAGGCCGTACTGATCACGGATGATGCCGAGTTCAGCCGACGCCGCAAGCGGAACCTGATCGGTATGCACCTGTGGCTCCGTGCTGGTCGGGACTCGGTGGCAGTGCTTGAGCAACATCTTGATGAAGTCGTCGAGCACTTCCGCCGAGGTGGTGACATCTTGCTCGAGGTCAGCAGGTCTCAGGTAAAGAGTCTCAGGCGCGGCTGGGAATGATGCCCACTGTGACGGGTTTGTCGCGACGAAGTGCCCCGTCCACTTCTGGCCGCGGACTTCGCAGAGGTCACGGCTCCTGATTCTGGGCTGGATGCGAGGGCCGCCCGGGCGTGCGTGGCTGATCATCACCCGGGACGTCAACGTCTCGCTCAACGGGCGCGAGGTCGACGCCGTCCGCGGGTCCGACGCGCATGGTCACCCTCGCCGGCCGTGAAGCACGCGGCACCTGGGACCAACTGGAAGTCGTCATGTCGTGCCGGCGGGACATCGAGATGCTGCCCCGCCGAGCCCGCCCCTTCATCTCCTCCGCCACCCGCACCCGCCTGCGCCGCCTGGAGATCGACTGAGCCGTCGGCCCGTCCTGACAGACCCCGCGCAGCGACAGCGAGGCGCCGGCGACCCCTGCCCTGCCAGTGCACAGGGGGCATCCGACCCCCTGCTTCGCCCACCAGAGCACCACGCCCCGACCCGCCGCTCGACCCTCGTTGAGCATCGCCGAACCGCGCTGAGCGATCCCGCCGCCGCCCGAACTGCTGTCATCCGCGCCGCGGTTGCAGTACTTCCCAGCAGTACGCCGATCATGACCAACCCACCAACAGGCCTCTGACCAGGACGTTTGCGGTGGAGACGAAGGGACTCGAACCCTCAACCCCCTGCTTGCAGACTACCGGCACACCTCTCGCGGGGCGTCGCTGAGCACGACCTGGCCGCGGTGAGCACCGCTGAACCACGGCAACCGGCGGCGCCGTTGCAGTACTTTCGTGCTATACGCCCCTCGCCGTGCGACAAGCCGAAGGGGAGCTGGTGCTTGGGCAGGGTCGGTTGTCCGTGTCGGCCCTTGGGGCCCGGCCTGCCTGGGTGCGTACTATCGAGGTGTGGGGTTTCCGCGGATCACAATCGAGCCTGGGCGGATGAACGGCCTGCCGTGCATCCGTGACACCCGGGTGACGGTGTCCGCTGTCCTGGGACAGCTCGCCGCGGGCAGGACGTTCGATGAGGTGCTAGCGGACTACCCGTACCTGATACAAGAGGACCTGCTCGCCGCATTGGAGTTTGCTGCCGTCGCGCTCCAAGAGCGTGAGTTGCCGCTCGCTCATCCGGCATGAGGTTTCTGGTCGACGCCAACCTCTCGCCCACGGTGGCCGCTCGGCTGTCCGAAGCCGGCCACGAGGCGACGCATGTCGTCGATCATGGACTGTTGGCGGCCACGGACGAGGAGATCCTCGCCCATGCCATCGAGAACGGTCAGGTGATCGTTTCCGCGGACACCGATTTCACGCTCATGCTGGCGGTGTCGGGGGCCACGAGCCCGTCTCTGGTTCTGCTGCGGTCAGCCGATCGGCTCGCCCCGGCCGATCAGGCGGATCTGATCATCGTCAACCTGCCGACTGTGCTCAAGGAACTCGACGCCGGCGCGGTGGTGTCGTTGTCGACCACGCGGCTGCGGGTCCGGCCCCTACCGATACGTTGACGCACGCACGGGCGGGCCGGGTGGGTCGACTGACCCGCAGGTCCGGCGGGTCTTCGAGGAGAATCCAGCCCGCGGCGCCGGGCGATCGATTCCACGATCCTGGCCGACGCAGTCGCCACCAGGACACCATCACCCAGTTGATCGCCGCGGTCCGTCGGGTGGCCCGGACCGTGCCCGGCGCCGGCGACCTGGTGGCGAGGGTGTGCACCGGTCATGACACACCACGCCGGGCAAGCCGCGGATCGACTGGGACGACCCGCAGGCCAAGGACGGCCTGGTCTCGGCGCTGGTCAACGACGCCCTGGCGTTGGTGGACGCGTTGGCGAAGGAGGAGATCACCGCCGAGACCTGTGACGCGGTGGGGTTGCTGGCCCTGGTCGCCGGGCAGGACGTGGAACCGGCCGAAGGGTCGGACGGCACCGATGGCCGGTGGAAGATCGCGCACCGGGTGGCCGAGGACCGGGTGATCTCCACCGTGGATCCCGAGGCCCGGCACACCCGCAAGTCGCCCGAGGCCGCCGGGACGGCTACCGCGCGCACGTGGTCGCCGAACCCGGCACCGGGCTGGTCACCGATGAGGAATTGACCCAGGCCGCCGGAAGCGACCACTCCGACGCCGCGATCGGCGAGGCCTTCTTGGCCAACGACATCCAGGCCAACCCGCCGACCCAGGCCGAGGCCACCGATGCTGAGGCGGACCAACCAGCGCCGCCCGGACTCACCCCGACCGCAGAGCCGACCGGAGCCCCAGCAGTGCAAGAACAGACGGTTGGTGACCCGGCGCTGGCCGAACGGGTGCGGTCGTGGTTCGCCGACTCCGCGTACGGGACCGGGGACCTGCGGGCGGCGATCGGCGCGGCCGGGCACCGGGCTGTGATCAAGCCGAAGCCCTTGCAGGTCGCGGTCCCGGGTGGGTTCACCGTCGACGACTTCATCGTCGACGAGCCTGCCGGCACGGTCACCTGCCCGAACCAGCTGGTCCGTCCGATCAGCCCAGGACGGGTGGCCACCTTCGGCGTGGCCTGCCGGTCCTGCCCGCTGGCCGCCCGGTGCACCACGTCCAAGACCGGCCCTAGAGGGCTAGGTGGCGGGCGGGCTCACTGGCTCCCCGCAACTCAAGGACCACGAAAGCGAGGCAATGCACGCCCCCCCGATGCATGCAGCAGGCAGTTATCAGCCCGTACCCGTCATGACGGGAGTCCAGGCTGCGGGCGTACGGTAGGTCAGCGAGGTGGTGAGCAGGTCCTCCACTGCCGACACACAGGTGGCCCGCAAGTCCGCATCCGACATCCCCTGGACGTCGAGGAAGGCACCCGTCAACCGGACTCGGTCGAGATGGCTGACGGCGACGGCCGACATGGCGGTGTCCCTCCTCCGGCGAATGCGATGTCTTGGTGGCGGGTTCGTCGCAGTGTGATCCATTGTGTCGAGAACCGCGCCGCAGCCTGGATGCGGAACATTCGTGCGGTCGCCTCCCCCACGTGGCGTACAACCACAGCGCTGCTCTTAGCCTCGAAGTCGCTGCCCAAGGTTGCGAAGTCGGCGTCGTCCAGCGCCACATCTGTGTACTTGATCCACTCCCGCCCGGCGGACGTTCGCACGACACAGGAGTAGTCCCGTTGTGGTGGGTCGGGCTGGCGGTATTCGCCGAGGTGGAAGGCGGTACACCGATCCCAGCCGACGCCTAGGAGCAGCACTTGAGCATCGACGTCCTCTAGGCGGCGCAGCGGCGAGTCCTCGCCGAGGTGGCATGCCAGCGGGTGAGCCGCCATCAGCGCCTCAGCGCGAGGGCCGAGAGCTGCGAACGAGGTTTGTGGGTGTGTGCTGCGTCGCGCGCCGGGCCAGGTGCGGACTTGTTCAGCCACCGCGCCCATGCGCCAACTCGGGCTTGCGGCCGGGTCGAACGCCGGCAGGTGCTGACGGATGGTCGGCCACCAGGCCGCCGGCACCGGGTCGTCCAGCCAGGTGGACGGATCGCTATTGTTGGCGGTGTGGGTCGGCACGACGAGCGTGCCACCCGGACCCAAGACGCGAAGCAGGGCCTGGACGACAGCCAGTGCCCCACCGCTGACCCAACCGATGGCATGCAGCGATGAGTGCACGAGCAGAGTGTCACCCGCGACGATGCCCAGTTCGCGTAGGTCGTCGTCCAGCCGGTCGAGCTCCACGGGTCGGCGCGAACTGGGAGTGATCATCATGGTGTCCGACTCTCGCATTCGGAACGTCGCGTCGGTTCAGACGCTTCGTGCTTTCGAGCCTTGGCAGTCGTACTAGGAAGGGCCGCATCGAGCCGGGTGCGCAGGCGGTCGACCAGGCGGTTCCCGGCTTCGGTGAGGGTGTGCGCCCCCCCCAGGGTCTGCAAGGCTTGGCGCACCTCGGCCCGTCGGGCCTGAGCGATCGAAGCCGCGCCGTGATCCCCCGCGCAACCGGACAACGCCGCCCAGAACTCGGCGACCGCCAGGAAGGCGAACGCCCCGTGGAGCAATCCGAAGGTCGGCCGCTGGTCAGCACGCCAGGGCGACGGATACCGAACCGTGTGATCGGCGGACCACAGCGGAACCAGCGCGCTCAATGCCCACAACAACGAGTGTTGGACCTCGTGGATCACGGTCTCGGCCAGGTAGCGCTCATCTGTAGGCGGCGTCGCGCTCAGGCTGCCCACGGCTTCGCGGACGCTGTCGCTCACCGCCTGCGACCCGGGCCGCAGCGGCACCACAACCCGCAGCCATCCTCGCGCCATGGCCGACGCCCCAGATGGGGCGCACCGGTCAATCAGAGGCCAGGCCCGCTCCAAGACTGACTGCCAAGAGGCAGCGGCCGCGTCGTCCAGCCGATCGGCGGCCTGCGGGCCGTAGATCCGTCGATAAGGGGAGTCGTCGTCCAGCTCCACCTTGATCGCTGACCTGGCCGAGGTCGCCGCTAGCCGATGCGGACGGCGCCATTCCAGCTCAGACGGCTGGTCGACGTCGTCCGGTGCGGGCACTCTGACGCCTCCAACTGACATCACCGGCCCGGTTCGGACGACCACTACGTCACCGACGTCGCCACCGGTGGGCGCCCTCACGGAACCTGCGGTGGGTAGACGCACCCACCCGTCCCGAGCGACCAGCTCAGCCGTCAGCTCCATACCTGCCCGCTGGGCTGCAACAACGGCTAAGGCGGTCAGGTCGCCGGCGGCCGAGGACGCCCCTTGGGTTCCCGTTCGCGCCTCGGTCAGCGCCGTGGCCAGGAGCATCCCAGTCTCCGGATGTGCCAACAGGCCGGCCAACACCGCCGGCTGGGTCCTGCGCACCTGGACCAACACGTCGAGGGCATGCTCCACGCGGTCAGCGACCTCGCTGGGCAGCGACGCGGCGGCCATGCCCACAAGACGCACCATGAGCAATCGGCGGCTCCGCTGGCCCGCCATAAGAGATGGGTGCGGCTCTTCTGGAGTGAGCCTGTTCAGGCGGCCAGGGTGTGATCTTGGTAGCGGGTCAGGTGGGTTCGTTGGAGTTCTTGGGTCAGGTGCCAGGTCCAGTAGGTGTCGAAGTCGCCGTTGCTGATGAGGGCGCGGAGGAGCAGGACGGCTTCTGCGCCGGGGAGGCCCCAGCGGGCGCCGGTGATGTCCATGCGGTCCTTGACGAGGTGGCGGCAGGCGCCCTCGATGACGCCGGTGGCGATCGGCCAGCCGGCTTCGAGGGCGGTGGGGTAGTCCAGGTAGGGCCGCTTGGCGATCAGGTAGTCGGCGGCGACATCGGCGTTCTTGCGGGCGGTGGGTGTCAGGGCGCGGGTGGTGGCCTTGCGGCGGATCGCGGCCGCGACCACGGCCGCGTCGCCGTGCAGGATCCGTAGGGCGTGTCGGGCGACCCAGGTCTCGGCGGCAGTGTCGCCTTCGGGGTGGAAGCACCAGGCGGCCTTCCACAGGTACTCGAGTACGTGCACGAAGTCGATGACGATGTGCACGGTGACGCCGCGGCGGGCGGCTTCGGCGCTGATCCGGTCGATCTGGTGGTTGTTGCCGTCGACCAAGGCGACCCAGGTCCGGACATGATTCGGGTCGCGGCGTTCGGCCTCGTCGAACGCGTCCGCGATCACCTGCGCGGCGGGGCGGATCAGGCTGGCGGTCAGCCATTTCCCGGCCCTAGCCTCCTACTCGCTGATCTGGTGGGTGCCGGCCGCGGAACCCACCGACCTACGAAGATCGTTCCGTGACCTGGCGGACCGGCTGAGGCTACGCCTCGGGCCAGACCTCTCCCGCGTCGTCCAGGCCGTTGTCGCACGGCTTGAGGCGACCGATGGACGCTGGCTGCTCGTCTTCGACAACGTCGACGCCCTCGAGGCCGTCGCCGCTGCCCTCCCAGGGGGCGGCGGCGACATGCTCGTCACGACAAGGAACCCTGCAGTTGCCCTTGGGCAAGCCCATCTTGCCGTCAACGTCCTGACGCGGTCCGAGAGCATCGAGTTCCTTGAGCACGAGGACCCCCACGTGACGCCGGACGAAGCCGAGCAGCTGGCGACCCTACTGGGCGACCTGCCGCTGGCGCTGGCGCAGGTCGCCAGCATGCACGCTGCCACCGGAATGCCCTGGTCACGCTATATCGACCTGTTCGACGGCCACATGCGCCAACTGCTGCAGCAAGGACGCCCATCCGACCACCAAACGGGCCTGACAGCGTCAGTGGACCTGACACTCCAGCGGCTGAAACGTGAGTCACCCAGCGCCGCGCAACTGCTCGAGGCACTCACCCATCTGAGCTCGGAACCCGTCGCGCCAACCCTGCTGCGCAGCGGGCGCAGCGGGCGGCTCACACCCGCTCTGGCCCGGTGCCTCGATGACCCCGACCACCTACAACGAGCCACCGCCGAACTCATCCGGTACGGGCTGGTCACCGAGGACGGGGAGGGCGAACTCCTCAGCATGCATCGGTTGGTACGGGAGTGCCTGCGCCAAGGATTCGACGCCGCGACCAATCAACGTGGCCTGAACAACGCCCGGGCCATCGTCATCGCTGCCGACCCGGGCGACCCAGACGACACGCGGACCTGGGGAATGCACGCCTTGATCTCCCCGCACATCGCCCCGACAACGCTCGTGAACCTGCCTTCGCTCGAAGCCAAGCATCTCGTCGTGAACCAGATCCGCTACCTATACCAGATTGGTGACTACCAGGGCAGCCGTGTCATGGCGGAGTCCGCCCTTCGGGAATGGACCGCGGGCCCCGAGGAAGAAGCCGCCGAGGCCTTTGACGAGTACGTCGTGATGGCAACACGCCATCTCGCCAACGCGTTGCGCTCGCTGGGCGACTACGAGCCATCCCGCGAGATGACCTCGATCACGCTAGGCCGTCTGCGGCGACACGAGGAACACGGTCCTGATCATCCGCTCACGCTCGAAGTGGCCGTGAGTGCCGGCGTCGACCTGCGCATTCAGGGGCGCTACGCCGAGGCCCTCTCGATGGAGGAAGACACCCTGAAACGCAGTGAACTCGTGTTCGGCGAGAACGACCCACAGACCCTTCGCGTAGCGACGAACCTCGCGGTAAGCCTGCGCATGCTCGGCGACTTCCAGGCGGCGCACGACCTGGACCAGCGCGTCCTGGAGTCACGCTCCGCGATTCCGACCATCGATCCCATCCTGATCCATATGTCGACCCTCAACCTGGCCTGGGACCTCTACGGGTTGGGCAAGTACGAAGACATGTTCTCGCGCGTCGAGACGGCTAGGACGACGCTCGATCCATGGCTGCTGCGGCCCGGGCACGTGTTACCGCTCCTCGTTGCCCGGTCCACGGCCGTGGCCTTGAGGTGTCTGGGCCGTCCGGAAGCCCTCACGGCCGCCGAAGAGAGCTACCAGCGGCACATGCGCTACCTCGGCGGCGACCGCGAGCGGTCCCTCGCGGCTAGCCTCACCTACGTCAACGCGCTGTGTAGTACGAGTCAGTACCAGTCGGCGTGGAGCCGGGCCCAGGAAGCGCAGGAGAGCTATCTGCGCAGCTTCGGCGGGGACCATCCCGCCGCATCGGCCGCGTCCGTGGTACTGGCCCGCGCACTGCGGGGGCTGGGCAGGATCCGTGAGGCGCATAACCTGGACGAGAAGGCCATGCACGATCTGATGCACCCACTGGGCCTCGCGCACCCCTTCTCGCTCAGCGCCGCCAACGGGCTCGCAGCCGATCTTCTTCTCGAAGGCAGGAGTCGATCCGCGCGGGACCTCTCCCGGCGCACGCTCGACGCGGCGTCCGAACGGGTCGGTTCCGAGCACCCGGTGAGCATTGCGTGCAATCTGAACCACGCCACAGCCTCGAGGCTGGCTCTGGAAGGAAACGACGGCCAAGCCCACCAGCCGGAGTGGGTCGAACTCAACGTCGAGCCACCACCGGTATGACCGAGAGCGCATGATCTTGAAAAAGAGTCTCTCCTGATCAGCCAGGGTGAGCCAGCAACGTGGGCGATCGGTCCTGGGCCCGTCCTTGCCGTCTTCAGGGCGCATGGGCGCACGTTCGGTTCACAATGCCCACGCGGCAGCGCGACCCCCTGCTTCGCCACCAAGGTCACCCTGTCCTCGGCCCCATCTCGAGCCTCGTTGAGCATCGCTGAGCCGCGCTGAGCCATCCCCGACCGGCTCAGACTGCCGTCATCCGCGACGTGGTTGCAGTACTCCACTGCAGTACAACGATCATGGTCAGCAGCGAGAAGGCCTCTGACCAGTCACTCTGTGGTGGAGACGAAGGGACTCGAACCCTCAACCCCCTGCTTGCAAAGCAGGTGCGCTACCAGTTGCGCCACGTCCCCATGGACCGGGAGCGCCGTCCCAGGACCGGTCTCAGAGTACGGGAGCCACATCGCGCCCGGCGAACCCGTTCCGCCCCGCCTGTGCCCACCGCCACGCTCTCCGTCGTCCCGGTGCTGCGCCCGTCACACCCAACCCCCGCGGCTCCTACCCGGGCAACGTGCCACCATCGGCTCATGGCCGACAAGCTGGAGAAGATCACCGACACGCTGGTCTCCTGCCCGGCGTTCGTCGGCATCGAACACAAGGCCCTCGTCGCGCTGGCGCGCCACTCGAAGCTGCACCGGATCACCGAAGCGACCGATCCGCAGTCCCCGGCGCTCGTCGTCCGACGCGGTGGGCTGATCGTCCGGGACGCGCGCGCCCGCTCGGTGGACATGGTCGCCCCGGGGGAGTTCACCGCGCTCTCGACCGGGGAGCGGGTCGACCCGGTCGAGGCCTGCCAGGTCGTCTGGTTGCCGGAGGAGGCGATCGACCTGGCCTGGTCGGCGCCCCCGTCCGACCTGCCCGCGCGCCTCATCACCCTGAACCGACCCCCGATCGACCTACAGACCAGCCCCGTCCGGACCCTCATGCGAACCCCGGTTCACACCGCCGTCCCCTACGAACCCGCCCACGGGGTCGCCCAGCGGATGACCGAGGCCCGGGTGTCTTCGATCGTCGTGCTCGACGGCTCCCGGATCGGCATCGTCACCGACCGCGACCTGCGGTCCCGGCTGATCGCTGCGGGTCGGTCCGCCGACCTGCCGATCGGGGAGTTCGCCACCTTCCCGGCCCGCACCATCCATTCCTGGACCCCGGTGTTCGATGCCCTGGTCGAGATGCTCTCGAGCGGGGCCCACCACCTGCCGGTCGTCGAGGACGACGGCTCGGTGGTCGGAATGGTCAGCTCCCACGACCTGCTCGAGCTCGGCGCCCGTAGCCCGCTGCACGTGCGCGCCGCCATCGACCGCGCGGACGACGTCGGGGCCGTCGCCGCCGTCCTGTCCGAGCTGCCCGAGGCCGTCGGCGGCATGCTGGTTGCCGGGACGACACCGGGTGACGTCGGCCGGGTCATCGCGACCGTGACCGACCGCGTGCAGCGCCGCCTGCTGACCCTCGCCTTCGCCGAGTTCGGCCAGCCGCCGACGCCCTACGGCTGGATCGCCTTCGGCAGCCAGGGTCGACGCGAACAGACCCTGCACAGCGACCAGGACCACGGGTTGCTGCTTCCGGACGGCGTCGGCGACGGCATCGACCCGGACATCGACGCCTGGTGGGAGAAGCTGGCCGGATGGATGGTGGAGGCTCTGGTCCGCTGCGGGTACGCACCCTGCGACGGCGGGGTCATGGCCGTCAACGCACCGTGGCGTCGCAGCGTGTCCGGTTGGCGCGGCGCCTTCTCGTCGTGGATCGAGCGGCCCAGCCCGGACCACCTGCTGGAGTCGACCATCGCGTTCGACCTGCGCACGGTGTCCGGTGAGCTGCAGGTGCGCGAGCTCCTGCAGCCGACGATCGTCAAGGCGGCACATCGCGACCTGTTCCTGGCCCACCTGGCGCGCAACACGATCAAGCACCGCCCGCCGCTCGGCTTCTTCGGGCGGTTCGCCGTCAAGCGCTCGGGCAAGCACAACAACGCCGTCGACATCAAAGGCGGCGCCATGCTGCCGGTGGCCGACATCGCCCGCCTGTTCACCCTGGCCCGCGGCGGCAACGAGATCTCGACCGACTCCCGGCTGAGCGCAGCCGCCGACGACCACCTGATCTCGGACGGCCTGGTCTCGACACTGCGGACCGGCTACGAGCTGGCGATGGGGCTACGCGTGCGCCATCACCTCGATCAGCACCGCCGCGGAGAGCCCCAGAACAACTGGCTGGACCTGGACGACCTCGAACCCCTGGTCCGCTCCCAGCTGCGCGAGACGTTCAAGGCGATCCGGGTCGTGCAGCAGAGCCTGGAGACCCGCTACCACACCTCGATGCTGGGCTGAGCCGTCAGGACCCCGCCGCTGACGCTCCGGTCAGCGAACCGGATCGGTGACCTCGGCCCAGAGTTCCTGCTCGGCCTTGTCGGACTGCATCTTGCGCCACACGGCGAACCCGGCGACGACGGCTGCTGCCGCAGCGATGGCCTTCTTCACGATGACTCCTCTGCTCGGTGGCGGTGGCACGGATGGTCGCGCCGTCCCGGCTCTCGCACCGTACCCAACAGGGCCTGGTTCGGCACCCGGCGCAGGCGCCTTGACGGTTGCGCGGTTCGACTTTGCGGGTTGGAGACGATGCGCCGTTCGGGTCAAGGACTGCGCGTGGAGCACCGAAGTCTGCTGGGTGCAGGTCCACACCCTTCAGACCGTAGGCGCCGCGTCCGTCCTGCTTGCGCTGGGCGCCGGGGCGCTGATGATGCCATTGACGTCGGCCTCGACCGACACCGCACCGCCGCCGGCTGCCGCCTCCGCGACGCGGGACGCCGCGGCGTCCTGGGCCCCGGCCCCGGTCGAACGGGACGGACTGACCACCCTGGCCACCACCGACGGCACCGGACTGCGGCTGCACACCGCCGGCGGGGTGCGTGACTTCGTCGCCGGCGTCGACCTGGGCGCCACCACGCCCGGGCACCTGCCCGGTGAGCTGGCGGTGACCGCCGAGGACTACCGCCGCTGGTTCGACCGGATGGACCAGCTCGGGATCAGGGCCGTGCGGATCTACACGATCCACCCGCCCGCCTTCTACCGGGAGCTGGCCGCGCACAACCGAACCCACCCCGACACCCCGCTCTACCTGGTCCAGGGGGTCTACCTGCCGGACGAGAGCTATGTGAGCGGCGGCGGCACCCTGTACGACCGGTCCGTCGACGAGGGGTTCGCCACCGAGGTCGCCGACGCGACCCTTGCCGTCCGCGGTGCCCTGCAGCGCGAGGAGACCCCCGGACGCGCCCACGGCACCTGGGACGCCGACGTCACCCCGTGGCTGATGGCCTGGATCATCGGCGTCGAGTGGGACCCCGAGGCGACCCTGCGCACCGACGCCGAGCACGCCGACGCCCCCGCCGTCGACGGGCCCTACTTCCGCTCCACCCCGCAGGCCAGCGCCACCGAGCGCTGGCTGGCCAAGCACCTGAACGCCCTCGCCGTGGTCGAGGCCCGCAACGGGCGGTCGGCGCCGATCGCGTTCGTCAACTGGCCGACCACCGACCCGCTGACCCATCCGGCCGAGCCGCAGCCGGCCGAGGACCAGGTCGGCGTCGACGCCAACCACGTGCTGGCCACCCTGGCCTGGCCCGGCGGCACCTTCGCCAGCTACCACGCCTACCCCTACTACCCGGACTTCCTGCGCTTCGAGCCTGGTCTGCAGACCACCCTCGTCGACGGGCGGCCCGACCCCTACGCCGGCTACCTGGCCGCCCTCAAACGCCACCACACCGGCATGCCGGTGATGATCACCGAGCTGGGCGTCCCGTCGTCCATCGGGTCGGCGCACGACGGACCCCTCGACCGCGACCAGGGCGCTCACCGCGAGCAGGACGCGATGGCGATCAACGCCCGGATGCTGCAGATCGTGCGGGAGCAGGGGTTGGCCGGGGCCTTCCTGTTCGCCTGGACCGACGAGTGGTTCAAGCTCACCTGGAACACCGTCGAGCACCAGGTGCCGGCCGAGCGCCGCCCGTTGTGGCACGACCCGTTGACCAACGAGCAGTTCTTCGGGCTCCTCGCCACCGACCCCAACCCGTTGGACGGCGCCCATCACGTCGCCGTCCCCGACGCCGCCTCGGACATCGCGCAGGTGGAGCTGGACGCCGACGCCTCGTTCGTCCGCATCCGCATCCGGTACCGGCAGGGCCGTACCGACCGGCCGCTGAGCATCGCCGTCGACACCGTGCCGGGCGGGGCGCCGACCGAGGATTCCGCCGGGGGGGTGGACCCGGCGGACTACCGGATCGAGCTCAACCCGGCGGCCGGGTCGGCGCAGGCCCTGGTCCGGGCCGGGCTCGACCCGGCACGGTTGGACACCTGGGAACCCCTGCCCGAGGCCGGCCGGCCGTGGCACACCCAGCGACTGATCACCAACCGGTCCTATCCCGGGATGGACGAGAGCACCCTGGAGACCCAGGAGGTCGGCCGACTGGTCCGGGGGACCTGGCAGGCCGATTCGGCCGACCCGAACAGCCTGGCCACCTGGCAGACCACCGGGGACGGCGTGCTGCTGCGCATCCCGTGGCCGATGCTGGGCCTGGCCGACCCGTCCAGTCGGACGGCGCTGAGTGAAGGGGGTTCGCCGACCACGCACGTCGTGGACGGGATCGGGCTGAGGTTCACCGTCGCCGGAGCCGATCCGGCCGAGCTGCGCTACACCTGGCCGACCTGGGGACCGGACGGTCTGGGGTCCACCGAGCGGCTCAAGGCCGGGGCGGACGTCATCGCCGAGACCTTCACCGAGCTCAACCGCTGACCCTTCAGTCGAGGAACAGCGCCCGCCGTGGGCAGCCCCGCACCGCAGCCCCCGCGGCGCGCAGATCACGACCGGACAGCGCCCGTAGGGGCAGCACCGGGTAGCCCCAGGAGTCCACCCCGACCAGACCCGGAGCCAGGTGCGCACACATCCCCACGCCCGCGCACGCGATCGGGTCGACGGCGAGCCGCCGCGTCTCGGGCTCGGTCTGCGACGACGGACCGCGCGGCAGGATCGCCGCCATCACGACCACCCCTGGGTCACCGGCACCGGCAGAACGGGTTCTGAGGTGTCGTCCGGCGGGCAGACCCGACCTGACAGGTGCCGCTCGACGTCCTCGGCGAACACGTCCAACGCCGAGCGGGTCAGCGACACCGCGGCGTCCGGCAGCCGGCAGGCGCCCCGCCCGGCGATCTCCTCGGCCACGGCCCGCACCCGGGCCCGGTCACCCCGCCGGGCCACCCCGCGTGCGAGGCGCTGCCACACCTGCGCCAGCGCGCGGGTGCCGAACACACACGGGCCGCACTGGCGGGCGCTCGAGGCGGCCAGATACTCCACCACCGCGGCGGTCTCGCGAACGCCGCACGCCCGGCTCGGCAGCGGCGCGAGGACCCCGGCCGCCAGCGACACCCGCGCCGGCTCCCCGGGGCCCGCCCGCCCGACCATCTGCTCCAACACCATCGGCGCCGCGTCGTCCCAGCGCAGCCACCGGCCGCCGAAGCCGCCGACGAGGACGGCGCGCGGGCGCGGCTCGTCCGCCCAGTACCCGTCGAGCACCGCCTCGGCGAGCCGGCGGTGACCGGCCACCTCCCGCGCCGCCACCACCCATCGACCGTCGGCGGCTCGGGTCAGCACGCTCACCAGCACCCCCGGCAGCGGACCGGCCGCGCCGGTGCGGGCCAGCAGCGCCAACCGGGCGAGGGTCTCCACGTTCTGCACCACCGTGGGCCGGCCGTCCACCCCGGCCACCGCGGCCGGGCGGCGCAGGAACACCGGCAGGGCCGGTCCGCCGCCCAGGGCCCGCACCACGGCGTTGCCCTCGCCGGTCAGGTACGCGTGCGGACCCGTGACGAGGCGGACCGGCGGTTCGACCAGGCCCGCGGCGCGGCGCTCGGTGAGGGCCAGACGCACGGCGTCGACCGCGGCGGCCCCCTCGTGCAGCCACAGCACGGCGGACGACGCACCGAGCGCCTCCGCCGCGCACGCCAGCCCGTCGAGCACCAGGTGCGGACGCTGCAGCAGCAACGCGGCGTCCTTGGCACTGGCCGGCTCGCCCTCGGCGCCGTTGCCGACCACGACGACCTCGCCGCCGCCCGCGCGGGCAGCCTCCAGCGCGGTGCGCCACTTGCGGGCCACCGGGAAGTGCGCGCCGCCGCGTCCGCTCAGCTCGACCTGCTCGAGCGCGTCCAGCACCGGCGCGGTCCGCCCGGCCAGGTCCGGCCGCGATCCGTACCGCCAGAGGTGCTCGGTGAGCCGATCGGCGGGCTCGGCGTACAGCAGCGACCGGCTCGCCGCGTCGAAGACCACCTGGGCCTGGGCATGTGTGCCGAGCAGCGACCACTCGGCGGCCGCACTGAAGGGCACCTCCAGGGGCAACGTCGCGGTCATCGGCGGGACCGGCCGATGAGCTCGGCGAGCCGGTCGGACGGCGTGCGCGCCGCGTAGCGGGACATGGTCAGGCCCAGCACCATCACTGCGGTGAGCCCGTACATCCAGGCCAGTCCGGAGGTGTCCGAACCGGCCAGGACGGCGTGCAGCCAGGTCGCGACGAGGGCCAGGGCGGACGCCTTGTGCACCGGCCACCACACGCGCGCGGCCCAGCGTCCGGCGAACGCTGCGGTGAGGCCGGCCACCAGCCCGGCGTAGGCGGCGATGACGCCGAGGGTCACCGCGGCCGGACGGTATCCGGACGCCATCGGCAGCAGCGCACCCCACCAGCCGACGTCGGCATAGGAGTCGGTGGCCAGGACCACCACGTGCAGCGCCAGGAACGCCAGGGTGAACACGGCCAGGCTGATGTGTACCCGGATCCGCACCACGGTGCTCGGCCGACGCCACCGCGTGCGCCACGGGTGGGACAGCAGCAGGCCCATCATCACCAGGGCCACCATGAGCAGGTAAGCGGCGATCCCCGAGGCCCGACCGAGGATCCACGGTGCGTTCTGATCCCCGGCCACCGACGACACCGCCGAGCCGACCAGCCAGCCGGTCAGCCCGGTCGAGGCGGTGACCAGGGCGATCGTGCCCAACGGCGGCGCGACCCGAACCGGTGCCGTCTCAGACGCCATCGGAGGACCTCCAGATCACCCACGGCCGCATCGCCTCGGACAGACCGAGGTGCCCCTCGTCGTCCACCCACAGCGCGGCGAGCCTCTGCTCCGCCGCGAGGGAGGCGATCGCCCCCACCCCGGCGACCAGCAGGGTCTTGCTCCACACCTCGGCCCGGGCCGGGTCCGGCAGGACGACGGTGACCGACCGCAGCCCGCCGGCCGCGCTCCGCCCGGTGCGCGGGTCGACGACGTGGTGCACCTGCTCGCCGCCGGCCCGCCAGGTCCGCCTGCGCAGGCTGGACGTCGCGCAGCCGGTGTCGGTCAGGCTCAGCACCGCTATCGGTTGCTCGTCGTCCTGGCGCTGCCCGTCGGCCGACGGGTCCTCCACGCCGACCTTCCACCCGTCGCCGTCCGGGCCCGCACCGCCGAGGGCGCAGTCTCCGCCGGCCTCCACCAGGAACGCCTCACCGACGCCCCCGAGCAGCTGGGCCGCCCACCCCACGGCCAGGCCCTTGCCGATGCCGCCGAGGTCGATCGGAGCGGGTCCGATCCGGACGGCGTGCCGCAGCGGGTCCAAGCCAGGTGCCCAGGGGGTGGGGGGGACCACCTGGGCCTGCGGGCCGGCCGGAGCGGACGCCACAGGGGAGCCGGCCGACCGGTCGCGGCCCGCGCAGATCACTGCCGGGACCTCCGCGGGCGAGCGCGTGGACCGCAGGTGCACCGGGCCGTCCTGGAACGGCAACGTCCGGTCGTACCCCATGGCCACCAACGACTCCAGGACCCGCGGGTCGAACAGACCCCCGGTATCCCGATGTGCCGCCGCGGCCTCGGTGACCGCGTGGAAGCAGACCGCCGGGACGGTGAGCCACTCGGTGCCGGCAGCGTTGGCCCGCATCAGCGGACTGGTCGGGTCGAACCGGGTGCACGCCGCCTCGACGTCGACGAACACCTGCCGCGCGGCCGCCAACGCCGCCTCACCCCGCCCGCCCGGACCGACCAGCCGCAGCACCACGTC
Organism: uncultured Actinomycetota bacterium; assembly: GCA_963724535.1. Lineage (GTDB taxonomy): Bacteria > Actinomycetota > Actinomycetes > Actinomycetales > Kineosporiaceae > JADJPO01. Next base: position 329,454 of record CAVRVD010000015.1, read on the forward strand.
CGTGTTCATCGCTCGGATGTTCATCGCTCGCAAGCACAGCGACCGCGGCGCCGCCGTCGCCCCGGACGTCGTGGCGGCGGTCGTCACGACCCGCCCGTGGTGGTCTGGGTCGGCGGGGCGGGCGCCGGCCGGGGGGCCGCCGTCCGGGGGGCCGTGCTGGTGCTGGTTCTCGGGCTGGTGGACCCGCCGGACGCCTTCGTGGTCCCGGACGTGGCGCCGTCCCCGCGGGCCGGAAGACCGGCGACCTGGTCACGAAGCTCGGCGACCTCGGCGCGCAGCTTCGTGACCTCCTGGGTACGCCGGGCGAGCTGAGCCGCCACGGCCTCATCGGTCTCGCTCTGGGTGGCCGACGTCTTCGCCGCGCTGGGGTCGTGGTCGTTCGCCCACGCGGCCGAGCCGGCGAAGACCGCCGCGGACGCCGGGGCCAGCAGCGCGGCCGCCGTCCAGCCGGCGTGCCGTCCGCGCTCAGTCATCGTCGCCACCGGGCTCTGAGCGTTCGGAGTGCGATTCGTCCTCGTGGTCGTCGTCCTCGTGCTCACCGGAGGCGCGAGCTCCCTCTTCGGACCGACTGTCCCAGGTGCCCTCGTCGTGGGAGTCCTCGGCCTCGGCGGCTGCGGTCTTCGTCGCGTGCCCGGCGTCCACGGCCCGGGAGGCAGCGGAGATCTCCGAGCGCAGCGCCTCGGCCTCGGCTGCGAGCTCGGCGGTCTCGGCGTCCAGGTCGGCCAGGGCCCGCTCGGCGGCGCTCATCCCGGCCGTGCGCGGCGCACTCATCCCGGCCGTCGCGGACGCCGGTTCCGCCGCCGGCTCGGCGTCCGCCCGGGTGGCAGCAAGCGCCACCCCGGCTCCCCCGAGCAGCGCGGCGGTGGCCGCCGCGGTCGCGCCGAGTCGTTGCGATCGGTTCATCGGAAACAGTCCCCTCATCGGTCAGATCTCCACCTGACCACCTACCGTGCCCGCCCTTCATGAGGCCACCAGGTGCTGGGGAATGAGGGGACTCTCATGAGGGGTCTGACGTCACCCCGGCCTCCCGCAGCCGATATCCCACGCCGCGCACGGTCTCGATCCAGTCGCTGCCCACCTTGCGCCGCAGGTACCGGATGTACACGTCGACCACGTTCGAGCCCGGGTCGAAGTCGTACCCCCACACCTGGCTGAGGATCTGCTCCCGGCTGAGCACCTGGCCCGCGTGCCGCAGCAGCATCTCCAGCAGGGCGAACTCACGCGAGGACAGGTCGACCTGACGTCCGCCCGCCGCGGCGCGACGGGTTGTGGTGTCCAGGGCCAGGTCGCCGTAGCGCAGCACGGTCTGCTCGGGGGCCCGGGCCTCGGCGCGCAGCCGCAGCCGGATCCGGGCCAGCAGCTCCTCGAACCGGAACGGCTTGGCCATGTAGTCGTCCGCCCCGCTATCCAGCCCCGCCACGGTGTCGGTCACCCCGGACCGGGCGGTCAGGATGATCACCGGGATGGCGCAGCCCGATCGGCGCAGCCGGCCGAGCACGGCGAACCCGTCGAGCAGCGGCAGCCCGAGGTCGAGCACCAGCAGGTCGTGCTCGCCGCTCATGGCGGCCTCGTAGGCGGCTGGTCCGTCACCGACGACGGTCACGCCGAACCCGCTGGCGCGCAGGCCCTTGTCGATGAACGAGGCGATCCGCTGTTCGTCCTCGGCGACGAGGATCCGGGTCACCGCCGCTCCCCCGGGCGCGCCGGCGGTACCGGCGGTACCGGCGGCACCGGCGGCACCGGCGGCACCCAGAACGGCTCGGACGAGGTCTCCAGCGGTGGCGGGCCGGCGGGGCCACCGACCGCCGGCGGCTGCGCCGTCCGACCGAGCACTCCGAGCGGGAGGATGAGGGTGAACCGGGCGCCCACGCCGTCCGCCGTCGGGTCCAGGACCACCCGGCCGCCGTGTGCGGCCGCGATCCCGGCCACGATCGAGAGCCCCAGACCGGACCCACCGTCGCCGCGGGTCCCACCGGCCCGGCCGAACCGTTCGAAGATCCGCTTCGCGTCCTGTCGGGACACCCCAGGACCGGTGTCGCGCACCCACAGGTGCACCTCGCCCCGAGAGAGCACCCCGCCGATCGCGATGGTGTCGTTCTCGTCGGTATGCCGGACGGCGTTGTCGGCCAGCTGCAGCATCGCCTGGGTGAGCCGGTGCCCGTCGGCCGCGACCACGGCGTGGATCGTGGAGTCGAGCACCCAGCTCCGGTCGGCCAGGGCGTGGGCCTTGTCCAGGACGTCGCGCAGCAGCTGGTCGAGGTCGACGGCCTCGACGGTGACGAAGTCGGGGCGTCCGGACTGGGCCAGCACGATGAGGTCGTTGACCAGCCGAGCCATCCGGTCGAGCTCGTCCAGGACCAGCGCCCGGGTGGCCCGGACCTCAGCGCCGTCGTCGGGGTCGAGGACCTCGAGGTGCCCGCTGACGATGGTGATCGGCGTGCGCAGCTCGTGGCCGGCGTCGTCCAGGAACTGCTGCTGGGTCGCGAAAGCGTCCTCGAGGCGATCCAGCATCGCGTTCACCGTCCTGGTCAGGTCGGTGACGTCGTCGGCGCCAGTGACCGGGATCCTCGAGGTGAGGTCGGTGTGGGAGATGCTCTGCGCGGCCTCGCGCAGCAGCCGCAGCGGGCGCAGCAGCCGACCGGCCACCACCCAGCCGCCGAGACCCACCAGTGCCAGGGCCAGCAGTGACATCAGCGCGTAGAGCCGGGCGCTGTCGGCGAGCCGGTCCAGGTACGGCCGCAGGCTGACCGCGGCGACCAGGGTGCCGACCTCGGGCCGTCCCTGGACCCGGACCTGGACGGCGACGTAGCGCACCGGGCCGGCGGCCTCGGTGTCGATCTGGCGGATCACCGACGGGGCGTCCGGCGCCAGCGCCGCGACCTGGGCGAGGAGCGCGGCCTCGTTCTCGATGGCGAAGGGGCGGGCATCGCGGGTGACGTACGCCGGCTCCCCGTCGATCATGGCGAGCAGCACCTCGCCGTCGGCGGGCACGCGCTGGTTGAGCTCGTCCCGGAGCAGGTCGTCGACCGTGGTGGCCGCCGAGGTGGACGCGGCCACCCGCTTGCCGAACGCGGTGACGTCGCCGAGCAGCACGCCGTCGACGTGGTCGACCAGCTGGCGGCGCTCGAAGACCATGAACGCGGTCCCGGCGAGCCCCATGCCGAGAGCGGTGAGCACCAGCACGGTGGTCAGGATCCGGACCCGGACGCCGATGGTCGGGCCGCGTCGCCGGGTCGCCTCGGCCCCGTCCGGCTCGCCGGCATCGCGCCGCACCGGTTCAGTCGTCATCCTGGCCCGAGGGGTGCTTGTCCGGGTCTCGCGAGTCGCCCGCGTCGGATTCGTGGGTGCTGGAGTCGTCCGAACCGGGCGTCAAGCGGGTGGGATCGCCGGTGGGCTCGGTGGAGGGCCCGTCGTGCGACTCGTCGTCATCGTCGTCGATCCGACGGACCCGGTCCGGGGCGAGGGTCCGTGGTGCGTCGTCGTCGGACGACGCCCCAGCCGCCGGTGAGGACGGACCGGTCGACGCCGGCCCGGAGGGAGTCGCCGACGGGTCCGGCAGGGTCACCGCGTCGGCGGTGCCGTTCTGCTGGTCGCTAGCCACCTCACCGACCAGCAGAGCCGGACCGACCACGATCCGAGGGTCTGCGGGAGTCGCCACTGCGGCCCACACCGACCCGCTGGCCATCGGGGCCAGCACGGTCAGCGCGACCACCCCGGCCCCGCCCGCCACTGCCTGCCACGCGCGCACCGAACCATCTTGCGGCGGGTCAGGCGCCGACCACTACCCAGCGCCGATGAGAATCCCCTCATCGGCCGGTGCCGGAGAATGCGGCGTTCACCCCAGGATCCCTGGGGTGAACACCGCATTCCCGGCCGGGTGACGGGTCGGCCGGCCCTGGTCGCTAGGGTGCGAGAAGTGAACTCCTCGTTGTCCACCGCCGTGATCGCCGGCTCCCTGCTGATGGCGCTCTGGACGGCGGTCACCGCAGGCCTTAACCGGGCCGTCGGCCGCGCCCACCTGGCCGCGCTGGCGGTGCTGGAGGTGCTGCTCGTCGTCCAGCTGGTGATCGGGGTGGTGGTGGTCGCCCGCGGGGAGGGTCCGCCGGAGACGGCGACCTTCCTGGCCTACCTGGTGGGGTGTCTGTTCCTGCTGCCGGCCGCAGCGCTGTGGTCGCTGGCCGAACGATCCCGGCCGAGTGTCCTGGTGCTCACCGTGGGCTGTTTCGGGCTGGCCGTGATGACCGCGCGGCTGCTGCAGCTGTGGAACGCCCGTGGCTGAGCAAGCCGGTCAGACGACGGGGCGCGCCGGCGCCACGGGACTGGGCCGGCTGCTGGTGGGCCTGTACGGCCTGTTCGCGATGGCCGCCACGTCCCGAGCAGCGGTGCAGATCGCGACCCGGTTCGAGGAGGCGCCGCTGGCCTATGCCTTGTCGGCCCTGGCCGCCGTCGTCTACGTGGTGGCGACGGTGGCGATCGCCCGGGGCGGGCCGCGCTGGCACCGGGTGGCGACGGCGGCCTGCGGTTTCGAGCTGGCCGGGGTGCTGACCATCGGGACGACGAGTCTGATCGTGCCGTCTGCGTTCCCGGACGAGACGGTCTGGTCGACCTTCGGCCAGGGCTACCTGTTCATCCCGCTGGTGCTGCCGGTGCTCGGCCTGGCCTACCTGCGCCACACCCGCCCCTGAGGCGCCCGACACCGGCCGGTGGTCGCGACCCTCGCCGCCAGGCGTCGGCTCTGGGTCAGGCGGTCAGGCGGTCAGCCCGAGTGCCCGGATGGGGGTGGTGGTCGCCGCGAGCAGGGCATCGGACGGCGCCACGCCGGCCACCTCGACCGCCCAGTCCAGACACCGGGCCAGGGACGACGTGCCGCCGGCGATCCAACCCGGCTCGCCGCCATCGGCCCCATCGGTCGTGACCAGCCGCGCCGTCCCGTCCGCGACCATGACCTCCAGCGAGCCGAGCAGGTAGCGGCCGTCGCCGAGCCCGGTGGCCGACATCGCGTCGGAGACCAGGGCGACGTGGGCCGGGCCGATCGTCTCGAAGACCATCCGAACCACCTCGGGCGCGACGTGGACGCCGTCGGCGATCAGCTCGACGACGGCCTCGCCGCGCCCGGCCGCGGTGAGCGCCGCCGCCACCGGTCCGCCGTCGCGGTGGTGGAACGGCGGCATCCCGTTGAAGAGGTGGGTGACCAGCGGTGGGCGTCCGGTGACCTCCAGGCAGGTGTCGATCGCGCGGGTCACCGTCTCGGCGTCGGCGTCGGTGTGACCGAGGGCCGGTCGTATGTCGTGGCGCGCGAGTGCCGCGACCAGCCGGTCGGCCCCGGGCAGCTCGGGGGCGAAGGTCCACTGCCGCACCGCGTTCGGGGCTCCGGCCGCGCCCGCCGACTCCACCAGCCGGTGGACCAGAGCCGGGTCGGGGTCGCGCAGCATCGCCGGGTCGTGCGCGCCCCGCCGCGCCGGGGCGAGGAATGGGCCCTCCAGGTGGATCCCGGCCAGCACCCCCTCGGCCACCAGCGGCGCCAGCACACCGACCCGTGCGGCCAGCACCTCCTCCGGCGCCGAGACCAGGCTGGCCACCACCCGCGTGACGCCCTGGTCTGCGAAGTGGGCCGCGGCGCTGCGGGTGCCGGCGTCCGAGGTACCGAAATCCTCACCCAGCGCGCCGTGGCAGTGGATGTCGACCAGGCGGCGTCCGTCGTCGGTCTCGACGCGGTCGCTCACACCCCCATCGTCGCGCACGAGCGCGACCGGGGGCTCGGTGACCATGGTCATCCACATCATCCCGCCGCACCCGCTTAACCCGCACCGACCGGGATGCGAAGGTTGACCCATGACCTCGCTGGACGCCGCCGCCCCGGGCCCCGATCTGCGCCACCTCGCCGAGGCCTACCAGGTCGCCACCGACTACTGGGACTGGCAGGGCCGGCACGTCGAGGTCAGCGAGGCGACGATCGTCGCCGTCCTGGCCGCGCTCGGGGTCGACGCGACCACCCCGCAGGCCCGAGTAGACGCCCTGCTCGACCATCACCTGGCCGGCTGGCGGCACATGCTGCCGCCCACCCTGGTGCTCACCCAGGGCGAGGAGGCGAGCTTCGCCGTCCACGTCACCCACGGCCGGCCGGTGCAGGTCTGGGTCGAGGCCGAGGACGGCACCCGCCGCGACGACCTGCGCCAGCTGGAGAACTGGAACCCACCGCGCGAGGTCGAGAACCGCCTGGTCGGCGAGGCCACCTTCGCCGTGCCCACCGACCTGCCGCTGGGCTACCACACGCTGCGCGGGCGCAGCGACGACGTCGAGTCGTCCACCCCGCTGATCGTCACTCCCGCCTGGCTTGGCCTCCCAGGTCGGATCGGGGCCCGGCGGGAGTGGGGGGTGGCCACCCAGCTGTACAGCGTCCGCTCGACCGGGTCCTGGGGGGTCGGCGACCTGACCGACCTGGTCGACCTGACCACCTGGGCCGCCGCACACGGCGCCGGGTACGTGCTGGTCAACCCGCTGCACGCGGCCGAGCCGACCGCGCCGATGGAGCCCTCCCCATACCTGCCCACCTCCCGCCGGTTCACCAACCCGATCTACCTGCGGCTCGAGCAGGTGCCCGAGTACGCCCAGCTGAACCCCTCGGACCGCACCGAGGTGGAGAAGCTGCGGGCCGAGCTCCGGGCGACGACGGCCACCAGCGACACCATCGACCGGGACGCCGCGTGGTCGGCCAAGCGAGCGGCGTTGGAGCTGCTCTTCGCCGTCCCGCGCAGCGACGGTCGCGAGCTGGCGCTGCGCGCCTACACCCGCCGCGAGGGCAAGGGCCTGGAGGACTACGCGACCTGGTGCGCGCTCGCCGAGGTGCACGGCAGCCTCACTGCCCAGTGGCCGGCCGAGCTGCGCCACCCGGACGCCCCGGCCGTACGCGCCTTCCGCGAGGACCGGCGGGACCGGGTCGACTTCCACGCCTGGCTGCAGTGGCTGCTCGACGAGCAGCTGGCCTGGACCCAGACCCAGGCCCGGCGCGCCGGCATGTCGATCGGTGTGATGCACGACCTGGCCGTCGGGGTGCACCCGCAGGGCGCCGACGCCTGGGCCCTGCAGGACGTCTTCGCCGTCGGGGTGGCGGTCGGCGCCCCGCCGGACGCCTACAACCAGTCCGGCCAGTCCTGGGCGCAGCCACCGTGGCGTCCGGACCGGCTCGCCGAGCAGGCCTATGCCCCGTTCCGGGCCATGGTGTCCACGGTGCTGCGCAATGCCGGCGGGGTGCGGATCGACCACATCATCGGCCTGTTCCGGCTGTGGTGGATCCCCGAAGGGGCCGCACCGGCTGAGGGCACCTACGTGCGCTACGACCACCATGCGCTGGTCGGCATCCTGGCACTGGAGGCACACCGGGCCGGCGCGGTGGTGGTCGGTGAGGACCTCGGCACGGTCGAGCCGATGGCCCGGGACTACCTGCGACGCAGGGGGATCCTCGGCACGTCGATCCTGTGGTTCGAGTCCGACTACGAGGCCGGCGGCGGTCCGCTGGCCGCGCAGCGGTGGCGCGAGTACTGCATGGCCTCGGTGACCACCCACGACCTGCCACCCACCGCGGGGTACCTGGACGGCGAGCACGTTCGGCTGCGCCACCGGCTCGGTCTGCTCACCCGTTCTCTGGCGGAGGAGCTCCAGGTGGACGCTGCCGACCGCTCGGGCTGGCTGGCCGAGCTGCGGCGGCGAGGCGCATTGGCGGACGACGCCGGTGCGGACGACGCCGAGCAGACGGTGCTGGCCCTGCACCGCTACCTGACCTGGACACCGTCCCGACTGCTCTGCGCCTCGCTCACCGATCTGGTCGGCGACCGGCGTACCCAGAACCAGCCCGGCACCGTCGACGAGTACCCGAACTGGCGGGTGCCGCTGACCGGCCCGGACGGCGAGCCGCTGCTGCTCGAGGACGTGTTCACCAGCCCCCGGGCTCGAGCAGTGGCCGAGGTGCTGCGGCTGAGCTGAGGACCCACCCGTGCGGGCACGCTCGGGACCAACGGCGCGCAGGCCCAATACCCCTGTGGGTATTGTCGAGGCATGTCCAGCCACGACCACGGCCAGGCCGTCCTCAACGAGCTCCTCCCACTGACCCGCGAGCTGCGTCGGGCGATCCCCGACGTGTACGCCGGGTTCCGCGACCTGCACCACGCCGCCTTCGCACCGGGCGCCCTCGACGCGAAGACCAAGGAACTGATCGCGATGGCGATCTCGGTGTCTGAGCAGTGCGACGGGTGCATCGCCTCGCACGCCCGCGGCGCGGCCAAGGCCGGCGCGACCAAGCAGGAGGCGGCCGAGACCATCGGGGTGGCAATCCTCATGCAGGGCGGTCCGGCCACGATCTACGGGCCACGGGCCTACGCGGCGTTCTGCGAGTTCGCCGACGAGGGCGCGCCGCCGTCGTAGTCGTCAGGCCACCTCTGCGCCAAAGACCCGAAACGGTTGTCCTCCCCGGCGTGTTGAAGCCGTTTCGGGTCTTTGGCGGTCCACTGGTCAAGCGGCCGGCGGTCAGCTGCCGAGGCTGTCGCTGAGCTCCTCGGCGGGGGGCTGCAGCACCTCTTGCCAGGTCGGGAAGCCCTGCACCTGGTCGGCAAGCACCCCGATGTGGATCCCCGCCCGGACGGCGAGACCCAACTGCCCGCCCCAGGAGTCGGCCGCTGGGCCGACGGCGGCCGCTCCGACCACCCGGCCCGAGCCGGACTCGACGACCAGCTCCACGCGACCCAGCTCGCCGTCCACGGTTCCGGCCTGCTGCTCGACGAACGCCCGGCCGGTCTGCTCCAGGGCGAGGCCGGCAGTGCGCACCTCCGTTGCGCCAGCACCGGCGCCGGCGGCCGTCGTCCGGCCCACGCCGTACACCGCGGGATGGGTGTAGAGCACCCGGGGGACGCCGGAGTAGTCGGCGTCGTGACCGCGGCCGAGCAGGTGCGCGGCGACGATCCGGCCCTGGTAGGTCGCGGTGTGGGTGAACGGGGCGAGACCGGTGACGTCGCCGACGGCGAAGACGTCGTCCAGGGGCTGCCCGTCCGGGGCGCGCCGGACCCGGCACCGGGCGTCGACGGCGAGCGGTTCGCCGTCCTCGACGTGCACGCCGAGCACCTCCAGTCCCAGACCCGCAGACCGCGGACGGCGACCGGTCGCCACCAGGACCCGGTCGGCCTCGACCGCCGATGCGTCGGACAGATGCACCCGCACACCGGCGTCGACCGGCTCGGCGCGCTCGGCGGCCACGGCGACGCGGACGTCGACCCCGTTGCCGCGCAGCACCCCTGCCAGGTGCTCACCCACCCAGTCCGGCTCGGTGGACAGCAGCCTGCGCTCGGTCTCGACCAGCGTCACCGCCACCCCGAAGGCGGCGTACACCTGGGACAGCTCGCAACCCACCGCACCACCACCGAGGACGACCAGGCGGGCCGGCCGCTCGTCGGTCGACAGGGCCTGCTCGGGCCACCAGGTGGGGACGTGGTCGAGCCCGTCGACGGGGGGCCGAACCACCTGCGCGCCGACCCCGATCACGAGCGCCCGACGCCAGGAGAGCCGGCGTGGCGCGGCGCCGCCCGCATCGACGGTGACGACGCCGCCGGGGCCGGAGGGGTCCCGCTCGGTGACGCGGCCCCGACCCCGGACGACCCTCACCCCGCGGTCGGCGAGGGCGGTGGCGGCGCCGCTGTCGTCGCGCTGCTCCGCCGCCGCATCGCGAGCCCGGACGGCGGCCCGCCAGGCCGACGCGTGGTCGGCCGGGTCAGGATGGGCTGGGTCCGGATCGGCGTCGGTACCCGACCGGCGGCCGGAGAGCAGTCCGTTGCGGTGCCGGGCGGCGGCGAGCAGCATCGCCTTGCTCGGGACGCAGGCCACGTACGGGCAGATGCCGCCGACCCGGTCGGCCTCGACGGCCGCGACCCGCCAACCGGCGTCGGCGAGCCGGCCGGCGACCACCTCCCCGCCGGAACCGACGCCGAGCACCACGGCGTCGAACACCTCGTCGGGAGACGTGTGATCGAGGCTGGTCTGATCGAGGCTGGTCTGATCGTTGCTGGGCACGTCGTTCGGCATGGGCCCATGCTCGCGGGTCCGGCCGGGTCAAACCACTCGAGTGTCGAACCCGTTCGACAGAGTCGACCTCGCCGCGGCACCCGGCCGGTTCAGCTCGGCGCGTCGACCGGTTGGAACAGGGCCACGCTCGCCACGGCGGCGAGCACTCCGGCCCCCAAGCTGAGCACCAGGCCCGGCCCGGGCAGCCAGCCCGCCGTGCCGACCAGGCGCAGCAGGTGCAGGACCTGCCACAGCGGCAGGACGATCCCGGCCACGGCGAGCAGCGCACCTTGCACCGCCGCCAGCCGGCGCTTCGGGATCAGCGCCCCGGCCAGGGCGAGCATCGCGGCGTAGGCGACCCACAGTCCGCCGCCGCGCACGCCGGAGACGTTGCCGACCCCGGTCATGACCCACGGCAGCAGACCCCCGAAGACCCCCATCCCAGAGGCGAGGAGCAGACGCCGGCGTGCCGGCTCCATCCGCCGTCGGGCCCGGGCCGAACCGGTGGATGCGGACGAGGGCTGGCCCATGCAGGGATGCTAGGCGCCCCACCCGCGCAGCCGGGGGACGACGTTCCGCCGAATGGCGGTATCGGCACGACGAACGGCCAATCACGCGCGATGAACGGCGTCGCCGCGATGGCCCAGCGGCTGGGCACGCCGCTCATCGCGGCAGACCGACCGTTCACCCGATGCCAGGTCACCGCCCGGCGCGGGATGTGACCGAGTGCACAACGACCATTGCTGCCCGCCCAGGGGGAGTGTTTGATGGCCGAGATCCGGTCTGGCCCGAACCGTGCAACGAGGCACGGACCCTTTGGAGGAGGCGAGCTCCTATGGACGACCGACAGCGCCGGGAGTACTGGCGCAAGAACCTTAGACTGATGGCGATCCTGCTGACCGTCTGGGCGCTGGTGTCATACGGCGCCGGGATCGTGTTCGTGGACGCCCTGAACAACCTGAGCTTCATCGGGTTCCCGCTCGGCTTCTGGTTCGCCCAGCAGGGATCCCTGATCACCTTCGTCATCCTGATCGCCATCTACGTGTGGCAGATGGACAAGCTCGACGCCTCGTATGGCATCGACGAGTACGAGGGCGAGGTGCATCACCCGTGAGCGACATCCAGATCTGGACGCTGGTCTTCGCGGTCCTCACCTTCAGCCTGTACATCGTCATCGCCTACCGCAGCCGGGTCTCGGACACCTCGGGCTTCTACGTCGCCGGGGGTGGCATCCCGGCACCTGCGAACGGGGCGGCCATCGCAGCGGACTGGATGAGCGCCGCGTCGTTCATCTCGCTGGCCGGCATCGTGGCCTTCGCGGGCAACGGCTACGGCGGCTCGGTCTACCTGATGGGTTGGACCGGCGGCTACGTGCTGCTGGCCCTGCTGCTCGCTCCGTACCTGCGCAAGTTCGGCAAGTACACGATCCCCGACTTCGTCGGTGACCGGTACAACGAGACCGCTCGTCTGGTCGCCGTCATCGCGGCCATCGTCGTCTCGTTCGTCTACGTCGCCGGTCAGATGGCCGGCGTCGGTGTCGTCTTCACCCGGTTCCTCGGGGTGGACAAGACCACCGGCGTCATCATCGGGATGGCGATCGTGTTCTTCTACGCGGTGCTGGGCGGCATGAAGGGGATCACCTGGACCCAGGTGACCCAGTACACGGTGCTGATCATCGCCTACCTGATCCCCGCCGTCGCGGTGTCCCAGCAGGTCACCGGGGTGCCGCTTCCGCAGATCGGGTTCGGTCGGATCCTGGACGAGCTCAACGGGCTGCAGGCCGACCTCGGCTTCGCCAGCTACACCGAGGCGTTCACCAAGACGTCCATGCCGAACATGATCCTGATCACCGCGGCGCTGATGTTCGGCACCGCCGGCCTGCCGCACGTCATCGTCCGCTTCTACACCGCCAAGTCGGTGCGGGCGGCGCGGTTCTCGGCGCTGTGGGCGCTGTTCTTCATCTCGCTGCTCTACACCACCGCGCCGTCCGTGGCGGCGTTCTCGAAGCTGCAGATCATCCAGGACATCGACGCGGGCGGTAACGGCGTCACCCTGGCGAGCGCTCCGTCGTGGTTCTCCACCTGGGCCGACGTCGGGCTGATCACCGCGGCGGACACGACGCCACTGGTGGCCGACCAGGTCTACCGGTTCGCTGACGTGGCGATCAACAACGACATCATCGTGCTGGCCAGCCCGGAGATCGGTGGCCTGCCGGCTCCGGTCGTCGGCCTGGTGGCGGCGGGCGCCCTCGCGGCCGCGCTGTCCACGGCATCCGGTCTGTTGCTGGTGATCTCCTCCTCGGTCGCCAACGACGTCTACTACAAGAGGATCAACCCGACCGCCAGCGAGAGCAACCAGCTGATGGTCGGCCGGATCGCGATGGCTGGGGCCATCGTCGTGGCCGGCTACCTGGGCATCAACCCGCCCGGGTTCGTGGCCCAAGTGGTGGCCCTGGCGTTCGGCCTGGCAGCCGCGAGCTTCTTCCCGACGTTGGTGCTCGGCATCTTCTGGAAGAACTGCACCGCTATCGGAGCCATGGCCGGTATGGTCTCCGGCCTGGCCGTGACGTTGGCGTACATGCTCTGGACGATCGACATCTACGGGAACTCGGACGGCATCTGGGGCATCCCCGAGACCGGGTTCGGGACGATCGGCATGCTCATCAACTTCGCCGTGACGATCATCGTGTCGCAGTTCACGCCGAAGCCGTCGGCGATCATGCAGGAGCTGGTCGAGGAGATCCGCTATCCCGGCCGGACCACCCTGGTGGCCAAGCACGCCGAGGGCGAGCTCGGCGGTGGCGCGCACTGACGCGCTGACCGAAAGGACGGCGACCGGCCGGTGACCCTGGGGTCACCGGCCGGTCGACCGGTTTGCCTGGCGGGTACCGGCCCGAGGTGACCGGGTAGGGTCGCGCAGGTCGATGTCCGGTTCACACCGGATCGTCCTCGATACCAGGGGGTTCCATGGCGAGGAGCCCTGTCGTCCTCATGGAGCAGCTGCACGAGGATCATGCCCCGGCCCTATGGGAGCACTGCCTGCGACTGACCGGCTACAACCGGGCCCGCGCCGAGGACGTGGCCCAGGAGACCCTGCTGCGGGCCTGGCGCAACCTGGGACGGCTGGACGAGTCCCGGGGGTCGGTCAGGTCGTGGCTGTTCACCGTCGCCCGCAACATCGTCATCGACGAGTGGCGCTCCAGCCGCTCGCGGGGGGAGCTGCTGTACGCCGAGGTTCCGGAGACCGCCGAGCAGACCGATCGAACCGAACAGCTGCTCCAGTCGTGGGTCATATCGGAGGCGCTGGGCACACTGTCTGCCGAGCATCGAGCCGTGATCGCCGAGTGCTACTACGGCGGCGCCTCCGTCGCCGAGGCCTCGGCGCGGCTCGGGATCCCGGAGGGCACGGTGAAGTCGCGAACGCACTACGCCCTGCGCGCCCTGCGACTAACCCTGCAGGAACGGGGCATCGAGTCATGACCTGCCGGTTCTCGCACCTGGACGGCTCCTACGTGCTCGGTGCACTGTCCCCGGCCGAGCGCGCCGCGTACCAGCGGCATCTGCCCGACTGCGCCGAGTGCACCCGGGCGGTCGACGAGCTCGCCGGCCTGCCCACCCTCCTGGCCCGGGTTCCGGTCGGCGATCCGCACCGACCCGGCGCAGGACCGCCGCCGACCCTGCTGCCCGCGCTGGTGCGCCAGGTGCGGCTCTCGACCCGGCGCCGGACGGCGGCGGTCGCTGCCGTGGCCGCCGCCGGCGGCGCCGTCCTGGCCCTGGCCACGCTGTCGATCAGTTCTGCCCTCGACCGGGACGCCGCGACCACGGCCGCCGGGCCGACCGCCACACCCTCCAGCAGCCTGCCGTCGGCGACCGGCGCCCGGCGGCTGACGACGGGCGACGGCGGACCGGTCACCGCCGACGTCGCCCTGACCGGCGTGCCCTGGGGGACCCGGCTCGACCTGGTCTGCACCTGGCGCCCCGGTGCCGACGTCGGGGGGGACGGCGGGGCGCCGGCCACCGACGCCGCAGGCGCAGGGGCGCCGGCCGCGGAGGTCTACGTGCTCGTCGTCCGCACCCGCGGCGGCGCCCTGGAACAGGTCGGCACCTGGCACCCACTGCCCGACCGGACCATGCGCCTGAGCGCGGGGACCGCGGTCCCCGTCCAGGACATCACCGCGGTCGAGGTGCACGAGGACGGCGAGCTGGTGGCGACCCTAGCCGGGTAGCCGCACCGTGGGCCCGGCCCGTTCGGCGCCGCGACGCTCCAGCTCCACGACGTCCCGGCCGAACGAGGCGGTCAGCAGCGCCAACGCCACAGCGAGCCCGGCCCGCGCCGCCTCGACCGGGACGACCGGGGCGAGGGCCACCCCCAGAAACACCGCCTGCGCAGCTGCCACCACCCGCCGGAACCGGCTGAACGCCAGGGGCTCACGCAGCCGCGGGCGCAGCGCGCCGGCGACTCCGAACGCGTACCGCAGCAGACCGATGGCCAAGACCCACCACCCGACGGTCGGGACCAACGCCACCGAGAGCACCAGGTACACCGCGGCGTCCAGCTCGCCGTCCAACCGGCCGCCGGCGGCGGACGCCGTACCGGTCCGCCGGGCGACGACACCATCCGCCGCATCGAGCAGCAGGGTGGTCGCCGCCAGGAGCAGGAACGGCCACGACCGGGCCGCCAGGTCACCGGTCACGATCGCGGCGGCCAGCGTGGCGCAGCCCGCGGCCAGGACCGCGCGGACCAGGCTGACCCGGTCGGCCGGACCGCTCCACCGTCCGCGTCGGCGCACCATCGAGGCCCCCGCCGCGACGACGATCCCGATGCCGGCGACGGCCCCGGCGAGCGCCGGGACAGAGCGCAGAGCGACCGTCAGCGGCAGGCAGAGGGCCGCCGCGGCGGCGGCGGCCACCCCGGCATCGCGCACCGCCGTCCCGACGGGTCGCGTCGCCGGGTACGGTCCCCAGGCCTCGATCATCGCCCTGCCCCGTCGTAGCGTGAGCCGCCATGACAGCCGAGACCGCCGCACCCACCCCGCCGCTGCGCGGCACCGCCTACTGGACGGTGGCACCGGGCCGCGGTGAGCTGCGCGAGCACCGGCTGACGGGACCCGGGCCAGGCCAGGTCCTGGTCGCCACCCTGCACTCGGGGATCAGCCGCGGCACCGAGCTGCTGGTGCACCGCGGCGCCGTCCCGGCCGCCGTCGCCGACCGGATGCGCGCCCCGTTCCAGGACGGCGACCTCGGCGGGCCGGTGAAGTACGGCTACCTCTCGGTCGGGATGGTGGAGCAGGCGGGGGACGCCACATCGGCCGACCTGCTCGGCCGCACGGTGTTCTGCCTGTACCCGCACCAGGACCGGTACGTGGTCGCGGCCACGGCGGTCACGCCGGTGCCGGGTGGTGTGCCGCCGCACCGCGCCGTGCTGGCCGGGACGGTCGAGACGGCCGTCAACGCCCTGTGGGACGCCGCGCCGCGACTGGGCGACCGGGTCGCCGTCATCGGTGCCGGGATGGTCGGCGGTGCCGTCGCCGCCCTGCTGCGGACCTTCCCGCTGGCGCGCCTGGAGCTGGTGGACGTCGAGCCGGCCAGGGCGGAGGTGGCCGCGCGGTTGGGCGTCGACTTCCGCAGCCCGGACAACGCGGCCGGGGACTGCGACCTGGTGCTGCACTGCTCGGCGTCGGCGGACGGTCTGAACCTGGGGCTGCGGCTGCTCGGCGAGGAGGGTGAGCTGGTCGAGCTGTCCTGGTACGGCGACCGCGACGTCATCGTCTCCCTGGGCAGGCACTTCCACGCCCGCCGGTTGCGGCTGCGGGCCAGCCAGGTCGGGGTCGTGGCCGAGGCGCGACGGGCGCGGCGCACCACCGGGGACCGGCTGCGGCTCGCACTGGACCTGCTGACCGACCCCGCCTTCGACGTCCTGATCAGCACCCGCAGCCCGTTCACCGAGCTGCCCGCGCTGATGCGCCGGCTGGACTCCGGTGAACTCGCAGGCCTGTGTCACGTACTGGACTACGAGCCGTCAACCCGGACGGTTCAGCCCGGCCCCCGGGAGGACCCATGTACCGCGTCGCCGTCCGAGGCCACATGATGATCGCGCATTCCCTGCCGGACGAGTTCTTCGGCCCCGCCCAGGGTCTGCACGGGGCCACCTACGTGGTCGAGGCGACTTTCCACCGACGCGAGCTGGACGAGCATGGCACCGTGGTCGACATCGGCCGGGCCACCCAGGCCCTGCGGGCGGTGCTGGCCGACCTCGACTACCGCAACCTCGACGAGCACCCAGCACTGGCCGGCCGGTTGACCACCACCGAGGTGCTGGCCAAGTACGTCGCGGACCGGCTGCTCACCGAGGAGTGGCCGCCCGACCTGGTCCGGCTGGACGTCGAGCTGCGCGAGCATCCCGATGCGCGGGCGGGCTACAGCGTGGACCTCACCGACCGGACGACGTGACACCGGACGAGTCGGGCCGGCCGCCTGCGGATCGGGTGGTGTTCGTGGTGCCGGAGGGTCTGGACCGCCCCACCGGCGGCAACCGGTACGACCAGCGCCTCGCCGCGGCGCTGTCCGGCCTCGGCACCGAGGTGCAGCTACGCCCGGCACCGGGCCGCTGGCCCGACGCGGCACCCGCTGATCGGGCGCGGCTCAGCCGGCTGCTCCGGGCCGACGTCCCTGTGCTCGTCGACGGACTACTGGGGTGTGCCGCGCCGGACGAGATCGGGGCCGCCACCGGAGCCGATGTCGCCGTCCACCTTCTCGTCCACATGCCGCTGGGGCTCGACCCGGGGTTGACCCCGGACGTGGCCGAGAATCGGAACTGCCTAGAGGGCAAGGCGTTACGCGCGGCCACCGGGGTGTTGGCGACCAGTCCGTGGACGGCCGCCGACCTGCGACGCCGCCATGGACGGGCGGAGGTGACGGTGGCCGTGCCGGGGATCGAGCCCGCCGATCCAGCCACCGGCTCCTCGCCGCCGCTGCTGCGTCAGCTGGCCACGGTTTCGACGGTCAAGGACCAGCTCACCGTCGTCGCCGCGCTCGCACTGCACGCCGGCCGGGGCGGGCCGGACTGGGCCGCCGAACTCACCGGCGCCCTCGACGTCGAGCCCGACTACACGTCCCGGGTGCGGGCGGCGATCGCGGCGACCGGACTGAGCGGGCGGGTGCGGCTGACCGGTCCACTGACCGGTGCCGCCCTGGCGCGGGCCTGGTGCGGTACCGACCTGCTGCTGCTGCCCTCCCGCGCCGAGACCTGGGGGATGGTGGTCGGCGAGGCCCTGGCCCGCGGCATCCCGGCGGTGGTCGGAACGGGGACCGGTGCCGAGCTGGCGCTGGGCCGGGCACCGGACGGCGCAACACCTGGAGCGGTGGTCACACCCGGCTCGGCCGCCGACCTCGCTACGGCGATCGAGGACCTGCTCGGCGAGGGCCGCGAACGGTCCAGGCGCGCGGCCCTGGCCCGACGGGCGGACCTGCCGTCCTGGCGGGCCACCGCCGCGACTGTGCTGGCCGCGCTGCACGGTGGCGGGCGGTGACGGGGATCGACGGCCCCGATGTGGCTGCGGGGGCCCCGCTGCCCGACCGGCCCGTCGATCCGGGCTGGTTGGCGCTGCGGGAACCGGCTGATGCGCGGGCCCGGGACGGCGTAGCCGACCTCCTGCTGCCTCACCTGCGCGGCTGGTTGCGGGCCAGGTTGACCGGGTCCGACACCTGCCCGTTGAGCGGGCTGCGCGTGGTCGACCTCGGGTCCGGGACGGGTGCGAACCCCCGCTGGCTCGCGCCGCGGCTGGCCGGGCTCGGCGCCGTCCAGCACTGGCTGCTGGTCGACCACGATCCGCGGCTGACGGTCCACGGACCCGACCCGACCCCTGACTCGGTGCCGATCGAGCTGACCCGCCTGCACGCCGATGTGGTCGACCTGCCGGAGGTGCTGTCCGGCATCGGGTCCGACCGGGTCGACCTGGTCACCGCGGCGGCCCTGCTCGACCTGCTGGACGGCGAACGGCTGGCCGCCGTGATCGACGCGGTGGTCGGCCAGGCTGCGGCGGCCCTGTTCAGCCTCACCGTCACCGGCGAGGTGCGGTTCGATCCCGTCGACCCGCTGGACGACGCCCTCGCCGCGGCGTTCGATGCGCACCAGCGACGGGACGGGCGACTGGGCCCGGACTCCGGTGCCGCGGCGGCAGCGGGGTTCTGCGGCCAGGGCTGGACGGTGTGGCAGGCGGCGACACCGTGGCGGGTGCCGCCGGCCGAGATGCCGCTGGTCGAGGTGCCGCTGGTCGAGGCCTATCTCGACGGCCGGGTCGAGGCGGCCGTGGAATGGCGCCCGGACCTCGCCGGACCGGCGGCGGACTGGCTGGGACGACGTGTGACCCAGCTGCGTCGGGGCGCACTGTCCGTCGTGGTCGGGCACGTGGACCTGCTCGCGGTGCCTTGATCGGGCCAGCCCCCAACGCCCATCATGCGGCTGAACCGGTACTGAACCGGTACTGAGCCGGTACTGAGCCGGTACTGAACCGGTCAGGCCCGGCGGCCGTGCAAAAGGCATGGCACCCCCAGAGCGCGTGGACACGGCGCCGACGACCGAGGTGCCGCCGTTCGTCCCGGTCCGCCCGGTCGGCCTTGTCGGCCGGGTCGGCGCGGCGGCGGTCCTCGCCCTGCTCTGGGTCGCCCTGCTGATCCACAACGACCTGACCGAGTTCTCGGCGACCTCCCTGCTGCGCGTCCCCGGTGAGGGGGTGCTGCTGGTCGCCGTGCTGCTCGCCCTGCCCACCCGCGTCGCACGCGTGGTCGCGGTCGCCGCCGGCATCCTGCTCGGCCTGGTCGTCGACCTGACCCTGGTCAACTCCGGCTTCCAGCGCGTCCTCGACCGGCCTGTTCATCTGCTGACCGACGGCCCGTTGATCGGCAGTGCACTCGACTACGTCACCGCCACCTCGGGCCGCGCCGTCGCCGTCGCGCTGGTCGCCGGGGCCGGCGTCGCCGTTCTGGCCGTCCCGGCGCTGATGGTCGCCGGCCTGCTGCGGGTCAACCGGGTCGCCCGGCGCCACCGGACCGTCGCCGCCACCGCGGTCGCGCTGCTCGGCGTGACCTGGCTGGGCCTGGCCGCGACCGGGACCGAGGTCGGGCGGGGTCGTCCGGTGGCCGCCCATCGCGTGGTCGACACCGTGGTGCGCCAGCAGGTCCAGTTCCGCCGGGACCTGCGCGACCGACAGGCCTACGCCCGCCAGCTCGCCGCGCCGAGCATGACCCCGTCGCCCGGCGCAGAGGTGCTCGCCGCACTGCGCGGCAAGGACGTGGTGCTCGCGTTCGTCGAGAGCTACGGCCGCTCCGCCCTGGAGGATCCGCGGATCGCCCCGGGGGTCCGCCCCGCGCTGACCACCGCCGAGCAAGACCTGGCCGCCGCCGGGTTCGCGGCCCGCAGCGGCTTCCTCACCTCGCCCACGATCGGCGGGCTGAGCTGGCTGCCGCACGCCACCCTGCTCTCGGGCACCTGGGTGAACAACCAGAGCCGGTACACCGACCTGCTGGGTAGCGACCACGACACGCTGGTCTCCGACTTCGGCGAGGCCGGGTGGCGCACCGTGGCCGTGCTGCCCAGTACCGAGAAGGCCTGGCCCGAGGGCGCGTTCTACGGCTTCGACCGGGTGTACCTGGCCGGTGACCTCGACTACCGCGGACCGCAGTTCAGCTGGTCGCTGATGCCAGACCAGTACGTGCTCTCGGTGATGCAGCAGCGCGAGCTGGCGCGCACCGCCCGCGACCCGGTGCTGCTGGAGCTCGAGCTGAGCTCCAGCCACAAGCCGTGGGCGCCGCTGCCGACGCTCGTCGGCTGGTCGACGGTCGGGCACGGCTCGGTGTTCGACCCGATGCCGGGCTCCGGCCCCGACCCCCGCGACTTCGCCACCGACTACGACCGGCAGCGCACCGAGTACGGCAGGGCCATCTCGTACAGCGTGTCAACGCTGGCCTCGTTCCTGGCCACCTACGGCACCGATGACACGGTGCTGGTCCTGCTCGGCGACCACCAGCCGCTGCCCGAGCTGTTGCCGCAGGGGGTGAGCCGGGACGTGCCGATCAGCATCGTCGCGCGCGACCCTGCCGTACTGGACCGGGTCACGGACTGGGGCTGGCAACCGGGTCTTCAGCCCGACCCAGACGCACCGGTGATGCGGATGGACCAGGTCCGGGCCCGGTTCCTGGGGGCGTTCGGCACCACGGTGGGAGAGGTCCGGTGACCGCGATCCCCGCCGCGGTCCAGCTCCCGGACGACCGCCGGCTCACCTCGCTGGCGCTGCGGACGGCGCGGCTCGCCGTCCCGGTCGTCCTGCTGGTCCTGCTGGTGAACCGGTTGGGGTTCGAGCCGTTCCGGCTCGCCGGCCGAGTGCTGGCCCCCGCACCGATCCTGGCCGCCCTGGTGCTGGGTCTGGTCGCCACGACGTCGCAGGCCATGCGCTGGCGATCGGTGGCCCTCGGTCTCGGGGCGGGTCAGGACCTGACCCGGCGGCGCGCCGTCCAGGAGTACTACCGGGCCGCGTTCCTCAACGTGGCCCTGCCGGGCGGTCTGGCCGGGGACGCCGTCCGGGTCTGGCGCAGGCGCACCGACGCGGGCCGGCCGGTACTGCGCCCGAGCGCAGCCGCGGTGATCACCGACCGGGTGCTCGGCGCCGCCGTGCTGTTCCTGGCCGCCGGCGTGACGTCCCTGACCCTGGATCGCCGGCTCGCCGCAACGCTGCTCGCGGTTGCCGGGGCAGCATCGGTGCTGGCCGTCCCCGGGTGCCGCAGAATGCCGCCGCGGGCCGTCGGGGTCATCCTCGGCTGGTCGGTGCTCGCCGTGGTCGCGCTGCTCGCGATGGCGACCATGGGCATGGACCGCACCGGTGTGGGTGCGGATCAGGCGAACCAGGTCGATCAGACCGCGGCGCGGCAGGTCGTGGCCCTGGCCCTGGTACTGCTGGCGGCCACCTCGGTGCCCCTGGGGGTCGTCGGCTTCGGCCCCCGGGAGGCGGTGGCCGCGCTGGTGTTCGCGAGCGCCGGGCTGCCCGCCGCGGCCGGGGTCGCCGCGGCGGGGGCCTTCGGACTGCTGGCCGTCGTCTCGGTGCTACCCGGAGCGGTCGTCGTGCTGGTCGGCGTCCTGCGGCCCGACCCCCGGCCGCCCGACACCCCGCCGCCCGACACCCCGCCGCCCGACACCCTGCCGCCCGGCGGGGTGCCCCCGGTGCGGCGCCGATGAGACAGGACGATCGCCGTCCCTTCGTCACCGCCCTGGAACGAGCCCGCGGCGCCGCCTACCCGGCCGGGGAGTTCGTCGGCCAGGAGAGCTTCATGCGCGCCGGCGAGATCCTGGACCTGGCCCGGCGGGCCGGGCTGGCACCGGGGGTGAGCCTGCTCGACCTCTGCTGCGGCATCGCCGGGCCAGGCCGGCTGGTGGCGACCGAGACCGGCTGCGACTACCTGGGCATCGACTACAGCCCCAGCGCGATCGACCTCGCCCGGGCCGCTGCGCGGCGAGCCGGGCTGGAGTGCCGGTTCGCGGTGGGCCGGATCCCGCCACTGCCGCCGGGCCGATTCGACGTGGTGCTGCTGCTGGAGACGATGCTTGCCTTCGCCGACAAGCCATCCCTGGTCACCGCGGTGGCGGCCGCCCTGCCGGCCGGTGGCCGGTTCGCCGCCACGATCGAGGTTGGCCGCCCGCTCAGCTCGGTCGAACAGGCGGCGATGCCGGACGCCGACACGGTGTGGCCGGTCCCGATCGACGAGCTGGTCGGCCTGCTCGGCGCGGCCGGGCTCGAACCGGTCTGGCAGCAGGACCAGACGGCCACCCAGTTGGTGATGGTCGAGGCTCTGCTCGCGGCGTTCGAGGACGACGCCGCAGCGATCACCCCGCAGATCGGACAGCAGGCGCTCGACCAGCTACTGGCTGCCCACCGGTTGTGGCGGGATTGGCTGGGCTCGGCTCGGATCCGTAAAGTCGCCCTCGTCGCGCGGAGGGTGTGCGGGTGATAAGGCAGGGCTCCCGCTGAAGGTTCGGGGTGCGGGACTCGGCACTTTCTGAAGAGCCCCTCAAGTGCTGCCCGGTGCGGTGGTGCTGCTGCTGGGTGCCGCGCGGCCGGACTCAGCCGACCGGGGCGTCGTCCCGGCCCCCGGACAGGTCGAGCTCGACGCAGACGTCCTCACCGAGGACGAAGCGACGGGCCGGGGCCCGCAGCGCGTCCCGCAGCCGGTCGGTGCCCTCGAACCGCAGTCCGGGCACGCCGTCACCGATCAGCAGCGGCGCGGTGGTGACGAACAACCGGTCGACGGCGTGCTCGGCGACGAACCGGGACACCGTGGTCCCGCCCCCCTCGACGAGCACCCGACGGAGTCCGCGCCGGGCCAGCGCGTGCAGGACCGCATCCGGTGAGAACCGACCGTGGCTGACCGGAACCGTGAGCACCTCGACGTGCGAGGCGGGAGGTACCGGCGGTGGGGTGTGCTCGGCGATGCACCACAGGGTGGGCGCGGCGTCGTCGGTGAGCAGGTGGGCAGCGCGGGGGGCCCGGGCGGTCGGGTCGAGCAGCACCCGCACCGGGGACGGTCCGGGGACCGCGCGGACCGTGAGCCGGCAGTCGTCGACGACGACCGTGCCGATACCGACCACCACGGCATCGACGAGGGCCCGCAGCCGGTGCAGGTGCTCGCGATCGGCCTCCCCGGTGACGAACTCGGCGTCCCCGGTGCGGGCGGCGATGAACCCGTCCAGGCTCTGCCCGAGCTGGGCGAGGACGAGGCGGTGGGAGGTCACCAACGGGGCGTACCGCTCGACCAGGGCGGCGTCCGCGGCGTCTCGGACCTCGTTCGGCACCCGCCCCGCGACCAGCTCGGCCCAGGCGTCGGCAGTGGCAACCGGGTCGGTGGCGGCGTGACCCATTCGCTGCCGCTTGGTGCGCAGGTAGGAGACGTTCTCGGGGCGGACCGGGACCGGCAGGACCAACCGGTCGACGACGTCCACCCCGTGCTCGCGCAATGCGCTCTCCTTGGCCGGGTTGGCCGACAGCAGCCGGAGGCGCCGGACGCCGAGGTCGTCCAGGACGGCCGCGGCCGCCCGGTAGTCGCGAAGGTCGACCTCGAGACCGAGGGCGAGGTTGGCGTCGACGGTGTCCAGGCCCTGGTCCTGCAAGGCATAGGCACGCAGCTTGGCGCCCAGACCGATCCCGCGGCCCTCGTGGCCGCGCAGGTACACCACCACACCGCGGCCCTCTGCGGCGATCGCCCGGCGGGCGGCCTGCAGCTGGTCGCCGCAGTCGCAGCGGTGCGAGCCGAGCGCGTCGCCGGTCAGGCACTCCGAGTGCAGCCGGACCAGTGGGGCTGGGCGACCGGGTTGGGGATCGGGGTGGGCGACCTCACCGAGCACCAGGGCCAGGTGGTCGACCCCGGTGGTCGGGTCGGTGTAGGCGTGGACGACGAACAGCCCCTCGTCGGTGGGCAGGACGGTCCGCGCGACGCAGCGGACAGCAACGCCCTCCGGGGCGTGCCCGTGCGGTCCGAGCGGATCCCGGTGCGTCATCGGCGGCGACATACCTCTGTCACGGAGCAGGTCGGCGCTGGGTTCGACGGAGGTCGCCACTTCCGGGCGGATTCGCGCTGTGGGGCAGGAGACTGGCTCGGGTCGGGACGGGTAGGTCAGACCGGCAGGCGCTCGTGGCGGAACAGGGCGACGAGCTCGTCCACGCTGTAGCCCGACTCCAGCGGGTGCCGGAACGGCCGGCCGGGGGCGAGCCGGTAGCTGTTGCGCCGTCCGATGCGGGTGCGGTCGAGGTACCCGGCCTCGACGAGGTCGGCGAGGATCAGCTGCGTCGCCCGCTCGGTGATGCCCACTCGGTGGGCGATGTCGCGGATCCGGAGGTCGTTGTCCCGCGCCACCGCAAGCAGGACGCGGGAGTGGTTGCTCAGAAAGGTCCAGGAGCCCGTTGACATGCGAAGTACAATACGTGTAAACACGTTCAGTAGTAAGCCCGTCCGGTCGATGGGTCGGACGGTAGGCGAAGGGGAGTACCCCACGACGTCCAGGTCGTCAGTACGGCGGCTCGACATGGTGAGCCCGCCCGGCGTGGACGGGTGCACTTCGGCACCGGGGGAGACCTTCGGTCAACCGAACCGGAGGTCTTTGTGCCCGCTACCCGACCCCTCGCCGCCGAGACCGGCCAGGGGAACACCCTGAGGTTGCCCACCCCGTCCCTGGTCACCGAGTTGCAGGCCGTCGCCGGGTACCCGGCCGTGTCGGTGCTGATGAGCACGACGCCGGCACCGCGGATGCTGTCCGAGGACGCCCGGCGCCTCGACGAGCTGGTCCTGCGCGCCCGCCGGCGGCTGGAGGGAGAGCGACTCCTCAGGGTGCAGACCACGATCCTGGAGCCGCTGGAGCGGCTGGCCACTCGGGCCGCCAGCGCCGCCACGACCGAGGCTCTGGCGCTGTACGCGGCCAACGGCGCGGCCTACCGCGTGCACCTGACGTTGGACGTCGCCGACCGGGTCGTGATCGACCCGACGTTCGCGACCCGGGACCTGGTCCGGGTTCTGCACCGGACGCCGCGCCACGTCGTCCTGGCCCTGAGCAGCCAGGAGGCGCGGGTCTTCGACGGCCTCGGCGACCAGCTCCGGCCGGCCCAGGTGCGGTCGTTCCCCCGTCGGCTCGAGACGGCTGCGCCACCCGGCCGGTTGGGGCGGCGCGACGTGCGCCACCAGCGGGGCTCCGATCCGGAGGAGCGCAAGGCGTTCCTGCGCGACGTCGACCGGGCGCTCGCTGCCTACCTGCTGGTGCAGCCGGCGCCGCTGGTGCTGGTGGGATCCGAGCGGATGCTGGCCGAGTTCCGGCGGATGTCGCGCAACCTCGGCCGGCTGGCCGGCTGCGTGTCCGGCAACCTGATCACGGCGCCCACCTCCGACCTGGTGCCGCGGATCCGCGACATCCTCGACGGCTACCTGCGCTCGCGCCAGAACGAGGCGCTGGCGTTGGTCGCGCACCAGGCCGGAACGGGTCGTCTGGTGACCGGGATCGAGGCGGTGTGGACGGCGGCGCGCTACGGCCGTCCGGAGATGCTGGCGGTGGAGGAAGGCTTCTTCCACCCGGCTCGGCTCGACGAGAGCGGCGACATCCTCACCGCGGCAACGGACGTGGAACACCCCGATGTGATCGACGACGCGGTGGACGAGCTGATCGAGGCGGTGCTGCGCCGGGGTGGCTGGGTGGCCATGACCGAGGACGGCGTGCTGGCCCCACACGGCCGGGTGGCCCTGACGATGCGGCGGTAACGACGCGCCCTTCGGTCGACACGTGCCGCCCGCCGCTACGGCTCGGGCGGGCCGAAGGGTTCGATCCGGGGGTTGGCGAAGGGCCCGGAGACCTCCCACTCGCCGTCCTCGCCGTCACCCGCCCTGCCACCGGTGATCATGGCGGCCGCCGATTCCTCGACCAGCACGGTGTAGAGCCCCTGACCGGGAGCGATCTCGACGACCCCGAACCGCTCGTCGAGATCGCCCTCGGCCAGGTCGTACCGGGCCCGGACCTGCTCGAGCGTGGGCGCAGGCCCCGCGGAGCGGATCGTCACCATCACCTTCCCCATAGCACCCATGGTGCGCCGACCCGTGTCGTTTCGACACCTGTCATCCCAGGCAGGATCCCGAGGCGGTGTTGTTGGTCTCGTTCGACTCGCTGACCACGCCACGGGAGTCGGCAGTGATTCGGAACTCGCAGTCCGGATCGAAGCACCCGGGGGGGATCTGCACGCTGAGGTCGACGCAGGCGCCTGCCGCCAGGGCCGGAGTCGCGACGTCGACCGCGCCGTGGCTGCCGAAGTCGACCGTCGTGGTCGACGGTCCGGCCGGGCCGTTGCCCTGGTTGCAGATCCGCACCAGCAGCGTGCCGTCGCGACGACGGCAGAAGCCGCTGTCGCCCTCAGGCACCGGGACCAGGTCGGGCAGCTCGGTCTCGCACCCGCAGCGACGACAACGACAGCAGCAGCAGCAACAGCAACAGCAGGTCCGGCACGGTCGGTCGGGGCACGGGCACTCCCGGTCGCCGCAGTGAGCCGCGGCCAGGGCGCAGCCGTTGACGATGCCCCACCCGTACTCGAAGTCGTAGCCGGTCAACCCGGCGTCCTCCGCGGTCTTGACGAGCAGGTTGCGCACGGCCGCGGGGGAGGTCTCCGGACGCGAGGCCTGATGGGGGATCCGGCTGCGCAGTGCGGCGACGACCCCGGCCACAACCGGGGTGGCCGCGGACGTACCACCGTCGGCCGGGTAGACGCCGGACCCCTTGAAGTGGGTGTACCCGGCGAGGTCAGGCTTCTGCTTCGTCAGTCGACCCGGGCCCACCGACGAGTACCCGACACGGGTCTTCGTGGTGTCGACGCCGGCCACCGAGAGCACCTGCGGATGAGAGTTCGCCCCGTAGATCGCGTTGCTGGTCACGCCCCGGCAGCGGCCGTCAGGGCAGTCCGGGCCGCAGTTCCCGGCCGCGAACAGGATGTCCGCCCCGGCCAGGTCCAGCGAGGCGACGATCCGGTTGAACGGGTGGTCGGCGTTGTCGCTGTAGTTCCCGGGATGCCCGACCGGGAAGTCCCAGCTCGGGTGGAACATGCCCCAGCTGTTGTTGACCACCATGGATCGACACTCACCGGGGCGTTGCGGCGCCGTCATGACGTCGAGCAGGTGCCGATAGGCCAGGACGGCGTCACTGAGGAAACCCTCCATGATGGTGCGCCCCGGGGTGGTCGACTGCAGCAGCGCGATGTCGAGCAGAGTGCACTTGGGCGCAGCGATGCAGACGTCGAAGGCGCACATCGTGCCGTGGTCGACGGGCAGGTCCCCCGGCGTGAGCCCGGCCACGGGCGTCCAGCTCCGCGCGGCGTCGAAGCCGGGGTTCTTCCCCCGGGCGTTGAGATAGGCCATGTTGATGCCGGTGTCGACGACGGCCACGAGAACGCCCGAGCCGTCCATACCGCAGTCGCGCAGCCGATCGGCGCACAGCAGGCGTTCGACGTCGGAGTCGTCACCCGCCGCCGGGTCGCCGGGACAGATCAGGCACGGCTGGACGGCGACGTCGGCGAAGAGCCCGACGACCGCCTGGTTCGAGTCCGCGGCGGCCACGGTCGCATCGAGGTCGTCCTCGGACACCGTGGCCCGGACCAGGTAGGTGGCATGGGTCTCGTCGGTATCGAGGGCCAGGCCCTCCGTCACGTCCCGGGGCCCCCGCGAGGACGCCGCGACCAGGGCCGGGAGCTCAACCGGCGGGTAGGTGGGGTCGATCTCCAGACCGGCGATCGAGGGGACGACGTCGGCCGTGACGTGCGGACGCGTCTCCCCCGAGGCGACGTCCCGGGCCAGGTCACGCCGCCCCGCTGAGTACCGCAGCTCCACAATCACTCGTCGCATCTCGG
Source organism: uncultured Actinomycetota bacterium (assembly GCA_963724535.1). Classification (GTDB taxonomy): domain Bacteria; phylum Actinomycetota; class Actinomycetes; order Actinomycetales; family Kineosporiaceae; genus JADJPO01. The sequence continues at coordinate 356,908 of CAVRVD010000015.1, forward strand.
GCATGGCTGGTCCCCTTTGGATCAGTGCGGGTGTCCGGTCACCATCAAAGAGGCGCGGACAGGGTCATCAGATACACCTGCGAGCGCGCGGTGCGGGGACGACCAGCACCGGGACGTCGCAGAACTCCAGGACCTGCTCGGCGGTGCGGCCGACGTGCGTCACCCGCAGACCCGGCCGGTCGACCCGGCCCACCACGACCAGATCGGCACCCAGCTGCCTGGCCGCCTTCAACAGCTCGTCGGCGACCCGGCCGTGCAGGGTGCGCACCTCCACGCCGACCCCGGCCCGGGAGGCCAGGGACCGGACATGGCTCTGGACGGCCCGCACGGCCTCGAACTGATCCACGGTGATTCCCGGGGCGGCCAGGTGGGGATCCTCGAGGTGCGGGCCGTCCACGACCGACACGGCGACCAGCCGGGACTTCAGCGAGGCGGCCAGGTCGACGGCGACGGCGGCCGCCTTGAACGCCGCCGACGAGTCGTCGACCGCGACCAGGATCTTCTCGATCATCGTCGCCTCCCTGCCCGGCCGGCGCCGGCCGCCCACCGCATCCTGAGGTTCTCCTCGCGCTCCAGCTCGTCGAGCTGCATGGCCAGCCGGGCCAGCTGTCCCTCCAGCCGCGGCACCCAGCGCCGCTCGATCGCCTGCTGGCGCAGCCGGGTCGACTCCAGCTCGGCACCGACCAGCGCCAGCGCGCGCAGCGCAGCGGCGTGGCGTGCCGCGGCGTCCAGGGCCGCCCGGTGCACCCGGTCGGCCATCACCAGCGCCGAGGACCCTCCGGTCGGGTGGCTCGCAGCGTGGCGCACCACGGCGTCGGCGGGGTAGACCACCCCCATGGCCGTGTGCCACTGGACGAGCACCTCCGCCCGTTCCCGCGCCCCCACGTCGGCCAGCCGCTGGGCGCCGTCCAGGGCCTGGCTGCGGACCAGCCAGGTCGCCGCCTGCTGCGCGAGGTCGCGCCAGTCGGTCTCGGTGCGGGCGGTGAGCAGACGCAACCGGGACACCTCGCCGGACAGGATGCGCCGCTTGCGCTCGAGCAGCTCCGCACCCCGGCGGGCCGCGGTCAGCTGGTGCTCCAGGCGGAGCCGACCGGAGCGCCCGGTCGGGGCGCTCATCGCCCGCCCCCGGCGTCGGCCGCGGCCACGGGTGGTAGGTGGGCCTGGATCAGGTCGGCGCCGAGCATGGTGAGCTCGCGCCGGGGCAGCACGGCCAGGGCCTGCCAGAGCAGGTCGAGGGTGACCTCGAGGCGGCGGTGCTCGCGCGGGCCCTGGTGCAGCACACCCTGCTCCAGCGCAGTGCGGAACTCCAGGTAGCAGCGGTCGGTGGCGCTCAGCGCGGACGGCCCGACCAGCTCGGCCAGCTCGGCGGTCTGCCGCGCCCGGGCCAGGGCGGCGAGCGCCTGCGCCGCGACGTCCAGGTGGTCCTCGCGGGTGCGCCCGGGACCGGCCCCGTGCCGCATCAGGCGGGACAGCGAGGACAGCACGTCGACCGGCGGGTACACCCCTCGGGCCTGGACGTCGGCGCTGAGCACCACCTGCCCCTCGGTGATGTAGCCGGTCAGGTCCGGCACCGGATGGGTGATGTCCCCGCCGGGCATGGTCAGCACCGGCAGCACGGTCACCGAGCCGCGGCGACCGGCGATCCGACCGCAGCGCTCGTACAGCCCGGCCAGGTCGCTGTAGAGGTACCCCGGATAGGCCCGCCGGGCGGGGATCTCCTGCCGGGCGGCGGAGACCTCGCGAACCGCCTCGCAGTAGCTGGTCATGTCCGACATGACGACCAGGACGTGGTGCCCCTGTTCGAAGGCCAGGTCCTCGGCGACGGTGAGCGCGATCCGCGGCGTGAGCAGGCGCTCGATGACCGGGTCGTCGGCGGCGTTGAGCAGCATCACCAGCTCGCCGGAGGCGGAGCGCTGTTCGAGGGCGTCCCGGACGAACGCGATGTCGGCGTGGGTCAGGCCCATCCCGGCGAAGACCACCCGGAACGACTCCCCGCTCGCGTCGGCCTGCGCGGCCACCTGCGCCGCGAGCCGCAGGTGCGGCAGCCCCGGCACCGAGAAGACCGGCAGCTTCTGCCCGCGGACCAGGGTCATCAGGGCGTCGATGGCGCTGACGCCGGTGACCACCGCCTCCTGCGGCGGGTCCCGGTGCATCGGGTTCAGCGGCCACCCGGCCACCGGGGCGTCGCGCTCGCCGGTCACCGGCGGACCGCCGTCGACCGGCTCCCCGCGCCCGTTGCAGACCCGACCGAGCCAGCCCGGTCCGACCGGGACGTGCATGGGCCGCCCGCTGAAGCGCACCGCCACACCGTCCGGGGCCAGACCTCCGGTGCCCTCGAGCACCTGGACCACGGCCAGGTCCCCATCCACCTCGAGGACCAGTGCGTGCCGGTCCGGCTCGCCCTCCACCTCGACCGTGGCGAACTCGTCCCAGCCGACGCCGCGCACGTCCCGGACGACGAGCAGCGGCCCGTCGATCGAGTCCACCCCCGTGTAGCTGACGGGGGCGGCCGAGGTCCGGGCCCTGGTCACGGCAGGGCCTCCAGGGCGGTGATCGCCTGGTCCCGCCGGGCCCGCACGCCGGCCACGTCGTGCGGCCCCGTCTCCTCGCGGGTGCGCACCACCGCCGACAGGTCCAGCTCCTCCACCGTGGTTGCCGCCATCCCGCGGCGAACCAGCCGGTCGCAGGTGTCGGCGACGTCGAGAACCATCGACAGCAACGCGTCGGCCTTGGCCGGCGAGCAGTAGGAGTCGTTGGCGCTCAACGCGCTCTGCATGAGCACGCCCTCGCGCAGCAGCCGCCCGGCCAGCAGCACCATCCGCTCATGTGCCGGCAGCGCCTGGGCGCCGAGGATCTCGGCCAGGGCGGCCAGCCGATCGGCCTCGGCGAGCAGGGCGGCGGCCCGCGCCCGGTGCCGGACCCAGTCCGGCTCACCCTGCTCGGCGTGCCAGCCGGCGAGGGTGTCCACCTCGCGGGAGAACGACCCGGACCAGCTCACCGCCGGGTAGTGCCGCGAGTAGGCCAGGTCGCGGTCCAGGGACCAGACGGCGCCGACGAACCGCTCGGTGGCCGTGGTGACCGGATCGGTGAGGTCGCCGCCAGGTGGTGAGACGGCGCCGATCACCGTCACCGAGGCGACCCAGCCCGCCTCGGTGCGCACCCGGCCGGCGCGCTCGTAGAACGCCGCCAGCGACGAGGCGAGGTCTGCCGGGTAGCCCTCCTCGGCAGGCAGAGCCCCCGTGCGTGAGGCGAACTCCCGCAACGCCTCTGCCCAGCGGGAGGTCGAGTCGGCGATCACCACGGCGTCGTAGCCCATGTCCCGGAAGTACTCGGCCACCGTGATGCCGGTGTAGACGCTCGCCTCCCGGGCCATCATCGGCATGTTCGAGGTGTTCGCGATGATCACGGTGCGGTCGGCCAGCCGGCCCCCGGTGCGCGGGTCGGACCGCTCACGCAGCTCCCTGAGCACGTCGGCCATCTCATTGCCCCGCTCACCGCAGCCGACGTAGACGATGACGTCCGCGTCGCACCACTTGGCGATCTGCTGCAGCAGCAACGTCTTTCCGGTGCCGAACCCACCCGGCACAGCCGCGGCCGACCCACGCGCCACCGGGAACAGCAGGTCGATCACACGCTGCCCGGTGTGCAGTCCGACCGCCTCGTCCACCCGTTCGGCGAACGGGCGCGGACGGCGGACCGGCCAGGGCTCGACCAGGCGCACCGCCCGCTGGCCCACCCGGGCCACCACGTCGCGTCCGGCGAGCTTGCCGGCCGGTGCCAGATCGGCGAGCACCCCGTGCACACCGGGCGGGACGAGCACCCGGTGCTCGAGGGGCCCCGACCCGCTCACCGTGCCCAGCGGGGTGCCCGGTCCGACCGTGGAGCCCTGTCGGCCCACGGCGTGCGGGTCGGGGTCGAAGACCCAGCGTTCGGGGTCGCCCGCCGGCTCGCCGTCCGGTCGCCCACTCGACGACCCGGCGGCCTGGCGCCGCGGGCTGAGCCAGACGTCGGCCTGCGACAACGGGCGGAGCAGGCCGTCGAACACCCGACCGAGCAACCCCGGACCCAGCGGCGCCGACAGCGGCAGCCCGGTGCCCCGGGCGGCGTCGCCGACCCGTAGGCCACCGGTGTACTCGTAGGCCTGCAGGGTGGCGACGCGCCCGGCGGCGTTCGCGGCCAGCGCCACGGTCTCGGCCCGGATGGCGTCGTCCCCGATCTCGACCACGTCGAGCATCCGCACCGTGTCCAGGCCCTCGACCTCGACCAGCGGTCCGTTCACCCGCCGGACCCGGCCACCCGCCGGTGAGGCGCCTACGTCGACCACAGCCGGGCCACCTCGGCTTCCAGGTCGTCCAGGGCACGCTCGGCGAGGGCGCCCAGAGACAGGTCGACCCGCCGCGACCCAGCCTCGGCCAGGACCCCGCCGTCCGGTGCCTCGTGCACCAGAGCCTGCGGCCCGAGCACCTCGCGGGCGGTCGTGGCCAGCGCGGTCAGCACCGCGGGATAGGTCGGCTCCCGGCGCAGCGTCGAGACCGCGTCCCGGACGGCGTCCCGCAGCTGCGAGCGCACCTGCTCCTGGGCGGCAAGCACCACTCCTCGAGCCTGGCGGCGGGCCCGGGCCATGGCCCGCTCGGCCGCCTCGGCTGCCTGTTCCTCGCCCTCGGCGCCGGCCCGCGCCACGGCCTGCGCAGCCTCCTGACGGGCCCGGTCCAGCTGGTCGGCCGCGGCCCGCCGGGCCTCGCCGACCAGCCGGTCGGCCTCTCGGCGGGCATCGTCGACCAGCCAGGAGCGCACCGGCGCCAGCGCCGGCTCGGACTCCGGGAGCAGGACGCTCATCACGGCATCACCACAGTCAAGGGTCCGTCGGTGCGGTGGCCGGCGGCACCGAGTGCGGCTGCGGCGAACGAGGTGAGCAGCGCCAGCCCGACGTCGTCCCGGATGCCCGCCCAGGCTGCGCGGACCTCCTCCTCGGTCTGGGCGGGGAGGACGCGGACACCGGCCATCGCGTAGCCGGCAAGCACCGCCGGATCGCCGATCGCCACCACTGCCGCAGTCCGCGCCTCCTCGCCCGGCATGTCAGGCCTTGCCGATCAGGATGATCGCGACGATCAGGCCGTAGATGGCGATGCCCTCGGCCAGCCCGACCACGACCATGGCCCGGCCGAACATCTCGGGCCGCTCACTGATCGCGGCCAGGGCCGCCGCCCCGGTGTAGGCGACCGCGATCGCCGCTCCGATCGAGGACCCCGCGACCGCGACCGCCGCCCCGATCAGCGCCGACCCGCTTGCGGACGTTGCCCCGTTCGCAGCGACCACACTGGTCGTGATCCCTTGCGGCACAATGGCTGTGACCTCACCCGCGGAGTTCGCCGCGGCCGGTTCCTGGGCGAGGACGACAGCCAGCACGGCGAGCGCCGCCACCGCCAGCAGCACGGCACCGGCCACCGTGACCGCGACCGCCACCCGGCCACCCCGGCGGGTCAGCAGCAGGCCGGCACCACCCAGGACTGCGACGCTCACGACGAGCACCGGCAGCATGGTCAACCACACCATCACGAGGTCACCTCGACGGTCGGGGGCCGGGCGGCCGCCGACCCGGAAGGGTCGGCGAGCTGCCACGGCCGGAACGGACGGCCCTCCTCGGCGAAGACCCGCGAGAAGAGCTCGTAGTACTCCAGGCGCAGGGCCTGGATGCCGGCGACCAGCGCCTCCAGGGCGAAGGTGAGGATGTTGCCCACGACGAACACCAGGATCGCCGCGAGGATCCCGATCCCCGGTCCCCACAGGGCCGTCGTCCCCTGCCAGACCACGGCGCCGAGCGCGGCGTGGGTGAGCCCGAAGGCAGCGAGCCGCGCGAAGGAGACGATGTTGGAGCCGAGCCGCACCACCAGGTCCACCAGCTCGACGACGGCCTGCACCACCCCCGAGACGCCGCCGCCGGACTCGACGAGCAGGCCCACGAACGCCAAGGCGAGACCCGCCGCCGCGAGCACCACGCCGGAGGCGACCAGCGACTGCGCCGGCAGGGTCACCCCAGCCACGGCCAGCGCCAGGGCGAGGAACAGCAGCGAGCCCGCGACCCCGGTGCGCGCGTACAGCGCGTAGTTCCAGCCGCCCTCGCGGACCCGGTTCACGGTGCCCAGCGCATACGCCCCGGCGATCAGCACGGCTCCGACGCCCACCGCGGCCAGCAGCAGCGGGACCGGCTCGGACAGCGGCTGCAGCCAGAGCACCGGCACGACGCCCGTCGGGCCGAACATCTCCCCGTACAGGGCCCCGAACAGCATGCTGGACACCCCGCCACCAGCCAGGAAGACCCACGACCGGCGCAGTCGCTGCGACCGCCCGAGCCGACCGGGAAGCCGGCCGCTGCGCAGCAGCAGTGCGCCGATCAGGAGCAGGGCGCCGTGGCCCACGTCGCCGAACATCATCCCGAACATCGCCACGTATGCCAGGCCGGCGACCAGGGTCGGGTCCAGGTCCTGGTACGGCACGGTGGTGTAGGTCTGCACCAGCAGGTCGAAGTTGCGCCCTGCCCCCCGGCCGGGCAACCGGGTCGGCGGCTGGACCCCCCGCGGCGAGCGCACCGGTGCGGCCGCGCCCCCGACCTCCTGCAGACGGGCGCCCAGCCCGGCGAGCTCGACCTCCGGGGTCCACCCGGCGAGGGCGGCCACGCCGGACCGGCGCACGGCCGCGGCGGACACCCGGGCGACCTCGTCGTCCTGGTCGTTGGCTGGCTCCGTGCCCGGACCGGCGTCGGCAACGGCATCGAGCTCGACCACTCCGGCTCGGCCGACCCGGCGCAGGGTGTCGGTCAGGCACGGCTCGGCCGCCACGATGACCACGCGCCGCATCCGTTGCGGGCGGAACCGATCAGGCCGCACCGCCGAGCACCTCCTCCAGCCGGGCGCCGGTTCCGATGGCAGCGGCGGCCAGCGCCGCGCTGACCCGGTGGGCGTCCGCCCCGAGCACCGCCATCGCCCCGACGACAAGCTCCGGACCGGGCAGCGGACGGCGCAGCAGCCGGGCGCCGTCCGCGGCCAGCTGGGTCCACAGCGCCGCCTCGGCGGTCCACAGCCGCTCGGGCGAGGTGACACCGTCCAGCACCGCCCGGGCCGCCGGGGCCAGGGCGTCGCGCAACTCCACCAAGGACTGGGCGGCCGGCCATCGACGACCGAGCAGCCGGCTGAGTTCGGCCGCGGCGCGGTCCGGCAGGGGACGGGACTCGACCACCTGGGCGCGCGCCACGAGCAGAACGGCGGCGGTGCGGGCCCAGGGCCGGGCCGGCGGGGCCATCCGGCTCGCCCGGGCCAACCAGGCGGCGGTCAGCTCGTCGCGAATGCTGGCCGGGTCAGTGGAGGTGACCTCCCCCCAGGCCGAGGCGGCGATCTCGGACCGGGCGGCCTCGACCGATGTCGTCGTTCGCACCCGGTTCCACGCGGTCGACAGGGCGCCCAGCTCGAAGGGTGGGCGGGACCCGCCGCCGGCCAGACTCACCAGGTGCCCGACCAGGTTCTCCCGTTCGAAGGCCGCCATGGCGGTCCGCGGCAGGGTCGTGCCGGCCGACGGCAGCCACCCGGCCAGCACCCGGATCTGCCAGAGGGTGGCGTCGGCGACCGCCCGCTGGGCGGCGACCAGGCCGGGCGGCGCGGCGACGACGTCGGCGTACGCGGTGCCGTCGAGCTGTCGGCGCGCCGCCTCGAGGGAGGGTGCCACCGCGAGCCGGCGCGCCGCGGCCAGCCCGAGTCGGCGCCGGGCCATCGAGCGGGCACGGACGCCAGCCGCCACCCAACCGGCGCTCACGACGGACCTGCCGGGACGGCGGGTGCCTGCGGCCGCGCCGCGTCCCGCACCGTGGCGACGAGGAGGTCCACGGCCCCTGGCAGGCCCTGCTCGGCCCGGGCGAGCAGCTCGGTGGCGTGCTCCGAGGCCTCGCTCAGCAGCCGGTCGCTCTCCCGCTGCCCCGCCGCCTGGACCCGGGCGGCCGCCTCGGCACGCGCCTCGGCCGCATCGAGCCGGGCCCTGGCCTGGATCTCCTGAACCGACCGGGCCGTCTGCTCCTCCAGCGCGCGGACGGCGCTGTGCGCCTCCTGGCGGATCGTCTCGGTCTGGGCCAGAACGGGTTCGAGCGCGGCGAGGACGGCCAGCGCCTCGACGTCCTCGGGGAGGTCGGAGGGCACTCCGACCCGGCTGACGGCGCCCGGCGCGGCGGACGGCCGGAAGCGCTCCAGCAGGTCGCGTCCCGGCATCGTGTCCTCCTCACCCGGACGAGGAAACCTCCTTGTGAGCCTGCGCCGACGGGCCGGTCCCGGCATGGGACGAATGTCGTCCGTGGCCCATGCCCAGCGCCGCTTGTCGGCATCGAGTTCGGCGAGGTCGCGCCCTACGCAGTCAGGTGGTGCCGAAAACGCCAGCGCCACGACTCACCGGGCTCGATCGACTGCATCACCGGGTGGCCGGTCGACTCCCAATGGGCAGTGGCGTGCTGGCTGGGTGAGGAGTCACAGCAACCGACCTGACCGCAGGCCAGGCAGAGCCGCAACGCCACCCACATCGACCCCTTGGCCAAGCACTCGGCGCACACCGGGTCGGCGACGGGAGCGACCGCTGGAGCTGCGTCGAGGTCGACGCACTGGTCGCTCTGGCGACTCTCGTCCACGCGTTGCCCCTCGTGCAGCTCGACCCGGGTCTGGACCGCGGAGTCCAGCATCGACTCCTCGACATCGAGCATCGCCAGCACCTCGGCCACCACATCGGAGGCGACCGTGCCGCCCGCGCGGATCTGCAACACTCGCTGTCGCTCGCCGGCGATCATGGCCAGCCGAGCCCGCGCGTACAGCTCGCTCGGGCTCTGGACCTCCGGCGTGGTCCCCAGTCGCTCCCAGGCAGCGAAGTTGCGCTGCTCGACGCGTTGGCGGATCAGGGCGAACACACCGTGTGGGTCGGGGTCGGGCATCCGGTCGAGCACCGCCAACCCGGCTATGGTCGCCTGCTGCAACAGCGTCGCGCGTGCGAGCGCGTCGGCGACGGGGTCACGCGCAGGCAGGCGCCAATGCTGGTGTCTCCACCGCCCTAGTGTGAGGGGCCTCAGTGACGCAGGGACGGGTGGCTTCTCGGGGTAGCGCGAGGCACGAGCGCGCGAATCTGCTCGTCGAGCTCGCGGCTCCCAACATGATCGCGCGCCACAAACGCATCGGAGATCCAGGTGAAGCACAGCCGGCTCTCAGGCAGAAGGAGTTGCCTGAGTCGTGCAGGCCCTGCGGTGACGCCGCGGCGAGACCGGCACGAGAGTGAGGCGATCGAGAATGAGACTCTTCCATGGAGCGACGACGCAGCTGCCCGACGGGACACGCGCAGACATCGCCGACGTCATCGGCGATCCGGTGTCCCGTGGGTCGACCTACGTGGAGGTGGCACTGCCCGGACACCTCCAGGGGACGCAGCTGATCCCGATCGACGTGCTGGGCGGCCGCGAAGGTCATGCCGCCCTGTCGTGGGCGACGACACGGGTGCAGAGCGACCCGGAGGTCGCAGAGGTGGTCGTCTTCGACCTGGCACCCCAGCAGGAGGCGAGCGGCGGTACTCCGCCTGCTTCCAGAGGTACGCCGCCACGGGCGCACGGATGACCGGGCCACCGTCAGTGACCGTCAGTCGAGTGCCAGAGAGGTGGCCGCGCGCAGGAGCGCCGCGACGATCTGCGGGTCACCGGTGACGTGAGTGTCCAGTTCGGCGGGGGTCGTCCGGTTGGCGACCAGGCGGCAGAACGCCACGGCGTCCGTGACGACGCCTACCGAAAGGGTGGCCGGTCCCTGGTCCCCCATGGCGAGCTGCCAGGTGCCGCCGCCCGGTCCGGTCAGGACTAGGCGCAGCGCGATGGGATCGGTGAGCCCGCACGCGGCCGCTGCTCCGGGCAGCAGGCTGGCCGCCAGCCGCGTCATCAGGGTCAGCGTCGAGGCGTCGGGCTGGGATCGGCGCAGATCCAGCGTCTGCCGGATGTCGTTCTCGTGCGTCCACAGTTCGAACGTCCGGGCGACGCACAGGGCCGAGACCGGCAGGCGGAACCCGTACATGGCGACCCGGGCGTCCGGGTCGGCTGCCCCGAGGAGGTCGATCGTGCGAGAGATCGCGGACACCCACGCGCCGCGCGTGGCCTCGACCGGTTGCCCGCTCTGGCGAACCGCCGACGGCTGCGACGAGGCCACGTGGTCGGCCGCCGCCACCGTCGGGTCTCCGGTCAGCGCGCGCTGCATGTCCTCCTCGACGCCGATCAGGTGGCCGATCAGTCCCTGGACGTCGAGACCGCGTAGCGCGGGCCGACGCCACTGCGCATCAGTGAGCGTGCCGAGCAGGGCCGTCAGAGCGTCGGCGGTACGGCGGAACGCCTCGACCTCGGAGATCGGGTCGGGCTCGGGGGTGGCGCGGCCGGCCGGCCGAAGGCCCAGTGAGCGGTCGAGTACTCGCTGACGCAGGCCCTCGGGCGGGGCCGCCGGTCCGGTGGGGGTACTCATGACGACTCCAACAGGGTCTGGTCCAGGACCGCCTCCAGCGAGGCGAGCGCCGCCCGCAGCCGCGACTTGGCGGTCCCCTCCGGGATGCCCGCCGCCGCCGCTGCCTCGCGATACGACTTCCCGTGGAAGTAGGCCAGTTCCACCAGGCGGCGCTGCTCGGCGGGTAACAGGCAGACGGCTTCCCGGACGAGCCGGGCCGCTTCGCGGGCGGCCAGATCGTCGCCCGGGGACGCGGGTGGAGGGTCGAGGGTCAGCCGATGATGACGTTCGTGCCGGGCGAGTCGGCGAGCGTCGGCGCGGACGGCGTCGATGGCCCGGCTCCGGGCCAGCACCATCAGGTACGCGCGCAACGGGGCGGCAGCCGGGTCGTAGCGCTGCGGGTGGGTCCACAGCTGCACGAAGACGTCCTGGACGACGTCCTGCGCGGCGCTCGCGTCCCTCACCACGCGCAGCGCGACAGCGTGAACGGCGGGGGCGAACCGGTCGTAGGCCTCGGCCAGCGCGAGGTCGTCGCCTGCCGCGAGACGGGCGACGAGCAGGGCGTCGGTCCCTTCCATCGCCTCGACGGTAGGACGGTGCCGTCGCCGGGGCAACGGCCGGCCTGGTCGCAACTGCTGCGCGGCGGAGCGCTCCGGCAGGACTGGAGCGATCGCGATCACCCGGAGACGGCGGCCAGTGCCCCTACCTGGGTCAGCAGGCCGAGGAAATCGGCGACCGACCAACGCTCCACGCACCGGCTGTCCCCGAACCGGAGCACGGTGATTCCGGGGATCTCGAAGCTCTTCCCGGTGCCGGGTACTGCGAGGAAGTCCCCGACGTGCGTCCCCGCGAACCGGAACCGACAGGTGAGGTAGTCCCCGTCGATGTGCATGGCGTCAGTGAGTACGTGGGCGTCGGGGAACGCCTCGAAGATCTGCTCGTAGAAGGCCCTGGCCGCCGGCTTAGTCTGCAAGGGTCCCGGCGTGTATCCGTGGAGCACGACGTCGTCGTCGTAGAGGATCTCGAAATACGCTGCGCGGCGCTGCGGGTCGTTGAAGCACTCGATCGCGGCCATACATGTCTGCTTCATGATCTGCGCATCCATGGCTGTCACCCCTGTCGTCGGGACGTGTGGTCATCTCTGGTACGTCGCCGCGCCACGCCCCGGATGACGTCATCCGGCCAGGCCGGCGGTGTCGTATCCCACCCGAACCCGGAGCCCGATCTCGCGTCGACGTCGGCCCCAGGCGACCCGTTCAGCGTCAGAGGAGACCACCATGCGTTCGCACCTGTCCTCGCAGCCGATCCGCCGGCCGGAAGCCGCCGATCCGACGCGGCGCCGGGCCGTCGTCCTGGGCGGAAGCCTCGCCGGCCTGCTCACCGCGCGCGTCCTCGCCGACCACGTGGACGAGGTCGTCGTCGTTGACCGGGACGACCTCGACTGCGAGCTCACCGGCCCGCGGCGCGGCGTCGCCCAGTCCCGCCACACGCACGGCCTGCTGGTGCGCGGCACGGACGCGATCGAGAGCATCGTCCCTGGCTTCACCGAGGGTCTCCTCGCCCGGGGCGCGTTGCGGGCCGATGTGTTGGCCCAGAGTCGGTGGCTGATGTCCGACAACCTCCTGTCCCGTAGGGCACCCGGGCTGGTAGGGCTGCTCGCGTCGCGCACCCTGGTGGAATCCGAGGTCCGCCGACGGGTGGCACCGTTACCCCAGGTGGTCCTGCTCGGAGGCCACGACATCGTCGGCCTGCGCACGGGTCCGGGCGGCACCGGCGTGGCCGGCGTCGTCCTCACCGCACGACCACAGCATCGGGTCGGCCACCAGCCGGACGGGGACAACGACGGGCCGAGACCGGTAGGCGACCTGGCGGCCGACCTCGTCGTCGACGCCACCGGGCGTGGCTCGAGGGCGCCGCGCTGGCTGGCCGATCTGGGGTACCCGGTCCCCGAGGAGACGCTCGTGGACGCCCACGTCCGGTACATGACCCGCCTGTTCTGCAGCCGACACGGCGTGCTCGACGACCTGGACGCCGACATCGTGGGGACCCGGCCGACGTCCGGTCGCGCCGGCGTTGCCCTGCGCCAGGAGGACGGCCTGTGGACGGTCACCCTTGCCGGGCAGTTCGGTGAACAGCCCCCTGCCGACCTCGAGGGGTTCCGCGCCTTCGCGCACACCCTGCCCACTGCGGGCATCGCGGCCATCGTCGAGCACTGCGAACCCGTCGGCGAGGGCATGCGGTTCACCTACCCGACCAGCCGCTGGCGGCACTGGGAGGACCTGGACCGGCGCCTCGACGGCCTGGTCGTCATCGGGGATGCGGTCTGCTCGTTCAACCCGATCTACGGGCAGGGTATGAGCTCGGCCGCACAGCAGGTGCTCGAACTACGGGAACTCCTGCAGGCCAACGGAACCCACAACCTCGGCGCCCGGTCGGCGAAGGCCTTCGCCCGCGTCGTCGCGACGCCGTGGGCGCTCGCGACCGGCTCCGACCGGCGCTTCCCGGGCCAACCGGCCAAGCCGCTGACCGAACGACTCCTCGACCACTACCAGGACCGGTTGCTGGAGGTCGCCACCGAGGATCCGATCGTCACGATGGCCTTCGGGCGAGTGCTCAACCTGCTCGCGCCCCCGCCCAGCCTGCTGGCACCCCCACTCGCCTGGCGGGTCCTCGGCCCGCGCTCACACCGGATCGTCCACCGAGCCCGAGCCGCTCGGTCGCAACGAGCGACAACCAGCGCAGCACGCCAGAGTTCCAAGCCGACACAGCACGATCCGGGGGTAATCACCGTGTTGAGCTCGCCTCGACCGGCCCGTTGAGCACGTGGGCATCGATGTCGTCGGCCAAGGCAGGAAGCTCCTCGGTCGGCCCGGTGTCCCAGTCCCGACCGAGTCGCTCGACCACGCTCGCATCGACGAGTACCTGTCCGGGCTGCGCCAGCGAGGCGAGCGTGACCGCTCTGCCGGGCGGGTCGCCCCACACACCGAAGGAGAGCTGCAGGCTGCCGAGCACGCCGGTGGCCACGTCGCCGGCCGACATCCCTGCGCGAGCGGTCAAGGTCAGCCCGAACTCGGCGCCGACCTCGGCGACGATCTGCAGTGCGGCGAGCACGAACTGCGCTGCGTCGTCGGTCCGGGGATCCTCCTGGTCGAGCCCGACGAGGTACAGCGAGCTCCCCGACGAGCGCTGCACGCGCTCGGCGCCGTATCGCTCGATCAGTGTGTCGACTTCCTCGATCAGCCGGTCGGTGATCTCCAGCGCCAGGTCCTGGTCCGCGCCAGCGGCTTCCGGGATCCCGTCGACCGTGACCGCGATGGCGGTCGCGGTGTCGAAGATGTCCTCGATCGCTTGCTCCCCCCGCCGGACCCGGTCGACCAGACGGGCCGGTACCGCGGCGCTCAGCATATCGATGATGCGTTGCTCCTCGTCGACGATCGCCTGCTCCCGTGCTGCGAGTTGACGGGCGACGCTCCCGAGCTGCCGTCCGACGTCGCCGAGCTCATTGCGGCCGAGATCCTCCACCTCGGTGTCGAGGTTCCCGTCGGCGATGCGCGCCGCAGCCCCGACGAGCGTCTGGGCCGGCTGCGTGAGGGTACGGGCGAGGAGCCATCCGATGGCAGCGATGAGCGGGAGCAGGATCGCCAGGACGACGAGGATCCCCCGGAGCACCGAGTTGAGCGCCGCCTCGGATTCGGACGTGTCCTGTTCGACGATCACGGCCCAGTCCACCCCGCTGAGCTGCGCGGGAGCGGATGCGGCACGCGTCTCGGTGCCGAGGTAGTTCGTGACCGGACCGGCGAACTCGTCGCCGTTCAGCGCCGCCGCGACCGCCGCGTTGTCGACCCTCTGGATAAGGACCGGTGAGCCGACCGTCCGGATCACGTCGGCGGCGGCTGGATCGCCGTACCGGTCGACGTAGCGACGGAGGTAGCCTTCGGGGTCCTCGATCCAGGTCCTCGACTCAGAACGCAGGGTCCCGTCGGCGCCGACGACGTAGGCCTCCCCGGTGTCGTCCAGCCCGAGCAGCTTCCATTCCTGTCCGGCGGTCATCAGGGCGTTCAGCGCGCTGATCGGCAACTCGGCGACGATCGCCCCGACGACGTTGGAGCCCGAACGAACGGCCGCCGAGACGAAGACGACGGGCGCGCCGGCGGTCGGGATGTAGAACACCGCGTCGGACAGCAGTGCGTCACCGACGGCGATGCCGCTCAGCTGATCGAGTGCCGGCCCGATCCCCCTGACGTTCTCGAAGTCGACGGGGGGCCAAGTCAACCCGTCGGTGCCGAGCTCGATCCGCTTCTTGACCGAGTAGACGACCTGGCGGGTCTCGGCGTCGACCAGAATCAGGTCGGAGAACCCGCTGGCCCCCATCAGTTCCCGGAGCAGCGGATGATGGGTGGCGTGGGCGGCGCTGTACCCCGACCCGTCGCCGGCGTCGTCGAGCAGGTCACGTTCGTCGAACCCGTTCGGGTTGTCCGCGATGTAGTGCTGCTGGAGATAGCGCCCCGCGGTGGACGTCGGGGCCAGCTCCGCTGCCGGGATGTCGGCCCCGGCCGCGACGAACGGCGGCAGGAACTCCCTGTCGTAGATCGCGACGAGCCCGGCCACCTGTCCGGGGGTGATCTCCTCGTCGAGCTGCCCGTACTCGGTCGAGAGCTCGACGACAGCAGCGGCGACGCTCGGATTGGCGGCGAGTGTCGACACCTGCGATTCGATCCGGTCGACGCCGTTCTGGAGGGCTTCGATCCGGCCGTCGCGGATGCCGTTGAGCTGGGAGGCGATGCTGTCGTCGATCAGTAGTCGGGCGAAGGCGTAGTTCACCGCCGAGAGCAGCAGCACCGAGACCAGCGTGACCCCGACGAGTGCGAGCGTCAGACGCCGCCTCAGGCCCGTGTTCCGCGCCCCGCTCACGCGGCGCCGTCCGTGCTCGCCGATTCGGCCCGGACCGGCGCGGGTGTGCGTGCGGCGTCGACGGCGTTGCCGGCGATTCGTCGGAGCGTGCGATCGATCCGCCGCCGCCGGGTCACCGCGAGCTGGTCGAGCAGCCTGGCGAGATCGGGCGCCAGCGCGATGGCGCGGGCGGCGGCGTCGGGCGGGATCCGGACGAGTTCGCAGTCGGTCACGGCGACGAAGCAGCGGAGCGCCCGAGCGGTCCGAGTCTGGCGCATCGTCGAGCACCCCGATCAGCTCACCGGGCTCGAGGTCGAGCACGCCGACATCGTCATCGGGTCGACGGAGCATCAGGCGCGCCCGTCCCCGATAGATCACGAACAGGTCGCGGCGCCCGCTCCCGGCGACGATCGTCTCACCCTGCTGGTACTGGTCGATCGATGCGCTGGCTGCCAGGTGGTCGAGCACGTCGTCGTCGAGATCGGCGATGAGCGGCGCATCGACGAGACGCCGGCGTGCGTCGGTGGCGGTGAGCTGGCTCTCGATCGCGGTCCTGGCCCCGTCGAACAGGTAGAGGTCCTGGGCGGGGTTGGGCAGGGGGACACCGTGCCGGTACGAGAGGTACCAGACCAGCGCGCCGAAGTCCGCCCTGACGAGGGGAGCGATCGAGTAGTCGTCGATCCACATGTAGGTCTGGTAGTCGACGACCGGGTCGGCGATCTGCGAGACGACCACCAGCGGCGGCGGATCCTCGACGACTCCCGAGGTGGAGCGGGCGGCGTCGAGCAGCATCGCCTTGGCGGCGGTCGGCGGGGCGCTCCGCTCGATCTGCACCGGCACCATCACCCGGTGCAGTCTGCTCGGGCGGTCGTAGTTGGTGATCGTCGCACTCGCCAGCTGGCCGTTGGGGATCACCACCAGGTCGCCGTTGCGGTTCTGGATCCGGGTCGCCCGCCAGTTCACGTCGACGACTCGGCCTTCGACGTCCTCGGACTCGATCCAGTCGCCGGGACTGAACGGCTGGTCGGCGAGCAGGGTGAATCCGGATGCGATACCGCTCAACGTGTCCTGGAGGGCGAAGGAGATGACCAGCGACGTGACGCCGAGCGCGGTGAGCGCCGCCGACAGGTCGACATCCCAGACCCCGGCGATCAGAAGCCATGCGGTCGCCAGGACGACCAGCAAGCGGGGCAGCGCGAGCAGCAGCCGGGGGATCGGGCGTCGCCCGGTTCGGCGCGGTTGGTCGGTCAGCGACGCGACGACGACCCGGAGCGCGGACATCGCCGCCGTTGCGCCGGCCAACAGGATGGCGCTGCCGAGCAGGCGGAGGAAGGGGTTGCCCGTGTCGACGCTGAACAGGGCGCGGGCGAGGACCCACACGGTCAGCAGCGGGACCACCCAGACCCGCACGGTGGAGACGGCGTTCTTGAACGGCGAGTCCCGCTGGCGGAGGCGTTCCTCGAACTCGCCGGCGCCGATGATCAGCAACGGGAGGAGGACGATGAGCAGCCCGGCCCACGCCGAGTTGGAATCTCGGAAGAGGTCGGTCATCGGGCCGGCTCCGCGTCGGGGGTCCGGCCGGTGACGACGCTCGCATCCTGGCCAGCGGTCGCGTCGTCGTCGGTCTCGAACGTCGGCGGGAGCTGCGCGCGGGTCGAGGCCGACACGAGCACCGTGTTCGGCGCGGCGCGACGAGCGAGATCGGCCGCATGCTGGACGGTCGCCCCCCAGGCGTCGTACACGAGCGCCGTCCCACCGGTCAACCCGACGGTCACCGGACCCGAATCAACGCCGGCGCTCATCGAGATCGACTGCGAGCTGTCGTCGGACAGGTCCTCGAGCAGGTCGCGGACGTCCAGGACGAAGGCCACCGCCCGGGCCGCATGGTCCATGCGCGGGCGCACGGTGCCGGACCCTGCGAAGTACGCGTCACCTGTCAGCCGAATCCGTTCGAGGCCTCGTTGCTTGGCCAACACGTCGACCTCCTCGACGAAGCGATCGAGCAGGACTCGTGCGTCGTCCCTCGATCCCGATCGCAGCAGCGGCCCCAGCCCGCGAACGACGACGACGGCGATCGTTGCGTGTGCGACCTGGTCGATCACGTCGCGCTCGCCGGCTTCGGCGCGCTGCGCAACCTGGGGTGGCAGGAACTTGCGCAGCAGGCGACCGCGTTCGTCGGCGCGTTCCCGCGCATCGGCGTTGCGGGCGTTCAGGGAGGCCAGCATCGTGTCGATATCGTCGGCCAGCTCGACGAACTCGGTCGCGCTCCCGTCCGGCAGGCTCGCCGAGCCGGTCCCCACGTCGCTGTCGGCCCCGGCGCGCACCGCACGCAGGTTGGCGGAGATCACGCGCACAGGCTGGAGCAGACGGTCGGACCAGCGCACGGCGAGGAACGTGATCGCGACGAGGAAGACGGCGATCGCGATCAGCAGGTTGCGGGTGAACTCGACGATCGGCTGCTCGAGCTCCCGTCGTTCGACCTGGGTGATCATCGCCCACTCCAGGCCGTTGATCTCGAGCGCCCGGCGGGCCTGGAGCACGTTGGCGCCCAGGTAGTCCGAGGTCTCGACCAGGTCCGGCGGCTCGTCGAGAGCGGCATCGACGGCCTGGCCGTCGACCGGTTGGAACAGCACAGTCGTCCCGAAGCGCCCCATCAGGCGGACCTGTCCGTCGGTCGCCGCCCCGGCCGCCTTCACCGCATCGAGGTAGGCGTTCCGGTCCTCGACGAAGCCCCGGGCGTCGGAGCGCATGAGGTCGTCGCGAGCGACCACGTACGTCTGCGCCGTGTCGCCCTCGCCCGTCCATGACCCGTTGTCGGTGGTGATCGAGTTGAGCTGGTCCGGGTCGACGCGGAGCGCGACGAACCCAACCACCGCGCCGTTCTGGAAGACCGGGCTGGCGACGAACGCGCTCGGCTCGCCGCCCGCGGCGGTG
This sequence comes from uncultured Actinomycetota bacterium, assembly GCA_963724535.1. Taxonomy (GTDB): domain Bacteria; phylum Actinomycetota; class Actinomycetes; order Actinomycetales; family Kineosporiaceae; genus JADJPO01. The sequence goes on from CAVRVD010000015.1 coordinate 375,219, forward strand.
TAGCTCGTGAAATCACGGATCATTGCCGTCCCGGCCTCCGGGCGGTCGCCGAAGGAGTTGATGAGGACGGCCAGCGGGCCTCCGCTCTGCGGGCCGGTCCGCAGGCTGGTCGCGAAGTCGATGTCCTTCGCCGTCGAGTAGACGATCGTGTCGTTGGTCGGCTCGATGAGGTAGAGGTCGGCGGCCGCGGCCTGGACGGCTACCTCGCTGAACGACTGGTGAAGTCCGTCGTGCACCTGCGACCACCGGCTGCCGTCGTTGGCGTCGCTGAGCAGGCTACCGTCGTCCCCCGCCGACACGACGTACTTCGACTGGAGGTACAACGCGGCGGGGGCCCGCGGGGCGAGGCTGGCCGCGCTGATCGGCCGGCCGCGCACGATGGACAGCTCCGGCGCCACCACGTCGACGTAGTACGAGGCGACAGCCTTCTCGTCCGCGTCCGAGGGACCCGTGGCCTGGAGCTCACGGTAGGCGTCGCTGAACTCGACGATCGCCGCCGCGGTGCTCGGGCTGATCGCCTGGGCGACCGCGACCCGCTGGAGTCCGCCGACGTATCGCTCGACCTGGTCGGCTCTTGCCGCTCCGAGCGAGTTGAACTGGTCGCGCAGGACGTCGTCGGCGAGGTCGCTGCCGCGTTGGAGGCCGACGACCGAGGTGATCACCAGGGACACCAGCGCGACCAGAACCACGACCAGCGAGAGCCGCGTGACGACGGACATGTTCCGAAACATCCGTCGAGACGCGGCCGGACTCTTCGGCTGCGGTTCGCCCATCGGCCGAGGCTACTGGTGCGCATGCCGACAAACGCGGGGCCGATTGTCCCGGACCGGCGGTCCACCCGGACCCGGTCAGAAGCCCTGATCATCGATCAAGGAACCCACAGGTCACTAGGTGGGCAGTCCCCACGAGACGACGAACCATGCGAAGTCGGCGGATGCCGCCGTGTTGCTGCGGGTCAGCGTGAGTTGGGTCGTACTCGTCAGCGCGGCTGTCGCGCAGGCCACGCCGATGATGTCGTCCGTGACATACGCCGTCCGTCCGCCGTTCTGACCGCCGTTCACCTGGCTCGACAGGAACGACGTGGTCCTGGCGAGGTTCACCGCCGTGATCGCCGCCGTCGCCGATACCGTGCCCGCACCGAGGCTGGAGCTACCCGACTGCACGACCGAGCCCTCCTTGAGCTCGATGGCCTGCCAGGAGATCTCGGTGACGTCGTAGTTGGCGACGCTGCGATCGAAGGTGATCGTCGTCGAGTTGGTGAGGCGGGCGCGTACCATCCCCGAACCGATGTCGACACCGGCGTCCGGCCTGCGAGCACCCACCAGCACGAACGTGCGTGAGGTGGTGACCGCGGTCCCGAGCGTGGCCGTCGTCGACAGCCCACCCCCGGTGAGCGAGGTGCTGCCCTTCTGGACATTGATCTTGGTCGGATCGGTGAACTCGACGACCTGCCAGTAGATCGTGGCGGTGGCGCTGACGTCCTGTCGCAGCTGCAAGTTGGTCGTGCTCGTCAGCTCGCCGACCAATGGGTCGTTGCCGCCCCAGGTGGTATCTGCGGGGTTCGTCACCTTCGACCAGGTGACGAACGCAGCTGCCACCGAGTTCACGGCGGCGATCGTCACGTCGGTCGTGGGTGTGTTCGGGGCCGCCGTCCCACGTTGGACGCTGACACCGCAGTTGTACTCGACGACGCTCCACTCGATGGCGATGGTCACCGGGCTCGCCTCGTCGGTGCTGCGGTGGAACTCGAGTGTCGTGGAGCTGGCGATCCGGCCGCCGACCTCGGAGCCCACCGGGCGGTTGGAGTTGTGCCGTGTGCTGAACAACAAGAACGCCTTGGCCGGGTTGACCGCGGTGATCGTCACGGTCCGGATGCCGTTGGCGGTACTGGTGGTCGATCCTCTCTGGACGGCGGCTCGGTAGAAGCACGTGGCGCTGGTGAAGTTGGCTGCGCTGACCGTTGTTCCGCTGAAGCCCGCGCTCACCGACGGGAGCAGCATGGACAGCGCGAGCAGGGCTGCCGCCGTCGCGACGGAGACGATGGCGCGGACCGGCCGCCCGGTGGCGCTGTGCGCAGGACGGCACGTGGTCGGGTCCGATCCCACCCCATGGTGGTCGGCAGGCGTCCGCCGGTTCTGAACGCAGCGCTGCCGCGGCCGTGGCTACCGTCAGTCGACCCGCGAGAGCTTGCGCGAGCGGGAAGCCGAGTGCAGCAGGAGCCGTGCCTGTATGTCGCGGCGCTCAAGAGCCTCCGACAGCTCCGTCGAGACCTGCGTGTAGGCCGAAGCGAGCACCTCCAGGTTCGTGGTGGGCTCGACGGTGGCCGTGAGCTCGAGAACCAGCGATTGCCGGTGGCGCACGCAGCGACCATGGGTGGACCGAACGCCCAGGGTCGAGCCGAGCAGCTCCGACGCCAGTCGGACGAGTGCCGGGGCGTGGACGGTGAGCCGACCCTGCGCACCCGACCCGGGAAGTCCCACCGTTCGCACGGGGGATCGGAGCAGGAGCGCGCTGACCCAGCGCACTGCCAACGCGATGGCGAGGACACCAGCCGCTGCCGAGGCCCACGGCCACCAGGCCTCCTCGATGACGGTGGTCACCGAGGAGGTGTCGACGACCCCACTGGCGATCTGCCACCGCCCCGAGCCCCACGCGGTGGTGGCTGCCCCCCCGACCAGGAGCAGCAACCCCACGGCCAGGAGTACCACTCGGTTCAGGGCGTTCGCCGTCCGGCTCATCCGCGACCACGGCCCTTGGTGTAGTGCACCTGAGTGCGGAGCGTCGGACGCAGGACCGACATGCGCTCATCCACCGCGACCCGAACGGCCTCCGCGATGCCGCGGACGCTTTCCGGCCCAGCGATGGACTCGATGCGGACGCTCAGCCGTCCCCCCCTGCAGGCCGAGGAGGCGCCCACAACGCCGTCCACGTCCTGCGCGGTCGCCGTCGCGAGCCGGGCGACGTCGCCGGGGTCCAGGTAGAGACCCGACCCCGTCCCGAGAGTGAACCACCGGCGGCGCCTCAGGGAGAGCGCGGCCACGATGAACCCGATTCCGAGCAGGACGGCGATCGGGCCGGCGAGCAGCTGCCACCTGCTGGGCCCGAGGCCGTCCACCAGGTCGAGCGCCTGCACCGTCCAGGCAGGGCCCGGCAGCCAGTCGGCGGCGACGGCGGCGTCGCGGAGCGCGGCCACCCCCAAGGCGGCCAGCGCCGCCGCCATCACACCGCCCAGCCAGTGGGTCGCACCGAGCCGTTTGGGTGGGTCTGCGGCAGGCAGGGGTGAGCGTTCGGTTCTGTTCAGGGGAGCTGTCGGCGCGGTGCCGGCGGCGGTCATTCCACCCTCCGTCGGTCCGCGGTCCGTTCCAGGACCAGCCGTGGGACGGCGACATCGACCCGGTCGACCTCGACGCCGGCCAGCGCCTGTACCTGGGCCGACACCCGGTCACGGACGGCGGCGGTCACGTGCGCGAGCTGGGCGGGCCAGGCTACTTCGACGTCCACCCGCAGGGTGGTTCGGCGGCCGGCCACCACAGCCTCGGCGGAGGGTGACCCGCGGCGTAGCCGTCCCTGCAGGCCGCCGGACGCCGTCACGACGCTGGGCACCTCGCTCGCAGCCCGTTCCGCCACTCGGCGGACGACGCGCGGGTGAATCACCAGCCGTCCCCGCCCGCCCGGGTCCGGGGCGTCCTCACCCACGGCGTCCGCCTCGCAGGATCGCGGCGAGATCGAACTCCCCGTCGAGCTGGCCACCCACCACGTAGCCGACGACACCCAGCACGAGGGCAAGCAGGAACCCGAACATGCCTCCTACGGCAGCGGCGATCCCCAGCAGCAGCCCCGCGATCAGCCCGATGGTCGATGTACTCATGTCTGTCTCCGGATCGTCAGGGAATGGGTGGTGCCGACTCACAGTGCCGTGTCTCGGCGCCGAGGTCTGGGTGGCGGGCCCGAGCCTTCGTCCAGGTCGACGTAGCGGCGGGCGCCCGGGACGCCGCGGGGAAGCCGCCCGCGGGCCCCGCGCAGTGCCCTGCGAAGGTGGCGCCGGCGGCGCCGGGCGTCCCGCAGCATTCGCCGCACGCGGACGGAGATTCGCCTACCTCGGGGGTGCAGCCCGTCCCCGGTGTTCAGACCGTACCGGCGGTCGACGTCGGCCAGAGCGGCGAGGTACTCCGCGGTCCGGCCCCCGCGGTCGGGGTGCAGTCGTCGGGCGACGTCGCGGCGCTCCCGTCGCCATGCCGACACCCGAGGGGACGGTCCTGGCTCACCCATCGGCCCCACCGGGCCGCTGCGGTGATCGCGTGCCTTCCCCCGCGGAGCCGCCGGTGCGGGGCGGAGCCATCATGTCCTCCACGGTGACGTGCACCAGTCCCCGCACGTGGGGTCGCAACGCCTCACGCACCCGGTCTGCCGTGGCGAGCACCGGTTGCCCCCAGGCGAGCACCAGATGCACGTCCACATCCTCACCGCGAGAACGGATACCGGTCACGCGGCGGCCCGGCAGGTAGGTCGCAACCTCCCCGAACACCCCACCGTGCAGGCCCTCCACGCCCGACACGCCCAGGACCACGTCGACAAGGTCGTCGACGGGGTCCCGGCCCGCTGCGGACGGTTCCGGCCGGTCTGGTCGATCAGGCCCTACGTCTGTCACTGAACCCGGGACTCGGCGGGCTCGGTGTCGTCATCGGTCTCCAGGAACACGTCATGCACGACGATGTTCACCTCGGTGACCTCCAGGCCGGTCATCCGCTCTACTGAACCGATCACGTTGCGGCGGATCCCGGCGGCCAGGTCGGCGAGGGCCACCCCGTAGTCCGCCACGATGTCCAGGTCGACCGCAGCCTGGCGTTCCCCGACCTCGACAGCCACGCCCTGGGAGTAGTTCGTCCGGCTGCCGGGGATCCGTTCGCGCAGGGAACCCACGGCCCGGGTAGTTCCGCTGCCCAGGGCGTGCACTCCCGCGACCTCGCGGGCCGCGACCCCGGCGATCTTGGCGACCACTCCTTCGGAGATCGAGGTCTTGCCATGACTGGTGACCAGGACAGCGGTCCCTCGGGGGGTCGCCGTCCCCCCGCTGGTCTTGTCGGCCGACTTGTCGAGCGTCTTCTCCGTCACGTCCACACTCCTGATCGTTGCCGTACCCAGGATCCGGCCGATCGCCGGCCCTCTGGTGTGTAGACACCCCCACCCTCGAACGCCTCACGCCGGCACTCGTGTGGTCTACGTCACACCAAGGGAAGTGGGCCGGGTAGGGTGCCCGAAACGGGGTGACGTGCCTCGTGACCTGACCGCCGGAGACCACGATTCAGACCGACGAGGACCTCGCCGCCGAGGCAGGACTGGGTGATCGGGCCAGTTTCGCCGAGATCGTCCACCGTCACGGCCCGGTGCTGTACCGGTACGCCTGGGGGATGCTGCGCGACCACGCGGACGCCGAGGACGCCGTCCAGGAGGGACTGATCCGGGCCTGGCGGGGTATCGCCGACTTCCGCGGCGACGCCACCCTGCGTACGTGGCTGCTCAGGATCATCGCCAGGGCCGCCCTCAACACCCGCCGACGTCGCCGACCGACACCGGTCGACGACGCGCTCCTGAGCCCGCGGCCCGCAGGGCCGGACAGCGACCCCTGGCAGCGGCTCATCGACAGCGAGCTGGCCCGGGCGCTCGAGGCCGCCCTAGCGGAGCTGCCCTGGCGGCAGCGTGCCTGCTGGCTCCTGCGTGAGGTCGAGGGCCTCGGCTACCAGGAGATCGCCGACATCCTCGCCGCCAACCCCACGGTGGTCCGCGGTCAGCTGCATCGCGCCCGCCGCACGCTCTCGGAGAGGATGGTCCGATGGCGCTGACTCCCGACGAGCCCCACCAGCGCCCATCGAGGCCCGGGTCCGGCTCCCCGGGCGACCCACTCTTCCCTCGGCTGGCCGAGGCAGTCCGCGCGGCAGGCGACCAGGGATGGGCCCGCGCCTCCCAGCGCGTGCTCGACCGCGTCTTCGCCGCCACCCCCGGCTCGTGGCCCGTGCTCGCGGCCGCGCCTGGGGGCCCAGTGCACATCAGCGAACGGGTGCTCGTGGCCCACCTTCGCGTCGTCGTCCGGCAGACGCCGGGTGCGCAACCCCGCCGAATCAGTGCGCATCTCGACGATGACCGGCTCACGGGCCTCATCGTCGTCATCGCGGCCGAGTTCGGCCGGCCACTCATCCCGCTCGCCGATGGCGTGAGAGACCGGGTCGCCGCCGAGCTCAAGGACCTGCTGGGCCCCGTCGACCCGCCAGTGGGACCAGAGACGATCCACGTCCATGTGGCCGACGTCGTGACGTCCCCCGGGCTTGACAGTGAGGCTTCGGCGGGATAGTCCCGGGTTGTGAGTGAACCGACGCCGGCAGGCGGGTCAGCGGCCGCGATGGCCGACCTGGATGCTGCGCTGCTGGCCATCGAGGAGATGCAGGAGCAGCCCTACTTCGATGCCGACGCCGACGAGGAGGCCGGCCGCGCCTACTACGCGGACGTTCCGTCCGACCAGCTGGGGCGACTCCTCCGCGACACCCACGTCCGTACGCCGCGCTATTCGCCGTCCCGTGAGCTCTACCCGTGGGTGGACCTGCAGCCCGACCGGACCTTGCGCAGCCTGTACACCGGCCAGAGCTTCGAGCCGGCCGAGCTCATCCGGGCCGACTTCGCCGTGCTTGCCAACCGTGCCCGGCGGGCCGCCGCGCTCGCTGTCTTCGCCGAGCAGGACGCCGCGGCGATCGCCGAGCAGCTCGAGCAGCAACTGCCGTTCAACTGCGAGCACGTGGTGCCCCAGAGCTGGTTCGGCAAGGCCGAGCCGATGCGCGGGGACCTGCACCACCTGTTCGCCTGCGAGTCGCGGTGCAACAGCTTCCGCGGCAACACCCCGTACGCCGAGTTCCCCGACTACCCCGACGGGCATCGTGCTGCCGATCCCGAGCCGGAGCAGCCCGAGGCCGAGGCCGACGCCCAGATCCGAGTGGTGCGCCAGGACTGCGGCAAGCGCGAGACCGACGCCTTCGAGCCGGCGCGCGGCAAGGGCGCCGCAGCACGCGCCGTGTTCTACATCGCCCTGCGCTACCCGGGTGTGATCGATCCCCAGACCATGGACCCGGCGCGGTTCACTGAGCTGCTCGACTGGCACCGCGCAGACCCGGCTGGGCTGTGGGAACAACACCGCAACGCAGCCATCCAGGCTCGTCAGGGCAACCGCAACCCGTTCATCGACCATCCCGACCTGGCCCAGGAGCTGCTCGCCGCCATGGCCGATGGGTAGGAGACCGTGCGCCGGGTTCCGCCGGGGTCGGCGTGCTGGCTGACGATCTGCCGGGGGGATCGTCGACGCGCACAGGGGTCGCTGGCGTCAGCCGCGTAGAGCCGCGGCGGTGCTGGCCTGCGGGCGCAGGTCCAGCCGGCGCAGCAGCTGGGCGTTCAGAGCCACCACGACGGTGGAGGCGGACATGAGGATCGCGCCCACCGACATCGGCAGGACGAACCCGATGGGCGCGAGGACGCCCGCAGCCAGCGGCACCGAGATGAGGTTGTACCCGGCCGCCCACCACAGGTTCTGCTGCATCTTCCGGTACGACGCCCGCGACAGCTCGATGACAGATAGCACCGAGCGTGGGTCGTCGCTGGCCAGGATGACACCCGCGGACGCGATCGCCACGTCGGTCCCCGCGCCGATGGCGATGCCGACGTCGGCCTGGGCCAGCGCCGGGGCGTCATTGACGCCGTCGCCGACCATGGCGACCCTGTGCCCCTCGTGCTGCAGCGAAGCGACGCTGGCGGCCTTGTCCTCGGGGCGGACCCCGGCGAAGTAGCGGTCGATGCCGAGCTTGGCTGCGACGTCCGCGGCGACGGCCTCGGCGTCCCCGGTGATCATCACGACCTGGACGCCGCGCCGGTGGAGGGCCTCCGCTGCCTCCCGCGACTCGGGCCGGACCTCGTCGGCCAGGGCCAGCCCGCCGACGACCCGCCCGTCGCGGATGACGTGGAGGATGATCGCTCCGGCCTCGCGCCAGGTGCTCGCCTCGTTGACCTCGTCCAGGTCGAGCTCCTCGAGCAGCCGCGGTCCACCGACCCGGACCTCGTGACCGTCGACCGTGGCGGTGACGCCGACTGCGGGCGAGGACGTGAAGCCGGTTGCGGGCGGCACGACGAGGTTGCGCTCGTACGCACCGCGGCCGATGGCCCCGGCGAGCGGGTGCTCGCTGTCGGACTCGGCCGCGGCGGCCAGGGTCAGCACCGCGTCCTCGTCGAGGTCGGCAGCGGAGGCAATGGCCGTCACGGTCGGCTCGCCCCGGGTGAGGGTGCCGGTCTTGTCGAAGAGGACGGCGTCCACGGTGCGCATGCTCTCGAGGGCGAGGCGGTCCTTGACGAGGACCCCGCCGCGGGCGGCGCGCTCCGTGGCGATCGACACCACGAGCGGGATCGCCAGGCCGAGGGCGTGGGGGCAGGCGATGACGAGCACTGTGATCGTGCGCACCACGCCCTCATCGGGGAGCCCGAGCAGCGTCCATACGGTGGCCGTGACGGCGGCCGAGCCGAGGGCGAACCAGAAGAGCCATCCCGCCGCCGTGTCCGCGATCCGCTGGGCGCGTGACGACGAGGCCTGGGCGTCGGCGACGAGGCGCTGGATGCCGGCCAGCGCCGTGTCGTCCCCGGTCGCGGTGACCTCGATGCGCAGACCGGAGTCCGTCGCGACGGTCCCGGCGGTGACCGGGTCCCCGACGCCGCGGCCGACGGTGCGGGACTCGCCGGACACCATCGACTCGTCCATCTCCGCTCGACCGTCGACGACGCGGCCGTCGGCCGGGACGGAGGCGCCGGGACGCACGACGACGACGTCGCCGACCTGCAGCTCGGCCGGCGACACGGTGACGGTGCCGCCGTCCTCGACGCGCTCGGCCTCGTCCGGGAGGAGGGCGGCGAGGGAGTCGAGCGCGGAGGTGGTCTGCGCGAGGGAGCGCATCTCGATCCAGTGCCCGAGCAGCATGATGACGATGAGGAGGGCAAGCTCCCACCAGAAGTCGAGCTGGTGGCGCAGAACCCCGAGGCTGGCGCCCCAGGATGCGACGAACGCGACCGTGATGGCCAGCCCGATGAGGAGCATCATCGCGGGCCTGCGGGCCTGGATCTCGCGGACGGCCCCCGTGAGGAACGGCCGCCCGCCCCAGAGGTACATGACCGTGCCCAGCGTGGGGGAGACCCACTCGACCCAGCCGGCGTCCGGCAGGTCGTAGCCGATGAGCATCGCGAACATCGGCGCGGAACCGACGACGGGAACAGCCAGGACCAGCATCATCCAGAACAGTCGGCGGAACTGGGCCACGTGGTCGCCGTGACCGCCGTGACCGCTGTGGCCACCCTGCTGACCGGGACCGGCGGCCTCGCCGTGGTGACCGGCGACGTCGGCGTGCTGGCGAGGGCCCACGTCGTCCGTGGTTGCTGCGCGGTCTTCGTGCGTGGTCGGCATCGTCTCGTCTTCCTCGGATCCGGGGGAGTGGGGCCTCTCTCTGCGGAGCGTTGCGAGTGATACCCCTGGGGGGTATCTTAGCGAACCCAGCACGACGCCTTCCTATTCCGGCCGTGGAGACCCGGGCGGCCGCGGCGGCCATCGAACCCGACAGGGCGCCCCGGCCCTTGGGTGCTGCTTGGTACGGGCCACCGGACATGCCGCCGTCGGCGCGCAGGGTCAGACCATGCGGGGGGTGGCGTAGAGATCGCCTTGGACGCTCGCGCGTCCGTCGACGATGAGCGCGGCGGTCGCCCCGAAATGTGTCCACGTCGGTGGGGGCAGCCGGCCGGGCAGGGGTGCGTCGTCGAAGTCGGCCAGCGTTGTGGTCACTCGCTCGGCAGGGAAGTGTATCGCCACAACCCACGCCGACAGCTCCGGCAGAACCGATCGCGGGTGCCAGACACCCACGCTCGTCCAGCATGATCGCCTCGGCGGCCTACTCCACGAATACGCGCACCTCGCATGACGATTACCGGGTTCTCGACAGACGAGACCCTAGGGTCATGTCCATGCCGAGGAGCAGCGCTCGAAGCGTCGTGCGGGTGGACGGGATGACGTGTGCTGCCTGTGAGCGCCGCGTTTCCCGGGCGGTGCGCCGGATCCCCGGAGTCGTGACGGCCAGTACCAGCGCGGTCCGCGGACGGGTGGTGGTCGTGAGCAACGTGCCGCTCGATCGCGCCGCAGTGTCAGCAGCAGTACAGGAGGCTGGCTACCGGGTGGGAACGGCCGCCTGGGTCAGCCGGGACCGGGGCACGTGGACCACGCTCGGAATCGCCGCGGTGCTGGTGATCGTGATCGGCGGTGCCCTGAGCGAGGTCTCGGGCCGTCTGCCGGGGTTGTTGGTGGATCCGAGTTCGGCCGGGTTGCTCCTCTTCGCAGCGCTGGGCCTGGCGGCAGGCGTGTCCACCTGTATGGCGCTGGTCGGGGGCCTGGTGCTGGCAGTCGGCGCGACCGCGATGTCGAAGCGGAGCGTTGCCGCTGAGTCCGGACACGCGTGGGCCCTGATGCGCTCCCAAGCGCCGTTCCACGCCGGCCGGTTGGCCGGGTTCGCCGGGTTCGGCGCGGCTCTGGGAGCGGTGGGGTCACGGGTAGCCCTGCCCCCTGTCGCGGTGGCGGCACTGACTCTGCTGGCCGCCGCAGTCATGTTCCTGCTGGGCGTACGCCTGACCGAGATCTCGCCGCGGCTGGCCGCGTGGGTGCCCCATCTGCCCGAGGGGTTGTCGAGGCTGCCCGGCCGGGTCGGGCTGACACCAGCCGCAGGCCCGTTGGGGATCGCGGCAGCCGGGGCGGCGACCTTCTTCGTGCCGTGCGGATTCACCCAGGCCGTTCAGATCTACGCCTTGTCCACCCGCTCGCCGGCCCAGGCAGCCTTGGTGATGGGCGTTTTTGCGATCGGCACCATGCCTGGGCTGCTGGCCTTGGCCGGGTTGCCCGCGGTGGCCTCCAGCAGCTTCCGTGGCGTGGCACTGCGCCTGCTCGGCGTCGTGGTCCTGGGCTTCGCCGCGCTCAACGCGGTGTCGGTCCTCCAGCTCACCGAAGCGCGCCGGCCCTGGGTCACGGTCCAGGCCAGACCCGGCCCGTCCCTCACCGCGACATCCGTCGATCAGACGCTGCAAAGCGTGCAGAACTCGGCGGGCTACCACCCCGGCGACGCCGTCATCTACGCCGGTCTACCCACACACTGGCATCTGGACTCCCAGGACAGCTTCTCCTGTGCCATCAGCCTCGAATCCTCCGACCTCGGCGTCCACACGGTGCTGCGCCCGGGTCACAACCTCATCGAACTACCCGCCCTCGACCCGGGCACCTACCAGTACGCCTGCACGATGGGCATGTATCGCGGAACGATTACCGCGGTCCCCCGGCCGGCCTGACCGAACGTGGCCTCGTCACGGGCAACCCCGGCGTCGACCAGTGCGGGACCACGGCGGTACGCGCGTTCGGGGCGGCCCTCGGTGGTCCAGCGGCGTGTCACCGGCCGGCGGTGCCACCGCAGCGTCGTGCCGGGGGTGACCAGAATCCCGATCCGTCGCGCGGGCGGCGGCCGCAACGCCAGCGCAGCGATCATGACCTGCTCCGGCGGCAGTTGACGGGGCTGGGTGGGCCCCGCACGCTCAGCCAGTGTCGCTTGGCAGGCCCATCACCCCAGCGAGGTGACTCGCTCCGCCTGCTCACCAGCCCACAGGTGGCAAGAGGTCATGCCACAGGATCGTGCTCGCCGGGGCGGCGAGGCCGATGTCGAGGCCGACCATCGCCAACGTGAGGAGGCGAAGGCGGCCGAGCACCTGGAATCCACTCGCGGCCTCTGCGTTCTCCGCGGCGGCGCTCCGACGACCGAACACCGCCACGAACGCGCTGGCATCCGCACCGATGGTCCGCCACCCATGCCGGATCCAGTCGCCGTAGGCCATCGTCCCGCGACCGAGCTTGTGCCGGGCGTAGGTGCCGAGGATCCCGAACGGTGCCCACGCGAGGAGCCAGGTCGGAACCGTGGCCGCGACGGGGAAGACACCGGATACGAGTGCGCCGATGAGCACAGCCGTCGCTATCAGCGATTGCGCGCCACTCGCGAACGGGCCGCGGATCGCCACGTCAGATAGACGCCGCCGGCCACGATCGCAGCGGTCGCCGCAGCCCGGGTGACGAGTTCGTCACTGGACGTTGGGCCTCTCGAGTTGGCTCTCAAAGGGCTCCTTCACACCCAGGCTCTCAAAGAGCTCCTTCACGCCCAGGCTCTCAAAGAGCTCCTTCACGCCCAGGCTCTCAAGGGGTTCCAGCGTTCAGGTTCTATGAGAGAGCGTCGGTACCTTCCGTGCCGGGCATGAGAAAGTCGGCGTACTGGGTTGGACACCTGGTCGGGCAAACCTCCGACAGAAACCACCGCGAAAGCGGCCGCCCACAGCATCCTCCGCGACCTCACCGCTGCCCGGTGACGCAACAAAGCCCTCGCTGAAGCATCGAAAGCGCTATGACCAGGGCTCATGCGAAACGTGACGGAGGGGGTTTGTCACCCTTGACCCACACGCACTCGATCTGCCCGCTTGTTCCTTCGCCGACCGTGCGGCGGACTGAACTCCCCTTGGGGGAGACTCTCGACCAGAGCGCCGTACGCAGGACGTCCATGACCGCCTGGGCCACGACGTCCGGGCGTTGCGACTGGGGGTAGCGGCCTGCGGCGGAGACCATGAGCGCCCGGCCGCGCAGCCGGTCGGCGATCCGGGCCGCCTCCTCGGCGGGGGAGGGGAAGTCCCGGTCGCGCTCGCCCATCACGACGAGCGCCGGAGCAGACACGCCGTGCACCTTCTCGTCCGTCCGCAGCGACTGACGGGTCATGATGCGCTGGAATGGGTTCATGACGCAGAAAATGGGCCTTCGCGAGTACATCGACACGTTGCGCGCGGAGGGCTACACCGTGCAGGGCAGCAAGGGCGAGGATCCGACCCTGCTCGCCCCGGACGGTCGGGCGGTCGAGACCTGGCGCGAGGACTACCCCTATGACGAGTTGCTCGACCGGGAGGAGTACGAAAATGAGAAGTACCGACTGCAGACCCAGCTGCTGCAGTTCCAGTACTGGACCCAGGACGTCGGGGCCAAGCACGTGCTGGTCTTCGAGGGCCGGGACGCCGCGGGCAAGGGCGGCACGATCAAGCGGTTCATGGAGCATCTCAACCCACGGGCCGCGCGGGTGGTCGCGCTGACCAAGCCGACCTCCAGCGAGGCCGGCCAGTGGTACTTCCAGCGCTACATCGCGCATCTGCCGACCGAGGGCGAGATCGTGCTGTTCGACCGGTCCTGGTACAACCGGGCGGGTGTCGAGCGGGTGATGGGCTTCTGCACCGAGGAGCAGTACCAGACATTCATGCGTCAGGCGCCGGCCTTCGAGCGCATGTTGGTCGAGTCCGGGACGACGGTCACCAAGTTGTGGTTCTCGGTGACCCAGCAGGAGCAACGCACCCGCTTCGCCATTCGGCAGATCGACCCGGTGCGGCGGTGGAAGCTGTCCCCGATGGACCTGGAGAGCCTGGACCGCTGGGAGGACTACACCGCCGCGAAGCAGGCGATGTTCGACCACACCGACAAGAGGCACGCGCCGTGGCTGACCGTCAAGAGCAACGACAAGAAGCGCGCTCGGCTCAACGCGATGCGCGCCTTCTTGAACCAATTCGACTACGAGGGCAAGGATCCCGACATCGTGTACGCCGCCGACCCGCTGATCGTCGCCCGGGCCAAGCACACCAAGGGCGATTGAACCGTTCCCGACGACGCACACGAGACGCCACGCAGCTGCGCCCAGGGGGACAGGAGGTGCGGCTGTGCCAACGAGAGTCGGGTTGCCGCCAGAATCATGCCCTGCAGTAATACGAGGGTGCGGCGGGTCAGGTTCGCCCGGTCGGCCTGCAAGCACCTGATCGGCACGGCACACGTGCTGGCGGCGATGAACGTCTGCAGTGGATCGGCCTCCCCCACTACCTCTTGATCATCCATGCCATGCCCACGGGTTCCGGAGGACGTGATGGCACCCAGGAGGAAGGCGGCGGACACAACGGTGGACGAGGCCGTCGCCGACATGCACGCCAAGACCGGCCCCTGGCGGCCCTCCCTGACCGGGCGGGCGAGATCCTCACCGCAGGTGACGTTCCGGCTTCCCCCCGGAACTGCGGGAGGAGGCCGAGGCCCAGGCCCACAAAGAGGGGACCAGGGTCTCAGCGGCCGCCCGCAAGGCCCTGGAGGAGTACCTGGCCCGCCACCGCCACGCGTCATAGACCCACCCGGTACGGCAGCGTCCAGGTCACCCACCGCTGCGCGCATGTGTCCGTTCGCGTGTGCTGACGTGGCAGGGAGTCAGGGCGATCGTCATGCGACCTCGTCGAGGCGACGGACCTTCGGCACCCCGGACGCACGCTCGCTCGCCAGGTCGTGGGCCGACTGCATCGTCAGCCAGGCGCGGGCGGTCCCCACCCCGGCCTCCTCCAGCCGCACCGCCAGATTCGGGCTGATCCGAGCATGCCCGTGCAGGACCCTGCTCAACGCCACGCGCGAGACCCCCAGCCGCGACGCCGCCTCAACGACGCTCAGACCGAGTTCGGCCAGCACGTCCTCGCGCAGAATCTCTCCCGGGTGCACCGGGCTCTTCATCACCACCGTCCTCACCTCCCGCTCAGTGGTAGTCCTGATAGTCAACGAGCTCCACGTCGTTCTCCACGAACCTGAACGTCACCCGCCAGTTCCCGTTCACCCAGATCGACCAATGCCCCGCAAGACCGCCCTTCAACGGGTGCGTCCGAAACGACGGAATTGCAAGATCGTCCGGGACCTGCGCCACGTCCAACGCCGACAAGATGCGCAGCAACTTCGGCACGTGGGCGGCCTGCACACCCTTCTTCGAACCGTCGCGATACAGCCGCCCCAGGCCTTTGTGCCGGAAGCTGACGATCACACCCGGGACTGTATCGCGTATCGCTACGCGATACAATAGTCAAGTGTGGGTGCTGGCAGTAGGGGCGTCCCGAACGGGGTGGCGATCTGCAGGTCGGCGCGGCGGCCGTCGTCGCCTAGGTTGTCCAGGGCGAAGGAGAACCCGTCGATCTCGACACCGTCGAGGGCCTGGAGGGCGGTCAGCGCGAGTTCCTCGCCGGGTGCCGCGAAGTCGAGGTCCGTGGAGAAGCGGCCGGCGCTGCCGGCGCGGAACTTGCGTAGTGCCGTCCCGCCCTTGAAGACCAGGGCACGGTCGAACAGCCCGGCCTCGTGCAGGAGGTGCAGCGCGTGGTCCTGGGCGATGTCCAGCAGGGCGGCGTCGCGGCCGCCCTTGACGCCTTGGTAGTGACGCGCGAGGTGGCCTTCGGTGATCCGGCTCATGCGCCGGACCCGACGCTGAGGTAGGGGTGCAGCACGGTGTCGCTGACCTGGGTCCGGGTGTTAAAGAGGCCGCCCGCCCTTCGGGGTCCCAGCCACGCGGTGCCGGCGGGCGGGTAGGCATCGAGGACGGCCGATGCTGTGTCCGGGTCGGCTGTGACGCTCAGCAGGTAGGCCGTCCGTTGCCGGGTCGCGGCACCCATCAGGCGAAGCAAGCCGATGACGGTCTGGACGTCGACGGTGTCGACCTGCGCCAGCCACTGCCCCAGCCCGGCGACGTCGTGGTAGGCCGACGGACGCGCGGCGATCCCGACCAGGAGGCCTTCGAGGTTCCATGACGGCAAACCGTCGATGGTGGTCAGCGCGAGTTCAGGGAAATCGACCCGCACGTGCCGCCACTGCCCGACGAAGGCCTTCGGGAACGGCTCGCCCCGGGGCAGAGCCACGACCTCCAGCTCCGGGATGCGTGCAGCCAGCCCCAGCACGGACGCGGCGGACTCCATGGCGAGCACACCCCCCCAGGTCGGATCCACCGCACGCTGAGCCCGGAACTCGATGAACCGGTCCCCCGAACCATAGGCACCACCACGAGCACCGGGCAGGAACTCCCAGACGTGCCGCGACCGCAGCCGCCCGAGCCACCCAGCGCGCTGAAGCTCATACCCAAGCCGGCGGGGATCACCCCGCAGACCACGCTCGGACATGACACTGGTCAGCCTGTCCACCGTCACCAACAGGTCACCGTCGAGCTCGAGCTGCTCCACCACTTCGGCAACAGACCGTGAAATCACCCGAGGCACTGTCGTTCACCGCCCTTCTCTGATCAATAGAAACTAACTAGGGATAGGAAAGACAGTAGCCACGCCTCCCGCAGCGGAACGCATGCGCGTCCACCCTCGGGGTCTTGACCTTCAGCACGGGCCGACCACGTCCGTCTGCGCCTGCAGGAGTCCGTGCAGTGGGTGATCTCGCGCCTGCCGGCCGGACGGGGGCACGACGCCGCCCAGGAGGTCTTCGTCGGGCGCACCCTCGACGGCCAGGTCAACGCCATGGCGTGGTCCCGCGGGGCAGCGGCAGGCATCGAGATCACGCTGCAGTTCAGCAACGTCGTCGTCGCCTACCTCACGCGCTCCGGCTGTTCCTGCGCGCCCTGCGCGAGGGAACTGCGGCTCTGCTGAACTCCGGCGCGACGCCGTCCAGGGACCAGAAGCTCACCTCCCTGCCGGACGAGCTGATCCACCGGATCTGGGTACGGCTGGAGCAGGACCGCGCCGGGTGGCACGACGCGAGCCGACTTGCGCCGGTGGTCGCCACCGCGGACGACGGGACCGTAACGACCGCAGGCCGGGAGGATCGGATCGCCGACGCCGAGCGTTTCGCCGTGGCGCACGAGCTCGCCCATCTGCTGTTCGGACACCGCACCGACGGCGTGGCGCAGGACGAAGCGCTGCTGCTGACCACCCGCGAGATCGTCGCGGAGCGCGGGGCCGACCTCGCCGGCCTCACCGTCGAACAGCAGGAGGAGCTCGAGGCCGACGCCTTCGCCTTCCTGGCGTGCAGCGGCGCCATGCTGGGCGAACCCGACTTCGTGTCGACGTACAGGGCGCTGCTGGCGGGGCACGTGACCCTGCTTGCCGCAGGACACGTCAACGACGCCCTCGTGCAGGTGCGGCCCGACGGCGTCACGCACCCCGATCTGATGGTCAGGCAGCAGCTGCTCAGCGGACTGGTCCACCGGATCTGTGCCGACCGCCCGCCGGAGGCGAGCGGTCAGCACCCGGTGGTCCTGTTGGTTCAGCTGGAGGCGTTCGTCACCGTCGCCATGCAGTCGCTGCTGCAGCGGTTGGGTCCCCGGCCTACTCGCCGCCCTCGCTGGCCAACATCGTGCGCAGCGTCTACGAGCGCGTCGCCCTTTCGGGCGGTCGTTCGAGCCGTCGACCGGCGAGCAGGCAGCCGCGCAGGCGCAGGCAGCCGCGCGGCAGCGGATCTCCGAGCTGATGCCCCACCTGGCCGCGCCGAGGACGGCCGGCCCCGACCACTGGACGGTTCCCCTCCTCGACCGCGTCCTGTAGCGCCACGACGACTTCCGCCGACGACGTGCGGCACCGGTCTGCAGGTGCTCCATCACCCGCAGAGCGGCATCGTGCGCGTCCACGCTCGACCCGGCCACACAGTCCTGGACGACCCGCCAGTAATAGTCGTGCTGGTGGGCGTCGACGAAGGTGTCGTGCACGCAGACGTTGGTGTGGCCGCCGACCAGGATCAACGTGTCCGCCCTGAGCCCCTTGAGCAGGTGCACGCCTTCGGCCCCGTCGAGCTCTCGGCCGAAGTCGACCAGGTCCCGGCGGGTGCGCCTCTTGGAAGAACACGATCGGGACGCCACACTCACGCGCCTTGGCGTCCAACGCCGTTGGAGCCCTCTGTCACCACGCTCCGATCCGCCCGAGATCCACCCCACGCCCGCAACGGTCGAAACCCATACCCGGCCACGGTACCGGGACGCACCCGCACTCAACGCACCTCAGTGGCCCACCCAGCCCCGGGTTTGGAGTCGCGGCGTCCGCCAGAGCATGTGAGGTTATTGGCCACATCGTCCTAAGGAGTGATCATGATCGTTAAGCACATGCGTTCGCTGGGCATCAGCAGCGACGTCCTCCAGGTCGCCGGGGCCGTGTCGATCCTGGCGAGCATCGCGACCTGGCGTGCGGCGAAGTCCTCGGGCGACAGCGCCCACGCCGAGCGCTTCGGCATCTTCATAGGTCTATGGGCGCCGACCTTCTTCGCTCTGGCCAACGAGATGGTCACCCTGGAGAAGAGCGAGGAGTAGCCCGAGGGCACCGCCGCGCTGACGTGGGATCAAGGCACGGAGCTGCCGAAGCCTTGGACGCCAATTCCCTCGGCACGTTTAGGCGGGTTTGCGAGGACCCCTTGAACCTGGGCTGCTACCCGGCGTCGAGGTGGTGATCGATGTCGGGCACCCGACGGGTAACTTGCACCGAACGCGGTCCGAAACCGTGTGGGTGCCGGAGATCCGACTCAGGGCGTTGACCTGGTCGTTCACGCTCCGGCGGCGATGCGGTGATCTCGCGGTGGGTCTGCGGCTGGGGTATGTGATCGCTCGACGTCTCATCGCCGGCCTGATGCTGCTGGCTCGGTCGGAGGCGTCCAAGGACGCCGAGATCTTGGTGCTGCGCCATCAGCCTTGAGGTCTTGCGCCGTCAGGGTCCGCGGCCGCGGCTGTCGTGGGTGGACCGGACGATCGCGGCGTTGGCATTGCGGCTGCCGCGGGCGCGACGGGTCGGCATGCTCATCACTCCCGCAACGATGCTGCGGTGGCACCGCAGGCTGGTCGCCCGCCGCTGGACCACCGACAGGAAGAGGCCAGGACGGCCACCGATCCGGGCAGGTCTTCGGGCGCTGGTGACACGCCTCGCCCCGGGAGAACCCCGGCCTCCCCCGTGGCTGGTCTTCTCCGGCCTGTTCGGCGATCGACCACCCATTGGCTCGCGGAAACCCGGGGTGCCTCAGCCAGCCCCCGCACGAACGCGCCCACCCGCCCGCGGGGTTCGGACCCGGGCGAACCGCGGACCGATCCGGGCCAGGAACGCGTCCAACTCGGTCTGCCACCCAGCCAGGTCTACGCTGGTGGCCGCAGCCATCGCCATCCGGTCTCGTGTCTTCACAAACCTTGATCATTTGGCGACGGCTGCACCCCTGTCACGCACCGACACGACCCACGTTCCAGCAGCCACGCCCCCGGCAGCGGAACGCGCGCGCGTCCACCCTCGGGGTCTCAACCATCAGCACAGGCCAACCACGCCCCGGCGCGCCCCCGCGGACCGCCGGCAACTCGAATGCCGCCCGCCCGATCGGGCTGGCCACACGCAACTGAGAGGGCCAGTCGCCGGCGCGGTGACCGCAGCTTCCCCACCACTCACCCACGGAGACGACCCACGTCGAGTCCGGCGAACCGCCCGCACGAGGGGAGGTGGCTGGCCCGCCCGGCGTGCGGCCTGGGAGCAGCTCAACAGGCATGTGCTGCCGCGTGTCGCCCAACGGTTCGCGGTGCAGTTGGAGGTCGCCTGACGCAGCGCAAGATCGGCCAGCTCGTGCCGGTGGTCGGTGTTGGAGTCGGGGCGTCGCTGAACTCCAAGCTGATCGACGGCGTCGCCGAGGCGGCACACTGGGCCTACCCGGAGCCGGTTCCCACCCCAACTATTATTGACTCATGTCAACTATTGTTGGAGTATGGCGGGCGTGGATCTGTCGTTTCCGTTGGCCACAGTGGCGCCGACGCTCGATGCCGGTGTCCTCCACGTTCTTGCGGCGACCACCGCGGGGTGCACGGCGGCCGAGGTGCACCGCCGTCTCGGCCGCGGTAGCGACGAGGGCGTTCGCAAGGTCCTTTCACGGTTGGTGGATCAGGGCGTGGTCCTGGTCGACACCCCTGGGCGCTACCCGATCTACCTGTTGAACCGTGATCACGTCGCGGTGCCGCACATCGAGGCCCTCACCCGGGTCAGGCAGGACGTCGTCGACCGTATCCGCAGCGAAGTGGCCACCTGGCAGGTCACGCCGACCCACGTCGGGCTCTTCGGGTCGTTCGCCCGAGGCACCGCCGATTCCGACAGCGACATCGACGTCTTGGTTGTCCGTCCCGAGCCGATGGACCCGGCCGCCGAGGACAGGTGGCTGGATCAGCTCGCCCACCTCGACGGCCAGATCCGTTCGTGGACGGGCAACTCTGCCCAACTGCTCGACCTGACCGCGGCGACGCTCGGTGAGATGGCTCGTCGGGAGGATCCCCTGGTCGACTCGTGGCGGGCCGACGAGGTTCACCTATCCGGCGCGCGCCTGCTCGATCTCCTGCGCGGGCAGCGATGACGCCTCGATCAGCCGGTCGGGTCACTACCTGCACTCCCGCCGAAGCCCGCACCCGCCGCGCGCAAGCTCGAGCATTCATCGAGGTCGCCGAACTCGTCCTCACCGAAGATGAGCACGAGGCGCACGTCGCAGCCGCTTTGGCCGTCCTCGCCGGCATCGCCGCCGCGGACGCCATCTGTGGCGTACGACTGGGGAGCTGGAGCCGCGGCCAAGACCACGACCACGCGGTAGGACTTCTGCGCACTGTCACGCTCGGCAACACCACCTTGCCCACCAAGCTCAATCGGCTGCTCGCCGACAAGGACGCTGCGCACTACTCGCCGAATCTGATCACCCCGGGCAGGGCGAAGGGGCTCCTACGACAGGCCAACGCCCTGCTCCAGGAGGCCGAATCACTGTGACACGAGGTCGCTGACAACCGTCAGGAGCCCGACGCACCCATGACGTTGTCGGAGGGTGACGTCGGCGCCGCTGTACCGCGGCCTCGACCCCGACCCCGTGGCCACCATCTCGCTGCCTTTTTTGCTGCCCACTGCCCGTCCGGACCCGAACGAACCGGACCAGAACCCGGCCCTGACCAGGGCAAAGACGGTGGGCCTAACAGGACTTGAACCTGTGACCTCTTCCTTATCAGGCACGTCCAGTGAGGCTCTGACCTGCCCTCATTCGGGCTGGGCTGCGACGATGAGTTCCGAGGCGTCCGCCATGATGCGGCGCGATCCGGTGCCGTTGTCACTCAGTTGGTCACTCAGGACGACCTGGGCGCTCGGCCATGTCGCGCGGGGGCCCGTGGTGGGACACTGGCAGGAGCGTTGGACGCCGGAGGAGGTGGGCGATGACGAGCAGTCTCTCATTCGAGGCAGCCGACCACGGCGCCGGCAAGGTGGCGCTGGAGGAATTGGTGCGGGCCAAGCGCGCCCACCCGGTCCAATCGGTCGATGACCTGATGCAGCCGGATGTGTTCGGTTCCGATGACGAGGTGGACGAGTTCGTCGCGGCCGTCCGGGAGTGGCGTCAGGCCGATCTCGGATGACTCCGGCGCTTCGCGCAGTCGTGCTGGACACCGACGTCGCCTCGCAGAGCTTCAAGCGCCGACCGGCGCCGATTCTGAACCGCCTTGTCGGTTTCGATCCGATCATCACGTTTGTCACACGAGCCGAGTTGACCAAGTGGGCCGAGGTGCACAGCTGGGGCCCACACAACCGCCAGCGGCTGGCGACATGGCTTGCCGGGATGCCCACGCTTCCCGGGGGCGACGCCGTCGCGGATGTCTGGGGCGTCCTGGCTGCTGCGGCAAGCAAGCGAGGCCGACCGCGCCCGCAGAATGACATGTGGATCGCGGCCAGTTGCGTGGCCTATGGCCTTCCCTTGGCCACGATGAACGTCAAGGACTACACCGACTTCGCGGAGTTCCACGGTCTGGAACTGATCACGGCTTGACACGGGTGGCGTTCGACGAGCTCGCTCCGCATCTGGACTCGGCTCCCTCCCGAGGAACAGCCGGCATCCTCGACCTGGTCCTGGGCGACGTTTCTGCACTGGACCCACGGAATCCTGTCGGTGCCGAGAAACTCGGCTCAGGGCGTTGACCTGGGCGTTCACGGCGCGGCGGGGATGTCATGATCTCGCGATGGGACTGCGTCTTGGGGTACCTGATCGCTCGTCGTCTCGTCGGCTGGCTGGGGTTGTTGGCTCGGTCGGAGACGTCCAAGGACGCCGAGATCCTCGTGCTACGCCACCAGTTGGAGGTGCTGCATCGTCAGCATCGGCGAACGCGGCTGTCGTGGGTGGACCGGGCCGTGATCGCGGCGCTGGCGCTCCGGCTGCCGCGGGCACGACGGATCGGGATGCTCGTGACACCCAGCACGATCCTGCGGTGGCACCGTCGGCTGGTGGCCAGCCGCTGGACAAGAGAGGAAGAGGCCGGGACGGCCACCGACACGGGCGGGTCTTCGGGCGCTGGTGACACGCCTGGCCAGGGAGAACCCGACGTGGGGCTACCGCCGGGTCCACGGCGAGCTCGCCGGGCTCGGCTACACGGTCGCACCCTCGACGGTGTGGTCGATCCTCCACTCTGCGGGACTGGACCCGGCGCCGAGACGGTCGGGCCCGACCTGGCAACAGTTCCTGACAGCCCAGGCCGAGGGCATCGTGGCCTGCGACTTCTTCCACCTCGAGACCATCACCCTGACGCGGCTCTACGTGTTCTTCGCCGTCGAGCACGCCACCCGCCAGGTCCGGATCCTCGGCGTCACCGCCCACCCGACAGGGGCGTGGGTGACACAACAGGCCCGCAACCTGCTGATGGACCTCGACGACGCCGGCCGCCGCATCAGGTTCCTCATCCGCGATCGGGACACCAAGTTCACCGACGCGTTCGACGCCGTGTTCACCAACGTCGGCGCCGACGTGATCAAGATCCCCGTCCGGGCGCCTCGCGCGAACGCGATCTGCGAGCGGTTCGTGGGCAGTGTCCGCCGCGAGCTGCTCGACCGGATCCTGATCGTCAACGCGGCTCACGCCAGGACTGCCCTGGGCGAGTACGAAGCCCATTTCAACACCCATCGACCCCATCGCGCCCTGAGCCAAGCCGCACCGTTGCGTGCACTCCCAACAGCCCCCGCAGACCCCGACGTCACCCTCCGACGACGTGACCGGCTCGGTGGGTTGATCCATGAATATGCGCAGGTCGCATGACGGTTACAGAGTTCTCGGCACCCACACCATCCCGTGATCGAAGAAGAGGACAACTTCGATGGCCCGTCGCTCGCCAACACATCGGTGCGCTGCACCGTCTGCCGAGGAAACAGCGGACAGAAGGACCTTCTCCGCGGACAACTTCACCTGATCCCTACATACCACCACGCCCACAGGGACGTCTCAGATCCCCGCGTACCGTCAACCGAAGCCCAGGAGTCGCAGCGGATCCTGGTCGAGTGTGGGCGGACCGGGGTGGTAGGGACCTGGTCGGCCTGGTGTGCTGGGCAGGTCGATCAACCGTTGCCGCTCGTCGTGGGCGCCCACGAGCCACACCGGCCCCGCCAAGCCGGCCTCGGTTCCGCCGACGGTGGCGGGCGTGGTCGTGGCGACAGTGGTCAGGAGCCGATCCTCACACTCGGCGAGCCGGCGATGCAGATTGGCCTCGCGGGTCTGGTTGGGCAGATGGAACAGCACGGGGTAGTCGGGTCCACCGATTCGCCGGAGTCGGGCGTAGGGGTCGATCTTGGTCACAAGGCGGTGCAGGGGCTCGGTGCCGGTGTCGTACTCGAGCCAGAATCCGACCTGGCATCCGCCTGCTGTCCAGACCCCGTGGCCGTCGGGATGGACTCGCTGCCCCGTCGCGGCGGCCGTCCGGACCGGTCCCCACCAGCGGGCGAGTCGTGTGCCCGGGTGGGTCCGCGCGTGGGCGAGCAGGTCGACGAACACCTGGTTGGCGCCCACGGTGTGCGTCAGGTGCGCGCTGGCGGCGATGGCCTCGGCCCGGTCCCGCCACGCCCTCGGCGTCGGCGGCAGAGCGCCGTCCTGGGCCGCGACGTAGCGAGCAGCCACCGGGCCGGCCACCCAGTGGGTCTCCACCCGACCACCGGGTCGCACCGGGGTGAACGAGACCACCCAGTCCCGGGCACGGAGCCGGTAGAGCCGGGTGCGGGCGGCCGACAGCGAGCCGAACAGGACGGCGGCGAGTTGGCTGGTGGTCAGCACACGGTGTTCGACGAGGAGGGCAGCGATGACCTGATCGCGAGGCTGCAGCTGGTGAGCCAGCCGGAGCAGGTCCTGACCCGCGGCCACCCGCCGGCGCCCTCGACGTGTCTCGGGCCCGTCGCGGTCGAGTCACGGCCCAGTTGCGGGGCCCTTCGGGTACTCCAGCAGGCGGGGCGCTGTGCGGCCGCCCGGTGATCAACCCCGGTCACGGCAGAGACCCTCATCGGTCGTCCTCCCCCGGATCGACCCCCAGGAACGCGAGCAGATCGGGCACCGGACGAGGACCCGGCGACCCAGACGGAGCAGCCGAACGGGGAAGGCGCCTTGCTTGGCCAGGTCGTAGGCCAGTGTCCGACCGATGCCGATGACCTCGGCGGCGGTCTCCAGGTCGGTCGTCAAGCCCAGGCGGCGGACCTCGTCGAGGGTCCATGGTCGGCGACTCGGCTGCTCGCCAGGCGTGGCGCGTCGATGTGTCATAGCAGTCCGGGGTTCTGCGCTCGGGTCCGTGTTCACACCCACCCACGGCCAGCCGGTTGGCCCGACGGTGACCAACCGCGGCCCGGCGCGACCAAACCGAACCCAACCAGTTGGCCAACCGAGCACGGTCGAGCGCCCGTAGCGATCGATCCGGCGAGGCGTCTGGGCGCCAGATTGGGTGGGATCTGACCAGCATCCGTCCGCCCGGGACCGGATATATCCGTGTACGTACGTGTCCGTACGTTCTAACGGATTTCTAACGGATGATCTTCAGCGAGAGTCATCCACAACTCCTGAAACGCGCTGACCAGGG
>CAVRVD010000016.1:0-414376 GCA_963724535.1 uncultured Actinomycetota bacterium
ATGGTCGCGTTGACGCGGGTGAACATCGCCCGCGCGGCGTGGTAGGTCAACGCCCGGAACGGTCGCCGCAGCGTCCACCACAACGGTTCGTCCCCTCCCCGCGGGACCTGTCCTTCACTCTGTGCCTGGTAGAGCCGTAACCACACGAACGCATCCGGGGAGGCCGGCAGTTGCTGTAACGCCCGAGTCCCCTTGCGGATCACTGTGATCAGCTGCTGGCCCGGGTCGGCGTCCGCCTGACGGGCACCGAGTAGCTCCGCAGCCCGAGCCCCGGTGGACACCCAGAAAGCGACCAACGCCCGGTCCCGCAGCGACGGCAGCCGAGCGAACAACTCGTTGAACATCGCATCGGGGATGCTGCGCGGGATCCGCTGGGCCAACCGCGGTCGGAACAACCCCGACCGCTGATTGTCGTGAGCATCCATCGGGTTGTGATGAGCGTTCCCACCCCGGCCGCGGCGACCTCGCGCCAACGGGAACGGGTTGACCATCGGGCCCGTCCCGGCCTCGAGGTGGAAGTCGTAGAAGTGCCGCAGGACGCTCTCGCTGTGCACCACGGTGGCCGCGGCGAACTTGCGACCGGGTGACGGCTTGCCGGTCAACGCGTTCGGTGTCCCAGGTGCGGCGCGGGCAACCGATCCAGAAGCTGAGCCAGATCGTGCTCGGACAGGCTTGTCAGCGATCTGCAGCCAACGGGAGAAGTCCCGGGCCTCGCCACGGGTCGCCTGGTCCCAGGGTGCCTCGATCGCCCAGCAGAACCGGAACCACCGCAACAGGTCCAGCGCGTAGGAGCGCTGGGTGCTCGCGGCGCGCCCGGCCGCCTGGAGATCATCCAGGTATGCGGCGACGGGTTCGACAACTTCGCCCGATGCGTCCAACACCCGGTAGGGCGCCCACGGATCGCCCGTGGCCCGAAGCGAGCCCACCAACGGGACCACCACGGCCGCCAGGTCCCGCCACGGCTCGTCTTGTCCGATCATGGTCGGGGACCGTAGCGGCGCCAGCAGGCATCTGTGCGCTGAACTGGGAGAACGGTTCCGGTAGTGCAGTCAATAGGTCCATCTCGCTGTTGGTCAGGAGCCTGAGTTCTTCGAGTTGGTCGGCGCCGAGCAGGTGCGCCTCGTCCAGCACCACGGTGGTGTGGCGGCCGCGTTCGTGTTCCTCGGCGGCAAGCAGGTCCATGGTCTGCGGGATCAACGCTGCCTTGTGGAAGCGGGGGACGCCGCCCAGAGCGGTGACGATGCACCCGTAGAGGCCGCGGCCGCCGACGGTCGGGTTCCCCAGGTAGATGATCGTGTGGCGGCTGGAGTCCAGAGCGGCCAGGGCCGCCCGCACGGCCACGGTCTTGCCGGCGCCGACCTCGCCGGTGACCACGCCCAGGCCGCGTTCACTGATGCACCAGTCGATCCGGGCGACCGCTTCGGCGTGGGTGCCGTGGCGGTGCAGCATCTGCGGCGCCAACGCCCGCCCGAACGGGGTCTTGGTGAAGCCGTAGGTCGACCTCAGTTTCTCGATCATGGCGTCACCTCGACCGTGTCGTCAGCGACAGCGTCCTCGCCCGCGTCGTCTTCGGTTGCGTCGTCCTTGGTCGCGTCCTCGTCGTCGCCGCCGATGCCGGGCAGCTGTAGTTGACCCGGGACCTGCTCGTCGGGTGCGGGCTCATCGGGCACGGGCTGGTCGGGCGCGGGTTCGGCACGCAGGTGGGCGTATTGGACGCGGTGGGCCAGTTCGGTGGTGTGCTGTTGTTCGACCAGGTGCAGGTAGTCGATCCCGGTCGGCACCGGTGGCGGTGGTGTGGCCTCGTCGGGGCGGGCCTTGGCGTGGACGTGGCGACCGACGACGTGCGGGACAGCCTCGCCCATGGACCGCCCCTGCCAGCGGACCTCGATCCGGGTCAGGTCGAACGGGTCGAAGACAAGCTCGACCTTGCGCCCGACCAGCACGGCATCGACCTCGTACTTGTTGGCGTGCAACCCGACGGTGGCGGTCTTGGTCACGGTGCGCCACTCCGACCACAAGAACGCCTCCCGCAGCTGCGCCGCCGACGCCATCCGCGGGGTGAACGGTGAGGACCCGGCTGGCGGTCCGGCCGTCGGTCCGACCGGTGAACCGGTGGTCCAGCGGTGCAGGGGCGCCTGCCCGGTCTCGGTGTGCTCGCGCCGGTGGTAGACGGTCTCGACCCAGGCGGTGAACAGGGTGTTCAGGTGGGTCATGTCGTCCAGCTCACGGCCGGAACCGATCTCGACGAGGAACTGCTCGCGCACGGTCCGGAAGAAGCGTTCGATCTTCCCCCGCCCGGCGGGCTGGGCGGGCCGCGAATGCACCAGACGGATACCCAGCACGGCGCAGGCCCGCTGCAACTGCTTGTCGATCATCGCCGAGCCGTTGTCGAGGTAGATCGACTCCGGGATCCCGCGGGCGGTCAGGCCGTTGTGCAGCGCGGCTTCCAGGCGGACGGTGTCCTCACGGCGGGCCCACCGATACCCGGTCAGGAGCCGGGAGTGGTCGTCGATGAACGCGCACAAGATGGCCTTGCGCCCGCCCACGGTCGGGCCGTGCAGCGCGTCCCCGGTCCACCGCTGGTTGGGTGCCTCGGCCTCGAACCGGCCGAACGCCTCCGGCGGCAGTCCGTCGGGGCGGGTGTTCAGCTCCAGGCGCACGAAGTGGCGTTGCAGGGTCCGCTCGTCCGGTGACCAGCCCGACTGCGCCCGCAGGATCGCCGCGATCTGCGCCGCGGTCCGCGCCGGGACCTCCCGCTTGAGCGCCACCGCCACCTCCAGCACCTGCGCCGGGGTCCGCGCCGACACCTTCGGCGGTGTCGGGACCAGGGCCTCGAACCCTCCCCGGCGCCAGTCCCGCAACCACCGGTCCAGCGTGGCCCGCGACACGTGCACCGGTGTCCCGAACGGCCCCTCGTGCTCACGCCCGGCGAGGGAGCGGACCAGCCGGCCCCGCGCCCGGGTCGACAACCTCGCATCGGCCGCCTGACAGATCAGGGAGTACCGGAACAACCCGACCGCCCGAGCCCGCTCGGCCCGCACCCGCTCTTCGTCCTGGCTGAACCCCACCACGCATCTCCTTCGCTCCCGGGCGAATCCGTAGGGAATCCGCCGACCAGTCGCGAGGATCGCTGACCCACCAGCCTCACCCCAAGGGCCAGCTCGTGTTGATCGACACCATGGCCAGTCCCGCGACGAGCAGACAACCATTGGTGACCGCCGCGGCCTGCTGCCACGGCGACACCGCGCCCACCACCCCCAGACGCCGACGGGCCGCGCCGGCACACACCCCGACTACCTCCACCGCGTCCGCGAACACGCTGCGGTGCACCGCAAGCGGACCAGTCAACGGGTCCAGCGCCACCAGCAGACCCGTGAACACCGACCGCACCACCTCGGCGTTACGGGCGAACCCGCGCAGCCAGCCACGCACCGTCGAGACCGGCCGCTCCAGCCGCACCGCGATCCGACGGTGACCGGCACCGCTCGCCTTGGCCAGCAGCGCCGCACCGATCACCTCGACCCCGTCAGCGCGCCGCAACAGACACGAGACCGCCAGCAGCACGTGCGTCAGCAAACAGGCCCGACACCGAGCACGACGCGGCCGCAGATCACCCACACCCCGCACCGACCGCGCCCGCGCATACCCCCACGGGGCCAGGCCCCCACCACACGGGCAGACCAGCTCCCCGGCCAGGAGACGCTGCTCGACCTCGACGACGTCGCTGCCTACCATGACCACGGGTGCCTCCGTTGCACCAAGCACCGGCCCTCCCGCCCGGCCAAGGACTGGGGAGGGCCGCTGCGCTGTCCAGAACGTGATCAGACTGTCGTCGCACACGAACAAGGGGCCACCCCAAGGCAGCCCCTGCGACCATCATCACGGCCAGCGCCGCCCCACCACCGCGCCAGCCTCACGTGCGGTGTCGTTCTACACGCGGTACAGCCGTTCGACCAGCTGATCGTATGCGTACTGGCGTTGCAGGTCGGCCAGCGGCCAGGGACTGTCGGCGGCATACCGGCGCAGCCGGTCGGTGACCGCGGAGCGGGCGGCCTGTGGGGTGGCGTACGGCGGCTCGGGCGCGGTCACGGAGCGCCCTTCGTTGTCGCGCTGGTCCCGGTCTCGACGGCCCGCGCCGCACCCACCCAGCCATCGCGCTCGGGCTCGTCGCTGAGGCCGAGCAGCCAGTCCAGGAGCCCGATCCCGTCGTCGTCGGGGAATCCATACCGGCGCGCGAAAGGCTTGAGCGCCTCGGCCACCGCCCTGGGGGTCTCGATCGCCTCGCGCAGCCCGTCGGCGAGGATCTGGCCGACCGCTTCGGGCTCCTCCCGCGAGTGCAGCATATCGGCAGCGATCTGGTGCAGCCGTGTCACGGGCAGCCCGCTCCGCGTCGTCCAATCGGCCGTGGCGAGGGTGCCGAGGTGCAGCCGTACGTCAACCCTGCGGGTCTGGCGACGCATCGGCAGGGTGAACTCGTGGACGTCGGCCGGCAGATGCCCGATCCCGTACAGCGCGGCAGCCGAGCGGTGCGACACAACCCCGTGGTTGGGGCCTCGTTCCCACACCGCAACCGCGGGGTGGAGCTGCAGCCAGGCGGCGCGAAGATCCAGGTGCTCGATGCCACCGGTGCCCCGCACTCGGTAGACACCGTGCGCCACCCGTTCCAGGATGCCGTTGCGTACCTGGCGCGCCAGCGTCGACCACGCCACCCCCATCGCTTCTACTTGTTGAGTCGTCACCAGACCCCACTGCTCATCGGCCAGTGACAGCACCGACGACCAATGCTCCGACCGAGACATATCTGCATTCTATATCGGTATCGCCATGGAACGAAGACTCGACTCATGGGCGGGGCAGGGGAACGGTGCGAATCCGGATGGCTGCGGCAAATACGCGGCAACGTTGTGGGGCATCCCCGCAAAGAGATAGGTACCCCCAGGGGTAGTTGCTGACGTCCCCCCACGTGGGGCAGGTGCGCGGGCCTCAGAGGTCGTGACGAGCTTGCGGATGGATGTCACCGCGAGCACGGGCATCGATCACCGATGACCGCCGGTAGGCCGCCGTGCTCGACCGGGCGGGCCTATTGGCGAGAGGACATCGCCAACGTGGTCGTTGCGTTCCTCCACGAGGGTCCGGTCGTCTTGGCAGGCTTGCTGGGGAACCCGTCTACCGCACTCGAGGGGGCGGCCAGGACCGCCGCGGCTCGGGTCCGTTGATCTAGGGCCAGTGCCGCTGTGGCAGCGTGAGTTGGTCGCCGAGGCTGTGGTCCCTCGGCCGGCGAACCCAGACCGATGACGACGTCACGTGGCTCAATGCGAGATACGTGAGGGGGCTCCCATCCCAGGGGTGCTCGGCGACCGTGGGACGTCGAGCGGGCCATTGACAGGACGGCGCGGTGCGTCATGGACGAGTAGCCGGGTTCTCGTTCGGCCTATCGCCCTGGTTCGGTTCGTGGCATTCGACCGGCTTCGTGACCACGCTTCGTGAGCTGGCGGATGGGGCCGTTCGAGTCCGCCGCCCACTGCTGGAGTGAACCTGAACTAACGCTATGGAGTTGATCGCTAACTCAGGGTCATCATCGAGGTGCATGGAAGCGACGATCCTGAGGAGTTCGGCATGGTGTTCGCTCGACGCACACTGGGGACGGCCTGGCGTCCCCTGACCGCGGCCGGTCTGGCGCTGGCAGTGGCGGCCGGCCCCGGCGCCGGCCTGGCCGAGGCCAAGCCCAAGAACGACCAATCGTCCAGACGACGACGACGTCGTCGACGACGACCATGTCCGACTGGTCTGCGTCGCTGGCGGCCGCGTTCGAGGCTGAGCTCACGAACACGACCGGGGATCTGTCGGCCAACCAGAAGGGCAGGTTCGACCCGGTGAAGGATCCGGGCTCGCTGTACAACGTGGCGCGGATCATCGGCGCGGACCGGTCCTGGGAGGCCGGCTACACCGGCGCGGGTGTGGACGTCGCGGTGATCGACACCGGTGTCTCGCCGGTCCCTGGCCTGACCAGCGGCAATGTGGTCAATGGTCCGGACCTGTCGTTCGACTCCCAGAGCCCGAACCTGGCCAACCTGGATGCCTTCGGCCATGGCACGCACATGGCTGGGATCATCGGCGGTCGCGACCAGGTCGGCGCGCCGGCGAGCTACGCCGACCCGAGCCGGTTCGCCGGGATCGCCCCGGACGCTCGGCTGGTCAGCCTCAAGGTCGGCGCGTCCGACGGTGGCGTGGATGTGTCCCAGGTGATCGCGGCGGTTACGTGGGTCACCGAGCACGCTCGCACCGACGGGCTGAACATCCGGGTGCTGAGCCTGTCCTACGGCACGGACGCGTCCAGCTGGTCGCTCAGTGACCCGCTGACCCACGCGGTGGAGCAGGCCTGGGACGCCGGGATCGTGGTCGTCGTGGCGGGCGGCAACGATGGCACTGACCGGATGACGCTGGCGAACCCGGCGATGTACTCGAGGGTGATCGCCGTCGGCGCGAGCGACGCCCAGGGAACCGTGGACACCGCCGACGACACCGTCCCGTACTTCTCCGCCCGGGGGAACCTGCTGCGGCATGTCGACCTTGTGGCGCCCGGGGCCCATGTCGCCAGTCTCTCCGTGCCCGGTTCGGTGATCGCTGAGGACAACCCGAAGGCCGTGGTGGGTTCGCGGTTCCTGCGCGGCAGCGGCACCAGCCAGGCCGCCGCGGTCACCGCCGGCGCCGCCGCACTCCTGCTGCAGCGCTACCCAAAGCTCACGCCCGACCAGGTCAAAGCGATGCTGATGGCGAGCGCCCACGGGGCGACCGGGACGTCGACGACCTTCCGAGGGGCCGGCGTGCTCGACATTGGAGCAGCTCAGCTGATGGCCCCGCCGAAGGTGTCCTCGTCCTTCGGCTACGCCACCGGGACCGGCTCGCTGGACAGGGCCCGGGGCACGTCGCGGGTGGAGATGGACGGTGTGGAGCTGGCCGGTGAGCAGGACATCTTCGGCAAGCCGTGGGACGCCGCCCGGTTCGCGGCGCTGGCCACGACCCGGTCCACGTGGTCGGGCGGCTCGTGGAACGGAACCGAGTGGATCGGGACCGGCTGGACCGGCACCTCCTGGACCGGGCAGACCTGGGCCGGGCGGTCCTGGACCGGTCGGTCCTGGACGGGCAGGTCGTGGACCGACTCCACCTGGTCCGGGCGCTCGTGGACCGGACGCTCGTGGACCGGGGAGGCCTGGACCGGAAGGTCCTGGACCGGACGCTCCTGGACCGACGCCACGTGGTCCGGCGCGGTGTGGATGTAGCCGCGATGAGACCGATGCCTCGACCCCATGCCCGACCAGCCGACCCATCACGCGACGACAACGCTGCGACCCAGCGGCCGATCAGAAGGGGAACTCCGATGAGCTCGTTCCGTGCAGGCCCGGTGAGCCGATGGCTCGCGACCACGGGCCTGGTGGGTGCGCTCGGTCTCTCCGCCTTGGCGCTGCCGCCTGCTGCTGCCGCCGCCCCGGCCCCGGCCCGGCAGGCTCGTCCGCCGTCGCGGCTAGCCCGGCCGGTTCCTACATCGTCCGTGCTCTGCCAGGACAGGTGGACGACGTGGTCCGAGAGCTCGCGTCCCGCGGGCTCCGACCGGGGCGCCGGATCGGGATCATCGACGCCGTCACCGTGGAGCTGCCGGTCGGCGCCGCCGAGGCCCTGCGCGCCGAACCCGCGGTCGCGTCGGTGACCGCAGATGCCCCGGTGACTCTGGCGGGGTCGAGCTATGACCCCTCCGCCGACGTCGGCTCCCTGTACAGCGTGGAGGCGATGACCGGCGTCCGACAGTCGTGGAAGAACGACGCGACCGGCGACGGCGTCGACGTGGCCTTGATCGACTCCGGGGTGACCCCGGTGCTCGGCCTGTCCGACCCCGGGAAGATCGTCAACGGACCGGACCTGACCCCGGAGTCCCAGAGCACCGGCACCCGGTACCTGGACACCAACGGGCACGGCACCCACCTGGCCGGGATCATCGCCGGACGCGACCCCGGCATCGACCCGGTCCAGAACAAGGCCAAGTCAGCGCCGTTCCTGGGGGTGGCCCCGGATGCGCGGATCGTGTCGGTCAAGGTCGCCGACGCCCGCGGCAACTCCGACGTCTCCCAGGTCATCGCCGGGATCGACTGGGTCGTGCAGCACGCCGACGATCCCGGGATGAACATCCGGGTGCTGAACCTGGCCTTCGGGACCAACTCCACCCAGTCCTACCGGCTCGACCCCCTGGCCTACGCCGTCGAGGTGGCCTGGCGGTCCGGGATCGTCGTGGTGACCTCCGCCGGGAACGCCGGGAACGCCGCGGAGCAGCGGTTAACCACCCCCGCCAACGACCCGTTCGTCATCGCCGTCGGCGCCGACGACCTCAACGACTCCGCGAGCCTCAACGACGACACCATCCCGGGCTTCTCCAGCTACGGCGACGGTCAACGCAACCCCGACCTGGTCGCCCCCGGCGCGCACGTCCAGAGCCTCCGGGTCCCCGGCTCCTACATCGACACTCAGTACGGATCGACCGGCCGGCTGGACAACCGGTTCTTCCGCGGCAGCGGCACCAGCCAGGCCGCCGCGTTCGTATCCGGCGCCGCCGCGATGCTCCTACAGTCCGCCCCGACGCTGACCCCCGACCAGGTCAAGCTGTTCCTGCGCTCCAACGCCCGGCCGCTACCCGCCGCCGACCCCCAGGCCCAGGGCGCCGGCCTGCTCGACATGCGCCAGATGACCCCACCCACCAGCAGCGGCCGGCAGACCTGGACCCCCTCCACCGGGCACGGCTCCTTGGAGGCCTCTCGCGGCGACGCCCACCTGGTCCAGGGCGGGGTCACCCTGACCGGCGAGAAGGACATCCACGGCCAGACGTTCAACGCGGCCACCATGGCAGCCCTCGAGGCCACCGGCAGCAGCTGGGCCGGCGGAACCTGGAACGGCAAGTCCTGGGCCGGATCGTCGTGGGCCGGCTCCTCGTGGGCCGGGTCCTCGTGGGCGGGGTCGTCGTGGGCCGGCTCCAGCTGGGCAGGGTCGTCCTGGGCGACAGGCACCTGGAACGGATCCTCATGGGCGGGATCGTCCTGGAACGGGTCCTCCTGGGCCGGATCGTCCTGGGCCGGGTCCTCGTGGGCCGGCAAAGCATGGGCCGACAGCTCCTGGTCATGACCACCGTGAGGTGAAGCGTCGTCCGCACCTGCCGATGAGAGAGGCGCCCGCGCGGGCCGACTGCCGGTGGCGGTCGGCCCGTCGTCGCGCCGCCGTCCTGGGAGCGCCACGTGAAGGGCTGGAGCAGGGACGGCAGGTGACGGCCGTTGAGCTGGGTTCGCAGACCGTCAGCGACGGGCGGCGCGCTGGCGCTGGTCGTCGCTCTGCTCACCGTCTCGGCTGAGATGGTTCGCGACCCAGATCGGCACCGGGCCGCTGCTCACCCCGAGGGTGACGGCACGTGGCTGCTCCGCACCTGCGACACCACGCTGACTCCCGAGGACCTGGCCGCGGCCTACAAGCAGCTCCTGGCCGTCGAAGCCGGCTGGCGCGAGATGAAGTCCTCCATTGGCCTACGGCCCGTGCACCACCGCCGCGAGGACCGCATCCGCGGTCACATCCAGCTCGGCTGGCTCGCGCTGTTGCTGACGCGGATCGCCGAGATCAGCACCCAGGCGACGTCGCGGACCCTGCGCCACGGACTCGACCGGATGCAGCTGGTCAACCTGGTTAAAGATCAAGCTCAGCAGCAGCGGGGCTGCGTGTTGTTCTCCTTGTGCTCGGTCCGGTGCCGCTCGAAGTCCCGGCGCGACATCGGCTCGACGTCTTCGCGGCGGCAGCGCTCGAGGTACTCATCCCACTTGGCCTCGCCGCTCACCTGCTTGAGGTACCAACGGATCCCCCGTCCGACCTGGAGCGCGGCGGTCCTCATCGCTGTCCACCGCTACCGGAACGGGCCAGCTCGCGCTGGGCGGCTTCGTACTCACGGACGGCCTGCTTCTCCTGCGAGGTCGCGAAGATCTCCGCCGGCGCAACGAGGTGCGAGGGCTGGCGCGGGATCTCGGTGGTCGGGAGCCCGCCGCTCTTCGCCGCCTTGATCCAGACGGGGATCGCGCTGCCGATCACGGTAAGGGTGAGCAACGCGAAGAGGGCCTGTAGGACACCGTCAACCGTGGCGTTCGTGATGATCTGCTGCATCTGGTCCATGGTCTTCGCAGGCGCGAGCAGCTGGCCCTTGCCAAGCGCCGCCGAGTAGACCGACCTCTGCTGGAAGAAGCCGATCTTCAGGTCGCTGGAGAACACCTTCTGCCAGCTCGCGGTCATCGTGATGATCAGGTCCCAGGCCAGGGCGATGCCGGGAACCCACGTGTACTTGGCCTTGCCGTGCTTGAACATCAGGGTCACGCACAAGGCGAGCGCGATTGCCGCGAGTAGCTGGTTGGAGATGCCGAACAGCGGGACAGCTGGTAGGTGCCGCCGAGCGGGTCGTTCACGCCGACGTAGAGCATGTAGCCGCACAACCCGACGACCACGGCGCTGGCGGACCAGGAGGCCGGCTTCCAGGAGATGTTGGTGTACCTGAGCCAGACGTTGCCGATCGTTTCCTGCAGCATGAAGCGGCCGACGCGGGTTCCGGCGTCGACGGCGGTGAGGATGAACAACGCCTCGAACATGATCGCGAAGTGATACCAGAACGCAGCAAGGCCAACACAACACGCTGAGTAACCGGCATTGCTGTGACCTGGGCAAACGTCCTCGCTCTGCGACCCGGGGGGGCATGCACTCGGGTCGCCCAATTGGAGCGGTTTCAAACACTGTCGGATCCCGCAGCCATCTCGTGGGACAGCTCGCCGACCTGCGGCGATGGCCCTCGGTGCGGGCTCGTGGGGTGCTGTGGCCGTC
Source organism: uncultured Actinomycetota bacterium (assembly GCA_963724535.1). Taxonomy (GTDB): domain Bacteria; phylum Actinomycetota; class Actinomycetes; order Actinomycetales; family Kineosporiaceae; genus JADJPO01. Next base: position 10,888 of record CAVRVD010000016.1, read on the forward strand.
TCGATGTCTCAGCGCTGCGGGGGATAGGCGGGGATGATCTTGGCGAGCTTGGATACCCAGGTGGGGTATGGGAAGCTCCCGGGCCGCTGTGTCGTCGGCTCTGGTATGGCGGCGACGTCGATGTCGGTGTCAAGGCAGACCCCGAGATGTCAGTGGTGGTCGATATCCTGGATGCATGGTTGGTCGGGATGAGGTCACCACGTACGAGCAGCTCCAGGCCATGACGCCTCAGGAGCGGCACGAGCACTTCCTCGCCTCGATCGTCTGGGACCCGACCGACTTCACGTCGAACGAGCGCGCTCTCGTCGAGCGGTTGGATGAGTACACCCTTGCCCGTGAGGAGCGCCTGCGCGGTCAGGCCTCGTGAGGCGTCGCACCGTCCGCATCACTCCGGACTTCTTCGCCCTGCTTGACGCCCAGTTGCCCGATGAGCGCGGCCCGCTCGGTGAGCCGACCCGCGCCGAATTCGCCGCCAGCGACCTACTCGACATCGTCGAGGTCTTCGCCACCCAGTGGGACGACCTGCCAATGACGATCATCGGGCGGCCTGACTATCGGACCCTGGTCTTGCACACCAGGCTTGTCTACGCCGTGGCCGTACGCGGCCAGCTGTCGCCCGTCGATGGAGCCGTCGAACTGATCGCCATCGCCATCGACCTCTGGGGGCCGGAGCACGACATCGAGGATGAGGACGATGAGTGACCCCAAGAGGCGCCCGCCCCGCCGGGTGTCCAGCCGTGCCCGGCCGTCGACGACGGTCGCCGACTGCCCGCGGGGGAGCGGCGGGGGCGCGGCTCCGATGGCGGCAAACCGGCTGGTCAGGAGCGTTTCTGGGGCCCACTGTAGAAACCGTCGGCACAGCCTACGTTGGTTCAAATCCATCACCCGCCACCGAAGATCAACAGTCCTGTGACCTGCGCAAACGCACAGGCAGGGGGTATGCGGCGCGGCCACGGGTGGGAGCGGTGCCCGTCTGCGCTGCGCCTGGGCGTGGGTCACGGTCTGTGTCCACGTCCGGGGCTGTGACCTGGACAGATCACAGACGGTGCCGGTCCGGGCAACGCTCCCGAAAGCGTGGGCGGCTGGCCGCGGCGAATACGCGGCGAGGAAACCGGTCCTTCCGACCCCGACCCTAATACCCCAGTGGGGTACCAGCGTGGGGTGTTGCGTCGTCCGACTGGTGATCACGGTCTCGGGTGCCCCGCGATGTGCCGTCCCCGGGGACTATGCCGCCCTGAGGCATCCTTGGTTGGATGACCACGCTCGCCGCTGGCAATACTCGGTTGCCGGGTCGTCGGGCACGACGCTGGGGGATTGTCAAGGGTGGCTCCGGGCGACAGGGACCTCGACGAGACTTTCGTCGCTCAGGCGATGAGTAGTGCGCTCGGCGTACAGGTTGACGTCTTGGACGGAGCGGTGGAGGTCGGCGATCGCATACCAGATCTCCGGTTCACCACGGCCGAGGGCGCGCCAGGGGTCGCGGAGGTGGTGTCAACCCGAGACCGGGGTGACGCTGAGTTGGCTATATTGGCGACGAGGCAGGGATACAGGAAGGTTCCCGAACTTGCCAAGTCATGGGGTGTCGGCCTTGGCGTGAGTGCACGAGTGCGCCACGTGAACGACCACCTCCCGGCCTTGCTTGCCGATCTTGAGGCTGCTGGACGGGACAGGGCCCGAGGCTCGACATGGTGGGCGATGGACTGGACGGCCGCTTGCGCGCACTGCACGTTGAGACGGCATTCGCTTTTGATCCATCTCCGGATCGGGGCCCCGGCTACTTCTTGGGTCGTGGTCCCAGGACCGCCTGGGTGAGTAACGGAGACGCGGCTTTAACGGCGTGCGAGGAATTCTAGTGCCGGGTCGGTGTCGCCGCCGGTCAGGAGCATCTGCCGGTGCGCCCATACCGGGTCGCACGGATGGTCATGTCCCCCCACCTTGTGCCCGGCGGGTCTGGGCTGGATCGCCGTGTCGTGATCGCGCATCATGACGCCCACGGTTCGCTGGTGGGCCGTCCGTCAGTCGGTCTGGAGTCGTCGGGCCAAGTGGTGTCGATGCGGAGGCAAACGAGTTCGATTGCGCCATCGGGCGCGAGTTGGCCATGCACAGCCAGGGCACGGACGACGTGACCGGTGGAGACGAGGGCGCGATAGTCGTCACGGCCCGGTATGAGTGGCGGCAGGTTGTCCCAGCCGTTGGCGAAACGCTCCAGGATCGGGACGAGCTCGTAGAGTTCGAAGTCGATTCGCGATGGCTGCCCGTCGGGGCCGCGTTCGGAGGGCAGTTGCCGGTCCAGCTGAAGGTAGAAGTCGCGGGTGGGTCGGACGTCGCGGCGTCCGGTCACGACGCGCGCGCCGCTCCTCGGCCCGCACCCTCGCCGGGCTTGGCGTCATCGCCCAGGACGTCGCCGGCGTCGGTGAGCAGTTGCGCGCGAAAAACCTCCGGCAGCGAGGACAGATCCATGACGATGGAAGCGTCGAAGGCGGCTTGACGCTCGGCCGGCGTCATCGTGTCCAATTCGGCAGCGGTAACCACGGAGCGGCCGAGCAGGTCCTTCGCCATGGTCAACGTCCCCTCACGATCGCAGCGTCGTAGGCCCATCGTAGGACCGACCACGACGGAACGGGTGGACGCGGCCAGGTCTCGTGGCGACAGCAAGGGCTGGAGGGGCTGCCAGAACAAGGACTGCCAGGTGGGGACGGTAGAACACTGTTCAGATGGTGGCGCTCCGGCGACAGTAGGTGGCTGGGACCCAGGTGGCCTGGGGGTTGCCGGACAGTGGGCACTCCGCCAACGGTCCCAGCGTCGGGGCCACCACCGTTTCACTGCCCCGAGTGCAAGACCCCGATTGCGGACCAGGCGAGGACATGCCCCGAGTGCGGCAGACCGGTGACCTCCGACCGGGCAGCCGACTGACCGGGCACACGAGGCCGCGAGTCCCGCGGTGTCCAGCCCTCCACGGCCAACGCCAGTCATCCGCGGCGAGGGCGCGGCGAGATGTCGCCGGAGTCGGTGTCCGCGCTGGTCAGCGGGGTTTCTGGGTCGCCCTGTAACCGCGGCACAGCCTACGTTGGTTCGAATCCATCACCCGCCACCAGTACGAAACTGGCCCTTGACCTGCGTAAACGCGCATGGTGGGGGGTACGCGGTGCTCGTGCCTGTTGGAACGGTTCTTAGCGCCGTTCGCCGTTAGTGTCCTTTCGTGTGCCCGCTGCGCTGACCTGCGGCGATGCAGCCTCAGTGGGGTCGGGCCAAGTGGTCGCTGTCGCCGGCACTGGGGTGCTCGCGGCGACTACGCGGTGACGTTTCCGGACTCGGCTGATACCCCGGCGGGGTGTATCTGGTGGCGTGTTGAGACCGGGTCAGTGCGGGCAGGCGGCAGGTGCCCGTGTTCCCAGGCGCTGGTGGGATCCGGGTCATGTCTTCGGCCTGAGGTCAGGCGACCTTCCAGGCGCGGTCGCCGAGGGTGGCGACGACGTCCAGGGTGCCGCCGAGGGCGGTGACGTAGGCGCGGATGACGTCGATACCGGAGATCTCGCCGTGTTCGATCTTGGAGATGCGGGCCTGGGTGACACCGAGGGTGTCGGCGACCTGGGCCTGGCTCAGGCCTGCGCTCTTGCGCATCTCGGCGAGTTGGTGCCCACGGACGTAGGCCTCCTGCCGTTCGGCGGCGGCGGCCTGGCCGGCCTCGCGTTCTGCGGGGGAGCGGGGGTCGGCTGCGGCGGCCTTGGCCTTGACCTCGGTCCACGAGCTGAATGTCGCGCTCACTGCTGTCGCCCTCCTCGTCGTCTCGGTTCCCGGCGTTCTGCCGTGCCGGGCTGCTCTGCCATTCGTCGCGGTCGAGTCGCCAGGTGTTCGTCGAACCGGTTGTCGGCGAGCGGGATCGCCTCGCGGTACCACGCCTGCCAGCGACCGGACTTGTCACCGGCGACCAGGACCACTGCCTCACGATCAGGATCGAACGCGAACAGCACCCGCACCTCGCTGGAGCCCGTGGACGCCGGCCGCAGCTCCTTCATGTTGTGATGCCTACTGCCGTGGACCCGATCGACCAGTGGCCGACCACGGCGTCGGCCCGACCACGGCGAGCTGATCGATCGCAGCGGCCACCAGATCCGCCGACTCGGGATGTCCCGGCACAGGGCCAGGAACCAGCGCTGCACCTCATCGTGCAGGCTGACCTCCCACACCACACCATCAACATAACTGATCGGTCATGTATCGTCGACCCTTAAGGATCTCGCCGGCCCAGGGTCGCCGAGGGTGTCGAGGTCATCCACGGTGGCGACCATCAACGAGTAGCCCTGACTGTCCGCGGCGAGGGTGCGGCGAGATGTCGCCGAGGTCGGTGTTGGTGCAGGTCAGCGGGGTTGGTGGGCCGCCCTGTAAAACTGTCGGCACAGCCTACGTTGGTTCGAATCCATCACCCGCCACCACCCGAAATGCGCCGGTGACCTGCGCATACGTCCTCGCTCGGCGACCTGGGGGGTATGCGTCCGGGTGGTCCTAATGGAGCGGTTCGAGCAACCGTCCGGGCAACCCGCGTGCCGCCCACGCGGCGCTGTGACCAGCGGTGATGGTTCCCCGGCAACTGCTCCCGGCAGTGTTGCGTGATTGGTTGGGTGTTGAACCGCGGGGTATGCGCGGGGATGATCTTGGCAGTCTAGAATACCTGGGTGGGGTATCAAGGGTGGGGTGCGCTGGCTCGTTGTCGGATCCGGCCGATACCTTGGTGCAGAGAAGGCAGCAAGTTCGAGGGAGGCTGGCGTGCGAGTGATCACCGTCGCTGAGCTTGAGCAGATGACGCACGAGGAGCGGGAGCGTACGTTCAAGGACAGCATCGTCCGTGACCTCGATGATGTTCCCGAGCGGTTCCGGCCCGTCTTGGAGGCCCAGCGCGATCGCGTACTGGAGCGTGAGGCGCGCCTGCGCGGCAACGCCTCGTGACTCGTCGGGTCGTCCGAGCCAGCCCTGACTTCTTCGCTTCCCTCGACGCCCAACTTGGTGATGAACGCGGCTCGCAGGATGAGCCGTCGTCGGCGGATTTCGAGGCGTACGCACTGCTGTCGATCATCGAAGAGTTCGCCACCGGCTGGGACGACCTGCTCGAGTACATCCCGGGCCGCACCGAGTATCGCGTGCTGATCAAGACCGGTCGGGTGGTGCCGATGGTGTCCGTCGTGGGTCAACTGGCTCGCGATGGTGCCATCGAGCTCGTGGACGTAGCCATCGACCTCCGCGGGCCCTGGATCTGATCGGCGAGAGCTGCTGTGGTGTGGCGTCCGCCGCGTGGCGGCCTCATCGGCGAGTGGCTTGGCTGTCCAGTCGTGGCCAACCGTCGACGATGGTGTGCGACTGGCCGCGGGGGAGCGGCGGGGCGGCAACTTCGCTGGACGGCAAACCGGCTGGTCAGGGCCGTTTCTGGGGCCCACTGTCAACCGTCGGCACAGCCTACGTTGGTTCGAATCCATCACCCGCCACCAGTTCATAACTGGCCTTGACCTGCGTAAACGCGCACGGTGGGGGTATGCGGCAGGCCGGCGAGTAGGAGCGGTTCCCCTGACCGTCCCCATGCGCTGGGATCACGGTCCGTTCGGTGTCAAGGCAGACCCCGAGCCCGAGATGTCGGTGGTGGTCGATATCCTGGATGGATGGCTGGTCGGGATGAGGTCACCACGTACGAGCAGCTCCTGGCCATGACGCCTCAGGAGCGGCACGAGCACTTCCTCGCCTCGATCGTCTGGGACCCGACCGACTTCACCTCGAATGAGCGTGCTCTGGTCGAGGGGTTGCATGAGTACACCCTTGCCCGTGAGGAGCGCCTGCACGGTCAGGCCTTGTGAGACGTCGCACCGTCCGCATCACTCCGGACTTCTTCGCCCTGCTTGACGCCCAGTTGCCTGATGAGCGCGGCCGGCCCACCGCCGCCACCCGCTGAGGGCGCCGATGGCCTTTCCCGCGATCCTCGACACCTGCGCCCTGATGGGCGGATATCTCTGCGACGCAGGGCTGAGCATCGCCGATGCCGACCCCTACCATCCGCTCTGGTCCGTGGACATCCTCGCCGAGCGCAGCAGGGACCTGGCCAGGCTCTGCGTCCCCGAGGGCGCCATCACTCACCGCATCGGCGCGATGCAGAGGGCCTTCCCCGATGCCGAGGTAACGGGACGTGGCGCTGATCCCGGCGATGAGCTCTGAGGAGAAGGATCGTCACGTCCTCGCCGCGGCGGCGCGGGCTCGGGCAGGGGCCCTCGTCACGTTCAACTCGGGTGCATCGTGGCCCGAGTGTGACCTCGGCCCCTTGTCGTTGTAAAGGATCTTCAGGTGAGGTTAGCCTCACCTCAGGGAGTCCCCGAGAGTTGTGCCGAATCCGTGGAACGAGGAAGGAGCGACAGAGTGTCGTTGGTGTCCGCCCTGCTCAGCCAGCGGGTCGTCGCGACCCGGGTCGGCGAGAGCTACACCACGGTCGGCGAGCCCGAACGTCCCCGCCCAGCCATCACGACCCTTGCCGACCTGCGCAGCGGGTGCACTGCGCGGATCATCGCCGTGTACGACGCTGCCGACGCGGCAACGGCCCGGCGGCTCTTCGATCTCGGGTTCGCCCCTGGCGCCGAAGTGCAGGTCGTGCGTCGCGCACCGCTGTCCGACCCGGCGATCGTCCGCATCGCCGGATACGAGATCGCCCTGCGGCGTGCGCAGGCGCGCTGCATCCAGGTGACGTTGCCGGCGTGAGTCGCGCCCATGCCGTCGGAGGTGGGTCGGCGAGTGCAACCATCCAACGCCGCCGGATCGCTTTGGTCGGCAGCCCGAACTCCGGCAAGACCACGCTGTTCAACGCGCTGACCGGCCTACGCGCCAAGACCGGGAACTATCCCGGGGTCACGGTGTCCCGGTATGAGGGCACCACCACGGTGGGTGACTGCGACGTCCTCGTCGAGGATCTTCCGGGCACCTACAGCCTGGATGCCATCAGCCCGGACGAGCAGATCGTCGTCGACGTCCTCGACCCGACGGACGACGGGACCCATACTCCGGACGGGCTGGTGGTCACACTCGATGCGACCACCCTGCCCCGTTCGCTGGGGCTGCTCGCCCACGTGCTGCACACGGGTCTACCGGTGTGCGTCGTGCTGACCTTCACCGACGAGCTGACCCGTCGTCAGGGCTCGCTGGACGTCGCCGCGTTGGGCCGAGCCCTCGGCGTGCCGGTTCTCGCCGTCGTTGCCGGACGGCGCCACGAGCTGGCCGGACTGCGCGCCCTGCTTCCCGCACCCCCGCAGTGGCAGTCGCCGCCCGTGCTGCCCCCGACCATTACTACCGAGGTGAGTGCCTGGATCACCTCGGTGCTGGCCTCGTCGGGCTATGACGTCCCGCAGGTCGACGAGCGAACGCAGCGCGTCGACGCAGTCCTGCTGCACCCGGTGTGGGGGTCGCTGGTGTTCCTGGCGACGATGTTCGCCTTCTTCCAGGTCATCTTCACGGCTGCCGCGCCGCTCCAGGACGGGATCGAGCAGTTCTTCGGCTTTCTGGGGTCACTGGTCGACGCCCACGTGTCGAGCGGGTGGCTCGGCAGCTTCCTGTCCGACGCCATGCTCGGCGGGGTGGGCGGCGTCCTTGTCTTCCTGCCGCAGATCGCGCTGCTGTTCCTTCTGGTGTCCCTGCTCGAGGGCGTGGGCTACCTGTCGCGAGCGGCATTCCTCATGGACCGGGTGATGGCGAAGGCCGGGCTCGAGGGACGCGCCTTCGTGGCGCTGCTGTCATCGCTGGCCTGCGCCATTCCCGGCATCATGGCGACCAGGACCCTGCCGTCCGCCCGGGACCGGATCGCCACGATGATGGGCGCCCCGCTGATGACTTGCTCGGCGCGGCTGCCGGTCTATGTGCTGCTGATCGGGCTGCTGGTCGACCCCGGCGCACGCCTGGGGCCGTTCGGTGCGCAGGGCGCGGTCCTGTTCGGCCTCTACCTGCTCGGGGCCACCTCGGCGATGGTCGCGGCGTGGCTCTTCTCGCGCATCGGCCGCGGCCGCGGACCCCTGCTGCCCTTCTACATGGAGATGCCGCCGTACCGCGTTCCCTCGGTGCGCTCGGTCGCGACGTCGGTGTGGGACTCCTGCTATGTCTTCCTGCGCAAGGTCGGCAGGATCATCCTGCTGACCACGGTCGTGCTGTGGCTGCTGCTCAACCTGCCGGCCCGCAGCGCCGCCGACCTGCAGGCGGCGGGCATCGACCGAAGCGACGACACCGCGGTGTCCGCCCACGTCATCGACCACAGCTATGCGGCCTCGGCCGGGCGGTTCGTCGAGCCGATCTTCGAGCCACTCGGCTTCGACTGGCGGATCAACATCGGCGTTCTGGCCTCGCTGTCCGCCCGGGAGGTGTTCGTGACCACGCTCGGGCAGGTGGCCGCCGCGGACAACCCCGAGGACCCGGCCACCGCGCTGCGAGCGATGACGGTCGACGAGGGGCCGCGGGCGGGCGAGCCGCTGTTCACGCCTCCGGTGCTGGCGGCCCTGCTGGTGTATTTCCTGTACGCGTTGCAGTGCGTGTCGACCCTCGCGGTGCTGCGTCGCGAGACCGGTTCGTGGAAGTGGCCGGCGATCGCCTTCGGCTACCTGTCCGGCGTCGCCTGGATCATGGCGTTCCTTGCCCGCGCCGTCGTCGAGGCGGTGACCTGATGCGCAGTCACGAGGGGGTCGCCGCGGTCCCGCTGCACCCCGAGGTGACGGAGGGCGACGACCGCACCCTGCGCTGGGTGATGCCGGCCGGCACACTCGGCTTCGTCGGGCCCGTCGCCACGGCGCCGCCCGCTGTGCAGGCGCTGGTGGACGACGGGACGCTCGAGGCGCTCGTCGTCGAGCCTGTCGGCGTCCGGACCACGCTGGGTGCGCAGCGAGCCTGGCCGGCCGACGGTGCCCGGGTCCGGTCGGCCTTGCAGGAGGCGCTGGCCACGCCGGACGGGTGGTCGGGGCGCACCCCGCGAGAACCGGACGAGGTCCTGCGGGCCGCGGCGCAGGCCGTCATCGACGGTGGGGTGGGTGCGTACGTCCGCGGGCATGGCGGGGACCTTGAGCTGCTCGCCGTCCACGACGGCGTCGTCGAGGTTCGGCTGACCGGTGCGTGCGAGCGGTGCCCGGCCTCGGAGCTGACGCTCTCGGACCGCTTCGAGGCGGCCGTGCGCGCACTCCACCCCGCAGTCGCGGCGGTGCGGGCGCGTCCCGGCAGGAAGAGGCTCGGAGCGTGGTTCGCATGACCGACTACGGACACGAGCTGCGGTTCGGGTCGTTCCTGACCCCCTCCAGTGACGACGTCCGGACCGTCCTGTCCCTGGCCCAGCTGACCGAGGAGATCGGGCTGGATCTGGTGACCTTCCAGGACCACCCGTACCAGCCGAGGTTCCTGGACGCGTGGACCCTGCTCGGCTTCGTGGCAGCACGGACCAGCCGGATCCGGTTGGCCACGAACGTCACCAACCTGCCGCTGCGCCCTCCGGCGGTGCTCGCGCGATCCGTGGCCAGCCTGGACAGCCTCAGCGCCGGGCGGGTCGAGCTCGGGCTGGGCGCGGGAGCGTTCTGGGACGCCATCGAGGCCATGGGCGGACCCAGACTGTTTGCGGGGCGTGTGGTGCCAAGCGAGGTCCGGCGCCGGCGCACGACGTCGAGATCTGGGTCGGTGCCTACCGACCGCGGATGCTGCGCCTGATCGGCACGAGCGCCGACGGGTGGCTGCCCTCGCTCGGGCGGGTGCAGCCGGGGGATCTCGCGGCGTCCAACGCGATGATCGACGACGCGGCGAGCCAGGCCGGGCGGAGCCCGAGCGCCGTCCGGCGGCTGCTCAAGATCTCCGGCTCGTTCACCGGCGGCAGTGACGGTCTGCTCGACGGGCCGCCGGCCCAGTGGGTCGAGCAGCTGGCCGAACTGGCCGTCTGGCAGGGCTTCAGCACGTTCATCCTGGCCGGTGACCACCCGGACGACCCGCGGCGCTTCGCCGCCGAGGTGGCCCCGCCGTCCGGGACCGGGTCGCTCTCCAACGGCGATGACACCAGGCCGCGTCACTGTGGCGCGCCGACCCCGGACGCGCCGTGGACGAGCAGCCGGATCTCGTTCGGCCTATCGCCCTGGTTCGGTTCGTGGCATTCGACCGGCTTCGTGACCACGCTTCGTGAGCTGGCGGATAGGGCCGTTCGAGTCCGCCACCCGCTACGGGAGTGAACCTGAACTGACACTATGGAGTTGATCGCTAACTCAGGGTCATCATCGTTGTGCATGGAAGCGACGATCCTGAGGAGTTCGGCATGGTGTTCGCTCGACGCACACTGGGGACGGCCTGGCGTCCCCTGACCGCGGCCGGTCTGGCTCTGGCCGTCGCAGCCGGCCCCGGCGCCGGCCTGGCTGAGGCCAAGCCCAAGAAGAATGAGTCGTCCAAGACGGCGACGACGTCGACGACGACCATGTCCGACTGGTCTGCGTCGCTCGCGGCCGCGTTCGAGGCCGAGCTCACGAACACGACCGGAGATCTGTCGGCCAACCAGAAGGGCAAGTACGATCCGGCGACCGATCCGGGCTCGCTGCACAACGTGGCTCGGATCATCGGAGCCGACCAGTCCTGGAACGCCGGGTACACCGGTGCCGGCGTGGACATCGCGGTGATCGACACCGGCGTCTCGCCGGTCCCTGGCCTCACCAGTGGCAACGTCGTCAATGGTCCGGACCTGTCGTTCGACTCGCAGAGCCCGAACCTGGCCAACCTGGACGCCTTCGGCCACGGCACGCACATGGCCGGGATCATCGCCGGCCGCGACCAGGTCGGTGCGCCGCAGGACTACGCCGACCCGAACCGGTTCGCCGGTATCGCTCCGGATGCGCGCCTGGTCAGCCTCAAGGTCGGTGCCACCGACGGCGCAGTGGACGTCTCCCAGGTGATCGCAGCAGTCACCTGGGTCACCGAGCACGCGCGCTCCGACGGCTTGAACGTCCGGGTGCTCAGCCTCTCCTACGGCACCGACGCCGCGAGCTGGTCGCTCAGTGACCCGCTCACCCACGCCGTCGAGCAGGCCTGGAACGCCGGGATCGCGGTCGTCGTGGCGGGTGGCAACGACGGTACCGACCGGATGACCCTGGCGAACCCGGCGATGTACTCGAGGGTGATCGCCGTCGGTGCCAGCGACGCCCAAGGAACCCTGGACACCGCCGACGACACCGTCCCCTACTTCTCCGCCCGGGGGAACCTGCTGCGGCATGTCGACCTCGTGGCGCCCGGGTCCCATGTCGCCAGTCTCTCCGTGCCCGGCTCCGTGATCGCTGAGGACAACCCGACGGCCGTGGTGGGTTCCCGGTTCCTGCGCGGCAGCGGTACCAGCCAGGCCGCCGCGGTCACCGCCGGCGCCGCCGCACTCCTGCTGCAGCGCTACCCAAAGCTCACGCCCGACCAGGTCAAAGCGATGCTGATGGCGAGCGCACACGGGGCGACCGGGACGTCGACGACCTTCCGAGGGGCTGGCGTGCTCGACATTCGAGCAGCTCAGCTGATGGCCCCGCCGAAGGTGTCCTCGTCCTTCGGCTACGCCACCGGCACCGGCTCCCTGGACAGGGCCCGGGGCACGTCGCGGGTGGAGCTGGACGGCGTGGAGCTGGCCGGTGAGCAGGACATCTTCGGCAAGCCGTGGGACGCCAAGCGGTTCGCCGAGCTCGCCGCGGCCCGGTCCACCTGGTCGGGCGGCTTCTGGAACGGAACCGACTGGACCGGCACCGGCTGGACCGGCACGTCCTGGACCGGGCAGACCTGGGCCGGGCGGTCCTGGACCGGTCGGTCCTGGACCGGGCGGTCGTGGACGAACTCCACCTGGTCGGGGCGGTCCTGGACCGGACGCTCGTGGATCGGCGAGTCGTGGACCGGTCGGTCCTGGACCGGACGCTCCTGGACCGACGCAACCTGGTCCGGCTCGCTGTGGATGTAGCCGCGATGGGACTCCTGACTCGGTCCCATGGACCGGATGAGCCACAACGCGACCAGCGGGCGGCAACCCGGCAACCGATCACAAGGGGAACTCTGATGAGGCCGTTCCGTGCTGGCCCGGTGAGCCGTTGGCTGGCTATGACCAGCCTGGTGGGTGCGCTCGGTCTGTCTGTCGTCACGCTCCCATCTGCTGCCGCTGCCGCCCCGACCCCCGACCCTGCGGGCTCGTCGACGGTGGCGGTCAGCCCTGGCGGCTCCTACATCGTCCGAGCCGTGCCCGGTCGCTTGGACGACGTGGTCCGAGATCTCGTGGCTCGCGGATTCCAGCCGGGCAAGCGGATCGGGATCGTCCACGCCGTCACCGTCGACCTGCCGGCCGGCGGTGCCGACGTCCTGCGCGCCGAGGCGTCGGTCGCGTCGGTGACCGCAGACTCGCCGGTGACGCTGGCGGGGTCGAGCTACGATCCGTCCGCCGACGTCGGCTCGCTGTACAGCGTGGAGTCGATGACGGGGGTCCGCAAGGCGTGGAAGAACAACGCAACCGGCGCGGGAGTGGATGTGGCGCTGGTCGACTCCGGCGTGGCCCCCGTGGTCGGGCTCTCCGACCCCGGGAAGATCGTCAATGGACCTGACCTGACGCCGGAGTCGCAGAACCCGGCCACCCGATACCTGGACACCTACGGTCACGGCACCCACCTGGCGGGGATCATCGCCGGTCGCGACCCTGGGGTCGACGCGGTGGCGAGCAAGAAGGCCACGCGGCCGTTCCTGGGGGTGGCCCCGGACGCGCGGATCGTGTCGGTGAAGGTCGCCGACGCCCGCGGCAACTCCGACGTCTCCCAGGTCATCGCGGGGATCGACTGGGTCGTGCAGCACGCCGACGACCCCGGCCTGAACATCAGGGTGCTCAACCTGGCCTTCGGCACCAACTCCACCCAGGCCTACACCCTCGACCCCTTGGCCTACGCAGTCGAGGTAGCGTGGCGGCGCGGGATCGTCGTGGTGACCTCGGCGGGCAACTCCGGGGGGTCGGACGGGCGGTTGACCACTCCGGCCAATGATCCGTTCGTGATCGCCGTCGGCGCCGACGACCTGAACAACACCCCAAGTGTCGACGATGACGTGATTCCGGACTTCTCCAGCCGCGGGAACGGGGTGCGCAACCCCGACCTGGTCGCTCCGGGCGTACGCATCCAGAGCCTGCGGGTGCCGGGTTCCTACATCGACGCCATGCGCAAGTCGACCGGCCGAATCGACAACCGGTTCTCCCGCGGCAGCGGCACCAGCCAGGCCGCCGCGTTCGTCTCCGGTGCTGCGGCGATGCTCCTGCAGTCGTCGCCGGCCCTGACCCCGGACCAGGTCAAGCTCTTCCTGCGGTCGAACGCCCAGCCATTGCCGGCCGCTGACGCCCAGGCCCAGGGCGCTGGCCTGCTCAATATGGGCCGGATGAAGCCTCCCACCGACAGCGGACGGCAGAACTGGACCCCTGCCACCGGCCGGGGATCACTTGAAGCCTCTCGTGGGGACGCCCATCTGGTCCTGAACGGGGTGACCCTGACCGGCGAGAGGGACATCATGGGCCGCCCGTTTAACGCGGCCACCATGGCCACCCTCGAAGCAGCCGGCAGCAGCTGGGCCGGTGGCACCTGGAACGGCTCCAGCTGGGCCGGGTCGTCGTGGGCGGGCAGTAGCTGGGCCGGGTCGTCGTGGGCGGGCAGTAGCTGGGCCGGGTCGTCGTGGGCGGGTTCGTCCTGGGCAACCGGCACGTGGAACGGCTCGTCCTGGGCGGGGTCGTCCTGGGCGGGGTCGTCCTGGGCTGGTTCGTCCTGGGCCGACAGCTCCTGGTCCTGACCCGTGTGAGGTGAAGGGCCGTCCACTCCTGCCGATGAGATAGGGAGGCGCCTGGGCTGCGGGCCGGCTGCCGATGGCGGTCGGCCGTCGTCGCGCCCCCGCCGGGCCCGTCAGGTGACGGGTTCGGAGCAGGGAGAGGAGGTGACTGCCGTTGAACTGGCCTCGCCGACCGTCCCCGACGGTCGGCGCGTCGGCGATGGTCGTCGCCTTGCTCACCGTCTCGGCGCTGCTGTGGGCGGCCACCCCGATGTCCTCCGGGTCGTCGGTCCTTGCGCCGACCCTGCCCTGGTGGGTGCTGATCCCGCTGTTCTGGGTCGCCGAGGTTGTGGTCTTCCACATTCAGGTGCGTCGCGAGGCACAAGCGATCTCGGTCAGCGAGGTCCCGCTGACGCTGGCCCTGTTCCTATCGACTCCGCGAGACATGCTGCTGGCAGTCGTGGTGGCCGCCGTCCCCGTATACGTCGTGGTGAAACGCCAGCCGGCGATCAAGGCGTTGTTCAACGCGACCCTTCGCGTCTTCGGGGTCGCGGTCACCCTGTGTGTCCTGCATACGGTGGGCAGGCCGGATGCCTCGTTCGGGGCCCGGGCATGGGTGGTCGCCGTCTTCGCCGTCGCTCTTGCCGGTGCGCTGGACGGCTTGCTCGTGCTCGTGGTCGTGGCCCTGCATGAGGGCGATGTCGACCAGAGCGACCTGCGCGCCGAGCTGCTGGGCTACCCTCCGCTGTCCGCCATCGTGGGGTGCGTCGGATTGGTGGCCGTCTCCGCGCTGCACGCCGATCCGCTGACCTCCGTCCCACTACTCGTCGTCGGCGGAGCTCTGGTCGCCGGGTACCGGGCCCACGCCCGGCTCAAGGACCGACACGTCAGCCTGGCGGGGCTGTACGACTTCGGCCGATCCGTCACCCAGGCCGACCAGGTCGAGAGCGTCCTGGACACGATCTTGAGCGGCGCCCGGGAGCTGCTCCGGGCAGAGGCCGCCGAGGTCGTGCTGCTGGGTGGTCCCGATCACCCCGACCGGCGATGGATCCTGCCACCGGGATCGAATCTAATGAGCACGCAGTTCGTGCATTCCTCGAGCCACCCTGCCGCGTGGTCCTCGGTGCTGGCCGGCGCCGGACCCCTGCTACTCGCCCGCGGGAACGCCGAGGCACCCGAGGCGGCCCAGCTGGCGGCCCTGGGACATCGCGAGGCGATCGTGGTGCCGCTCCGGGACGAGTCGGGGGTCTTGGGCACGTTGATGGTGGCCGACCGGATGGGCCACGTGCGGGCGTTCCTCGCCAGCGACATCCCGGTCCTGGAGACGGCTGCCAACCAGGCGGCGCTGGCTCTGCGCAACGGACGGCTGCTCAGCCAGCTTCGCCACGAGGCGCTGCACGACGTTCTCACCGGGTTGGCCAACCGGGCCAAGTTCCGCGACGGCCTCGAGCAGTCGCTCACCCGTCTGGAGAGCGTGGGCGGCAGGTTCGCCGTGCTGGTCCTGGATCTCAACGGGTTCAAGGAGATCAACGACTCCCTGGGCCATCACAGCGGCGACGAGCTGCTCGTGCACGTCGCCGACCGGCTGCGAGCGTCCGTCAGTGCGGAGGCGACCATCGCCCGGCTCGGCGGAGACGAGTTCGCCGTCCTCGACCCGACCGCCGGTTCTGCCCAGGCCGCCTTCGCGGTCGCCGAGGCGATCTACGGCTCGATCGTCCAGAGCCTGGAGCTGGAAGGCATCGAGGTGGCCGTCGACGCCTCCATCGGCATCGCCCTGGCACCGGACCACGCCCGAACCGTATCCGGCCTGTTGCGATGCGCCGACGAGGCCATGTATGCGGCGAAGGTCACCGACGGCGGGATCCGGCTGTATGACGGCACCGCCAAGGGCGCAGCGTTCCTTGGGGACATCGCCGCGCCAGCGGAGCCGGAGCAGACTCCGGGCGAGGGCGGGGCCTCCCGGATCGCCCTGCTCGCCGAGTTGCGCAAGGCGATCGACCTGGAGCAGATCACGGTCCACGTCCAGCCACAGGCCCGCACCACGACCGGGTGGGTCTACGGGGTCGAGGCGCTGATCCGATGGAACCACCCGAGGCTGGGCATCCTGACCCCAGCGGAGTTCCTGGACCTCGGCGAGCGCCATGGCCTGGGCAAGGAGCTGACCAGGATCGTCCTGGACCGGGCGATCGCCGCCGCGTCCCGATGGCGCGCCGGTGGTCTTGACCTCGACGTATCGGTCAACCTCTCGCCTCGCAGCCTGCTGGACGCCCGGCTCCAGCCCACGATCGAGTCCACGCTGCGCCGGCACGGGCTACCACCTTCCCGGCTCACCTTGGAGATCACCGAGGGCAGCGTCATGAACGACCCTGATCGCGCCATCGCGGTCCTCGAGGCTCTGCGGTCCGTCGGCGTGAAGATCTCGGTGGACGACTTCGGCACGGGTTACTCATCCCTGTCCTACCTGCGTCGCCTTCCGGTGCACGAGGTCAAGATCGACCGCAGCTTCGTCACCAACCTCGCACGCGACGCCGGCGACCTGGTCATCGTGCGCAGCATCTGTGACCTGGCCGCCAACCTGTCGCTGCACGTTGTGGCCGAAGGCGTCGAGGACCACGACGCATGGCAACATCTGGCGCAGCTGGGCTGCGGCGCCGTGCAGGGCTACCACCTCGCCCGGCCGATGGACGTCGACGACCTGGCGCCGTGGCTCATCGGCTGCCGCACGCGCCGCGATGCCCCGGTGCCCGTGACGGTGTCGCCCCGGACCCACCTGCGGGCCATCTGACGGCTCAGCCGACGTCGTCTGCGCATCGTCGCGGCCGGGGCAGGCGGGGCCCCGATCAGGCTGCTGCTCGCGCGGCGCCGGACGGCGGGTTCAGGTGAGCCAGGTTCAGGTGATCCAGGTTCAGGTGAGCCAGGTACGGAGCTGGTCGTAGACGTCCGGGTGGTCCAGCAGGCCCTGGTGGCTGATGCCGCCGAGGCGGTGACCGCGCCCGTCGACCAGAGCGCTGGCGGGGCGGACCATCCCGTCGCCGACCAGCCGGCCCGCGGGATGGCCTGGGTCGCGGGTCAACGTGGCGGCCACCGGGCGGTAGGTGATGTGCCCGGGCAGGATCGGGGGTAGGGAGCGGTTCTGCAGGTCGCGGATCCCGGTGCTGCGTCCGGCCAGGACTCGGGCGATCGGTGCGCTCACCGGGGACCGGGTGAGCCCCCACTCGGCCACCGGCACACTCTTGGCCAGCGGCGCCCCCCGGTGCGGGGTGCCCAGGGAGACCACAGCGCGGACGGCGTCCACCCAGGTCGAGGCGGACCGGGCGGCCAGCGAGCACGCCTGGTGCGCGATGAGCCCGCCCATCGAGTGTCCGACCAGATCGATGCGGCGCACGGGCTTCGGCCAGGCCGCGGTCAGCTGTTCGAGCAGCCGGGCCAGGGCCTGGGTGTTCTCGCCCAGCGCGAGCCCGGAGTTGTAGCGCAGGTAGACCGGGGTGAGCCCGAACTCCTGAGCCAACCTGTGCCCGAACGAGGTGGGCGCGGGGTCCGGAGTGGTCCACCAGGACTGATCGCTCTCGACCAGCCCGTGCACGAACACCGCGATCCGCCCGGTGGCCTGCGGGAAGGCGGCAGCCACCGATCCGGCGTCTAGGGGGACGTCGCGGGCGGCCACCCGCACTGCCATGGCGACGGCGAGCGCCGGGCCGCGCTGGGCCACGGTGTCCCCCCAGACGCCGTTCACCAGGGGCTGGACGGCGCGCCCGAACGGCGTCTGCGAGGGCGGTCGGCCGGCCCGCCGGGCGGCGACCTCGGCCCCGGTGCGCAGTGCGGCGGTGGCCACCTGGTCGACCGCGACGTAGGTCGCGGTGGCCGCGGCGGTGTGCAACCTGCTCACTCTGCGGGCCGGGCCGGGCAGGAAGCGCTCCACCCGTGCGGTGATCGCCCGATGTACGTCGCCGACGATGGCCACGGTCCCGCTCACCGCGTGGGCGGCCAGCTCACCGGCCGCGCGCACCTCCGCCGCTCGTGCCATGGGACCCCCGTCGTGGTGATACTGCGCACCCCAGACGGTGAGGCGATCGCCTCGTCTGGTCCATCCTGGGCACCTCCCAGTCGACCACGAGTGAGTGGAGCTGCGCCAGTACCCCTCGGTCAGCGTCGCCTGGTCGTCGAGCACCGACCGGGGTCGGATGCTCGGCGGCCGAGGTCCGCGTGAGGCAGCCAGCGGGGTCCGGAGACCGCGGCCTACTGTGCGTTCCTGACCAGGCGAACGAAGTTCGTATAGCGCTCGCCGCCCTCGCCGTCGGGTCCCTCTTCGGTCTTGGTGTCGAAGCGGACGGCGCCGGCGCCGTGGAAGTCCAGCCCTTCGCCGTTCACGGCCCGGCCGAAGGCGACGTACCAGGCGTAGTAGTAGGGCTGGCCGCTGGTGAAGTTCGCCGAGGTGCTCGACCAGTAGTAGCCGTAGTCGCTGTCGCCGGCCTCGTTGGTCATGGGCGTTGAGGTGAACACCTCGTCGATGGCGGCGCCGACATTCGCGGTGTCCGTCGCGGAGGGGGATGTGGAGTAGTCGACGATGCTCTGCAGCTCCTTGACGTTGGGTAGGCGCCAGTCGGAGTGCCCGCCCAGCTCTGAGCCTTCCGCGTAGGCCAGCGCGTCCTTCCAGTCGAGCTGGACGCCGTCGTCGCTCTGCGCCCACATCAGGCCGGTCGCCTGGTCGGTGACCGTGCCGTCTGCGTTGTCGGCGAACGCATTGGTCCCGTAGGCCTCGCCGCGGACCGCGCGCACGTACTTCCCGCCGACCGGCCCGGTCGCCTCGGCCGCGTAGGCCTTGATGTGACCGGTGACGGCGTTGATGCCGAACGCGGCGTTCGATCCGCCTTCGACGGTCGTGCCGACGTACGTGGTGTTGGTCCAGTACTGCTCGTCCTTGGTCACCTCGCCGCTCGCCAGGGTGAAGAAGGTCGTGTCGAGGTAGGGCCAGCCGGTGCTGAAGTCGCTGATCGAGTACAGCTCCTTGGCGGTGGGCATGCGCCAGTCGTCGTGCCCGCCGAGCTCGAGGCTGTCGACGTAGTCAGCGGCCTCCTGCCAGGTGTAGTCGGTGGAGGAGGGCACCTGCTGCCAGGTCAGCCCGGTCGTCGCATCGGTCACCGTCCCGTCGCCGTTGTCCGTGTAGGACATCGGCTCGCCGTCGGCGAAGGTCGCGTCCTGACCGGAGAACGCCTCGCCCTCGGCCGGGCAGGTGATCTCGGCGCCGTCGTCGTCGTAGCAGGAGACCTGTCCGGTCGCCGCCAGCGGGTAGGTGAGGGAGGCGACCTCGGCGGCGCTCGACGACACCGAGCTCGCTGAGGTGGCGGAGCTCGAGGTGCCGGCCGACCCGGTGGCGTCGGTTGCCGACGACCCGCACGCGGTGATGGCCAGCCCCAGGGTGGTGAGGGGAACGAGCGCGAGGAAGCTCCGTCGCCGCAGGGAGGAGGTGCCTATGGGATCGGCGGGGGACGGGGTGGAGCGGGTCATGGTGGGCACTCCTCGTGTGCTCGGCGTGGTGAGTTGTCGATCGGCTCCACCGTGGACCGGGCGCTTGTGTGCGGGCTGTGCCTGACCCAGGAGGCAGATAGGAGTGGCAGCCCTGAGCCCCGTCGAGGGGGCATCGAGCGCATCGCCGTCCGATAACGGTGACCCCGCCGACGGTGTCGTAGCGGTTCGGCTGGGGGACAATGAGGATCTCGGGCCGCACTCCACATCAGGAGCGAGATGGACGACGCCATGCCGGTGGGCCGGCTCGTCGCCCTGGCCGCGACCGGTGACGAAGAGGCATGGATCGCTCTCGTCGAGCGCTTCAGCCCGCTGGTGGCCTCCGTCGTCTCCCGCTACCGGCTCGGCGCCGCCGGCCGGCAGGACGTCGTGCAGGTGGTCTGGCTCCGCTTGGTCGAGAACCTGGACCGGCTGCGCCAGGCCGAGGCTCTGCCCCAGTGGCTGGTCACCACGGCCCGGCACGAGGCGCTGCGGCTGGCCCGGGCCCAGGCCCGCACGGTGCTCAGCGATCCGCTGCTGCTCGGCCGGGCCGAGCGCCCCGACGACCCCGTCAGCCCGAGGCCGCCGCCCGCGCCGGAGACGGACCTGCTGGCGGCCGAGCGTCATCAGGCGCTGCTCGGTGCCCTCGCCGAGCTGCCCGACCCCTCCCGACTGCTGCTCTGCCTGCTGGTCACCGACCCCACCCCCAGCTACGCCGACATCGCCCGCCAGCTCGGTGTTCCGGTCGGTGGCCTTGGACCGCGCCGTCAGCGTGCCCTGCGTCGGCTGCGCGCCAGCCCGACGTTGCAGGCCCTGGTGGAGACGCCGCGCCAGGAGGTAAGCGCCGGGTGAGGGACGATGAACTGCTCGCGGCTCTGGGGGAGGCCCTGGAGTCGGCGGCCGACCTGGTCCAGACCGTGGCCGCCGAGGGCCGGTCGGCCTTCGGCCGCCGTCGTACGGGCGGCCAGCTGCGCCTGGCCGTCCTGGTCCATGACTCGGCTCACGACCGCCAGACGGCGCTGCGGCACTCCTCGGCGCTCGAGCCGTTGCCGGCCCGCACCCTTGTCTTCCAGGTCTCGCCCGACTCCGACTCCAACTCCGACTCCGACTCGAACTCCGAGACCGACACCCAGACCGAGGGCGCTCTCCACGACACCTCCGTGGCCTGCGTGGAGGTCGAAGTGGACGCGAACCGGCTCGTCGGCCAGCTCCTGCCCGCCGTCCCGGCCGCCATCACCCTGGAGACCCTCACCGGAGCCGAGGCACGCACCGGGGCCGACGAGGCCGGGTTCTTCATCCTCCCGCTCAGCGCCCGTGGTCCCATGCGGCTGCGCTGCACCGACGGGACAGGCGGGCTGCGCACCGACTGGTTCCTCCCCTAGCCGGGCCGACCGGCCCCGACGGGGTCGGTGCCTGCGCTCGCCCTGGGCCCAGGAGCGAAGAAGTCGGCCCGTGACGTATCACCGGCCCCGGTCGCCCCTCAGTGATGTGTGGAGGCAGGACTCGCATCGCAGGGCAGGCTGCGAGCCTGCACCCCCCTCCTGTCCTGGCCGGCGGTGCTGCGGCCGCGACGGGCGGGGACCCACGGGGACCGTCGCGATCGGGGAGCGTCCATGGAGGAATCGGTCACCTCCCTCGTCGCCGCCGCTGCGGCCGGGGACGAACAGGCCTGGAACGGGATCGTCGAACGCTACGCACCCCTCCTGTCCGGGGTGCTCTCCGGCTACCGGCTGCCGGCGGCGGCCCGTCAGGACGTCGTCCAGATCGTCTGGATGCGGCTGGTGGAGAACCTGGACCGGATCCGCAGCGCGCAGGCACTGCCCAAGTGGCTGGTGACCACCGCCCGCCGTGAGGCGCTGCACCAGCTGGCGCAGCAGACCCGCGCCCGGGTGATGGACCCGCAGACCCTGGCCTGGAGCGAGGTCGAACCCGTCGGCCGGTCCGGCGGCGAGCAGGATGACGATGTCGACGCCAGGTTGCTGGCCGAGGAGCGTCGCCTGGCCCTGCTCGGTGCCCTCGCCGAGCTCCCGGACCATCAGCGGCGCCTGCTCACCCTGCTCCTCGCCGAGCCCCCGCTCTCCTACGCCGAGATCAGCCGGCGGTTGCAGGTCCCGGTGGGCTGCATCGGTCCGACCCGGCAGCGTGCCCTGGCCCGGCTGCGTCGCAGCGAGTCGCTGCGCGGGTTGTCGGAGTACCAGGTCGAGCCGGCCGGAAGGGGCGCGTGATGGACGACGAGGAGCTGCTGGCCGCTTTGGCCGAGGTCTGGCGGGAGGTAGGCGACCTTGTCGACGGGGTCGGAGTCCAGGGCCGAGGGGTCTACACGTGGCGGACCATCGATGACGACCTGGCCCTGGCCGAGCTCATCCACGACTCGCGCCTGGCGCCGACCGCGGCGCTACGCACCACGGGGGAGCACGACGAGCCCCGGGTCCTCGTGTTCACCTCGGCCGAGCTGTCGGTCGAGCTGGAGATCACGGTCGACCGGGTGCTCGGTCAGCTGGTACCGCCCGGCCCGGCGCAGGCCTACCTGGAGCACGGCGACGGCCAGACGATCGCCGGTGAGGCGGACGAGTACGGCTTCTTCGTGATGCCCCGCCCGCCGACCGGCGCCGTGCGGCTGCGCTGTGAGACCGGTTCGGCGAGCCTGCGTACGGAGTGGATCAGTCTGTGACCGCCCCGCGTCGTGGGGCGCGGCCGTCGACGTCAGGCGCCCATGGCGATGAACGACCCGGCGGCCGCGCGCAGCAGCGGGGAGCCCTGGTCGGCGACCGTGGTGCGCACCGCGCCGTGCAGTGCCCGGGGCAGGCTCATCCCGCGGGCCAGGTTCTCGTGCACCGCAACCATCAACGGCACCGTTCCCGGGTCGCTGACCGGCACGACGCTGCCCACCACTCCGGTGCATCCCCGGGCGATCAGCGACGACACCACCCCGAGCAGCTCGTCGGCGCCGGTCGGCGCGCCGACAGCCGAGCTGCAGGAGGACAGCAGCATCCGCTGGGGGGCCCGGTGCAGCCGCTCGAGGTCGTAGGCCGTCAGTGGTCCGTCGGCCAGCTCGATCGCCGAGAACAGCGGACTGTCCGAACGGAACGTGCCGTGGGCCGCCAGGTGCACCAGGGCAGCGCCGTCCATCTGGGTCAGGGTGGCCGCGCTGGTGGCGGCATCGGCGGTCAGCACCACCGCGTCCGGGTAGCGCCGCGCCAGCGCCGCCACCTCCCCGGCGCCGCCGGGCAGGTTGGGGCCGGACACCAGCACCACCCGGCGCCCTGCAGGTTCGGGGGCTGCCCGGGCCCGCAGCCAGGAGGTTGCGGACGGGGCGACCACCACCGCCCGATCGCGCAGTGCCGGGAACAGCGCCCACGGCACCGAGTGCAGCGGGCCGGGCGGGACGACCACCAGCTCCGGGGCGCGCACCGCGTCGGCGGCGTCGCCGAGCAGGGCCTCTTGCAGACGCACCCCGACCGCGTGGAGGTCCATCCGCAGCTGCCCGCGTCCGCTCGCCTCCCGCCGCAGCAGGAACAGGGCGTGCTCGAGCACCCGGCTGGCCTGCGCGTGGGACCCGATGTGGTGCAGGCGGATCCGGCGACCCTGGACGTGCACGGCGTGCAGCTGCCCGTCGGTCAGGAACAGCTCCAGAAGCTCCAGTCGCCCCTGGCTCGCCGCCACCTCGGCGACCACATCGGCGGCCCGGGCGGTGCCACCTACCGGACCCCCGGGACCGCTCACGGCATGGATGCGGGCCCGGACGCTGCTCTCCAACCGCCGCCGCTCCCGCTGCAGCGGCGGCGAGTCATCGACGGTCAGGCGGCGGGTGACCACACGCAGCGCGGTCAGGTCGGCGGCCAGCTGGGCGTCGTCGTCCGGCTGCACCGGGGGCACCGCGAGGGCCACCGAGCGCCAGCGCTCCACCCAGCCGAGCACCAGGTCCGGCCGGCGCCGCTGCAGGGCGGTGCGGATCGCCAGACCCGCCAGCTCAGCGCCCTGCGCGGTGGTCACCGAGCGCAGCTCGAGTGCGCCGAGGCTGCGCAGATGGGTCTCGATCACCCGCAGCCCCGCCGCGCAGGCCCGCAGGGTCGCCTGGTGCTCGCCCCGTACGGCGTGTCGCATCGCCCTGGCCAGCCAGGCCACGCTGCGTCCGCCGGTGGACCGCCCGGCGACCGCAGCGGCGGCGTCCAGGGCGGCCAGCGCGGAGGAGGTCCGGCCGTGCTGCAGCGCGATCCGGGCCGCGACCAGCTGGCCCCGCGCGGCCAGGTCGCCGTCGTGGGCGGCCAACCGGCCGGCCAGCGCGACAGCCTGAGCGGCCTGGCTCAACGTCGGACGGCGGGCGGCCCCACCGATGCGCTGCCGGCCGGCCGGAGTGTCCGGGTCGGTCGAGCCGGTCGGGTCGTCCGGGCCGGTCGGAGAACGGGCTGCCTCGACGGCGGCGGTGAGCACCGCCAACCGGGCCCGGTCGGCGCCCAGCTCGTTGCCCTGACGGCGGTAGAGGGCCAGTGCCTGCCGGCTGCGGTCACCGGCCGCGGCCATGTCGCCGTCCGCCATTGCCGCCGAACCGGCCAGCTCCAGCAGCACCGCCCGGTTGGCCGGTGCGCCTCCGGTCGCACTCAGGTGGGCCAGGGCGGCGTCGGCGACCCTCAGCGCCTCCCGGCTCAGGCCGGCCGAGACCAGGGTGAGGGTCTGCGCGGCAGCCAGGTCGGGCTCGACCACTCCCTGCTCGGCGAACAGGACGGCGGTCCGGTCGAGCAGCCGCAGCGCCCGGGGCAGGTCGCCGCGGGCGTGGGCGGCCAGCCCACGCTCCATGTGTGCGTAGGCGAACTCGAACTGCTGGCCGGCGGCGGTGAACAGCTCCTCGGAGCGGGCGTAGTCCCGATCGGCGCGCGCGGCGTCACCGAGGGCCAGGTACATCATCGCCCGGTGGTTGACCGCCCGGGCGCGCCACAGCTGGTCGTCGGGGGCGAGGAGCCGGACGGCCTCTCGCGCGTCCCGCAGGGCCGCTGGGTAGTCGGCGGCGATCCAGTGCACGTGGGAGCGGCGGACCAGCACCCGGCCCCGGGTGATACCCCGGCTGGCCGCGACCGCCGCGTCCAGGGTCCGCAGCCCGCGCCGGACCTGGCCGGCCATGGCCAGGGCCACTCCCAGGCTGGAGGCCACGTCGGCGGCCCGGTCGCCGTCCCCGGTCCGACGGGCCCAGCGCAGCGCCTGGCGCAGCTCGAGCACCGCCTCGTCGATGGCGCCGAAGTGCCGCAGCACCACTCCGGCGGCCTGGTGGGCGGCGGCGGCCAGGTCCGGGTCCGGGTCGGTGGTCAGGACCCGTCGGGCCAGCTCCAGCGCCTCGGCCGGTCGGGACAGGGCCAGCGACAGCAGCGACTGCGGGTCCACCGGCCCGTTCGGCATCCTCGAATCCTAGAAGCGTTACTGGTTGAATCCCGAATGGCCGCCCGGCGTCCGAATCGTCACAGCACGGCTCATCGGGTCTGGACCCGGGACGGGCGGGGGCCGGAGCATGCACCGAACCGAGAAACGACGGCATGGAGGCTGGCATGGCTGACGAACGGGAACGTGCTCAGATCGATCCGATCCTCGCCGAGCTCGGGGCCGCCGCATGGCCGCCCGAGTGGCGTGCGGAGGGGCGCACCGCGGACTATCTCTACCGTCCGGGCGCAGTACTGACCGCGACCGGGGACGCCGCCCGGGTGCAGGCCGCTCTGGTCGAGGCGCTCCGGCGCCGGGACGGGAACACCGAGGTCAACATCCGTCGCCCCGACGAGGCCAGCGGCGTGGTCCTGGTGGAGTTCATCGTCCCTGACGGCGACGACGACCGTCGCCGGCGGTTCGCCGTACCGGAGATCCTGGAGGACCTGGACGCCGCCTTGGGCCCGGCGGTGGCCCGCCCAGACCACGTGCTCTACGTCTGCGGCCATCCCTGCCCGGCCGGCGAGCCCATTGACACGGCGTCGGACGCCGCGCCCACCGCATCCTTCGCTGCGAAGGCCTGCCCGGGCACCCACGGGGGCGACGGGCGCGGGGTGTCCGTGGCGATCGTCGACACCGGCCTCGATGCGGACTCGGTCGCCGCGCACCCGTGGCTCGACGGGGTGGACGGGGAGCCCGACACCGGCGTCGCCGGTGGGGTGATCGCCAAGTACGGCGGCCACGGCACCTTCTCCGCGGGGTGCCTGCGGACCGTGGCCGCGAAGTGCACGGTCTACGTCACCGAGGCGCTGCCGCGCGGCATCGCGGCCCAGTATGAGTCTCGGGTGGCGGCCGCGGTGGAGCGGGTGCTCGACCGGGGCACCCCCGACGTCCTGCTCGTCTGCTTCGCCAGCCGGACCCACGGTGACTACGGGCTGGCCAGCTTCGACGACCTCTACCGACGCCGGCTGCGCGAGCTCACCCACACCGCCGTCCTGGCCCCGGCCGGCAACGACGGCTGGTCCACCCCGATGTTCCCGGCGGCCTACAAGTGGGTAACCGCGGTGGGCGCCCTGGACGTCGACTGCGCGGACCGGGCCGACTACTCCAACTACGGGTGGTGGGTCGATGTGTGGGCTCCGGGCACTCACCTGGTCAACGCCTTCGTCACCGGTGACTACACCTGCGACGAGGACCCGAACGTCGGGCAGGTGCGCAGCTTCAAGGGGATGGCATGCTGGAGCGGGACCTCGTTCGCCACCCCCCTGGTCGCCGGCATGGTGGCCGAGCGCGCCCAGGCCGACGGGATCACTGCCGCCGCCGCGCTGCGCAAGCTGCTGGTAAAGGCGTGCTGGCCGGATGGCTCACCGGTCGGGCCGAGGCTCATCCCGGGGTGAAGCCAGCGGGGGTGAACCCGGCGCAGTGGGCCGGCCGCGGGCGTGGATGCTCGACCTGCCGCGGCGGCCTGTCGGCATCCGGTTGTCGATTTCCGCGTGCCGGGACGCGCCGTGTACCCTGGGCAACCGCTGCCCGGGCCGTCGTCGAGGGGCCGTGGCGGCATGGCAGTACCCGCCCCAGTAGCTCAGTCGGCAGAGCGTCTCCATGGTAAGGAGAAGGTCTAGGGTTCGATTCCCTACTGGGGCTCTCGGCTCGCGGGGCCCCACCCGGGCGAGCCGGCCACGGCGGAGTAGCTCAGTTGGTAGAGCAAGCGGCTCATAATCGCTGTGTCGTGGGTTCAAGTCCCGCCTCCGCTACCAAATGCGACCCGGTGAACGAGCCGGAACGACCACCAGGACGACCCAGACACCGCACGGACGAGAGAAGGCAGCACAGTGGCCAGCAAGACCCAGGACATCCGCCCCAAGATCACCATGGCGTGCACCGAGTGCAAGGAGCGGAACTACATCACCCGGAAGAACCGGCGCAACGACCCGGACCGGATGGAGCTGGCCAAGTTCTGCCCCCGCTGCGGCAAGCACACCCCGCACCGCGAGACCCGCTGACTCGCGCCGACCGGCGCAGCACAGCGACCTCTGGGCCGCTCCCGCACGGCGGGGGCGGCCTAAGTCACGTCCGCGGGCGTGGAATCGTCTCGACACTGAGGGCAGGGTCCGCGAGCCGTCCCTGACGGGGCCGGCGCCACGAGGGCCGAGGCATGGGGCCGCGACGCGAGGGCGGATGCGGCCCTGCAGAGTGAGGAGGCGACATGGGCAGGCTGGACGACCGAGTGGCCATCGTGACCGGATCGGGCCGCGGGATCGGGCGGGCCACGGCGCTGCGGCTGGCCCGGGACGGCGCCGCGGTCGTGGTCAACGACCTCGACGAGCATGTCGCCCACGAAGTGGCCAAGGAGATCGAGGCCGCCGGTGGGCGGGCCATCGCCGTGGTCGGCAACTGCGCCCACCGCCGCGAGGCAGACCACCTGGCCCACGCGTGCGTCCACGAGTTCGGCAAGCTCGACATCCTGGTGAACAACGCCGGGACCACCCGCGACAAGATCTTCCACCAGATGGACGAGGAGTCGCTGGACGTCGTCATCAACGCCAACCTGCGCACGACGTTCAACGCCACCCAGGCCGCGATGCCCCACATGCGCGAGGTGGCCAAGACCGAGATCGCGAAGAACGGCAGGCCGGCCTACAACCGAAAGATCGTCAACACCTCGTCGGTGGTGGCGTTCACCGGCAACCCCGGCCAGTTCAACTACACCGCGGCCAAGGGCGCTGTGCTGTCGGTGACCAAGACCCTCGCCCGGGAGCTGGGCCCGTTCCAGATCAACGTGAACGCCGTCGCCCCGGGGTTCATCGAGACCCGGTTGACCGCCCTGCACGGTTCCAAGGAGCACCAGGAGAGTGGACTCGGGGTACCGGAGTCGGCTCGCGACAACATGCTCTCCCTGGTCTCGCTCGGCCGCCTCGGCGTGCCCGAGGACATCGCCAACGTCACCGCGTTCCTGGTCAGCCCGGACGCCGACTACATCACCGGGGTTACCATTCCGGTCACCGGCGGCCAGTTCGGCGGCATGGGGTAGCACCATCCGAGAGGCAGGGGCGAGTGGCGGTCGACGAGGCGTTCGCCGGGACCGTCTACCCACCGTCCTCCGCCTACGAGGTCGGCCGCGAGAAGATCGCCGAGTTCGCGGCGGCTGTCGGCAGCGACGACCCCGTGCACCGCCACCCGCAGGCGGCACGCGCCCTCGGCCACCCGGACGTGATCGCACCGCCGACCTTCGCCGTTGTCGTCGCGCAGCGCTGTGAGGCCCAGTACGTCGCCGACCCCGCCTCCGGCATCGACTTCAGCCGGGTGGTGCACGGCGAGGAGCGGTTCACCCACCACCGTCCGATCGTCGCCGGCGACCGGCTGGTGGCCACTCTGCACGTCGACTCGGTGCGGGTGATGGGCGGCCACGGCATGGTCACCACCCGGGTGGAGATCGCCGACGAGGCCGGCGAACCGGTCAGCACGGTCACCTCGATGCTCGTGGTGCGTGCGGGCGGGCCCGGCTCGGGATGAGCGAGTCGATGTCCGCCCGGCCGGGCTTCGACGAGGTCGCCGTCGGCGACGCCCTGCCGCAGCGGTCCTTCCCGCTGCGCCGGGTCGACCTGATCCGCTACGCGGGCGCCGGCGGCGACTTCAACCCGATCCACTACAGCGAGCGCATCGCCCGCGCCGTCGGCCTGCCCGACGTCATCGCACACGGAATGCTCAGCATGGCCACCGCCGTCCGGCTGGTTACGGACTGGTGCGGCGACCCCGGGGCCGTCGTCGGCTACGCCACCCGGTTCACGAACCCGGTTCCGGTCCCGGACGACGAGCACGGCGCCGAGCTGGTCGTCGCCGGCACCGTCGCGGCCAAGGACGACGAGCGGTGCACGGTACGCGTCGACCTGACGGTCACGCACGCCGGGCAGCGGGTGCTCGGCCGTGCCCAGGTCACCGTCCGGCTGCCCTGACCGCCGGCCCTGCGATCGGCACCCTCGGACATGACGACCACTGCCGGTTCCCCGCGCGCCGCTGCGCGCGCGGTGGCCGTGGTCTTCGCGGTCAGCGGGTTCGCCCTGTCCAGCTGGTTGGCGCGGATCCCCGCCGTGCGAGACGCCCTGGAGGTGTCCCCCGGGCGCCTCGGCCTGATCCTGCTGGCCGTGTCGCTCGGCTCGGTCCTGGCGCTGCCGTCCTCCGGGCCGGTGGTGCATCGGCTGCGACCGGCGCGCACGGTGTTCCTCGCGGCCACGCTCACCACCAGCGCCATGGTTGGCATCGGCTTCGGGGGTGGCGGTGCTGCCGGGGGAGTGCTGCTGCTGGTTCCCGCGCTGTTCCTGGCCGGCATCGGGGTCGGCGTCTGGGACGTCGCGATGAACGTCGAGGGCGCCGCGGTCGAGCAGGAGATCGGCCGCGACATCATGCCGTGGTTCCACGCCGCGTTCAGCCTCGGCACCGTCGCCGGCGCCATGACCGGAGCGGCGGCAGCAGCGCTCGACCTGTCGCTCGCCGTGCACCTGGCCGTGGTCGCAGCGTTCTCCTGGCTGGTCGTGGCCCGCACCGTCCGGGACTTCCTGCGGGTGCCCGAGCCGGCACCGGTCGACGGCTACGGCCCGCACGGCAGCCAGGGCCCGACCGGGCCCGCCGGCGCGGCGACGGAGCGAGGCGGCTCCGGGACGCTTCAGGCCTGGCGGGAACGGCGCACCCTGCTCATCGGGCTGCTGGCCCTGGGAATGGCCCTGGCCGAGGGGGCGGCGAACGACTGGCTGGCGCTCGGTCTGGTCGACGGCTACCGGCTCAGCCACGCCGGGGGAGCCATCGGCCTCGGCCTGTTCCTGACCGCGATGACGGTCTGCCGGCTGGCCGGTCCGCGGTTGCTTCGGCGCCTCGGCCGCGTCACGGTGCTGCGCGGCGGCGCCCTGCTGGTCCTGGTCGGTGTGCTCGGCTTCGTGGGGGCGCAGCGTCTGGCCGAGCCCGCTGCCACCGGCCCGGACGCCCTGGCGGTGGCCGTGGCGATCACCTCCACCCTGGTCTGGGGGCTCGGGGTTGCACTCGGCTTCCCGGTCGCGATGAGCGCTGCCGCCGACGACCCGTCCCGAGCGCCCGCCCGGGTGTCCGTGGTCGCCTCGATCGGCTACGTGGCCTTCCTGGCCGGCCCCCCGCTGCTCGGACTGCTCGCCGACCACGTCGGGGTGGTCACCGCGATGCTCGCCGTGAGCGTCGCGGTCGCGTTGGGCCTGCTCGGCTCGGGCTCTGCGCGCGCCCTGGGCGGGGAGCCCCGCCCGTGACCCCGACTGCGAGTCGTCGCACTAGGTTGGAGCGGTGCCCGGACCGTCGACCGACCCACCTGTGACGTCAGTGGCGAACGGGCCGGGCGTGGCCCTGGCCGACCTCACCACGTTGCGGGTGGGCGGTCCGCCCGCCCGGTACATCGAGGCACGTTCGGCCGACGCGCTGATCGAGGCGGTGGACGCCGCCGACGAGGCCGGCCGACCGGTGCTCGTGCTCGGCGGGGGCTCGAACCTGCTGGTTGCCGACGCCGGGGTCGTCGGGGACGTGGTCCACGTGCGCACCGCCGGGATCGAGGTCGTCGCCGAGGACGCCTGCTCCGGCGTCACGCTACGGATCGCCGCCGGGGAGCCGTGGGACGACGTGGTCGCCGAGTCGGTGGCCCGGACCTGGTCCGGGATCGAGGCGCTGTCCGGCATCCCTGGCTCGACCGGAGCCACTCCGGTGCAGAACGTCGGCGCCTACGGTCAGGAGGTCGCCGACACCATCGCCTCGGTGCGCACCTGGGACCGTCGGCGTCGCCGGGTCGCCACGATGGCTGCGGGCGACTGCGACTTCTCCTACCGGCATTCCCGGTTCAAGACCGAGCAGTGCGCGGGCGGACCGCGGTACGTGGTGCTGGAGGTGACCTTCCAGCTGCGCCGCGGCGCACTGTCGGCCCCGGTCCGCTACGCCGAGCTGGCCCGGACCCTCGGGGTGGCGGTGGGCGACCGGGCGCCGCTCGCCGCCGTCCGCGAGGCGGTGCTGGGGCTGCGCCGGGGCAAGGGGATGGTGCTCGACGACGCCGACCACGACACCTGGAGTGCCGGCAGCTTCTTCACCAACCCGATTGTGGAACCGATTGTGGCACACGGCCTTCCGGACGATGCGCCACGCTGGCCCGCCCCTGAGGGCCGGGTGAAGCTCTCGGCGGCCTGGCTGATCGAGCACGCCGGGTTCGGCAAGGGGTTCGGTCTGCCGGGTCCGGTCGCGCTGTCTACCAAGCACACCCTGGCCCTGACCAACCGGGGCGGAGCCCGCGCCACCGACCTGCTGGACCTGGCCCGCCGGGTGCGCGACGGCGTCCGGGCGGAGTACGGGATCACCCTGGTTCCCGAGCCTGTCCTGGTCAGCTGCAGCCTGTGACCCCGACCGTCCGGCCGGGTCGGCTCCGGGCGGGCGGGTCAGTCGGGACGGCCGGATCCGCGAGCCAGTCGTCGATCTCGGCCAGGAGCCGCTTGGCCACGTCCTGCGGGGCTCGAGAGGCGTGCACCGAGGCCCGGGCCAGGTCCGCCAGCTCGGCGTCGCTGAAGCCATGGACGTCGCGCGCCGTCCGGTACTGGGCGGCCAGCCGCGGCCCGAACAGCAGCGGGTCGTCGGCGCCCAGGGCAACCCTGGCCCCGGCCTCGACCAGCCGGCGTAACGGGACCTCGGCCAGGGTGGGATACACCCCGAGGGCCACATTGCTGGCCGGACAGACCTCCAGGGCGACCCCGTCATCGACGATTCGGGCGAGCACCGCAGGGTCCTCGGCCGAGCGGACGCCGTGACCGAGTCGGGTCGGGGCCAGCGCGTCCAGGGTGTGCCCGACGTGGTCGGGTCCGAGCAGCTCGCCGGAGTGCGGCACCCGGGACAGCCCGGCCCGGCCGGCGATCCGGAACGCCGCGGCGAACTCGGAGGTGTCGCCGCGCCGCTCGTCGTTGGAGAGCCCGAACCCGACGACCTCCCCCGGGCCGTCACCGGCGTGGCGGGCGGCCAGCCGGGCCAGGGTCCGGGCGTCCAACGGATGCCGGATCCGGCTGGCGGCCACGATCACCGCGACCTGGCAGCCGGTGCTGTCGCTGGCCTGGCGGGCGGCGTCCAACACAATCTCGAGGGCAGGGGTGAGACCGCCGACGAACGGGGCGTAGGACGTCGGATCGACCTGCAGCTCCAGCCATCCAGACCCCTCGGCGGCGTCGTCCTGGGCCGCCTCGACGACCAACCGGTGCATGTCCTCGGCGTCCCGCACACACGAGCGCGCGGCGTCATAGAGCCGCTGGAAGCGGAACCAGCCGCGCTCGTCGGGGGTGAGCCGCAGCAGGTGGTGGTCGCGCAGGGTCTCCGGCAGCCGGATCCTGTGCTTGTCGGCCAGCTGGGCCAGGGTCTGCGGGCGCATGCTGCCGGTGAAGTGCAGGTGCAGGTGGGCCTTGGGCAGCTTGCGTAGGTCACGTCCAGCGCCGGTGGGATGTGGACCACCGACGGGGCGAGGATCCGGCCCAGTGGCGTCCGAGGGCGACATGACCTGAGTCTGCCAGCCTGGCTATCCTGACGTTCAGTTACTTCCCAGCTACTCCACTGCCCAACTACTCCACTGCGCGACCGGTAGGTTCCGGCCGAGACCCGAGGACGCCGGGCGGCGTTCCCCAGCACAACCGCCCGGCGCCGGTCAGGGAGCTGCCCAGCGGATCTGCCGGGCAGCGCAGGCGGGTCAGAACTGGAGCCCCATCAGCATCGAGACCGCCACCAGCGAGGCGAGTAGGACCAGGGTCAGCGCCACCGGTGGAAGCCCGTCGCGGTCCCTGCCCTCCTTGGTGATCACCACTCGGCGGGGTCGGATCCGTCGCGTCGTCGCCTCGGCGTAGGCGGCGATGACGAACCCGATCGCGAGGGTCAGGAAGACCACCAGGATCGCTCCCACGACCTGTGGCAGCGCGCGTGCCAGGGCGGATCGCATCGGGGGAGACAGCATCAGGTGTGCCGGAGCGGCCAGTATCCCGTTGGCCGCCAGCGCCGCGAGCGGTGTCATCGGTCCTCCCCAAAGGGCTGGGCAGCGACATCGCTGCCGTTGCACTGCAGGACGACCGATGCGGCACGGATCTGTGCGGCCTGTCTCCTTCGGTCGTCGGTACCGCTGGGGGCGGCTGTCCCGAGCTTCCGGGATCACAACTGAACTTCAGTTCTTCTTCAGGCGACATCGCCTGACATCAGTAAACGCCGCGGTTCGTCACAACGCAAGAGGTATTCGGCGCGTCGGCGACCCCTCTTTCGGTTGGCAGGAGTTCGGTACACGTGTCGCCGAAAGCCGTTCAACGACAGGTTGTCCGGTCGGACAGCAGGCATTGCGAGGCGGGTCCGGACGTCGGGGGACGAATGAGCCTGCGATCAGGTACGCCTGACCTGCTACGCATTGGCGGTCGCCAGGGGTACGGTGGCTTCGTCAGTGTGTTCAGTTCCGTCAGCAAAACTTCAGCAATGGGTTCCTCCGAGCAGCTGAGGAGACCGGACCGGGCATGGTCGAGTCCACAACAGCACGAACCCGGCTGGCGGTGTCGGCGCGAGGTCGGCTCGCCGAGCGGCTGCGCGCGCTCCGGGTTCAGGGCTGGCCCGGTCGACCGGTCACCCAGCGGCAGATCGCGCAGGCCTTGGGGGCCAGCCCGCCTCTGGTGTCCTCCTGGGAGAGTCCGATCAGCGGCGCCGTTCCGCCGGTCGAGCGACTGCACGCCTATGCCCGGTTCTTCGCGACCGAGCGCAGCGTGGCAACGGACCCAGCTCGTCTCGTGGACCTGAGCGAGTTCAGCGACGAGGAGGAGGACTGCCGCACGACGCTGCTCAAGGAGCTGCTCGCCCTGCGCGCCGAGGCGCTGGGGGCTCAGGCGCAGGCCCGGCGGGCGGCGTCCTTCTGGCACTTCCCGGACGGCCAACCCGTCCGGGTGATCAGTACCGTGCTCGCCGCGGGCGGAGTGAAGTCGGACTACTCCGACCCGTGGCACCCCAACCACATCGCCTCGATGCGGTTCAGCGACATCGACGCGGTGCTCGAGCTGTACGGGCAGATCCGGGCCGACAACCCGGACAGCGATGTCGCCTGCCTCGGCGCCGACGAGGTGACCGCCCAGACCTTCGCAGCGCACGTCGTGCTGCTCGGGGGCGGGGACGACCCGACCACGCCGGTGGCGGGAAACCCTGCCTCCGGTGCGGCCGACCTGCTGACCTACTATCGCCGCCGGCTCAGCCTGCCGGTCAGCGTGCGCCTGCCGGACGGCGGCGACATCGAGTACGACCGGGAGTACGTGGTCAGCGTGGATGAGGACGGCGTTCCGGACTACGACGGGACCGGACGGCGTCCCTATCGGGCCCAATACCTGGTCAACCGGGACGGGTCGCGACGGCTGGGTCCCACCGGACGCCCGCTGCTCGAGTACGACGTCGCCCTGATCGCGCGCCAGCCCAACGAACTCCACCTGTCCACTACGGTGACCATCTGTTCCGGCCTGTTCAGCCGGGGCACCCACGGCGCGGTCCGGGCCTTCACCGACCCAGTGCTGAGCCAGCAGAACCAGCAGCGCCTGAACCGCCTGGTCGACCCCGAGCGGTTCTGGATGCTGATGTACGTGCCCGTCTTCCAGGCCATCACGGGGCAGCAGACCCTGACCCCGGACCTGACCAGGTCGATGCACGTGCTGACCACCTCGACCACCGGTTGAGGACGTCGACCCGACGCCCGATGCACTGCGGGGGCAGGCGCCGGAGCCCGACCTGCGAGGAGTGCCGTGTTATCGAGTCCTGAGTCGACGCGCCCTGAGTCGAGGTTGCGCGCCGGCCTCGACGGAGCGCGCCACCTCGGTGACCACAAGCCTCTGCTGCGCTACATCGTGCCGACGCACGCCGTGAGTGCACCGCCGCTGGACGCCGTGGTGGTCCCGGCAGCCCGACCCGCGGGCCAGGTGCGCACGGCTGCCGCCATCGCGCGGCGCGCAGGGGCGCGGCTGGTCGTGCTGGCCAGCCGTGGCTGTCGGGCCGAGGAGGCGGCCGCGGTCGCCGTGCGGTCCCGAGTGCCGGCGGCGCACGTCGTCGTCGTCGACGTGGTCGGCGACGCCGCCGCGAGCCTGCCGCGCTTCGCCGCGTCCAGGATCGACACCGGGGAGACCCAGCTCTGCGCGGACGGCGTGACCGGCCGCCGGGACACGGCGTTGAAGCGCAACATCGGGCTGCGCCTGGCGCGCCTGACCGGCTGGAGAACGGTGCTCTTCGTCGACGACGACGTCAGCGGGATCACCCCGATCGGCCTGGCCCGGGCCCGGCACGCCCTGGCCGAGCCGGGTGGTCCGGGGGCGGTGGCCTGGGCATTCGAGGACTACCCCGACAACTCGGTGGTCTGCCACGCCCACCGCGCGGGCGACGGGCGCCAGAGCACGTTCGTCGGCGCCGGCGGGCTCTTGGTCCGGGTGGACGGCCAGGTGCCGCACTTCCCGAGCGTCTACAACGAGGACTGGCTGTTCTTCGCCGAGCTGATGCAGCGACGCCGCCGGGGGCTCGGGTTCGGTGGCACCCTGCAGCAGCGGGCCTTCGACCCGTTCACCGATCCCGATGCGGCTCGCCGCCAGGAGTTCGGCGACGTTCTGGGGGAGGGGCTGTTCGCGCTGTTCCACGCCCGTAAGCGACTCGGGACGGCGACCAGCTCGGGCTACTGGACCGACTACCTGCACGTGCGCCGCCGGTTCCTCGCCGACATCTGCGCGCGGTTGACAGCCGGGCACGGCCGCTTGGGCGACCAGAGTCGGGGTCGCGCCGTGGCCTGCCTGGAGGCAGCACAGCAGACCCTGCAGTCCGGTTGGTCGCAGTGGCAGCTCGACCTGCCTGCCTTCGTCGAGGCCTGGCGCCAGGACGCGGCGACCTGGCGATGCATCATGTCGCGCCAGGGCGGGGCAGTCCTGTCGGTGGACGACGCACTCGCCGAGCTCGGGCTGGTCCGCGTCGACACCGGCGGGCACTCCCGGGTGTCTCGGCTGCGGCGGGTCGAGCTGCCAGGTCCGCAGCCGGCGCCTACCGGGTCTCAGCGGGGGCGTCTGAACATGATCAGCGCGCGCCTGGGTCAACTGTGGTCGGCCGCCGGTGCGCGGGCCTCGAACCCCGTGGCCCGGGGGCAGCGCACCGAGGCGGTATCGACCGGGGCCGTCACCGCGCAGACCATCGAGCGCCCCGCCGCCCTGGCGGCCTCGAAGAACGTCTCGTAGAGCAACCGACCCAGGCCCGTCCCGCCGTGGCCCGGCGCCACCTGAGACGTGGAGATCGGCGACGCTCGTCGCCTGGTCGTGCCGTTCGCGGACCGCGTGGTAACTGTTCGAACATCTCGTCGCACGCTGCGTCATCTGGCCGATTTCGACCTGACCCCACGGCCCGCGTACACTGCACGACGGTGGTTGCCAACCGCCATGCTGAGCGCTGCCCCTGACCACGGTGCAAGCCGATGAGACGGGAAGGCGACCGGTGACCGGGTGGCAGCCGCATAGGGCAGTGGCGCAACTGGCAGCGCTCCGGTCTCCAAAACCGGCGGTTGGGGGTTCGAGTCCCTCCTGCCCTGCGGACCGTCGTCCGGCTCCTCGGAGCGGGAGCGACGGTGGATGGACGACCCCGATCTGGCGACCAGGTGAGAAGTGTGACGACCAGTATCCGACCCGACACCGAATCGACGCCGTCCCCGCGTCGCCGGGGTGGTGGTCTGGGCCTGTTCCTGCGCCAGGTCGTCGCCGAGCTGAAGAAGGTGGTCCGGCCCACCCGGACCGAGCTGCTCACCTACACCTGGGTGGTGCTGGTGTTCGTGGTCGCCGTCATGGGCTTCGTGTCGGTGCTCGACTTCGGGTTCAGCAGGCTCGTCCTCTGGGCGTTCAGCAGCACCTGACCGGCACTACACGGGTCAACAGCAAGGGATCGGCCCAGGTGGCACCGTCCGGTGTCGGCCTGGGGATACAGCCAAGGAGTTAGGAACAGCGTGTCCGAGCAGACTTCGCACATCGACGTCGACACCGACCTGGAGGCCGACGCCACCCCTGGGTCCGAGCCGGCCGAGCCGGCCCTGGACGTCGACGCGGGGTCTGCCGAGCCTGACGCTCCGGCCGCACCGGACGCCGAGGTCGAGGGCCCGGTCGTGGACGCCGACGTCGAGGGCGAGACCGACCCCGAGGCCCAGACCGAGGTCGCCGAAGAGGTGGACCCGGCCGAGGAGTTCAAGACCGAGCTGCGCCGCGCGGTGGGCGAGTGGTTCGTCGTCCACTCCTACGCCGGCTACGAGAACCGGGTGAAGGCCAACCTCGAGAACCGGATCAACAGCCTCAACATGGAGGACTACATCTTCCAGGTCGAGGTGCCCATGGAAGAGGTCACCGAGATCAAGAACGGCCAGCGCAAGCTGGTGCGCCGGGTTCGGATCCCGGGTTACGTACTGGTT
Organism: uncultured Actinomycetota bacterium; assembly: GCA_963724535.1. Lineage (GTDB taxonomy): Bacteria > Actinomycetota > Actinomycetes > Actinomycetales > Kineosporiaceae > JADJPO01. The sequence goes on from CAVRVD010000016.1 coordinate 48,026, forward strand.
CGGATGGACCTCACCGACGAGTCGTGGGGCGCCGTCCGGCACACGCCCGGGGTCACCGGGTTCGTCGGACACACCCACCAGCCGGTGCCGCTGAGCCTCGACGAGGTGTTCTCGATGCTCGCGCCGACCCTGCAGAAGCCGGACGGCTCCAAGCCGGCCAAGGTCGAGGTCAAGGTCGTCGACTTCGAGGTCGGCGAGTCGGTCACCGTGATGGAGGGGCCGTTCGAGACCCTCCCGGCCACCATCTCCGAGATCAACCCCGACGCCCAGAAGCTGAAGGTGCTGGTCTCGATCTTCGGCCGCGAGACCCCGGTCGAGCTCGCGTTCAACCAGGTGGCCAAGATCTGACCCGATCTCGCCCTCCCGGCGCCGGCCCAGGCGCCGCCACGCACGGCCTGGCAAAGGCCCTCACGTAAGGACCCGGAGAAGGACATGCCCCCCAAGAAGAAGATCGCCGGCTATATCAAGCTGCAGATCAACGCCGGTGCGGCCACCCCGGCGCCGCCGATCGGCCCCGCGCTGGGTCAGCACGGCGTGAACATCATGGAGTTCTGCAAGGCCTACAACGCCCAGACCGAGAGTCAGCGCGGTCAGGTCATCCCGGTGGAGATCACGGTCTACGAGGACCGCTCGTTCACCTTCATCACCAAGACCCCGCCGGCCGCCGAGCTGATCAAGAAGGCGGCGGGTGTGGCCAAGGGATCCGGCGAGCCGCACACGAAGAAGGTCGGCCGGCTCACCCAGGCCCAGCTCCGCGAGATCGCCGAGAGCAAGATGGCCGACCTGAACGCCAACGACGTGGACGCCGCCGCGAAGATCATCGCAGGGACCGCCCGGTCGATGGGCGTCACGGTCGAAGGCTGACCGAGCACCGCGACGCACAACGGATACTCCGAGCACGCAGCTACATCGAGCAACAGCAGCTCTTCGCACCACCTGAACCATCAGTCCAGTGGCAGGGCGCAGCGCCGTCCGCAGACCACAACTCCGACCGGACCCGGACGATCCCGAGGTCCATGACTGGGAGCAGAACATGAAGCGCAGCAAGGCCTACCGCGCCGCGGCCGAGAAGATCACCGCCGGCAGGCTCTACCCCCCGCTCGAGGCGGTCCGCCTCGCCAAGTCGACCTCACCCACCTCCTACGACGCCACCGTCGAGGTGGCCTTCCGGCTGGGCGTCGACCCCCGCAAGGCTGACCAGATGGTGCGCGGCACCGTCAACCTGCCGCACGGCACCGGCAAGACCGCCCGGGTCCTGGTCTTCGCCACCGGTGAGCGCGCCGCGCAGGCCGAGGCGGCCGGCGCGGAGTACGTCGGCTCGGACGACATGCTCGAGAAGGTGCAGGGTGGTTGGCTCGACTTCGACTCGGTCGTGGCCACCCCCGACCTGATGGGCAAGGTCGGTCGGTTGGGCAAGATACTCGGTCCTCGTGGACTGATGCCCAACCCCAAGACCGGCACAGTCACCATGGACGTCGCCAAGGCCGTCGAGGAGATCAAGGGCGGCAAGATCGAGTTCCGCGTCGACAAGCACGCCAACCTGCATTTCATCATCGGCAAGACCTCCTTCAACGAGACCGCGTTGCTGCAGAACTACGCGGCCGCGCTGGAGGAGGTGCTGCGGCTCAAGCCGTCCGCCGCCAAGGGTCGCTACCTGCAGAAGGGCACCATCAGCACCACGATGGGCCCGGGCATCCCGGTCGACGTCAACCGCACCCGGGACCTCGAGGCCGAGGATGGCGCCCAGGGCTGACCGGCGTTGGTGTGGCTCGACGGCCGTGAGGCTGGGTTCCTCGGGGGAGCGAGGTGTCTGGTACCCAGGCGATTTGGAGCCCGCGCCCCCAACCCGTACCCTGGTCGCTGCCGAAGACCGCCGGTCATCACCTCTGGGTGATCGAAGGTCCCGCCGAGGCGGGCGACCTGCGCAGGTGTGATCGAGACCGACCGTCGTCCTCCGGACGGCGTCGAGCCCCGGGCGCCTGCGCCGGGGCGTTCGTTCTTTGTACCGCCTCGCGAGACCTGGCCGGCGCCACGCTGGAAGGAGTGCCATGGCCAGGGCCGACAAGGCCGCCGCGGTGGCGGAGATCGCGACCAAGTTCCGCGACTCCAACGCCGCCGTTCTGACCGAATACCGCGGACTGTCCGTGGCGCAGCTGCGCGAGCTCCGCAGGAACCTTGGTGGCCACGCCACCTACTCGGTGGTGAAGAACACCCTCACCGCCATCGCCGCCAAGGATGCGGGCGTCACCGCGTTCGACGGACAGCTCATCGGCCCCACCGCGGTCGCCTTCGTCACCGGGGATCCGGTCGCGGCGGCGAAGGGGCTGCGTGACTTCGCCAGGGCCAACCCCGCCCTGGTGATCAGGAGCGGCTTGCTCGACGGCCGTACGCTGAGCGCCGACGAGGTCAACAAGCTCGCCGACCTGGAGTCGCGCGAGGTGCTGTTGGCCACGCTGGCCGGTGCGATGAAGGCGTCCCTCAGCAACGCCGTCTCCCTGTTCGCCGCCCCGCTCGCGCAGGCCGCCCGTGCGCTGGACGCCTTGCGCCAGAAGGCGGAGAGCGACCCCAGCGTGCTGGCGGGAGGTGCCGGCACGCCGGCACCGGCCGCGCAGGACGACACGCCGGCCGAGGAGTCCGCTCCCGCCGCCGAGGCCGCTGCGGCGGTCGCGACGGACGGATCGGACGCCGAGGCCACCACCGAGCCGGCCGCTGCCGGGTCGGAGACCACCGAGGGCTGAACCACCCGAGGTTCATCCCACCGGCCGGTACCCACCCAGCCCGGCCCCGCACCACCACTCCCGCGACCACTCCCGCGACACGGAAGGAAACGCCGACCATGGCGAAGCTCAACACCGACGACCTGCTCGACGCGTTCAAGGAGATGACGCTGATCGAGCTGTCCGAGTTCGTGAAGAAGTTCGAAGACACCTTCGAGGTCACCGCGGCCGCTCCGGTCGCCGTGGCCGCGGTCGCCCCGGCCGCTGCCGGCGGCGCTGAGGCTGACGCCGGCGCCGAACAGGACGAGTTCGACGTGATCCTGGAGAGCGCGGGCGAGAAGAAGATCCAGGTCATCAAGGAGGTTCGCGCGCTGGTCTCCTCACTCGGCCTCAAGGAGGCCAAGGACCTGGTCGACGGGGCCCCCAAGCCTGTTCTGGAGAAGGTCAACAAGGAGGCCGCCGACAAGGCCAAGGCCGCCCTCGAGGGCGCCGGCGCCACGGTCACCGTCAAGTAACCACCGCACCACCCGTCGCGGCCGGTCCCGATCCCGGGGCCGGCCGTTACGCACGCCCGTCCACCCCGCGGCTCGACCGGCCCGGGCGAGACCCGTGCGACTCGCCCGCGTCGATCCTCTTGACGTGACCGGTCCGGCCCGGCCATCCTCATTAACATCTGTAGAGACTGTCCCGGTCCGCTCCATCGACGCGACGAGGCGGGCACGGCAGCGAGATAGGCCACCGGCGCGGCGAGGTGCGGGCACCGGCGGCGATCTGCTAGCGCCGTTTGGACAAGTACTCGGTGGCGGGCTACCCTACTTTTTTGCGCTCACCTTTTCCGACCCGTGGATTTGCCTCGGGTCGTCAGGCGTGCGCCAGTAACGTTCGCAGGCCCGTGGAAGGAACCCTCTTGGCCGCCTCGCGCACAGCGTCGCCTTCCCCCGTCCGCACGGCTTCCGGCCGTATCTCCTTCGCGAAGATTCGCGAACCGCTGGAGGTGCCCAACCTCCTCGCCCTCCAGACCCAGAGCTTCGACTGGCTGCTCGGCAACGAGAAGTGGCAGGCCCGGGTCGCCACCGCCCAGAAGCAAGGGCCGCAGGCCGCCCCTGACACCTCTGGCCTGGAGGAGATCTTCGAGGAGATCTCCCCGATCGAGGACTACAACGGCTCGATGTCGTTGTCGTTCCGCGACCACCGGTTCGAACCGCCCAAGTACTCGATCGACGAGTGCAAGGAGCGGGACATGACCTACTCGGCCCCGTTGTTCGTCACGGCCGAGTTCATGAACGCCACCACCGGCGAGATCAAGAGCCAGACGGTGTTCATGGGTGACTTCCCGCTGATGACGCCGCGCGGCACCTTCGTGATCAACGGCACCGAGCGGGTCGTCGTTTCCCAGCTGGTCCGTTCGCCGGGCGTGTACTTCGAGCGCTCCGCCGACAAGACCTCCGACAAGGACGTCTACACCGCGAAGATCATCCCGTCCCGTGGCGCCTGGCTCGAGTTCGAGATCGACAAGCGGGACATGGTCGGCGTGCGGATCGACCGCAAGCGCAAGCAGTCGGTCACCGTCCTGCTCAAGGCCCTGGGCTGGAGCGAGGCCCAGATCCTCGAGGAGTTCGGCGACGCGGAGTCGATGCGGGCGACCCTGGAGAAGGACCACACGGCAGGCACCGACGAGGCGCTGCTGGACATCTACCGCAAGCTGCGTCCGGGTGAGCCGCCGACCCGCGAGGCCGCCCAGAACCTGCTCGACAACCTGTACTTCAACCCCAAGCGCTACGACCTGGCCAAGGTCGGCCGCTACAAGATCAACAAGAAGCTGGGCCTCGAGCAGCCGCTCGCGGCCGGAAACCTGACCATCGAGGACGTCATCGCGACGATCCGTTTCCTGGTCACCCTGCACGCCGGGAGCACGACGATGCCGGGCACCCGGGGCGGCGAGAACGTCGACGTCCGGGTCGAGGTCGACGACATCGACCACTTCGGCAACCGCCGCCTGCGCACCGTGGGTGAACTGATCCAGAACCAGGTCCGCACCGGCCTGTCCCGGATGGAGCGCGTCGTCCGGGAGCGGATGACCACCCAGGACGTCGAGGCGATCACGCCACAGACGCTGATCAACATCCGTCCCGTCGTGGCCTCCATCAAGGAGTTCTTCGGCACCAGCCAGCTGTCCCAGTTCATGGACCAGACCAACCCGCTGGCGGGTCTGACCCACAAGCGGCGGCTCTCGGCACTGGGTCCGGGCGGTCTGTCCCGGGAGCGGGCCGGCTTCGAGGTGCGCGACGTGCACACCTCCCACTACGGCCGGATGTGCCCGATCGAGACCCCGGAGGGTCCGAACATCGGCCTGATCGGCTCGTTGGCCAGCTACGCGCGGATCAACCCGTTCGGCTTCGTCGAGACGCCCTACCGCAAGGCTCAGAGCGGCAGGGTCAGCGACGAGGTCGCCTACCTGACCGCCGACGAGGAGGACGAGTACGTCATCGCCCAGGCGAACGCTCCGCTGACCGACGACGGGCGGTTCGCCGAGGATCGCGTGCTGGTCCGGGCCAAGGGCGGCGAGGTCGAGTTCGTGCCGGCCCAGGACGTCGACTACATGGACGTCTCGGCCCGGCAGATGGTCTCGGTCGCCACCGCGATGATCCCGTTCCTGGAGCACGACGACGCCAACCGGGCGTTGATGGGCTCGAACATGCAGCGCCAGGCGGTGCCGCTGGTCAGGGCCGAGGCGCCGTTGATCGGTACCGGCATGGAGCTACGCGCCGCTGTCGACGCCGGTGACGTGGTGGTCGCCGAGGCGGCCGGCGCGGTCACCGAGGTGTCCGCGGACGCGGTCAGCGTGATGAACGACGACGGCACCCACACCACCTACCGGATCGCCAAGTTCCGCCGGTCGAACCAGGGCACCTCCTACAACCAGCGCGTGCTGGTCGACGAGGGCGACCGGCTCGAGGTCGGCCAGCCGATCGCCGACGGACCCTCCACCGACCGCGGCGAGATGGCGCTCGGCAAGAACCTGCTGGTCGCGTTCATGTCCTGGGAGGGACACAACTACGAGGACGCCGTCATCCTGTCCCAGCGGCTGGTGCAGGACGACGTCCTGTCCTCGATCCACATCGAGGAGCACGAGGTCGACGCCCGGGACACCAAGCTGGGCCCGGAGGAGATCACCCGGGACATCCCCAATGTCGCCGAGGAGGTGCTGGCGGACCTCGACGAGCGCGGCATCATCCGGATCGGCGCCGAGGTGGTCACCGGCGACATCCTGGTCGGCAAGGTGACGCCCAAGGGCGAGACCGAGCTCACCCCGGAGGAGCGCCTGCTGCGCGCGATCTTCGGTGAGAAGGCCCGCGAGGTGCGGGACACCTCGCTGAAGGTGCCGCACGGGGAGTCCGGCACCGTCATCGGGGTCAAGGTCTTCGACCGCGACGAGGGTGACGAGCTGCCCCCGGGCGTCAACCAGCTGGTCCGGGTCTACGTCGCCCAGAAGCGCAAGATCACCGACGGTGACAAGCTGGCCGGCCGGCACGGCAACAAGGGTGTCATCTCCAAGATCCTGCCTGTCGAGGACATGCCGTTCCTCGAGGACGGCACCGCCGTGGACGTCGTGCTCAACCCGCTCGGTGTGCCGAGCCGGATGAACGTCGGCCAGGTCCTGGAGACCCACCTCGGCTGGGTGGCGTCGCGGGGCTGGAAGGTCGAGGACTCGCCGTCCTGGACCAAGGGACTGGCACCCGAACAGCTTCAGGCGGAGCCCGGTACCCGAATCGCCTCCCCGGTCTTCGACGGCTTGCGCGAGGAGGAGATCGTCGGGCTGCTCGACTCCTCGACCACGACCCGGGACGGCGCCCGGCTGGTCGACGGTACCGGCAAGGCGAGGCTGTTCGACGGTCGCACCGGGGAGCCGTTCCCGGAGCCGGTGTCGGTGGGCTACATGTACATCCTCAAGCTCCACCACCTCGTCGATGACAAGATCCACGCCCGGTCGACCGGCCCGTACTCGATGATCACCCAGCAGCCGCTGGGGGGGAAGGCGCAGTTCGGCGGTCAGCGCTTCGGCGAGATGGAGGTGTGGGCCCTGGAGGCCTACGGAGCCTCCTACGCGTTGCAGGAGCTGCTGACCATCAAGTCGGACGACGTGCTGGGCCGGGTCAAGGTCTACGAGGCCATCGTCAAGGGCGAGAACATCCCCGAGCCGGGCATCCCCGAGTCGTTCAAGGTGTTGATCAAGGAGATGCAGTCGCTGTGCCTCAACGTCGAGGTGCTCTCCAGCGACGGCATGTCCATCGAGATGCGAGAGACCGACGAGGACGTCTTCCGGGCGGCCGAGGAGCTGGGCATCGACCTGTCCCGCCGCGAGCCCAGCAGCGTCGAAGAGGTCTAGCAGCCGGCCGTCAGGCTGTCAGGGCCGTGAGGCCTTTCACGTGAACGGAATGACTCCAACCACACGGAGAGCAGGTAGCACGAAGTGCTGGACGTGAACTTCTTCGACGAGCTGCGCATTGGCCTGGCCACCGCCGACGACATCCGCCAGTGGTCCCACGGCGAGGTGAAGAAGCCCGAGACGATCAACTACCGCACCCTCAAGCCGGAGAAGGACGGGCTCTTCTGCGAGAAGATCTTCGGCCCCACGCGGGACTGGGAGTGCTACTGCGGCAAGTACAAGCGGGTGCGCTTCAAGGGCATCATCTGTGAGCGGTGCGGTGTCGAGGTGACTCGCGCCAAGGTGCGCCGGGAGCGGATGGGCCACATCGAGCTGGCCGCCCCGGTCACCCACATCTGGTACTTCAAGGGTGTGCCCAGCCGGCTCGGCTACCTGCTCGACCTGGCGCCCAAGGACCTGGAGAAGGTCATCTACTTCGCCGCCTACATGATCACGTTGGTGGACGAGGAGGGCCGGCACCGCGACCTGCCCTCGCTCGAGGCGCAGATCGAGCTCGAGAAGAAGGAGATCGAGAACCGGCGGGACGCCGACGTCGAGGCGCGGGCCAAGCGCCTCGAGGGTGACCTGGCCCAGCTCGAGGCCGAGGGAGCCAAGGGCGACGCCAAGCGCAAGGTCAAGGAGTCGGCCGAACGCGAGATGGCGCAGCTGCGCAAGCGAGCGGACGCCGAGGTCGACTCCATCGAGCAGGTCTGGGACCGGTTCAAGAACCTCAAGGTCCAGGACCTCGAGGGTGACGAGCGGCTCTACCGCGACATGCGGGACCGGTTCGGCATGTACTTCGAGGGCGGCATGGGCGCCGCGGCGATCCAGAAGCGGCTGGAGTCCTTCGACCTGGAGACTGAGGCCGCCACGCTGCGCGAGACCATCAGCACCGGCAAGGGGCAGCGCAAGACCCGGGCCCTGAAGCGGCTCAAGGTGGTCTCGGCCTTCCTGACCACGCGGAACTCGCCGATGGGCATGGTCCTGGACTGCGTCCCGGTGATCCCGCCGGACCTGCGCCCGATGGTCCAGCTCGACGGCGGCCGGTTCGCCACCAGCGACCTGAACGACCTGTACCGCCGGGTGATCAACCGGAACAACCGGCTCAAGCGACTACTCGACCTGGGCGCGCCGGAGATCATCGTCAACAACGAGAAGAGGATGCTGCAGGAGGCCGTCGATGCGCTGTTCGACAACGGCCGCCGCGGCCGGCCGGTGACCGGTCCGGGCAACCGCCCGCTGAAGTCCCTGTCCGACATGCTCAAGGGCAAGCAGGGCCGGTTCCGCCAGAACCTGCTCGGCAAGCGGGTCGACTACTCCGGCCGCTCGGTCATCGTCGTCGGTCCGCAGCTCAAGCTGCACCAGTGCGGCCTGCCCAAGCAGATGGCGCTGGAGTTGTTCAAGCCGTTCGTCATGAAGCGGCTGGTCGACCTCAACCACGCCCAGAACATCAAGTCCGCCAAGCGGATGGTGGAGCGGGCGCGGCCGGTGGTCTGGGACGTTCTGGAGGAGGTCATCTCCGAGCACCCGGTGCTGCTCAACCGGGCGCCGACCCTGCACCGGCTCGGTATCCAGGCCTTCGAGCCGCAGCTGGTCGAGGGCAAGGCGATCCAGATCCACCCGCTGGTCTGCACCGCCTTCAACGCCGACTTCGACGGCGACCAGATGGCGGTGCACCTGCCGCTGTCGGCTGAGGCCCAGGCCGAGGCCCGGATCCTCATGCTGTCCAGCAACAACATCCTCAAGCCGGCCGATGGGCGTCCGGTGACCATGCCGACCCAGGACATGGTGATCGGCCTGTACCACCTGACGCTGCTGGTCAACGATGCGACGGGGCAGGGTCGGTCGTTCAGCTCGGTCGCCGAGGCGATCATGGCCATGGACGCCCGCGAGCTCGACATCCGGGCCACGGTCAGGATCCGGTTCGAAGGGCTGGTCGCCGGTCCCACCTGGACTGCGCCCGAGGGCTGGACGCCGGGCGAGCCGGTGGTCCTGGAGACCACCCTGGGCCGCGCCCTGTTCAACGAGGCGCTACCGCCGGACTTCGCCTACGTCAACACCGAGGTGGACAAGAAGGTCCTGTCCTCGATCGTCAACGACCTGGCCGAGCGCTACCCCAAGGTGCAGGTCGCGGCGTCGCTGGACGCGCTCAAGGAGGCCGGCTTCCACTGGGCCACCCGCTCCGGCACCACGGTGTCCATCTCCGACGTGGTCACCCCGCCCGACAAGCAGGAGATCCTGGACCGCTACGAGGCCAAGGCCGCCAAGGTCCAGGGCCAGTACGAGAAGGGCCTGATCACCGACGACGAGCGCCGTCAGGAGCTCATCGAGATCTGGACCGAGGCCACCAACGAGGTCGCCAAGCAGATGGAGGCCAACCTGCCGAAGGACAACTCCATCTACCGGATGGTGTCCTCCGGCGCCCGGGGCAACTGGATGCAGATGCGCCAGATCGCCGGCATGCGCGGCCTGGTGGCCAACCCGAAGGGTGAGATCATCCCGCGTCCGATCAAGGCCAACTTCCGCGAGGGCCTGTCGGTGCTGGAGTTCTTCATCTCCACCCACGGTGCCCGCAAGGGTCTGGCCGACACCGCGCTGCGCACCGCCGACTCCGGGTATCTGACCCGGCGTCTGGTGGACGTCGCGCAGGACGTCATCATCCGCGAGGAGGACTGCGGCACCGAGCGCGGTCTGGTCATGCCCATCGCCGTCGAGGCCGACGGCGGTCTGCGCCGTCACGACGACGTGGAGACCAGCGTCTACGCCCGCTCCTCGGCCGAGGACGTCGTGGTGGACGGCGAGGTGGTCGTCCCGGCCGGCACCGACCTGGGTGACGTGATCATCAACAACCTGGTCTCCCGCGGCGTGTCCCAGATCAAGGTGCGCTCGGTGCTGACCTGCGAGTCCAAGGTCGGCACCTGTGCGATGTGCTACGGCCGCTCCCTCGCGGCGGGCAAGCTCGTCGACATCGGCGAGGCGGTCGGCATCATCGCCGCCCAGTCGATCGGTGAGCCGGGTACCCAGCTGACCATGCGGACCTTCCACACCGGTGGTGTGGCCGGTGAGGACATCACTCACGGTCTACCGCGGGTCCAGGAGCTGTTCGAGGCCCGCACCCCCAAGGGTGTGGCCCCCATCTCCGAGGCCGCCGGCCGGGTCCTCATCGAGGACACCGACCGTGCCCGCAAGGTGGTCGTCACCCCCGACGACGGCACTGAGGACGTCGCTTACCCGGTCAGCAAGCGCGCCCGCCTGCTGGTCGAGGACGGCGACCACGTCGAGGTCGGCCAGCAGCTGATCAACGGCGCTGTCGACCCCAAGCAGGTGCTGCGCATCCTCGGGCCCCGCGCCGTCCAGGTACACCTGGTCGACGAGGTGCAGGAGGTGTACCGCAGCCAGGGTGTGTCGATCCACGACAAGCACATCGAGGTGATCGTCCGCCAGATGCTCAAGCGGGTGACCATCATCGAGTCCGGTGACGCCGAGCTGCTGCCCGGTGAGCTGGCCGAGCGGTCACGGTTCGAGGGAGAGAACCGCCGGGTGGTCGCCGAGGGTGGCACCCCGGCCTCCGGCCGCCCGGAGCTGATGGGGATCACCAAGGCGTCGCTGGCCACCGAGTCGTGGCTGTCGGCGGCTTCCTTCCAGGAGACGACCCGGGTGCTCACCGACGCCGCCATCAACGGCAAGAGCGACCCGCTACTGGGACTGAAGGAGAACGTGATCATCGGAAAGCTGATCCCGGCCGGGACCGGCCTGCCGCGCTACCGCAACATCCGGGTCGAGCCCACCGAGGAGGCTCGCTCGGCGATGTACCGGATGCCGGGTTACGAGGAGGTCGACTACGGCCACTTCGGGGTCGGCAGCGGTGCGGCGGTGCCGCTGGAGGACTTCGACCTGGGTCGCTACGACCGCTGACGGCCGACGGCGCCCCAGAGGCGCGGTCGAGGCGCCGGCCGAGGTCGGGCGAGTGACACGAACCGTTTTGACGCTCGCGTCGCGCGCCCGGTAACCTCGGCAGGCGTGCCTGGGGCCCCCGGGTCCCTGTTGCTCTGCCGTGACGGTGGGGCGGCGGCACGATTCATTCGAGCCCTCTCGGGGTGACCGAGGATGAGTCGTGGGGGAGGCCCAGGCGGGCCGACACGCCCGAGCGCGGGGGGCGCTCTGGCCGCCTGCCCGACCCGTAGTGCCGCGTTCGAGGGCGTCAGCCCCCGAGCGCAGAACCCCGAGACCTGAACCACCTCACGACGAGCACCACCAGGCGAGAACCACCAGACGAGAACACCAGGCAGACCACGAGTTCGGAGAACCGAGTGCCCACGATCCAGCAGCTGGTCCGCAAGGGCCGCGAGGACAAGGTCGACAAGACCAAGACCCCTGCTCTCAAGGGGAGCCCGCAGCGCCGCGGCGTGTGCACGCGCGTCTATACGACCACGCCGAAGAAGCCGAACTCGGCGCTGCGCAAGGTGGCCCGCGTCAAGCTGACCAGCCAGATCGAGGTCACCGCCTACATCCCGGGTGTGGGTCACAACCTGCAGGAGCACTCGATCGTGCTCGTGCGCGGCGGCCGGGTGAAGGACCTCCCCGGCGTCCGCTACAAGATCATCCGTGGTTCGCTGGACACTCAGGGCGTGAAGAACCGCAAGCAGGCTCGCAGCCGGTACGGCGCGAAGAAGGAGAAGAGCTGATGCCCCGCAAGGGCCCGGCCCCGAAGCGGCCGCTCATCGTCGACCCGGTCTACAGCTCGCCGCTGGTCAGCCAGCTGGTGAACAAGGTTCTGCTGGACGGCAAGAAGTCCGTGTCCGAGCGGATCGTCTACACCGCGCTGGAGGGGTGCCGGGACAAGACCGGAACCGACCCGGTGATCACGCTCAAGCGTGCGCTGGACAACGTCAAGCCCACCCTCGAGGTGAAGTCCCGCCGGGTCGGCGGTGCCACCTACCAGGTGCCGGTCGAGGTGAAGCCCGGCCGCGCCACCACGCTGGCGTTGCGCTGGCTGATCACGTACTCCCGCGCCCGGCGGGAGAAGACCATGACCGACCGGCTGATGAACGAGATCCTCGACGCCAGCAACGGTCTGGGTGCCGCGGTGAAGCGTCGCGAGGACACCCACAAGATGGCCGAGTCGAACAAGGCGTTCGCCCACTACCGGTGGTGAGTCGGGCGGGTCGGTCGGCGCCGGCGCGCCGTCCGGCCCTGAGCCGCACCGGTATCGAGACGAAGATCAGAGGCTGACTGCAGTGGCACTTGACGTGCTGACCGACCTGACCAAGGTCCGCAACATCGGCATCATGGCGCACATCGACGCCGGCAAGACCACCACCACCGAGCGGGTCCTGTACTACACCGGGATCAACTACAAGATCGGTGAGGTGCACGACGGCGCCGCCACGATGGACTGGATGGAGCAGGAGCAGGAGCGCGGGATCACCATCACCTCCGCGGCCACCACATGTTTCTGGGAGGGCACCCAGATCAACATCATCGACACCCCGGGTCACGTCGACTTCACCGTCGAGGTGGAGCGCTCGCTGCGCGTCCTGGACGGCGCGGTGGCGGTCTTCGACGGCAAGGAGGGGGTTGAGCCGCAGTCCGAGACGGTGTGGCGGCAGGCGGACAGGTACAACGTGCCGCGGATCTGCTTCGTCAACAAGATGGACAAGCTCGGCGCGGACTTCTACTTCACGGTCAAGACGATCAAGGAGCGACTCGGGGCCGAGCCGCTGCCGCTGCAGCTACCGTTGGGCGCCGAGAGTGACTTCGTCGGCGTCGTCGACCTGGTGTACAACCGGGCGCTGACCTGGCGCGGCGACACCTCGATGGGCGCCGACTACGCCGTCGAGGAGGTGCCGGCCGACATGGTCGAGAAGGTCGCCGAGTACCGACACCACCTCGTCGAGCGGGTCGCCGAGACCGACGTGCACCTGCTGGAGAAGTACCTCGGCGGTGAGGAGCTGACCCCCGAGGAGATCAAGGGCGCCGTCCGGTCCATGGTCGTGAAGGGCGAGATCTACCCGGTGCTGTGCGGCTCGGCGTTCAAGAACAAGGGCGTCCAGCCGATGCTCGACGCCGTGCTGGACTACCTCCCGTCGCCGCTGGACGTGCCGCCGATGCAGGGCCACGCGGTCGACGACGCGGAGACGATGATCCTGCGCAAGCCGGATGCCTCCGAGCCGTTCTCGGCCCTGGCGTTCAAGATCGCCACCCACAAGTTCTTCGGCAAGCTCACCTACGTACGGGTCTACTCGGGCCGGGTGGCGACCGGCGCCCAAGTGATCAACTCGACCAAGGGCAGGAAGGAGCGTCTCGGCAAGTTCTTCCAGATGCACGCCAACAAGGAGAACCCGGTCGACGAGGCCACCGCGGGTCACATCTATGCCTTCATCGGTCTGAAGGACACCACCACCGGCGACACGCTGTGCGACCTGGCCAACCCGGTGGTGCTGGAATCGATGACCTTCCCCGAGCCCGTCATCTCGGTGGCCATCGAGCCGAGGACGAAGGGCGACCAGGAGAAGCTGTCCACCGCGATCCAGAAGCTGGCCGAGGAGGACCCCACCTTCCAGGTGGAGCTGGACGACGAGACCGGCCAGACCATCATCAAGGGGATGGGCGAGCTGCACCTCGACATCCTGGTCGACCGGATGCGTCGTGAGTTCAAGGTCGAGGCCAATGTCGGCAAGCCCCAGGTCGCCTACCGGGAGACGATCCGCCGTCCGGTGACCAAGTACAGCTACACGCACAAGAAGCAGACCGGTGGGTCCGGCCAGTACGCCAAGATCGAGTTCTCGATCGAGCCGATGGAGACCGCCGAAGGTCATATGTACGAGTTCGAGAACAAGGTCACCGGTGGCCGCGTGCCGCGTGAGTACATCCCCAGTGTCGACGCGGGTATCCAGGGCGCCATGCAGTTCGGTGTGTTGGCCGGCTACCCGATGGTCGGGGTCAAGGCCACTCTGTTGGACGGCGCCGCGCACGACGTCGACTCCAGCGAGCTCGCCTTCAAGATCGCCGGCTCGGCCGGCTTCAAGGAGGCCGCGCGGCGTGCCGACCCGGTCCTGCTGGAGCCGATCATGGCCGTCGAGGTCCGCACCCCCGAGGAGTACATGGGTGATGTGATCGGGGACCTGAACTCCCGCCGCGGCCACATCCAGGCCATGGAGGAGATCAGTGGGGCCAAGGTGGTCCGCGCGCTCGTCCCGCTCTCGGAGATGTTCGGCTACGTCGGCGACCTGCGCAGCAAGACGCAGGGGCGCGCGGTCTACACGATGCAGTTCGACTCCTACGCCGAGGTTCCCAAGAACGTCGCGGAGGAGATCGTCAAGAAGGTGCGTGGCGAGTAGTCGTCGGCACCGTCCTGACGGCACCATCCGGATCCATCCGAACCAGGCACGACAGGCTAGAACCACCGAGCGAGAACCATCGAGCGAGAACCACCGAGCACCACCCAGTAGGAGCACTACCCAGAACCGGCCGACCCCCGGTCCCGACCGGACGGCGACATCAACAGTCCTGAGGAGGACCACTGTGGCGAAGGCGAAGTTCGAGCGGACTAAGCCGCACGTCAACATCGGCACCATTGGTCATATCGACCACGGGAAGACGACGCTGACCGCGGCGATCACCAAGGTGCTGCATGACAAGTACCCGGACCTGAACCCCTTCACACCCTTCGACGAGATCGACAAGGCGCCGGAGGAGAAGCAGCGCGGGATCACCATCTCGATCGCGCACGTGGAGTACCAGACGGCGGCGCGGCACTACGCGCACGTGGACTGCCCGGGTCACGCGGACTACATCAAGAACATGATCACCGGCGCAGCCCAGATGGACGGCGCGATCCTCGTGGTCGCTGCCACCGACGGCCCGATGCCGCAGACCAAGGAGCACGTGCTGCTCGCCCGCCAGGTCGGTGTGCCGTACATCGTGGTCGCGCTGAACAAGGCCGACATGGTCGACGACCCGGAGATCATCGAGCTCGTCGAGATGGAGGTCCGCGAGCTGCTCAGCTCCTACAGCTTCCCCGGCGACGACCTGCCGGTCGTCACGGTGTCCGCGCTGAAGGCGCTGGAGGGCGACCCCGAGTGGAGCGCCAAGCTCATGGAGCTGATGGAGGCGGTCGACACCGCCATCCCGGAGCCGCTCCGTGAGAACGACAAGCCGTTCCTGATGCCGATCGAGGACGTCTTCACCATCACCGGGCGGGGCACCGTGGTGACCGGCAAGGTGGACCGTGGCGTGGTCAAGGTGAACGAGACCGTGGAGATCGTCGGCATCAAGGAGAAGTCGACGACCACCACCGTCACCGGCATCGAGATGTTCCGCAAGCTCCTTGACGAGGCCCAGGCGGGCGAGAACGTCGGGCTGCTGCTGCGCGGCATCAAGCGCGAGGAGGTCGAGCGCGGCCAGGTCGTGGTCAAGCCCGGCTCGATCACGCCGCACACCGAGTTCGAGGCCAACGTCTATGTCCTGTCCAAGGATGAGGGTGGCCGGCACACGCCGTTCTATGACAACTACCGGCCGCAGTTCTACTTCCGGACCACGGACGTCACCGGTGTCGTGCACCTGCCCGACGGCACCGAGATGGTGATGCCCGGCGACAACACCCAGATGCGAGTCGAGATGATCCAGCCGATCGCGATGGAGGAGGGTCTGCTGTTCGCCATCCGCGAGGGTGGGCGCACCGTGGGCTCCGGCCGGGTCACCAAGATCCTCAAGTAGTCCCTGCCCACTGCGGCGGAGCTCGTCCCCCGGGAGCCGGTGGCACCGATCGGCGACCACCGATCGGTGCCAGCACGTCGGCCGGCGCCGGATTGGTCAAGCCAGGTGTCGATCTGGCAGACTGAACCGGTTGTTTCGAGCTCCGCCGCGGTGTGCGGCGCCCCTGGACTCACCTCCGTGGGCGTCTGTCGCGGCCGGCAAGATCCCTCAGCGTCCGCGGCCATCCCCACGGGGAGAGGTCCGATGCCGGAGGTCGGGTCGACAGCGCGACACACCCGACCTCGGGGGTCGGCGGTTAGCACGATCCAAGGCGAGCGTCACGGAAGAAAGAGAGCACAGCGAAGCCATGGCGGGACAGAAGATCCGCATCCGGCTCAAGGCCTACGACCACGAGGTCATCGACAGTTCGGCGCGCAAGATCGTCGACACGGTGGTCCGCACTGGCGCGAACGTGGCCGGACCGGTGCCGCTGCCGACGGAGAAGAACGTCTACTGCGTGATTCGTTCTCCGCACAAGTACAAGGACAGCCGCGAGCACTTCGAGATGCGCACCCACAAGCGGCTGATCGACATCATCAACCCCACGCCGAAGACCGTCGACTCGCTGATGCGACTCGACCTGCCGGCCGGGGTCGACATCGAGATCAAGCTCTGAGGACTGGCGAGCGATGAGTCAGAAGGACAAGCCCGTCAAGGGCCTGTTGGGCGCCAAGCTCGGCATGACCCAGGTGTGGGACGAGGCCAACCGGCTGGTACCGGTGACGGTCGTGGCTGCCGGTCCGTGCGTGGTCAGCCAGGTCCGTCGGGCGGACGTGGACGGCTACGACGCCGTGCAGATCGCCTACGGCGCCATCGACCCGCGCAAGGTGACCAAGCCGATGACAGGGCACTTCGCCAAGGCCGGGGTCACCCCGCGCCGGTTCCTGGCCGAGCTGCGCACCCCGGATGCCGCTGAGCACGCCCTCGGTCAGGAGCTGACCGCGGAGCTGTTCGAGGCCGGTCAGCAGGTCGACGTGGTCGGTCGGACCAAGGGCAAGGGCACCGCTGGTGTCATGAAGCGGCACGGCTTCTCCGGCCTGGGCGCCGCGCACGGTACCCAGCGCAAGCACCGCTCGCCGGGCTCCATCGGCGCCTGTGCCACCCCGTCCCGGGTGTTCAAGGGGGTACGGATGGCCGGCCGGATGGGCAACGTTCGGCAGACCACACAGAACCTGATCGTGCACGCCGTCGACGCCGAGCGCGGGCTGCTGCTGATCAAGGGCGCTGTGCCGGGACCCAAGGGCTCGGTCGTGCTGGTCAAGACGGCCGCGAAGGGAGTCTGAACGCCATGGCGAACACGCTGACCGTCGACGTCCTCGACGCGGCGGGCACCACGACCGGCACGGTCGACCTGCCCGCCGAGATCTTCGACACCCAGACCAACGTCCCACTGATCCACCAGGTCGTGGTCGCCCAGCTGGCCGCGGCCCGGCAGGGTACCCACGACACCAAGACCCGCGGCGAGGTCCGAGGCGGAGGTCGCAAGCCATACCGCCAGAAGGGCACCGGCCGGGCCCGGCAGGGCTCCATCCGGGCACCGCAGTTCGCCGGCGGTGGCGTCGTGCACGGTCCGACCCCGCGGGACTACGCGCAGCGGACGCCGAAGAAGATGAAGGCCGCAGCACTGCGCGGTGCGCTGTCCGACCGGGCTCGGCACGGCCGGGTGCGCGTGGTGTCCGCCCTGGTTGCCGGCGACGCGCCGTCCACCAAGACCGCGGCCGGCGCGCTGCGCGCCGTCAGCGAGGCCGAGCGGCTGCTGGTCGTCCTCGAACGCGGCGACGACCTGACCTGGAAGAGCCTGCGCAACCTGGCCAGGGTGCACCCGCTGGCCGTCGATCAGCTGAACACCTACGACGTGCTGTGCTCCGACGTCGTGGTCTTCACCGAAGGTGCACTGTCGGCCTTCCTCGCCGGCCCGTCCCGTGGCCGCAGTGCCAAGGCGGTCGGTACCGAGACCGAGGCCGCGACCGAGGTCGGCTCCGCGGCCAGCGAGGAGGAGAGCCCGTGAGCGTCGGCGGCAAGATCAACAAGAACCCCCGTGACATCCTGCTCGCCCCGGTGGTCTCGGAGAAGAGCTACGGCCTGCTCGACCAGGGCAAGTACACCTTCCTGGTCGACCCGCGGGCGAACAAGACCGAGATCCGTCAGGCCGTCGAGCAGGTCTTCGGGGTCAAGGTCTCCGCGGTGAACACGAGCAACCGCCAGGGCAAGACGCGCCGGACCCGGTTCGGCACGGGCCGGCGCAAGGACACCAAGCGCGCCGTGGTGACCCTGGCCGAGGGAACCATCGACATCTTCGGCGGCCCGGCCGCCTGAGGCGGCCGCAACGGCCCGTGACCGACAACGAGGACTGAGAAGAACATGGGAATCCGCAAGTACAAGCCGACGACACCGGGCCGGCGTGGCTCGTCCGTCGCCGACTTCGTCGAGGTCACCCGCTCGGAACCGGAGAAGTCGCTGGTCCGCCCGCTGTCCAGGAAGGGCGGTCGCAACAACTCCGGCCAGATCACCACCCGTCACCAGGGCGGTGGCCACAAGCGGGCCTACCGCATCATCGACTTCCGTCGTCACGACAAGGACGGCGTACCGGCCACGGTCGCGCACATCGAGTACGACCCGAACCGGACGGCGCGGATCGCGCTGCTGCACTATGCCGACGGCGACAAGCGCTACATCCTGGCGCCGTACCGGCTGCGCCAGGGCGACCGGATCGAGAACGGTCCCGGGGCCGATATCAAGCCTGGCAACTCCCTGCCGCTGCGCAACATCCCGGTCGGCACCGTGGTGCACGCCATCGAGCTGCGGCCCGGGGGCGGGGCGAAGATCGCCCGGTCCGCCGGTGCCTCGGTGCAGCTGGTGGCCAAGGAGGGTGCGTTGGCCCAGCTGCGGATGCCCTCCGGGGAGATCCGCAACGTGGACGCCCGCTGCCGCGCCACCGTGGGCGAGGTCGGCAACTCCGAGCAGTCGAACATCAACTGGGGCAAGGCCGGCCGGATGCGGTGGAAGGGCAAGCGACCCACCGTCCGCGGTGTGGCCATGAACCCGATCGACCACCCGCACGGCGGTGGTGAGGGAAAGACCTCCGGCGGTCGGCACCCGGTCAGCCCGTGGGGCCAGGTCGAGGGCCGCACCCGGCACCCGAAGAAGCCGAGCGACAAGATGATTGTCCGCCGCCGGCGCACCGGCAAGAAGCGCTGACTAGGAGAGGCGAAACATGCCACGCAGCCTGAAGAAGGGCCCCTTCGTGGACGGCCACCTGCTGAACAAGGTGGAGCTCCAGAACGAGAAGGGAACCAAGAACGTGATCAAGACGTGGTCGCGCCGATCCATGATCATCCCGGACATGCTCGGTCACACCCTGGCGGTGCACAACGGCAACAAGCACATCCCGGTCTTCGTCACCGAGTCGATGATCGGCCACAAGCTGGGCGAGTTCGCACCGACCAGGACCTTCCGCGGTCACGAGAAGGACGACCGCAAGGGCCGCCGCCGCTGACCACGGCAGCCCACCGGCCGGCCGTCGGACAGCGACGACACCACAGACGCTCGAAGGGACGCACGAATGGAAGCCAAGGCGCAGGCACGGTACGTCCGTGTCACGCCGCGCAAGGCGCGCCGAGTCGTGGACCTGATCCGCGGCAAGCAGGCCGGCGAGGCCGTCGCGGTGCTCGAGTTCGCCCCACAGGCGGCGAGCGAGACCGTGCGCAAGGTGGTGCAGAGCGCCATCGCCAACGCGCGGCAGGCCGCCGACCGGACCTCGGAGCCGTTCGACGAGCGTGACCTCGTCGTCCGCGCCGCCTACGTGGACGAGGGACCGACGATGAAGCGGTTCCGGCCGCGGGCGCAGGGCCGGGCCTACCGGATCAACAAGCGGACGAGCCACATCACCGTCGTGGTGGGCCCGTCGCCGACCGCTGCCGGATCCAGTCGGGCAGCCAGTACGAAGGGGAGGACCCGCTAGTGGGTCAGAAGGTCAACCCGCACGGGTTCCGCCTCGGCATCACCACCGAGCACAAG
Source organism: uncultured Actinomycetota bacterium (assembly GCA_963724535.1). Lineage (GTDB taxonomy): Bacteria > Actinomycetota > Actinomycetes > Actinomycetales > Kineosporiaceae > JADJPO01. The sequence goes on from CAVRVD010000016.1 coordinate 67,943, forward strand.
AGCCGGTGGTTCGCCGACCGGACCAAGCCGGGCCAGCGGTACCGCGACTACGTCAAGGAAGACGTCGAGATCCGCAGGCTCATGTCCAAGGGCATGGAGCGAGCCGGCATCAGCCGCGTCGAGATCGAGCGCACCATGGACAGGGTCCGCGTCGACATCCACACCGCCCGGCCGGGCATCGTCATCGGCCGGCGTGGCGCGGAGGCGGAGCGGCTGCGCGGCGAGCTGGAGAAGCTCACCGGCAAGCAGGTCCAGCTCAACATCCTCGAGGTGAAGAACCCCGAGGTCGACGCCCAGCTGGTCGCGCAGGGCATCGCCGAGCAGCTGGCCAGCCGCGTCTCCTTCCGGCGGGCCATGCGCAAGGGGATGCAGTCCTCGTTGCGGGCCGGCGCCAAGGGCATCCGGGTGCAGTGTTCCGGCCGCCTCGGCGGTGCGGAGATGAGCCGTTCGGAGTTCTACCGCGAGGGACGGGTGCCGCTGCACACCCTGCGGGCCAACATCGACTACGGCTTCTATGAGGCCCGCACCACCTTCGGCCGGATCGGCGTGAAGGTCTGGATCTACAAGGGCGACGTCACTCAGCGCGAGCTGGCCAGGGAGCAGGCAGCCGCGCCGCGGCCGGCGCGTCGGGAGCGGGACGGTCGGGACCGTGGTCAGCGGCCGCAGCGCCGTCGCGAAGCCGCGCCGGCCGCTGCCGCAGAGCCGACCGCGGCTCCCGCGGCTCCCGCGGTCGCGACTGCCGAGGCGGGCTCGACCGAGCCGACGTCGTCGGGAACGGAGGCCTGAGCCATGCTCATCCCTCGTCGGGTCAAGCACCGCAAGCAGCACCACCCCACGCGCTCCGGGATGGCCAAGGGCGGGACCAGCGTGGCGTTCGGGGAGTGGGGCATCCAAGCGGTGGAACCGGCCTATGTGACGAACCGGCAGATCGAGTCGGCCCGGATCGCCATCACCCGACACATCCGCCGTGGCGGCAAGGTCTGGATCACCATCTACCCGGATCGGCCGCTCACGAAGAAGCCGGCCGAGACCCGAATGGGTTCCGGCAAGGGCTCCCCGGAGTGGTGGGTGGCCAACGTCAAGCCCGGCCGGGTGATGTTCGAGGTGTCGTTCCCCAATGAGAAGGTGGCTCGGGAGGCGCTGACCCGCGCCATCCACAAGCTGCCGATGAAGTGCCGGATCGTCCGGCGCGAGGGTGGTGAGGTGTGATGGCGGTCGGATCGAAGGACCTCGCGCTCACCAACCTGCGTGGCTTCGACGACGAGCGACTCGTCGAGGAGCTGCGTAAGGCCAAGGAGGAGCTGTTCAACCTCCGTTTCCAGTCGGCCACCGGCCAGCTGGAGAGCCACGGTCGGCTGCGCGCCGTCCGCCGGGACATCGCCCGGATCTACACGATCATGCGCGAGCGCGAGCTCGGCATCACCGAAGGACCAGTGTCATGAATGGCGAGGTCATGAGCAGCGACAGCGCAGCACCCGCCGAGCAGGCGGTCGAGACGTCCCGCGGCTACCGCAAGGTCCGCCGTGGCTACGTGGTCAGCGACAAGATGGACAAGACCGTTGTCGTCGAGGTGGAGGACCGGGTCAAGCACCCGCTGTACGGCAAGGTCATCCGCCGCACCAGCAAGGTCCAGGCACACGACGAGAGCAACAGCGCCGGCGTCGGCGACCTCGTGGTGATCATGGAGACCCGTCCGTTGTCGGCGACGAAACGCTGGCGGCTCACCGACATCGTCGAGAAGGCCAAGTAGCGCCTGTCGTCGCACGAGGGCATCCCAGAACCCAGCAGGGAGTTTCGAAGTGATCCAGCAGGAGTCGCGACTACGCGTCGCCGACAACACCGGTGCCAAGGAGATCCTGTGCATCCGGGTGCTCGGCGGCTCCGGCCGTCGGTACGCGGGCATCGGCGACGTGATCGTGGCGACGGTCAAGGACGCCATCCCCGGCGGCAACGTGAAGAAGGGCGACGTGGTCAAGGCGGTCGTGGTGCGTACCGCCAAGGAGCGTCGTCGGCCGGACGGTTCGTACATCCGGTTCGACGAGAACGCAGCAGTGATCCTGCGCGGCGACGGGGACCCGCGGGGCACCCGCATCTTCGGCCCGGTTGGTCGTGAGTTGCGGGACAAGAAGTTCATGAAGATCATCTCGCTGGCCCCGGAGGTGCTCTGAGATGGCGCGCGCAGCAGGCAGGATCCGGATCAAGAAGGGCGACACCGTCCAGGTGATCTCCGGCTCGGCCGAGGACAAGGGCAAGCAGGGCAAGGTGATCGCTGTCTACCCCGAGACCCAGCGGGTGCTGGTCGAGGGCGTCAAGCGGATCAAGAAGCACACCAAGACCGGGACCAGCGGCCGCGGTGCGCGTACCGGCGGCATTCTGACCCAGGAGGCCTCGATCCACATCAGCAACGTGCAGCTGGTGGACCCGCAGACGAAGAAGCCCACTCGGGTCGGCGTCCGCACCGAGACCGTCGAGCGGGACGGGCGGACCAAGACCGTACGGATCCGGGTCGCCAAGCGCTCGGGTAAGGACATCTGAGATGAGCAGCCAGACGCTCGAGACGAGTCAGACCACCGGCGGGCGGTCCGCGCCGCGGCTGAGGACGCGCTATCGCGAGGAGATCGCACCGGCGCTGCGCCAGGAGTTCGGCTACGCCAACGTCATGCAGGTTCCCGCTCTGGTGAAGATCGTGGTGAACATGGGCGTCGGCGAGGCGGCCAAGGACTCCAAGCTCATCGAGGGTGCGATCCGCGACCTGGCCGCGATCACCGGTCAGAAGCCCCAGGTGACCAAGGCCCGCAAGTCGATCGCCCAGTTCAAGCTGCGCGAGGGGATGCCGATCGGTGCGCACGTCACGCTGCGCGGAGAGCGGATGTGGGAGTTCGCCGACCGGCTGCTCTCGCTCGCGCTGCCGCGCATCCGCGACTTCCGTGGGCTCTCGCCCAAGCAGTTCGACGGCCGCGGCAACTACACCTTCGGGCTGACCGAGCAGTCGATGTTCCACGAGATCGACCAGGACAGGATCGACCGGGTCCGCGGCATGGACGTCACCGTGGTGACCACCGCGACCACCGATGACGAGGGTCGGGCGCTGCTGCGCCACCTCGGCTTCCCTTTCAAGGAGAACTGACGTGGCCAAGACGGCGCTGATCAACAAGGCCAACCGCAAGCCGAAGTTCAAGGTGCGGGCCTACACCCGCTGCCAGCGCTGTGGCCGGCCGCACTCGGTGTATCGAAAGTTCGGGCTGTGCCGGGTGTGCCTGCGGGAGATGGCGCACCGCGGTGAGCTGCCCGGCCTGACCAAGAGCAGTTGGTGAGTCCGATGGCCACCCTGGAGATGGTTCGGCTGCGCAGCATGTACCCGAACAGCGGGCGGATGACCGTCCGGTACGCGGTGCCGAGGATCGTCACTGGCGCGGTCGATGACCCGGCGCCGGTCGACATCGACGCCGCCTTGCGCGAGGCGCTCAACGACACCGACAACGAGACCATCACTACGTCGCAGGTCGACGAGCCGGCCCCGGCCGGGGCCGTCGTCGAAACCGTGGCGGGGAAGGGCGGAAGCCCCCGATGACCATGACCGACCCGATCGCAGACATGCTCACCCGTCTGCGCAACGCCAACTCGGCCTACCACGACTCGGTCGAGATGCCGTACAGCAAGCTCAAGTCCCGGATCGCCGACATCCTGCAGGCCGAGGGCTACATCTACGCCTGGACGATGGCCGACGCCGAGGTCGGCAAGAAGCTCAACATCACGCTGAAGTACGGGCCGAACCGGGAGCGCTCGATCGCCGGTATCCGGCGGATCAGCAAGCCGGGTCTTCGCGTGTACGCCAAGTCCACCAACCTGCCGCGGGTGCTCGGCGGCCTGGGGATCGCCATCCTGTCGACCTCCTCAGGTCTGCTGACCGACAAGCAGGCCAAGCAGAGGGGCGTGGGCGGGGAAGTCCTCGCCTACGTCTGGTGAGCGGGAAGGAGAGCATCTAGCCATGTCCCGCATCGGAAAGCTGCCCATCAGCCTGCCCAGCGGTGTCGAGGTGACCATCGACGGGCAAGACGTGACGGTCAACGGCCCCAAGGGCTCGCTGTCCCACTCCGTGCCCGCCCCGATCACCGTCGAGCTGGAGGACGGCACGGTCCGCGTCGTCCGCCCGGACGACGAGCGCACCTCCAAGGCGCTGCACGGGCTGACCCGCACCCTGATCTCCAACATGGTGACCGGGGTGACCCAGGGCTACGAGAAGAAGCTGGAGATCGTCGGCACCGGGTACCGGGTGCAGGCCAAGGGCGCCACCCTCGAGTTCGCCCTCGGTTACAGCCACCCGATCGTCGTCTCACCGCCGGAGGGGGTCGCCTTCGTGGTCGAAGGACCGACCCGGTTCTCCGTCTCCGGCATCGACAAGCAGCAGGTCGGCGAGGTCGCCGCGAACTTACGCAAGCTGCGCAAGCCCGACCCATACAAGGGCAAGGGCGTGCGGTACGCCGGCGAGCAGATCCGGCGCAAGGTCGGGAAGGCAGGGAAGAAGTGATGGCGATCGGCATCAAGCGCAGCGGAGGCGGGGCCGGCAAGGGCGCCGACGCGGCGCGCAAGCGTCGTCACCTTCGGGTCCGCAAGGGGATCGTCGGGACGGCCGAACGGCCCCGGCTGGTCGTGTCGCGCTCCACCCGCCACATCCTCGCCCAGGTCGTGGACGACTCGGCTGGGCGCACCCTGGCCTTCGCCTCGACGCTCGAGGCCGATCTGCGCGGTCTGGACGGCGACAAGACGGCCAAGGCCAAGAGGGTCGGCGAGCTGGTCGCCGAGCGCGCAAAGCAGGCCGGGGTCGCAGCGGTGGTCTTCGACCGGGGCGGCAACAAGTTCCATGGCCGGGTGGCCGCGGTGGCCAACGGCGCACGGGAAGGCGGGTTGTCGCTGTGACCACGTCGGTCAGGGCACGCGCACATCTGATCAAGCGAGAGGGAAGGAACCTCTGATGGCGGGAGGCCAGCGCCGCGACGGCGGCACCGGGACCGGCGCCGGCGGCACCGGCACCGGCGGCACCGGCGATAGCTCGGGTCGGCGGGACCGGCGCGACCGGGACAACCGGCGAGACCGGGACGGCGGGGACAAGTCCGCGTTCGTCGAGCGGGTCGTGACGATCAACCGGGTGGCCAAGGTGGTCAAGGGTGGCCGGCGGTTCAGCTTCACCGCGCTGGTGGTCGTCGGTGACGGCGACGGCACCGTGGGCGTCGGTTACGGCAAGGCCAAGGAGGTGCCCGCGGCGATCGCCAAGGGCGTCGAGGAGGCCAAGAAGCACTTCTTCAAGGTCCCGCGGATCGCTGGCACGATCCCACACCCGATCCAGGGTGAGGCGGCCGCCGGAGTCGTCCTGCTCAAGCCGGCTTCGCCCGGTACTGGGGTGATTGCCGGGGGTCCGGTGCGCGCCGTCCTGGAGTGTGCCGGGATCCACGACGTGCTGAGCAAGTCGCTCGGCTCGGACAACGCGATCAACGTCGTGCACGCGACGGTGGCTGCGTTGAAGGGCCTGGAGCGTCCCGAGTCGGTGGCGGCCCGCCGTGGCCTGCCGATCGAGGACGTCGCGCCCGCCGCGCTGCTGCGGGCTCGCGCGGGGGCGGGTGCGTGATGGCCAGACTCAAGGTGACCCAGGTCCGCTCGAAGATCGGCGGCATCCAGGAACACCGGGACACGCTGCGCTCGTTGGGTCTGAAGCGGATCGGCCACGTGGTCGTCAAGGAGGACCGTCCCGAGATCCGTGGGATGGTCAAGGCGGTGCGGCATCTGGTGACCGTCGAGGAGGTTGACTGACATGGCAGAGCAGGAGCGCCCGCTGCGGGTGCACCACCTGCGACCCGCGCCGGGGGCGAAGACCCCGAGGACGCGGGTCGGGCGAGGTGAGGGCGGCAGCAAGGGCAAGACCGCCGGCCGCGGCACCAAGGGCACCAAGGCGCGCTACCAGGTCTCGCCGGCCTTCGAGGGCGGGCAGATGCCGCTCCACATGCGGTTGCCGAAGCTGCGCGGGTTCACCAACCCGTTCCGGGTCACCTACCAGGTCGTCAACCTCGACAGGCTCGCCGCGCTGTACCCCGAGGGCGGGACCGTGACCGTGCAGGACCTGGTCGCCAAAGGTGCCGTGCGTCCGGGACACCCGGTCAAGGTGCTCGGCACGGGTGAGCTGGACGTCACGCTGCAGATCAGCGCACACGCCTTCTCCGCAAGCGCCCGTGAGAAGATCACGGCTGCCGGGGGCACCGCCACCAGCGACTGAGGCCGCGTCGGAGGGCCGCGGAACTGCGCCAACGGGTCCCGCGACCTCCGGCAGGTCGATCCCCTTCGTGATCAGGAGGCCTCGTGCTCACGGCATTCGCCCGGGCATTCCGTACACCCGACCTGCGGCGCAAGCTGCTGTTCACCATGGCGATCATGGCCCTGTTCCGGCTGGGGTCGTTCATCCCGACCCCGGGCATCAGCTACTCGGCTGTGCGCACCTGTATCGCCCAGGCCGAGAGCAACGAGGGCGGTCTGGCCGCCACGCTCGGTCTGGCCAACCTGTTCAGCGGTGGTGCGCTCCTGCAGCTGTCGGTCTTCGCGCTCGGGATCATGCCGTACATCACGGCGAGCATCATCGTCCAGCTGCTGACGGTGGTGATCCCGCGGTTCGAGACCCTCAAACAGGAGGGGCAGACCGGGACGGCGAAGCTCACCCAGTACACCCGTTACCTCACCATCGGCCTGGCGATCCTGCAGTCCACCACCCTGGTCTCGCTGGCCCGGGCCAACCAGGTGTTCGGCAGCTGCAGTGCCGACATCGTGCCGCGCGAGGACATCTGGACCATCCTGCTGATGGTCATCACCCTGACCGCCGGCACCGGCCTGATCATGTGGCTGGGTGAGCTGATCACCGAGCGCGGGGTCGGCAACGGGATGTCGTTGCTGATCTTCACCTCGATCGCCGCGACGTTCCCGGGCGCCCTGTGGGGGATCAAGCAGCAGAACGACGCAGCCGGCCGGGGCTGGGATGTCCTGGCTCTGGTCATCGCGCTGGGCATGGTGGTCATGGCCCTGGTCGTGTTCGTCGAGCAGTCCCAGCGGCGGGTCCCGGTGCAGTACGCCAAGCGCATGATCGGGCGGAAGATGTACGGCGGCAGCAGCACCTACATCCCGATCAAGGTGAACATGGCCGGCGTCATCCCGGTCATCTTCGCCTCGTCGCTGCTCTACCTGCCCTCGCTGCTGACCGGGTTCCAGCAGAACAGCACCTCGGGCTGGGTGGCCTGGATCCGCCGCTACTTCGTCTCCGGCGACCACCCGCTGTACATGGCGTTCTACTTCGCGCTCATCGTGTTCTTCACATACTTCTACGTGGCGATCACGTTCAACCCCGACGAGGTTGCCGAGAACATGAAGAAGTACGGCGGATTCATCCCCGGTATCCGCGCCGGACGTCCGACCGCGGAGTACCTCTCGTACGTCTTGAGCAGGATCACGTTGCCTGGTTCGCTGTACCTTGCCGTCATCGCTCTCATTCCCATGATCGCCTTTGCCCTGATCAACGCCAACCAGGCGTCGTTCCCCTTCGGCGGGACCTCGATCCTGATCGTGGTCGGGGTCGGGCTGGAGACGGTCAAACAGATCGAGTCGCAGCTGCAGCAGCGGCACTACGAAGGGTTCTTGCGATGAGGCTGGTACTGCTGGGACCCCCCGGAGCGGGCAAGGGCACGCAGGCGGTCAGGCTCGCGGAGCGGCTGGGCGTGCCGGCCATCTCCACCGGTGACATCTTCCGCTCGAACATCGCCGGCGGCACCGAGCTGGGCAGGCTCGCGCAGAGCTACACCTCCTCCGGCCGGCTGGTTCCGGACGAGGTCACCAACGACATGGTCCGGGACCGGCTCGCTGAGGATGACGTCGAGCCCGGCTTCCTGCTCGACGGGTACCCGCGCAACGCCGCCCAGGTGGAGTCGCTGGACGGGATCCTCGCCGCGAACGGTCAGGCGCTCGATGCCGTCGTGCTGATCACCGCGGACACCGAGGCGCTGATCGGGCGGCTGCTGCGCCGTGCCGAGATCGAGGGCCGCGAGGACGACACCGAGGACGTCATCCGTCACCGCCAGGTCGTTTACGCGCAGGAGACCGCGCCGCTGGTCAACGTCTACGACGCCCGTGGCGTGTTGGTCCGGGTCGACGGTATGGGTGAGATCGATGAGGTCACCGACCGGCTGTTCGCCGCGCTCGACGGGCGCTGAGCGCCGTCCCCGTGATGTCGTCCCGATGATGTCGTCCACACGACCCGCAGCCCTGACGGGTGCGGTGGCGTTGTGATGCTGGGTCGGGACCGGATCCAGTACAAGAGCACCGACCAGATCCGGCTGATGCGTCGCGCCGGCCTGGTCGTGGCTGACGCCCTGGACGCCGTCCGGTCCGCGCTGCGGCCGGGAGTGAGCACCAAGGAGCTGGACGCGGTCGCGGAGGACGTGATCCACAGCGCTGGTGCCGTCCCGTCGTTCCTGGGCTATCACGGCTTCCCGGCCACGGTGTGCATCTCGGTGAACGAGGAGGTGGTGCACGGGATCCCGGGGGCGCGCCCACTGGCTGCCGGCGACCTGGTCTCGGTGGACTGCGGGGCGATCGTCGAGGGCTGGCACGGCGACGCGGCGTTCAGCGCCGTCGTGTCCGGTGTCGAACCCGACCCGGGCGACGTTGCGCTCTACGAGGTCACCGAGGCCGCGATGTGGCGTGGGATCGCCGCGATGGCGGCGGGGGAGCGGCTCAACGCCGTGGGTGCCGCCGTCGAGGACTTCGTGGCCGGTCGGTTCGGCCTGGTCGAGGAGTACGGCGGGCACGGCATTGGCACCGCGATGCACCAGGACCCGCACGTGCTGAACTACCGCACCCGCGACCGCGGCCCCAAGCTCAAGCCGGGGATCTGCCTGGCCATCGAGCCGATGCTCACCGCCGGCGATGCGGCGACGAAGGTTCTGGACGACGAGTGGACCGTGGTCACCGTCGACGAACTGCGGGCCGCGCACTGGGAGCACTCGGTGGCCCTGCACGAGGGGGGCCTGTGGGTGCTGACCGCCCGGGACGGCGGTGAGGCGGCGTTGGGGGCGTTGGGCGTTCGGTTCGCGCCGCTGGCTGACTGAGCGACGTGGCGAGCCGTTGCCGATTTCGTTCCGGGCCTTCCGGTGACGTAGACTCACCTGCTGGCTCACGTGCAGCTTTGCCCCTCCAGGCGACCCCGCGGCTGGTCTGGTCTCCGGAGGGTTCCGTCACCGCGTGAGGCGAGACGTACCACTGAGAGATTGCGGAGGACATGCCGAAGAAGGACGGCGTCATCGAGATTGAGGGCACCGTGGTCGAAGCCCTGCCCAATGCCATGTTCCGGGTGGAGCTAAACAACGGCCACAAGGTCCTTGCCCATATCTCTGGCAAGATGCGCCAGCACTACATCCGGATTCTCCCCGAGGACCGCGTCGTGGTGGAGCTCAGCCCCTACGACCTGACCCGCGGACGCATCGTCTACCGCTACAAGTAGTCCTCGACCGCCCGCCCACGAGAAGCTCACGGTGACTCACGCGCCATGAAGGTCAAGCCCAGCGTCAAGAAGATCTGCGACAAGTGCAAGGTGATCCGCCGCAACGGCCGGGTCATGGTGATCTGCGACAACCTGCGCCACAAGCAGCGCCAGGGTTGACGCAGGTCTCCCCTCCCGCAGCGCCCGACCCCCGGGACGACGTCGACCACCGGTCGCCGCGCCGCCCCGGGACGACACCCCCGGACCAGAGGCCGGGGACCCGTGCCGCCCGACCGATCATCGGACGGGGACACGGGAAAGGCGTTGCATCACACCTCTGACGACAGGAAGAGAATGATGGCACGTCTTGTCGGCGTCGACCTCCCCCGCGACAAGCGGCTCGAGGTGGCGCTCACCTACATCTTCGGCGTGGGCCGAACCCGCGCCCTGCAGGCCCTCGAGGCCACCGGGGTCAGCCCCGACCTGCGGGTGCGGGACCTGGACGACGAGTCCCTGGTCAAGCTGCGCGACTACATCGAGGTCAACTTCAAGGTCGAGGGCGACTTGCGCCGGGAGGTCCAGGCGGACATCCGGCGCAAGGTCGAAATCGGCTGCTACGCGGGCCTGCGCCACCGGCGTGGGTTGCCGGTGCGCGGTCAGCGCACCAAGACCAACGCCCGTACCCGCAAGGGTCCCAAGCGCACCGTCGCCGGCAAGAAGAAGGCAGGGAAGAAGTAATGCCCCCCACCAAGCGCACCGCTGGCGGCGCCCGCAAGCCGCGGCGCAAGGAGAAGAAGAACGTCTCCCACGGGCACGCGCACATCAAGAGCACGTTCAACAACACCATCGTCTCGATCACCGACCCGAGTGGTGCGGTGATCTCCTGGGCCTCTGCGGGGCAGGTCGGCTTCAAGGGTTCGCGCAAGTCGACCCCGTTCGCCGCACAGATGGCCGCCGAGGCGGCCGCCCGCCGTGCCCAGGAGCACGGCATGCGCAAGGTCGACGTCTTCGTCAAGGGCCCAGGCTCGGGTCGGGAGACCGCGATCCGCTCGCTCCAGGCGACCGGCCTGGAGGTCGGCTCGATCCAGGACGTGACCCCCACCCCGCACAACGGGTGCCGCCCGCCCAAGCGCCGCCGCGTCTGACGCGCCGGCGGGCGACGATCAAGCGCGGAACGAGCGCTGAGGAGCCCGGCGTTCGACGTCGCCCCACCAGACCAGCCGAAGGGAAACCCGAACAACGATGGCGCGTTACACCGGCGCTGACTGCAAGCGCTGCCGCCGTGAGAAGACCAAGCTGTACCTCAAGGGAGCCAAGTGCGACTCCCCCAAGTGCCCGATCGAGATCCGGCCATACCCCCCGGGTGAGCACGGTCGCGCGCGCACCAAGGAGAGCGAGTACCTGCTCCAGATGCGCGAGAAGCAGAAGGCGGCCCGCATCTACGGCGTCCTCGAGAAGCAGTTCCGCGGCTACTACGAGGAGGCCAACCGCAAGCAGGGCAAGACCGGCGAGAACCTGCTGCGGATCCTGGAGTCCCGCCTCGACAACGTCGTGTACCGGGCCGGCTTCGCCAAGTCCCGGGACATGGCCCGCCAGCTGGTACGCCACGGCCACATCGTGGTCAACGGTCACAAGGTCGACATCCCCAGCTACCGGGTCGGCGAGAGCGACATCGTCGAGGTCCGGGCCAAGTCCCTGGAGATGACCCCGTTCGTGGTGGCCCGCGCCGAGGCCGGCGAGCGGACCGTCCCAGCCTGGCTCGAGGTGATCCCGACCAAGATGCGGGTCCTGGTGCACGGTCTTCCAGCGCGTCAGGTCATCGACACCCCGGTCCAGGAGCAGCTGATCGTCGAGCTCTACTCCAAGTAACCCCCGCTCAGCACCACCAGCACCCCCCGTCAGGCGTCATATAGCGGTCGCCGGAAGGAAGTTAGACAATGCTCATCGCCCAGAGGCCCACCCTCACCGAAGAGGTGGTCGACGACCACCGCTCCCGTTTCGTCATCGAGCCCCTCGAGCCCGGATTCGGGTACACCCTAGGCAACAGCCTGCGCCGCACGCTGTTGTCCTCGATTCCCGGTGCGTCGATCACGAGCATCCGCATCGACGGGGTCCTCCACGAGTTCACCACCGTTCCGGGGGTGAAGGAGGACGTCACCGAGCTGATCCTCAACATCAAGCAGCTGGTCGTCTCCAGCGAGCACGACGAGCCGGTGGTCATGTACCTGCGCAAGCAGGGGCCGGGCACGGTCACCGCAGCCGACATCGCCCCGCCGGCGGGCGTCGAGGTGCACAACCCCGACCTGCACGTCGCCACCCTCAACGGCAAGGGCAAGCTCGAGATGGAGCTGACCGTCGAGCGCGGCCGCGGCTACGTCTCGGCGCAGCAGAACAAGTCCGGGGACGCCGAGATCGGCCGGATCCCGGTCGACTCCATCTACTCGCCGGTGCTCAAGGTGACCTACAAGGTGGAAGCCACCCGGGTCGAGCAGCGCACCGACTTCGACCGGCTCATCGTCGACGTGGAGACCAAGCCGTCGATGCAGCCGCGCGACGCGATGGCCTCGGCCGGCAAGACCCTGGTCGAGCTGTTCGGTCTGGCTCGCGAGCTCAACGTGGAGGCCGAGGGCATCGACATGGGCCCCTCGCCGTCCGACGCCGCCCTGGCTGCCGACCTGGCGCTGCCGATCGAGGAGCTGGACCTGACCGTCCGCTCCTACAACTGCCTGAAGCGCGAGGGCATCCACAGCGTCGGCGAGCTGGTCGCTCGCAGCGAGGCGGACCTGCTCGACATCCGCAACTTCGGCGCCAAGTCGATCGACGAGGTGAAGGCCAAGCTGCACGGGATGGGTCTGGCGCTCAAGGACTCTCCGCCCGGGTTCGACCCGGCACTGGTCGTCGACAGCTTCGGCGCGGACGACGACATGTCGTTCGCCGAGGACGAGCAGCTCTGACCGGCGTCCGGGCTCTGCCCGGCCCGACCACCAGCTTGAACCCACGGCTCATCGAGGAGAACGAGCGACATGCCCACGCCCACCAAGGGTCCGCGTCTCGGCGGTGGACCGGCCCACGAGCGGCTGCTCCTGGCCAACCTCGCCACCCAGCTGTTCGAGCACCGCAGCATCACCACGACCGAGGCCAAGGCCAAGCGGGTCCGCCCGCTGGCCGAGCGCCTGATCACCTTCGCCAAGCGTGGTGACCTCTCCTCCCGGCGGCGGGTGCTGACCGTGGTCCGGGACAAGACCGTGGTGCACTACCTGTTCACCGAGATCGCGCCGGCCATGGCCGAGCGCCACGGTGGCTACACCCGGATCACCAAGATCGGCAACCGAAAGGGCGACAACGCCCCGATGGCGGTCATCGAGCTGGTCATGGAGCCGGTCAGCGCCAAGAAGGCCACCGTCAAGGAGGCCGAGGCGGCCACCAAGCGCGCCGCCAAGAAGGCGTCGCCGAAGAAGGCTGCCCAGCAGGACAAGGCGGCCGACGAGCAGCCTCCGCAGGCGTCGCCGGAGGCCGCCGAAAGCCCGGCCGCCCCATCCGTCGTCGAGGAGACGGGCACGGAGGAGGCGGGCACCGAGGTGGCGAGCACGGAGGAGGGCCCGTACGGGCCGGACTCGCGGATGCCGCTGGCTGACGGCGAGGCCCCAGATGGTTTCCTGGTCAAGGGGAACCGGGACTCGATGAAGTTCCACACCCCTGCCTCGCCGTGGTACGACAAGACGGTTGCCGAGATCTACTTCCGCACCGCCTCGGCCGCCGAGGAAGCCGGCTTCACCGAGGCCGGTAAGGCCAAGGACGAGGACTGACCGAGTCGGTCGGGCAGGTCACCGGGGCGGCGTCCCCAGGGGGTCCGGGAACCACGACGCCGAGCACGATGCTGCGGGTCCGGCTCGACCTCGGCTACGACGGGACCACCTTCTCCGGGTGGGCCGTCCAGCCGGGTCGGCGGACCGTACAGGGCGTGCTCGGCGCCGCTTTGGCGCAGGTCTGCCGGCTGGGTGAGGCGCCACCGATCGTGGTCGCCGGACGCACCGACGCCGGGGTGCACGCCCGCGGCCAGGTTTGCCACGTCGACCTGCCGGAGCCGGCCTGGGCCGGTCTGCCGGGTCGATCGGACCGTGACCCGGCTCTGGCCCTGCTGACCCGGCTCGCCGGCGTCCTGCCCGCGGACGTGCGGGTGCACGGGGTGCAGGCCGCGCCGTCCGGATTCGACGCCCGGTTCTCCGCGGTGTCGCGGCGATACTCCTACCTGATCTGCCAGGCCCCCGCGGGCGCACCGCCGTTGCGTCGTCACGAGACGGTCGCCGTGCGGCATCCGAGGCCCCTGGACGTCGAGGCGATGAACCTGGCCGGCGCCGGGCTGCTCGGTCTGCACGACTTCGCGGCGTTCTGTCGGAAGCGGGAGGGGGCAACGACGGTGCGGACTCTGCTGGAGTACTCCTGGTCCCACCTCGACGACGAGCACGGCGAACTGCTCATGGCCCGCGTGGTGGCCGACGCGTTCTGTCACTCGATGGTGCGGGCGCTGGTCGGCGGGGCACTTGCCGTCGGTACCGGCCGGCGTGAACCTGGCTGGCTGGCAGCGGTTCTCGCCCATCGACGGCGGGATCCGGCCGTTGAGGTGGCACCGGCTCGCGGCCTGGTTCTGGAAGAGGTCGCCTACCCGGACGACGCGGTGCTGGCCGAGCGGGCGGCGGCGACGCGCGCCGTCCGGGACCTGCCGGGCCCGGATCAGGCGTCGGCGCAGAGAAGGCCCGGTTCGCTCCGGTAGTCACGGTCGACGCCGAGTCGTTGTCCGGGTTGCTCAGGCTGTTCGCCGCCCTGACTCCAGCCGTCGTCGCGTAGCTGTTCAGGTACTTGTTGATCTTTGTGGTTAGGCGGCGACCGCTGACGGGGCGAGGTCGGTGGGGATCCAGGGTCCGTCGCCGTTGAGGAGGCGGTGGAGGGCTTGGAATCGGGTGATGCCCCAGGGGCGGCGGTGGACAGGTAGGACTTGACGACTGCGAAGTCGGCCAGTCCCGCAGTGTTCGCCAGCAGCCTCCGGACGATCGTTGCTGTACTTTCGGGCCCTCCCGGCATGAGTGTGGGTCGCTTGGCGTGATGTGACCGCTGGATCCGTTGCGGGAGTGGGCCCGGGGACACGCGGGGCCTGGATGCGAGGTGCGCACGGCTCCCGGGTCCTACCTTCGGGGCTGTTGAAGACCATTCGTCGGTAGGAGCTGTGGGTGCCGTGCGCGCTACCACGCTAGCCAAGGAGCTGCTGAATCTGCCAGGGATCAGCGTGTCCGCCGTGGCCTGGCACGGGCAGCGACTGGTTGTCGATGTCCGGTTGCGGGCCCGGAGGCTGGCCTGTCCCGAGTGCGGGCACATCACCCGGGCCGCGTACGACACGCGGGTGGTGCCGTCATGGTGGCGGCACCTGGACTTCGGGGAGCACGTGGTGATCGTACGGTGCCTGCTGCAGCGGCTGGATTGCCCCGAGCATGGTGTGCGGGTGCAGGGGGTGCCGTTCGCCCGGCCGAAGGCCCGGTTCACCAGGGACGTCGAGGACGTGGCCGCGTTCCTGGCCACGAAGACGGACAAGACCACGATCGCCCGGTTCCTGCGGATCGACTGGGACACCGTCGGGCGGATCGGCGAACGGGTGGCCGGCGACGGCCTAGACGAAGACCGCCTCGATGGGCTGGTACATGTCGGGGTGGACGAGGTGTCGAGGAAGCGGCACAACTATCTGACCCTGGTCACCGATCACGACCGCAAGAAGGTGGTCTGGGGCAAGGCCGGGCGGGACACCAAGACGCTGGACGCGTTCTTCGAGGACCTGGGACCCGAACGGTCCGCGGGGATCGAGGCGGTCAGCATGGACATGGGCCCGGCCTACGCCAAGTCCGTGCGCGCCGACGGGCACGCCCCGCAGGCTGTGATCTGCTACGACCCGTTCCACGCCGTCAAACTCGTCACCGACGCGTTGGACGTCGAACGCCGCAAGGCCTGGAACGAACTACGCGCCGCCGGTGACGCCGAAGCCGCCAAGAAGTTCAAGGGCGCCCGCTGGGCGCTGCTGAAGAACCCGACCGACCTGGACGAGGGCCAGGCCGCGGTGCTGCGCAAGCTGAAGCGCCGCGGAGGGGACGTCTGGCGGGCCTACACTCTCAAGGAAGCCTTCCGGCAGGTCTTCTCCGGTGACCTGGCCCCGGACCAGGCCGGCCAGCTCATCGACCGGTGGGTCTCGCGTGCCTCCCGGTCCCGGCTGCCCGCCTTCGTCAAGGCCGCCAAGACGATCCGCAAGCACCGCGACGGCATCCTCGCGGCGCTACGTCTGGGCATCAACGCCCGCGCAGAAGGACTCAACTCCGTCGTCCGCCTGATCTTCACCCGGGCACGAGGGTTCCACAGCCCCGACGCCGCCCTCGCCCTGGTCATGCTCACCTGCGGCCCCATCACCCTGCACCTACCTCACGATCAACGCCGCATTCGCGCCGGGTGACCCCCGGCGGCGGGTGACCACGTCGCCGTCGAGCTGACCGACTGCAACCTGCCGCCCCTGCGGCTGGAGGTGGACGTGCCGGTCCTGGATGAGGTGGCCGAGACGTTCCACTGGGACACGGCCCGATACATGCGTCTCCAGTTGTTCGCGGTCCGCAGACCGGACGAGCCCTGGGTCTACTTCCACCTGCCCTCGCAATAGGTCCACAGCTCGGGGTCCGCTCCCCAGCCGCTGTGGGTGCTGCGGCGTCTGGGCCGGGTCACAGCGTCCTGGTCACCCGGGCGACGTCGGCGGCGATCCGGGCGGCGTGGTTCGGTTCCTCCGTTGCCGCCTCGGCGAGTCGGGCAAGCCCGGCCGCGGCCACCCGACTGCTCCGGGCACCGGCCGCGAGACGCTGCGGGGCCGCCGGACGCCGGGGCCGGCTCTGGTCGTGTCGGCGCGGCTGGGGCGGGGTGATCGCGCCAGACGAGGTCCATCGGGTCGAGACCCGCTGCCAGGACAGGTCGCCGGCGAGCTTGGACCCGCCGAACCAGACCTGCCGCCCGCACCGTCCACGTCGCCGGGCCGACCGACCGCGTACCCGGTGACCTGCCCCGGCACGAGCTGCGACTGCCGCCAGGTCACCAGCACCCCCCGCACGGTGAGCTGGTCGGTGAAGTCCTCCCGCGAGGACGCCCCGGCCGCGGCGGCCCGGACCTGCCGGGTCAGCCACCGCCGGGGTGTCTCGACCTGGGAGGCCCGCCCGCGCATGGCTCTGGCGTTCCGGCCGCTCGTCGTCCGGTGGGTCTTCTCGATCTCGGCCCGCGTGGGTGAGCGTCCAGCCGTCCGGGAGGCCCGCGACGGCGCGGGCACGGTCTGCAGGCCGAGGCGGTGCTCGGCGGCGCGGGAAGCGGCGTGGACCTTCGGCCAGTCCAGGAAGGTGTTCACGGGCTGCCCGTCCATGCGGGCCAGGACGACGGCGATGTGGATGTGGTCGTCGGCGTGCCGGACGGCGACCCACCGGCACGCCGCCTCATCCCCGTGCGGCGCGAACCCGGCGCGGTGGACGACGTCACGGGCCACCTCCGCCCATTCGGCATCGGTCAGGACCCGGTCACCGGGGGCGGTGCGCATCGAGCACTGCCACACCGGCCGGTCGACGTCGGGCTGCAGCTGCAGCGGCAGGGCCATCCGCGCGGTCAGGTCCGCGACGTCCGGCCGCCCTCGGGACTGGTCGGGTTCGAGGTCGGCCAGGGCGTCGGGGTCGTCGCCGCGCCAGGACGCGACCAGGTGTGGGCGGGTGTGCTCGTTGGCTCGTCCGGGCCCGAACAGGTACCGCAGCAGTCCGCCCAGGTCGCTGCCCCGGGTCACCTTCCCGATCACGTGTCGATCACCCCTCACCCCCGGCGCCGGGGGGCAGAGGGGCCGGCGGCGCGGTCGGCAGCGTCGGCCAGTCGCGCCAACGTCTCCCGCACCCGTTGTTCGACGTCGCGGGAGCTGACCGGCCGCAGCCCGGTGATGTTCTTCTGGCGGGCGAGCTGGTTCAGGTTGTTCCCGACCCGGTTCACCGCCGCGGTCGCCTCCATCACCTCGGCCAGCACCAGCCGCGGCGGCGCGCCCCGCCTGCGTGTCGGGCACCGGCCGCACAAGTCCGCCCCGGCCTGGTTTGTGTCGGCGGCGGCCAGGGCGGCGTCGGCGACGAACCGGGACAGGGACACTCCCCGACCCGGCTGGTCCGCGGCGGCGTCCCGGACGGCGGCGTGCTCGGCGTCGGTGAAGTGGACCTGGACCCGGCGCCGGGCCCCGTCAGGCTGGCGTGGACGACGCCGGGGACCCGCCATCGCCGCCCACCCCCCTTCCCTTTGGTCGCTGGGGTGCTGAGGGTCGACCGCGCCCGGTCGACCCAACTGGCTCCCGCCCCGAAGTCGGGGAAACACCGGTCCGCAGCGGGAACGACCGGGACGAACGGGCATCCGGCCGGAAACCGACAGCAGGGCCGTCTCCCATCCCGCCCGCCCCGACCGGGCGGATGGTTCAGCTCGCAGGTGGGGTCTCCGTCACCAGGTTCTCCTGGATCCGCAGCAGCGGCCCGGGAGGGTGGGTCAGGCCTGCCAGCCGCGGAACCGGGCGGCGTGCACGACCTGGGAGGCCACGGTCAGCTCGGCAGCCTTCGGCAGGTCCCGGGCCAGGTGCCCCGGCGGTGCGGGCGGTCGCGGCGTCCAGCGGTCGACGACGACCAAGGGAAGGTCGCGGAGCGGCTACGGCAGGGGGCCCGCGTCATCCGGGACCGCCGTACGGATCACGAACCCACGCTGCGCTCACCCGTCCGCAGGCTTTGGAGGGTCGAGGGTCCTGGCGGCGCGGCGGGCTGGGCCTGGTCGGCCTCGACCCAGTCGACAGCGGACCGTCGCACGAGTGAGCAGCTGGGCGGTCAGCAGCGTGAGGGGACGCCGACGATGACGGCAATGACGGCGATGACGGATGACGGATCCAGGCCTCGGAACTGTTTGCCCGCGTCCGCGTACACGTACGCGGGGATATGCGGCCACCCCCTCGATCCGTCATCCGTCATCACCCCTGCTGCCGGGGCCGCGATCCATGCCATGGAGTGGGCGTGTGCGTCGTCGTCGACGGCGACCGGACGGGCGGCGGTGCAGGGGCGACGCGACCCCGCCTGGACGGGTGACGGGGTCGTTGACCAGGGGGTTCACGGGATGACGCCTCTGTCAGCCACTCCCGTCCGTGACGGCGGTGGCGGCTGTCGGTACCTGCCCGCCGTTCCTGCCTACTTCTGTCGTGAGGGCGCCGTCACCGGGAGGACGACATGACCACCACCGCGACCGACGTTGACGCTGTCGACGACAGCACGGCCGCCGCCGCCGCCGTGGTCGTCGTCACGGTCGTGTGTGGGCGCTGCGGCGACGACCGCACCGTCGAACCGTCTCGGAGCCGGCGCACCGCGGATAACGTCCTCGAGGAACTGGCCGCCGCCGGGTGGACCGTCAGCGGTGACCGGCTGTGGTGTCCGGCCTGTGCCCTGCGGGCGGTGTGTGAGATCACCCGACACCACTGGGGCCGGTGGACGAGGATCGGTCCCTCGATCACCGGTGGCTCACCCGGTGGCCGCTGCCGCCACTGCCGGGTCTGCACCGCCGGGGAGTCCGACATGGACCCGGCGACGGCCTGAAGCGTGCGATTCCGGGCGGGCGCGTGGCCTGGCAGGCTGGTGGCGAACCCGACCCGGAGGGCTCCCGATGGATAGCCGCGACATCCTGATCGACGCTGCTCGCCGAACGTTCGAGGGCGCCCACCAGGTGCTGGAGGGATCGATTCCGATGTCCTGAATCAGATGCCGGGAGCCTCACCGTTCCGACCACCCGAGGAACCATCTGGCCCCACAACCGGCGCCTACTCGAGCGAATCGGCCACCCCACCACGCGACGCCCACCAACATGATCACCAAGCCCAGCGCAACCGATCATGAACTCGCCAACCGCCGTGACGGATCGAGAGGCCGTGGGCGGCCTTGGCTTCCCATGGCACAAGCGGCAGCCCCTGCAGTTCGAGGCCGGGCTTGACTGCATCCGATTTCTTGTACTATGAATACTATTGTCGTATTCGCCATACTCAATGATCTAGCGCTCCGGGGACAGCTACCTGCAAGCTATGGTGGGATTGTTGATCTTGGCGTGTGGACTGCTGCGTGTCGGTAGACGCTGGCGCGGACGGTGGCTTGGTGTTCTCGTCGCCAGAAGGACCAGTGGATGGTGCGGGTGGGGCCGCTGAGCAGGCGCTGGATCTCGTGTCGGATCAGCCGGATCAAGCTAGTGGGGGTGGGGTCCAGGTGGAGGGTCAGGGACGGCTGGAGGGTAGGGACGGCGAGGATGGCCAAGAGGTCCAGGTGCGGACTTGGTGGTCCGTGGCGGTGAGCTCCTTGGTTCCGCGAGCAGTCTTCGACGCGCCAACGGGATCGGGCCACGGTGGCAAGGCTTCAGCGGGACCTGGAACGAGCACGCCCACCCGATACCTGGACCAACTCGTCGACGAGGTTCTCACGAAGATCAAGTCAGCGGGGAAACTATTGGACCGCTACGGCAGGCCGCTAGGCCTCAACTCAACTCGGACTCCGACACAAGGTCCTCAGGGAAGCCTAGTCACCGGTCACCGATACGGGGAGCTATCATGGCTAAGCCGCGCCAAGTGATTGCAGCGATCGCCAGCCTGCTCTGGATGGGATCTGCCAGCATGGCCGCCTTCGTTGCACCGGTCGCAGTCTCGGGAGCACAACAGAATCCGTCCAAGGACACTACGACTCTGTATGTGACTGGAATGGACTATGTCGATGAAGTTTTGCCCGACTCGATGGATACCGTCACCGTCACCGTCCCCGTTGATTCCAATGACACAGAGAGGGTTGCCGCAGTCGAAGGCGCGGTTCAACGCCACCGAACAAAGCTGAAAGAGCAAGGGACGAAGGGCGCCGGCGCGTCGCCTCAGAAGTCACAAAAGGTCTATGGGAGCTGCGGATGGTCGTACATCAATTTCGCGGATACTTCTGGGACCCGGCGCGCATACGTGAAGGTTCAGTGGGGGACGAATGCGGGGGGGACCGCCTACCGAGCAAACGTCCACATTTGGGACACGGCGTGGAACGACTTTTCGACCTGGGACTTCCCGGACACCGGGAACTTGAATGGATCAAGGTTCTATAGTGATGATTTCACCATGTTGGTGGACGAGGCAGGTGCATACTACGGCGCGAAATTGAGCCGAGGAGACGTCTACATACCCTCGGCGAACAAGTGGTGCAAGACGAGAGGCCCCTCGGTCGATAACGTCCGGATCTGGTGACGAACGAAATGCAGACACCTCTTGCCTTGGCCTCGCCCGTTGTGCGACCACGCGTCCTAGAACTAGAGCGCTACTCAGACGGCCATCTGGTCGAGATAGGTCTGGGATACGGGCTACGGTGGACGCGTTCGTGGATTGAGGTCCGTACTCGGTTCGAACTGCCCAATCGGTGGTTCGGTGATGACGTTGAAACAAGTGCCCGTGTTCGGCTTGACACGGAGATCCTAGAGTGGTCGCAACGGGGTCTCCTCAAGGACGAGCGAGCGTCAAGCCGACAGGATTCCCTCGAGTCCGTTGTGGTTGAGTTGCCTTCGGGGGAACCAGTCAGGGTGTCTGTCCTCTCGCATAAGGGGATCAACACCGCCGCTCTTGGCGCGGGCGTGGGACGTCGCATTGTGCTCTGCTGGACCGAGAATCTCCCACCAGACGCTCCACTGCGCATCAAGGAGGAACTCGCCCTAGAGGATTATCGGCAGGGTACCCGAGCAGACATGGAGCGTCGGCTTGCCTACGACCGCTAGCCTGAACCTTTCACCGGTGTGACGGGTGTGGCCCCTTGGTCGGCACTTCGGGCTTTTTGATCATGGTTTCCGTTCGGTGTGCAGGGTCGGGGCCCGACTGTCGCGTCGGGGGCGCCGGGTTCCACGCTCCGGGTTCTGCACTCCTGGTCGTGGGTACGGTCGGGGTCGGGCTCAGATCGGGATCGACAGTGTCTTGATCGTCTGCCAGGCGGTGGTCAGGTCGGGGGTCCAGGGCCAGTCGGCGGGCAGGTGTAGCCAGGTCTTGCGTTGCCCTCGGGTGATCCGGCCGGGGACCTCGAAGATCCGGAATCGCAGCGTCTTGATGGAGGCCTTGCGTAGGTCTCCATCGGGTAGGCCGAGGTGTCGGAAGGCGGCGAGCAGGCTGGCGGCCATGGCGACTTCCGCGGTCCAGGCGACGTTGACCTTCCAGTGCCGGGATGGCCACCGGTTCAGCCCGATCGCCTTGGCCTGCTTGACGTCGTCCTCGACGTGCACGTGAGACCTGTGCCGGGCGTCCAGCCACGCCACCTGCCCGGTGGCGGCGTTGATCGCGATCAGCTGGTATCTGCGGCCTCGGGTCTTCTCCCGGTCGCTGGCGCGTTTGGTGTACTTGGGGTCGGCGCCAAACGCGGCCACAACATCGCCGTGGTCGCCGCCGCCCGCCGGCAACTGGAGTACGTCTTCTACGCCCTGCGCGACCACCACGTCCGCGCCGACCTGCGCACCCCCGCGACGCCGACGGCACCGGTGGCATCCACCACGGCAACAGCGCAGGACCTGGCCTCATGACACCCCAAGACTTGGCCGGTGCGTGGTCGCCGTAGTCATGACCCCCACCCGCCGCGTCCCGCACCCAGCAGGACCGGCACCGGCGAGGTCGCGCCCACTTGATTGACCCCACCGGCCAGGGCACCGCGAACCCCATCATGCCCACCTGATGATCAGCGAGGGCGAAGGAATGACCGGCAGCCTCACCCCGAGCCCTGCCGACCGCCGGGCACACCGGCACTGATGCACGCACCGCCCACCACACCACCAGCCGTCCGGAGCCAGACTGGATCTTCTCCGCCGCCCATATCGTCTGCCGAACGGCGCCGGCCTCAAGGCCCTACGGCCGCTGACGCGGTCGCGCTCCGCGCGAGCCTTGACCCCGACGCCTACCTCGGCATGTCCGCTTGGGACGCGAAGAAGCCCGGCCCCCGGTCGCCGACACCCTTGACGCACCGCGCTCCTTCAGGAATGACCTCGGCGGCGTACTCGGTCACCACCGGCTCCGGGATCTGCGGCAGGTCGTGCACCTGACGGCGCCGCACCGCCGTGATCGGGGCCTCGACCAGCGACGTCCCGCACGAGCAGGCCGCCGGTGCTGGGACGGCGATCCGGCCCATCGGAGGACGGCGGTTTCGACGACGTCGATGAGTCCCTCCCAGTCTCAGAACCAGCGCCTGCACCTGCGCGGTCAGCTCACCGACCTGCACCAGCAGTGCACGATCCGCGCGTCCTTGGTCGCCAGCATCGTGAGCAACTCCTCGCGTGAGACACCCTCGACCTCCGACACCCAAAGACCCAAACACGCTCACGACTCGAACGTCTGCCACCGCCGATCCCTGGCGTGTCGCGCTCCGCGGGAGCAACGACGGTCGTCCCCGCGGACGGGCTCGGAATGCCTCGCCCGCAGTGCGGGACCTGGGCAGGATGGGTGGGTGAACACACCCGGACTCAACACCGCTCCTGCTGCAGTCAGGCCTGCCGTCGGCGGCGACGTCGTGCCGATTCGCGCACTTGCCGTGGACAACGCGATGTTCGTTCCCGATGACATGGCAGGCTTTGACGAGATGCTGCACGGCTACCTCGATGGCTCCCTTGACCAGCATCGGTGGATTGTCGCCGAAGGCTCAACGGGCCGCGTGGCCGGGGCGGCGTACTACGCACCCGAGCCCTTCGCCGATCGGGTCTGGAACCTGTACTCCCTCGCCGTCCAACCACGCCAACACCGTTCGGGTATCGGCACCACCCTGGTCTCCCACGTCGAGCACGCGTTACGCAGCGCCGGTGAACACGTCGCCCGAGTGCTGATCGTCGAGACCTCCAGCACCGACGACTACGAAGCCGCTCGACTCTTCTACGCTCGGGAAGGCTTCGACCAGGAGGCCCGCGTCCGTGAGTTCTACGGCCCAGGCGACGACAAGGTCGTGTTCTGGAAGTCGCTCCTCGGGACGGGCACCTGAACAGCTATGTCGTCGCGGCGTTCCCTCGGTCCCGCCCTATGCGGCCCGGGCGAGCGAGGTGACTGTGCTCACCGAGTCCGCCGGCGGGCGGTGGCCGGTCCATTCCCGACTGTCGCTGGGCGGCAGTCGGGGCTGAGGAGCCGGGCCGGGCGGTCCTCGACTCCCTGCCCGCGGCGGCACCGGGCAGACACGCCGGCGCCGGAGGTGGGTGACGGCACAGGGCGACCAGCTGCCGCACCGAGTGGGACGTGTCCCGGCGGGCCCTTCTGTGACAGCGGATCGGCGTAGGATTGGCCACAGAATCCGTTGTGCTGCAGACCATTCCAGGTGCCGGCAGGGTCCGGGGTTGTCAGTGGTCGCCCCTACTGTCCTGGCCATGGAGCCCATCAACACCCCCGGGTGCGGCAGCGAACCGCCGCCGGACGCCTCGGTGCTGGCTGGGCTGGCCCGGGTGCAGGCCGAGGTCGCCCGGTGGCCCGGTGCCCCGCTGCTGAACCACACCGATACGCAGGCGCGACAGGCGGTCGAGCAGGCATTGCGCCTGCGTGCCGTCGTAGATGCCGCCTTCCTGCACCTGCTGGCCGACCTGGAAACTCGTCCGGCCGCCGTCCCGGGCGCGACCCGCGGGAAGGTGGCGGCGGCCTTCCTGATCCACGCCTGCCGGGTCACTCCGTCGGGGGCGGCTGAGCCGCAGTGGGGTGGTTCTGCGCCTGCGGACGCGGTGGCGCTGCCGCAGCTCGGGCAGGCACTGGCCGAGGGTGCCATCGGCTTGGCCCACGTGGACGTCGCGCTGTGAAGTCTGCGCCGCGTGCCCGAGCACCTCCTGCGTGACGTGGACGAGGACGGCGTGACGGCGCCGCCCGGGTAGATGCGTTCCTGGCCGAGCACGCTCGCCTCGTCTCGGCGGACACGCTCTGCCGGATCAGCGCGCAGCTCGTCGCCACCCTCGACCCGGACGGCGCGGACTCCTTCGACCCGAAGGCGGTACAGCGGCGCCGGCTCGACTACGCGACAGACGCGACCGGGATGCTGGTCGGATCGTTCGCACTCGATCCGGTGGCCGGCGCGCGGTTCCGTGCGGTCATCGAGGCCCTGGTCAAGGCCGACCGGATCGATCCAGGGCAGGCGGCGGGACAGGCTCCACCCTCTGGGGAGGATGAGCCGGGACGGCCGGGTGAATAGGGCGCGCCTGACCGCCCCGGTGAGCCCAACCAGCCTGCACTCCTCCCGTTGCGCGATGAGCGCAGTGCGTCCCAACGCCGAGCCGATGCGCTACATCACCTGTGCTACGACGCGATGACCGGTCAGGCGGGGTCGGCAGCGGCGACCACGCAGGTGGTCATCGCCGCCACGCCCGAGCAGGTTGCCACTGCGATGGCGACGGCCAGTCCTGACGAGCCTGCTCATCGGTTCAGTCGATGTAGGTCCAGTCGATGTAGGTCCAGTCGAGGCGCGTCGAGCGGGGACGGGGCGCCGGCCGCCCACGGAGTGTCTGCCACTCCGGACGGTGCGGCCGACGGCGGGGCCACGTTCTCCGAGCCGGGCCTGGCCGGCGATGTGGCCGCCGGACCCGTCTCACCGGGCAGTCTGGCGGCCTTGCTCTGCTCCGCCGTGCTCCACGGGGTGGCCACCGACGATCCCGGTGGCGCGGTGCTGTACCACGGCCGGACGAAGCGGCTGTCGTCACCGGCGCAGGTCCGGGCCCTGATCGCTCGCGATCGAGGGTGCATCGTTCCCGGATGCACCCAGCCTCCGCATCGGTGTGAGGCCCACCACGTCCGATGGTGGCGGCATGGGGGCGGCACCGACATCGACAACCCCTCGCCGGAAACCCTCGTCGCCGTTGAGCACGATGCGCGCGCACTCGGGCAGCACCTCGGCCAGGGCCGGCGTCCTGGTCGAAGCCGCGAGCAGGCCGCCTTCGATATCGGTAGGCATGCAGACCTCCCAGCCGAGACCGGTGAGCACCCACCCTCGTCAGACACGGGTTAGCCCAGGCAGGACGAGCGTCCTGGGTCTCGGCCGGCCGGGGCACCGTCAGCGGTGTTCGTGGGGAGCGGGCCGTCGCTGCGTCGATGCCGATCGATGGGTCACACGTGCCCACTCAGCTGGGCCATGCGAGCCTCCAGCACGGCCAGGTAGGCGCCGCACTGCTTCATGGGCATGGCCGACTTGCGGTCGCCGCCCTGGGCGCAGACCGGAAGTACATCGACGGAGAGCTTGGCGGCCCCGGCCAGGGCGCGCAGGTCGTCGAGCCGGTCGCCGAACGCTGTGCCGCTGCCGGGGGAGTACTGGCGGACGACGTCGTCGACCTTATCGGGGTACAGGTCGACCTTGGTCACGGCGATCACCAACCAGGTGGGGTGGTCGCGACGGACCGCCATCGCGGCGATCCGGTGCGCTGTGATCGTCCAGTCCTCGAGCTCACGGGCCAGCTGCTGGTCCCGGGGGGCGGCCGCGGCGCCAGTGGTGCCGGCCACTCGCCGGGCGGTCGCGTAGCCGTTCGCCACCACGTGCAGGACCCCGTTCACCGGCTCGTCGTGGAACACCGCATCCAGCGCGCCGAGTCGGGTCGCGGCGTTCTCGCCCGGGACGACGCGGAAGCGGAACCCGCGCAGCCCGGCCGCGCGGCGGGTGCGTCGCTCCATGACCGCCGATCCGACGTCGACCGGTCCGCCGACCGAGGCGTGCCGGGTCAGCCGGTCCACGAGCATGGTCTTGCCGACCCCGGTCATCCCGGTGACTGCGACGGCGGGATAGCGCTCGCGGAAGATGCGGCGGGCTCGTTGACGACCGCCGGCGAGGGTGCCGATGGCGCTGGCGGCCACCATGCTTCCACCGCGTCCCGCGGTGGCCGCCCGGCGCCCCCAGTGGGTGAGCTGGTCGGTCGGCCTGGTCATCGCACTCCTGCCCGGTCGCCGATACGGAGTCCGTCAGTGAACCTAACCCACGCCGGCGGCGACGCGCTCGCACGTGGGTGGCCGACCGTGCTCGGCCGGGTACCGCTACCCGGTGGACACCGGCCCTACCCTGGGTGCGTGGGTACGCCGCATCCGGCTCGGCCGCTGCGGTCCTACAAGCGCCGTGGCGGTCGGATCCGGCCCGGCCAGCGCGCCGCCCTGGATCGCCTGCTGCCCACCTGGGGTGTGCCGGTCGGTGACCAGCCGATCGATCTCGAGGCGGTCTTTGGACGGCGCGCGGACGTCGTCCTCGAGGTCGGCTTCGGGATGGGGGAGGCGACCTTGGCGATGGCGGCCGCCGATCCCGACCGGGACGTGCTCGCCGTTGACGTGCATACCCCCGGAGCCGGCGCGCTGCTGCGGGAGGCCTCGGCGGCCGGGCTGAGCAACATCCGGGTCGTGATCGGCGACGCCCGACACGTGCTCTCGCACATGCTCGCCGTGGGCTCCCTCGCCGAGGTCCGAATCTTCTTCCCCGATCCCTGGCCCAAGGCCCGTCACCACAAACGACGGCTGGTCACGCCGTCCTTCGTGCATCTGGCCGCAACCCGGCTGCGCCCCGGTGGTGGTCTCCACCTGGCCACCGACTGGGTTGACTACGCCGTGGTGATGCTTGCTGCGGTCACGTCAGAGCCATTGCTGCGCAATCGGTTCGACGCCTATGCACCACGCCCGCCGGGTCGGCCGGTGACCCGGTTCGAGGGGCAGGGGCTGGCCAAGGGACACCGGGTCCTGGACGTGATCGCCGAACGGATCGGGCCTGATCGCGAGGTGGTGGTTCACCCGGCGGGCGTCAGAACGTCGTGCCGATCAGCGATCCCACCCCGAACGTGATCGCCATGCCCAGCGCGCCGACCGCGACGTTGCGGACCACCGCCGGCACGATCGGCGCCTTGCCGAGCCGGGAGCTGACCCACCCGGTCAACGCCAGGGCGATCACCACGGCGGCGAAGCACACCGCCACCCGGGCCGCCGCCGGCGGCAGCAGGATCGCCAGCAGCGGCAGCATCGCCCCGACGAAGAAGGCCACGAACGAGGCCCAGGCGGCGGCCCACGGATTGGTCCGCGACTCGGCGTCGATCTTCAGCTCGGCCTCGACATGGGCGGCCAACGCGTCGTGTGCGGTGAGCTCTTCGGCCACCCGCCGGGCCAACCCGGGGCTGATCCCCTTGGTCTTGTAGATCGCGGTCAGCTCGTCGAGCTCGTGCTCGGGCAGGTTCGCCAGCTCCCACTTCTCCAGCTGGATCATCGCCTTCTCGGCGTCCCGCTGGGTGCTCACCGAGACGTACTCGCCGCCGGCCATCGACAGCGCTCCGGCCACCACGCCGGCAACCCCTGCGGTCAGGATCGTGATCCGGTCCGAGGTGGCCCCGGCCACCCCGACCACCAGCCCGGCCACTGAGACGATGCCGTCGTTGGCGCCGAGGACCCCGGCGCGCAGCCAGTTCAGCCTCGCGGCGAGGTCGTCGGTGTGCGCCTCGCCGGAGTGCATGGCCTGCTCAGCACCCATGGTCGCCACGCTAGTCCGGTCGACACCGGCCGGCCTCTCGGTCTGGCGGGGGCACCTGCCCGATGGTGGCCGATCGGGCGTCCGGGTCAGCCGCCGCTGGGGTCCTCGGCCCGGGTGCACACGCACAGCTCGTTGCCCTCGGCGTCGGCCAGCACCCACCAGGCCGGGGCGTGGGAGTCGTCGAGGAGACGCCCACCGGCGTCCAGGCAGGCCTGCACGCGCTCCATGGCGACGTCGCCGGGCACGTAGACGTCGAGGTGGGTCCGGGAACGGACCTGTCGGCGCGGGTCGTCCGCGGCGAGCTGCTGGAACCAGACCGCCGGACCGCGCCCGTCCCGGGCATGGAGCTCGTCGTCCCGGCGGGTGTAGCCGAGCCCGACCCGCCAGAAGTCGCGGACGGCGTCGCCGTCCACCACGTCGATCGCCACCTCCACCCGCTCCGGAGCCGCCAAGGGCTGCGCCCCGACGCTGGCCGCTGCCTGCAGGATCTGATGGGCCAGCTCGACGTCGAGCTGGGTCACCCCGCCCGCGGAGTGGGTGGACAGCGTGAACGAGACGGTGCACCAGCGCAGGTCGATGTCCGGGTGATGGTTCATCAGCTCGCAATCCTGGGCCACCAGCCGGACCAGCTGCACCGCCTCCTCGAAGGACGGTGCCCGGACGGCGAGCACCAGGGTCCCAGCGGCGCCGCGGTGCACCTCGGGCTGG
Source organism: uncultured Actinomycetota bacterium (assembly GCA_963724535.1). Classification (GTDB taxonomy): domain Bacteria; phylum Actinomycetota; class Actinomycetes; order Actinomycetales; family Kineosporiaceae; genus JADJPO01. The sequence continues at coordinate 96,695 of CAVRVD010000016.1, forward strand.
TCGGTCAGCTGACGGTCGATCTCGGCCTCGGCGAGCAGGCGTGGGGCGGAAGCAGCCATGTCCGTACTGTGCCAGGCTGGCCATGATGGACGGCAGCACCGAGTCCGGCGCGCGGTCTGGTGGCGCTACCGACAACGGCACGTGGGACGGCGTGGGTCAGATGTCCGGGCATGCTCCAGGCCGGGGCTCGGGTCAGGTGCCCGGCGCGTCGACGACGGTGATCTGGGTGGTGGCGGCCGCCGTCCTGGACGACGCGCATACCCCGCGACGCCTGCTCGCCGCGCGGCGGACCGAGCCGCCCGGACTGGCCGGCGGGTGGGAGCTGCCCGGCGGCAAGGTCGACCCGGAGGAGTCCGCGGAACAGGCCCTTCACCGAGAGATCGCCGAGGAGCTCGGCGTCACAGTGGGGCTCGGCACCGAGCTGATCGGTGCCGGGTCGATGGGTGCTGGGCTCGGGGAGAGCGGCTCGACGGAGGGCGGGTCGGTCGACGACCTGCCCGGTTGGACACTGAGCCCGCCCTACCGGATGCGGGTCTGGCCCGCGGTGATCGTCGGTGGGGATCCGGCGCCGATCGAGGACCATGACGCGCTGGTCTGGTTGGAACCGGGGCGCTGGCTCGACATCGGCTGGCTGCCCTCGAACCTGCCGATCGTCCGGGCGTTGCTGGCGCGCTACCCGACCGCCGCTGCGGCGAACCCGACATGATGGCGGAGAACTCGACGTTCGGGCGGACCTCGTCAACGATGAGGTGCACCTGCGGGTGAGTCACCATGATGGACCCGCCATAGGGAGGTGCTGGCGTGCAACGTCGTCCGGGCCCGACCAACTCCCTGGTCGACGTGGCCGGCGTCCGCGTCGGGCACGCCGACCGGCGCGGCGACGGCTGGCTGACCGGGACGACGGTCGTGCTGGCCCCACCCGAGGGGGCCGTGGCGGGGGTGGATGTGCGCGGTGGGGGACCCGGCACCCGGGAGACCGACCTGCTCGACCCGCGCAGCGCGGTGGAGCGGGTGCACGCCGTGGTGCTGACCGGCGGCAGCGCCTACGGCCTGGCCACGGTGGACGGCGTGATGCGCCGGCTGCGCGAGGACGGCATCGGTTACCCGGTCGGCCCGGTCCCCTCGCCCATGGGTGGCGCGGACGGGCCGGCGATGGTGGTGCCGATCGTGCCGGCGGCGGTGGTCTTCGACCTCGGCCGCGGCGGAGTCGCCTACCGCCACCCGGACGCCGACCTCGGCGCCACCGCGTACGACGACGCCGTCTCACCCGCCGGTGCGGGCGCCGTCCGGCAGGGCGGTGTCGGCGCCGGGACCGGTTGCGTGGCAGGCGGTCTCAAGGGTGGTGTGGGATCGGCGAGCGCAGTCGTGGACGTCGACGGTCGCCGCGCGAACGTCGCGGCGCTGGTGGTGGTGAACTCGTTCGGGTCCTGCGTCGACGAGCGGGTCGGCGAGCTGTACGCCGCCCGGTTCGAGCTCGAACGCGAGTTCGCCCTCGACGTACCCGCCGTCGTCCCGCCGCCGATGGACCCGCTGGACCTGCCCTGGGCGACCACGCTGGCCGTCGTCGCCACCGACGTCACCCTGACCAAGGCCCAGTGCGCCAAGGTCGCCGGGATCGGGCACGACGGGATGGCCCGGGCCATCCGCCCCGTGCACACCATGGTCGACGGCGACACCGTCGTCACGCTGGCCACCGGCGCGCGGTCGGCGCCGGAGCGCGACGGCGTCCAGGCGCTGCTGTCGGAAGCGGCCGACTGCGTCACCCGGGCGATCGGCCATGCCCTGCTCGCCGCAGCGTCGGTGAGCACCGATGCGGCGACCTGGCTCTGCTACCGGGACTGGCTCGCCGGGGTCCGGCCGACTTCTGTCTGAGCCTTCTGCGACGAGGCGGGGCCTAGGATGGATCGTCCGGCCGCTCCGGCCATCCGACCTGTGAACAGCGAGCACCCGCATGCCGATGAGCACCCGCGACGACCTGCGCAACATCGCGATCGTCGCCCACGTCGACCACGGCAAGACCACCCTGGTCGACGCCATGCTCTGGCAGACCGGATCCTTCGGTGAGCACCAGCACGTCGACGAGCGGGCGATGGACTCCGGCGACCTGGAGCGGGAGAAGGGCATCACCATCCTGGCGAAGAACACCGCAGTGCGCTGGGACGGCAAGGGCGCCCCGCCCGGCGGGGTGACCTTCAACATCATCGACACCCCCGGCCACGCCGACTTCGGCGGCGAGGTGGAGCGCGGCCTGTCCATGGTCGATGCGATCGCCCTGCTCGTGGACGCCAGCGAGGGCCCGCTGCCGCAGACCCGGTTCGTGCTGCGCAAAGCCCTGCAGGCGCACCTACCGGTGATCCTGGTCGTCAACAAGGTCGACCGTCCTGACGCCCGGATCGTCGAGGTGGTCGAGGAGACCTACGAGCTGTTCATGGACCTGATCGACGGAACCGGGGTCGATCCCGACGCGGCGCTGGACTTCCCGATCGTCTACGCCTCGGCCAAGTCCGGGCGAGCCAGTCTGAACCGGCCTGCGGACGGCACGCAGCCGGCCGGCGAGGACCTCACGGCCCTGTTCGAGACCATGCTCTCCACCGTGCCGCCGCCGTCCTACGACGACGCGGTGCCGCTGCAGGCCCATGTGACCAACCTCGACGCCTCCCCGTTCCTCGGCCGCCTCGCGCTGTGCCGGGTGCGCTCGGGCCAGATCCGCAAGGGTCAGCAGGTCACCTGGTGCCGCCGGGACGGCTCGCAGCAGCGGGTCAAGGTCACTGAGCTGCTGATGACGAAGGCGTTGGAGCGCGTGCCGGCGGAGTGGGCCGGTCCGGGCGACATCATCGCCGTGGCCGGGATCGGCGACATCATGATCGGTGAGACCCTGGCCGACCCGGACGACCCGCAGCCGCTGCCGCTGATCACCGTCGACGAGCCGGCCATCTCGATGACCGTCGGCACGAACACCTCGCCGCTGGCCGGGCGGACCAAGGGCGCCAAGGTGACCGCGCGCCTGGTCAAGGACCGCCTCGACCGTGAGCTGGTCGGCAACGTCTCGATCCGGGTGCTGCCCACCGATCGTCCGGACACCTGGGAGGTACAGGGCCGTGGCGAGCTGGCCCTGGCGATCCTGGTCGAGACCATGCGCCGGGAGGGCTTCGAGCTCACCGTCGGCAAGCCGCAGGTGGTCACCAAGACGGTGGACGGCGCGCTGCACGAGCCGTTCGAGCGGCTCACGATCGACGCCCCCGAGGAGTACCTCGGTGCGATCACCCAGCTGCTCGCCGTCCGCAGGGGTCGGCTGGAGCAGATGAGCAACCACGGCACCGGTTGGGTGCGCATGGAGTTCACGGTGCCCTCGCGCGGCCTCATCGGGTTCCGCACCGAGTTCCTCACCGACACCCGCGGAACCGGGATCGCTCACCACGTCTTCGACGGCTACGCGCCCTGGGCGGGCGACCTGCGCACCCGGCCGAGCGGCTCGCTGGTCGCCGACCGGTCGGGGGCGGCCACGGCGTTCGCGATCGCCAACCTGCAGGAGCGCGGCACCTTGTTCGTCGAGCCGACCACCGAGGTGTACGAGGGCATGATCGTCGGCGAGAACTCTCGGGCCGACGACCTCGATGTCAACATCACCAAGGAGAAGAAGCTCACCAACATGCGCTCCTCGACCGCCGAGGAGTTCGAGCGGCTGATCCCGGCCCGCAAGCTGAGCCTGGAACAGTGCCTGGAGTTCTGCCGGGACGACGAATGCGTCGAGGTCACCGCGGATGCTGTCCGGCTGCGCAAGGTCGCGCTGTCGTCCGTGGGCCGGGAGAAGTCCCGGGCCCGGGCGCGGCGCGGCTGAGCTCGACCGAGGCAAGGACGCCGCGCGATGTCGGCGAGCGGGCAGGCCACCGGGGGACTGCTGGTGGTTCACGCCCACCCGGACGACGAGACGATCACCACCGGGGCGACCCTGGCCCAGCACGTGGCGCACGGGGTGCCCGTCACCCTCATCACCTGCACCAGGGGGGAGCGCGGCGAGGTCATCCCGGATGGGCTCGCGCATCTGGCCGCCGAACGGGCCGGTGACGGTGGGGACGCGCTCGGCGCCCATCGTGAGCATGAGCTGGCGGTGGCGATGGCCGCGCTCGGAGTCCGTGACCACCGGTTCCTGGGTGCCGACCAGGGGGTGCGCCTGCGGGACTCCGGGATGGCCGTCGACGGGACGGGGCATGTGGTGCTGCCGGCCGACGCGCCGTCCGACGCCTTCGCACGGGCTGAGCTGGACGTCACCGCGGCCCTGCTCGCCCCCATCCTGGTGCAGCGACGCCCCGATGCCGTGGTGACCTATGACCCCGGCGGCGGGTACGGCCACCCCGACCACGTCCAGGCGCATCGGGTGACGATGCGGGCGGTCGAGCTGGCCGCGACGGCGGGGGACGGCGGCGCGCTCGGATGGCGGGTGCCACGGGTGTACTGGGTGGTGCTGCCGCGGTCGGTGGCCCGGGACCTGCTGGCCGCGCTGGAGGACGCCGATCATCCCTTCGAGCCGGTCCCGCAGGGCCCGACGCCGAGCATGGTGGTCCCCGACGAGCAGGTGGACGTCGTGGTCGACGCCGGCGAGTTCGTCGCCGCCAAGGCTGCTGCCTTGCGGGCCCATGCCACCCAGGTCGCGGTCGCCGAGCCCTACTTTGCGCTGAGCAACCGGATCGGTCAGCGGGTATCGGGCGTGGAGTACTTCCACCTGGTGCGCTCGCACTCGGTGGCACCGACCCCACCGAGCCCCCGTTCCTTGCTCTGAACCACGACTGCTCTGAACCACGACTGCTCTGAACCATGGCTACGCAGAGCAAGTCAACAGGGTGGTCCTACTGACCCGATCGGGGGACGATCCGTCGCACAGTGTGGTTCTCATGGTGATCCAGGGCTCAGGATCGAGGTCGATAGTCACTCTCAGCGGTCGAGCCGACGAGGAGCGCCATGGGCAGGCACACCAGGCCGCAGGGCGGCGGGTCCAGCAGGCCCCATCGCCCCGCGCGCGGGTTACTGCCCAACGGGGGGAGATGGGTCCCCGGGCCCCGGGCTGCTGGCGCCGGCGTGCCGCCGTCCGGCCCGGCGGCGCCCGTGTCTCCAGAGTCTGTCGTGTCTCCGGAATCTGTCGTGTCTCCGGAATCTGTCGGCGTGCCCGGGCCTGCCGTGACACCGGCGAACGTCCCGGCGGGGGTTCGTGGCCGCGGTACGGACGTCGCCGTCACCCGGGAGCGGCGTCGGCAGCGCCGCCTGGCCTGGCTTGCCGTCTGGCTGGCCGCCGTCCTGGGCGTCCTGGTCTCGCGTCAGGCGACCGGGCGGGGCCTGGTCCCGGATCTGCCGGACGTGGACCCCCTGTACGTCATGGTCGGGGTCTTCTTCGCCGCGATGCTCGCGGCCACCCTCGGCAGCTTCGTGTTCGCCGGTCGCTCGCCGCACGTCACCTACCGTCCCGAGCAGATCGATGTGACCTTCGACGACGTGGTGGGGCTGGCCGCCGTCCAGGAGGATGTCCGCCGCAGTCTGGACCTGTTCCTGTCGGCGCGGACCTTCCGCACCCAGATGGGCGGTTCGGCACGCCGCGGCCTGCTGTTCGAGGGGCCGCCCGGTACCGGCAAGACACATATGGCCAAGGCGATGGCGGCCGAGGCCGGCGTGCCGTTCCTGTTCGTGTCGGCCACCTCGTTCCAGTCGATGTTCTACGGGGCCACCTCGCGCAAGATCCGTTCGTACTTCGCGGCGCTGCGCAAGGCAGCACGGGCCGAGGGTGGTGCCATCGGGTTCATCGAGGAGATCGACGCGATCGCCATGACCCGGGGTGGGATGCCAGCGGTCGCCTACCGCACGACGGAGGTCGCACCCGGATCGGCGATGCGGACGCCGGACTGCGGCGGTCTGGTCGGGCTGCCCGCGGTGGCGGGATCGAGGCCGGCTGGAGGGGTGAACCCCACGGTGATCAACCGGTCGATCAGCGAGGGTGTCGGCGGGGTGGTCAACGAGCTGCTCGTGCAGATGCAGTCCTTCGACACGCCGACCTTCTCCGAACGAGCCCGCACCACGGCCATCGACCTGGTCAACCTGCTCCTTCCGGTGCACCGGCAGCTGGCGCGGCCGCGGACCCAGACCCCGGACCTCCTGGTCATCGCCGCCACCAACCGGGCCGAGGGGCTCGACCCGGCATTGCTGCGTCCGGGCCGGTTCGACCGCCGGCTCACCTTCTCCGTCCCCGACCACGCCGGACGACGCGACCTCGTCGACCACTTCCTTGCACGCAAGTCCCATGAGGCCGAGCTGGACGAGGCCGAGCGTCGCGACGCGCTGGCCGGCGTCACCCAGGGCTACACCCCGGTGATGATCGAGCACCTCATGGACGAGGCGCTGGTCAACGCGATCCGCCGGGGCGCCAGCGGCATGTCCTGGGCCGACCTGGAGCGAGCCCGGCTGGTCACCGAGGTGGGTCTGGGCCAGCCGGTGGGCTACACCGAGCATGAGAAGCGGCTGATCGCCACCCACGAGGCCGGTCACGCGACCCTGGCCTGGTTGACGGCGCCCCAGCGGCGGCTGGAGGTACTGACCATCGTCAAGCGGGCCGAGGCGCTGGGCCTGCTTGCCCACGGTGATCGGGACGACGTCTACACCCGCTCGCGCACCGAGCTGATGGCCCTGATCTGCATCGCGTTCGGTGGCCAGGTCGCCGAGGAGCTGTTCTTCGACGACGTCTCGACCGGGCCCGCCGGGGACCTGACCTACGCCACGAACGTGGCTGCGCAGATGGTCGGTCAGGCCGGGATGGCCGAGACCCTGGTCTCGTTCGGAGCGGTGTCGTCCGGCTTCGGTGACCCGGGACTGGTCGGTCGGGTGCTGGGTGACGCCGAGGGGCGCCGCATGATGGAGAGCCTGCTGACGGCCCAGAGGGAGAGGGCTCGACGGCTTGTCGAGGACAACCGACACCTTGTCGAGGCCCTTCGCGACGCCCTGCTCGAACGGCACGAGCTGATCGGTCACGAGATCACCGACGTCCTGCAGCAGGCTCAGCGGGCGCACCAGGAGGCCGGACGCGGCCAGGGCGCCGTGCGGGGTTGGTGGTCGCGGGACGCCGCCCCGAACGGGACGGCCCCGAACGGGACGGCCCCAAACGATACGGCCCCAAACGATACGACCAGGCCGCCGCATCCGCGCGAACGCAGCCAGGGGGCACCCGCCTAGGTCGGCCCCTGGTGCGGTCTGGGTAGTCTCGCTGGCGTGGACGACGGGATGTTCCGGCGGGCGCTCGGCCGCTTCGCCACCGGGGTGTGCGTGGTGACCACACAGGTCGACGGCGTCGACCATGCGATGACGGCCAACACGTTCACGTCCGTGTCCCTCGATCCTCCGCTGGTCCTGATCTGCGTCGAGACCGAGGCCCGGTTCCACGATGCGGTGCTCGCCGCCGAGGTCTGGGGCGTGAGCGTGCTGGACTCCGGTGCCCGCGCGCTGTCCGAGTGGTTCGCCGTCCGGGGCCGCCCCGTGCACGGCCAGCTCGACCGCACCCCGCACCGTCGTGGCGGGCAGACCGGGGCGGCACTGCTGGACGACGCCGTGTCCTGGTTCGAGTGCCGGACCCGTTCCGTGGTCCCGGCGGGGGACCACAGCATCGTCCTCGGCGACGTGGTCGACGCTGGGGTGCGTCCGAACCAGGCGGGCGCGCTGGTCTACTACCGTAGCGAGTACCGCACCGTGCACTGATGGGTGTCGCGGCGAATACGCACCGCGACCTGCCAGTCGCCCCCGGTTAGTCCGGACTGCTCGCCAGTTGAGCCTACGATGCTCCAGTGGCTCACGCAGAAGGGGACCCGGACGTCGAGCCGAGCACGCCCGAAGGCACCCGGGACCGTCCCCCGACGCTTCCCCCGCAGACAACGACGCGGCAGACCGCCCGGGACGACCGGCCCGACACGGCCCGGGAGAGTCCGGGCGCCGCAGCACCGGTCGAGGCCCCGGAGGACCTGCCCGACGTGAACGCCGCCGACCCAGCGTCGGGTGCCACGCCGCCGATCGCCACCGAGGGTCCGGCGCCGTCGCCACCGGCCACCGCGTCCGGGTGGGCCTCCCCGAAGGACCTGCTGACCTGGTTGGAGAACAGACCCGAAGCGGTGCCGTCGGCGGCCACTGCGGCGGGTGTCGCCGAGTCGGATACCGCGGCTGGGGGTGGGCAGAATGCCGCCGGCGCCACCGGGCCGGACGAGTCGGTCGGTGTCGGTACTGGTGTCGGTGTCGGAACTGGTGAGGTTGACGGTGACGTCGATGCCGAGGACGCCGATCTCGAGGGCGCCGATACCGAAGCGGGCGACCCCGACCTGGTCCAGCCCGAGACGGTCGAGCCCGAGACGGTGGAGGCACGCGGCGACGTTCCGCTGCACGGTGCGAGCTCCGCGGCTGCTGCGCACAGCGGCATCGAGGACACGGCAGTCATGGCGGCGGGGGGTGACGACCACGCGGAGGAGCTCGACCCGGCAGAGACCGCTCAGGTGGGGGACGAGCTCACCGCGGCCGACCTCCCCGGCGACGGGGACACCGAGACCGAGCACACCCAGGTCCGGGACGCCGACGAGAAGACGGGCCTCGTCGCGTCGGATGCGGCGTCGGATGCCGGCCCGACGGCGACCCCCGCCGGTGATGCCACCGAGCCGGAGTCCACCGAACCGGAGTCCACCGAACCGGAGTCCACCGAGCAGCGTGAGACAGGGCCTCAGGAGGACGGATCGGACCGGGCGGAACCGGACGCTGGAAAGCCGGACGGTGCCGAGGGTGGCCACCCGGACAGCGCCGCGGGGCCGCGCACGTCCCGGCCGGTGGCAGCGGACACCGCACCGATGGCGCTGCCCACGGCAGCCGACTCGCAGGCGCAGGTCCCGCCGTCCGATGCCGAGGCGGACCCCGCCGCTGGGGCCGAGGTCCACGACGGCCTCGAATCCCAACCCCAGCCCGACGTCGAGCCGGAGACCGGCCCCGACACGCCGGCCGGCCTGGGGCCCCCGCAGCAGCCTCCCGGGGCGGAGGCTGCCTCACCGCGCGCGGGGCGGCGGGTCGCCCGCCGGCTCCTGGTGACCGGGGTAGCCGCGGCCGGCCTGCTGGTGCTCGGTGTCGGCGCCGCCGGAGCCGTGGCCGCCGACCTGGTGCCCCGCGATACGACTGTCGGCGGAATCGACATCGGCGGCATGCGCCGGGACGACGCGGTCCGGGCTGTCGCGACGCAGGCCGAGGTGGCTTCCACCGCACCACTGACGGTGTCTGTGGCCGGCCGTCAGGCAACCGTCGACCCGGCCGCGGCCGGCCTGCGGGTCGATGCCGAACGCAGCGTCGACGCCGTCCTCGGCGGGCGGTTCGACGTCGGTCGGGTGTGGCGGCAGCTCAGCGGCGGTACGGCGGCCCGGTCCCTTCCCGAGGCCGATCGCACCGCACTGCGCACCGCGCTGGAGACGGTGGCCCTGGACACCCGCCGCGAGCCTGAGGATGGCGCTGTGGACTTCGGACCGGACGGCGCGCGCCCCGTCGCGGCGGTGACCGGCGTCGCTCTCGACGTCGACGGCGCCGTCGACCAGGTGGCCCGCGGCTGGCTGGCCCGGACCGGTCCGCTGGACCTACCGGCCGACCTCACCGAACCGGCGGTCACCCAGGACGAGGTCGACCGGGCGATGACTGAGGTCGCCGTCCCGGCCGCGGCCGGCGACCTGACCCTCGACCTGGGCACCGAGCCCGGTGCGAGGACGACCGTCGTGCCCCGGGCCGCGTTGCTGCCCACCCTGGGCATGGCCACCACGACGCAGGAGCCCACCCGACTCGAGCTGACCGTTGACGCGGAGGCGCTTCACCGCGCCGTCCTGGCCGGCGACAAGACGCTGGAGACCACGCCCAAGGACGCCCAGATCGTCCTGAGGAACGGCCGGCCGCAGGTCATCCCGTCCACAGACGGCGTCAGCCTGGACCCGGCCACGCTCGCCGAGGCCGTCAAGGCTGCACTCACCGGTGCCGGCACCGAGCGGACGGCGCGGGTCTCCTCCGCCGTCGTCAAGCCGAAACTGACCACCGAGCAAGCCGAGAAGCTCGGGGTGAAGGAGCCTGTCTCGACCTTCTCCACCCCGTTGACGGCCAACGTGCCCCGGACCAACAACCTGCGCATCGCCGCCCGCACCGTCAACGGGACCCTGGTGCTGCCCGGCGAGACCTTCAGCCTCAACAAGGTCCTCGGCCGGCGCACCGCCGAGAAGGGCTACGCGCAGGCGCCGGTCATCTACAACGGCCGACTCCAGATGGACTACGGCGGGGGCGTCTCCCAGATGGCCACCACCGTCTTCAACAACGTGTTCTTCGCGGGGCTCGAGGACGTGCGGCACATGCCGCACTCGTTCTACATCTCCCGCTACCCGGAGGGGCGGGAGGCGACGGTCGACTACCCGAGCGTGGACCTGATCTGGCGCAACGACTCTCCCTACGGCGTCCTGGTCGAGGCGAACGTGGGCAGCCGGGTGACGGTGAGCTTCTGGAGCACCAAGCAGTACGACGACGTCATCGCCACGAAGAGCCCGCGGCGCAACATCCGGGAGCCGCAGACCATCTACGACGAGCGGGAGGGCTGCGTGCCGCAGAGCCCTGCACAGGGCTTCGACGTCAGCGTGCGCCGCAAGGTGGTCAAGGACGGGAAGGTGGTCAAGGACCAGTCCTGGTCCACCACCTACGTCGCCGAGGACCGGGTGATCTGCGGGTCCAAGCCGGCCCCCAGCCCCGCGACGGCACCACCAGCAGCGGTGCCGGGCGACTCCGACTGACCCACCCGTCCGAGTCAGTCGATGGGATCGAGTGAGTCGGCAGGAACCAGGTAGTCGTAGCGGTGGTGCACGCCGAACCCCAGGGAGAGCAACAAGTCCTGCCCGGAGGCGTTGCCTGCGGCGGTCTGCGCGAACACCGACCGGATCCGTCGATGCGTGGCCCAGCGTGCCACGTCGGCGACCACCAGCCGGGCCAGGCCCCGGTGGCCCGGCGCCACCTCGACGGCGGTCAGCCCGGCCCAGCCGTCGGCCAGCGAACCCCGGGCGATCGCCAGCGTGGCGTCGGCGCCGTCCAGCACCGAGACGAACATCTGCTCGGGGGCCGAGACCAGCAGCGACCGGACGTGGTCCGGCAGCGTCCCGGCCCGGTACAGCGCGCACCAGGCGTCGTCCGGTGCGGCGGACCGGTGCAGCCGCAGCCCGGACGGCGGGTCGGCAGCGGGCCCGGCGATCGCGCGGGTGGCCGCCGTGAGCGTATAGGCGCTCACCCCACCGCCCGGACCCCAGCCGCCCTGCTCGACCTTCTCGCGCAGGGCCAGCTGCTGCTCGCCGTCCGGGCTGTGTCCCACCCGGTGGTGGGCGCTCGCCACCGCACCGGCCGGCATCGTGCTCGCAGGCCCGGCCACGGCACACGTGGCGTCGGCCGGCACCGGCAGCGCTAGGAGCGGCGGCAGGTCGCGCTCGGCGTACCAGGCCCGTACGTCGTCCAGCCGCGCCGGAAGGCCCGGAGGGACGCCGATGGCCAGGGCCGAGTTCGCCCGTCCGGTGACCCCGTGGTGGGCGCGCAGCTGCCAGCCGCCCAGGTCCTGGCTCAGCTGCGGCCGCCAGTGCTCCATCTCGACGCGTTCCAGGTCCCCGATCGCCAACGCCGTGTGCGGCGGTCCGCGCCGGGACGGCCGGGGCGGGACCACCTTCGCGGCCAGCACGGCCGCGTGCGGGATGTGCAGCAGGCCACGCGTGGTGGCCAGGACCAAGGGGTCGGTGGCCTCGACGAGCTGGCCGACGGCATCGCTCAGCCGCGCACCGTCCTGGCTGACCTCGGCGGCAGCCAGGGCGTAGCGGACGGCGACGCGACGGCCGAGCCACGCCGGCCAGTCCGGTCGTGCTGGTCCGGACAGCCCGGACGTGTCGGACGTGTCGGTCCTCATCCCGCACCCTCCCACCGGCGACCCCACGTCGGCGCCATGGCGATCGGCACGCGATACTGGTTGTGGACCGCGATACTGACCGGTGCCGCCGACGGCGACACTGACGGTGATACTAAGCACGCGATACTGGGGCAGTGCCGCGCCGGAGCGGCCCGGCCGCACCGCCAGCACAGGAGGACAACGCCCGTGACGTACGTGATCGCCCAACCCTGCGTCGACCTGAAGGACAAGGCCTGCATCGAGGAATGTCCGGTCGACTGCATCTACGAGGGTGAGCGGATGCTCTACATCCACCCGGACGAGTGCGTCGACTGTGGTGCCTGCGAACCGGTCTGCCCGGTGGAGGCGATCTACTACGAGGACGACACCCCCGAGCAGTGGAAGGACTACTACAAGGCCAACGTCGAGTTCTTCAACGATCTCGGCTCACCCGGTGGCGCCGCCAAGCTCGGGCTGATCCCGATGGACCACCCCATCGTCGCCGCCCTGCCGCCGCAGGAGCACGACAGCTGAGCCCGCGCCGGCTGGATCTGCCTGACTTCCCCTGGGATCTGCTCGCCCCCTACGGCGAGGTGGCGCGGCTGCATCCCGGGGGGATCATCGACGCCTCGATCGGCACTCCGGTCGACCCCACTCCCGAGGTGGCCCGGCAGGCGCTCGCGACGGCGTCCGACGCCCCCGGCTACCCGGCCACCTACGGCACCGCGGCGCTGCGCGAGGCGGTGGCGCGCTGGTTCGCCCGGCGGCGGGGCGTACCGGACGTCGACCCGGCCGGTGTGCTGCCCACCATCGGGTCCAAGGAGCTGGTCGCCTGGCTGCCGACCCTGATCGGTCTGGGCCCGGGTGATCAGGTGGTGCACCCGGAGGTGGCCTACCCCAGCTACGACGTCGGCGCCCGGCTGGCCGGGGCCACCCCGGTGCCCGCCGACGGCACGCTGCAGCTCGGTCCGGCGCCGTCGGCGGTGAGGCTGGTCTGGGTGAACACCCCGGCCAACCCGACCGGCAAGGTGCTCGGGGTGGAGCACCTGGCCAAGGTGGTGAGGTGGGCCCGGTCGGTCGACGCGATAGTGGCCAGCGACGAGTGCTACGCCGAGCTCGGCTGGGAGGTCGAGGAGGTGCCCAGCATCCTCGACCCACGGGTCTGCGGGGGCTCGCACAGCGGCCTGTTGGCCGTGTACTCGACGTCCAAGCAGTCGAACCTGGCCGGCTACCGGGCGGCGTTCATGGCCGGCGACGCAGCGCTGGTCGCTCGGTTGCTCGAGGTGCGCAAGCACGCCGGGATGATGATGCCGACGCCGGTGCAGGCGGCGCTGACCGCGGTCCTGGACGACGACGAGCACGTGGCGCAGCAGCGCGAGCGGTACCGGGCCCGGAGGGCGCTGATCCGTCCGGCGATGGAGAAGGCCGGGTTCCGGATCGAGGAGTCCCAGGCCGGCCTGTACCTGTGGGCCACTCGCGACGAGCCGTGCTGGGCCAGTGTGTCCTGGTTGGCTGAGCGTGGAGTGCTGGTCGCGCCGGGCGAGTTCTACGGCGCCGCAGGCGAGCGGCACGTGCGGGTGGCGCTGAGCGTCACTGACGCCGCAGCCGAAGCCCTGTCCGACCGGCTCGGCTGAGCTGGGGTGGCACGGGCGGCGCGGGGTGGGGGTGGCGCGGCGCGCGCTCCACGCCCCCTTGTGCGCACGCTGATCTTCACACGCGTCCGTGGAGATCACTGTGCGCTGTCGTGGTTGCCCCAGTGACCACAGCCGCGCACGCTGATCTGCACACGTCGCCTCAGGCAGAGCCCTGCCCTGCCGCGTGAAGGTCAGCGTGTGGAGTCCCGGTCGGTCCAGTGCCCCCGTTGAGGGACACGTACCGGCGGTCCGCGTCAGGCGAACATGCCGGCGCGCGGCATCGCCTGCACCGAGGGCCGAGGGCGCTCGCGCAGCGTCAGATAGGTCTGCTCGACACGGTGGACGACCGACACGACGCCGCGGGCGATCTGGGACGGCGTGAACGCCAAGACCGGCACCCCGTGGACGGCGAAGATCGAGTCCTTCTCCACGGTGGTCTCCCAGTCCCTGGTCGACTCGTGATGCTTGCGGGAATGGACCTGGATGGCCAGCGCCACATCGTCGATCCACAGATCTGGAGTCGGAAGGCGCTGCCCGGATGGGGCCGTCAGCAGGGGGTTGGCCCACACCTCCGGCAGATCCTTGTCCGCTGTGAGGGCCTGATACAGGTCGTGTTCCGGCGCTGACCAGCTGTTCGTCACCGCCGCCTCGATCGCGCGAAGCAGGAAGGCGTTGCCGGCACGCCGATGCAGGTCGTGCTCCGCCCGAAGCTGTTGCGGCGTGACGAGCCCGCGCTGCACCGCTTGAAGGGCCAGTGCGGTGGCCTCGCGCTGCCCGTGGCAGTCTCGGACGGCGTCCGCCAGCGCACGCGGTGGCGATGCGATCCGGAGGACCCCGTGCGAACGCGCGTTGTGGTCGGGAAGACGGGTGCGGCGGACTTCGACGTGACCGTAGCTGCGAGCGTGTCGGGTGATCGGGACGTCGATGAGAACCCGCGTGCTGTCGGGCACCTCCAGGCCGTACCAGCGCGCGGCGGTCAACGACGTGATGACTCCTTCGGGCCCGACGAGGAGCGCAGCGGCGACGAGACGCTGGTCGTCGTCCAGTCGGCGCGAGAAGGTGGCCAGCACGCCGGGCAGAACCTGCTGCCACTGGGTGCGCAGCCGCCACCGCAACTGGCCGCGGGACATCCCTGCCTCGACGAGCTGAGCGACGGTGGCGAGTCCGGACTGGCACCGGAGCAGCTCGCCGGCGGCCTCTGGGATCGATGTGACCACGGCGCGAACGCTGCTACGAGCGGGTGCCGCGAGGGTGCGCCGACTCGGGCGTTGTGGACAGCGCGGATAGGCGGTCCGATTGGGGACGGCACGACGTCGCGATTGCGACCTGTATCGCGACCGGGGCCAACCAGCTGATCGCTGCCGGGACGAAGCAGGTGAATGGCACAGCTGAGTGTGAAGATCAGCGTGTTCGCGAGCGGCTGCTATGGCGACCACATTGCGGCACGGTGATCTCCGCGCTGAGTGTGAAGATCAGCGTGTTCGCGAGCGGCTGCTATGGCGACCACATTGCGGCACGGTGATCTCCACGCTGACTGTGAAGATCAGCGTGCACAGCGTTGGCTGTAGACCGAGCCGGGTTCAGACCCGATACCGGTCAGCCGCTGAGCAGCGACCGGACCCGGTCCGCGCCGACCGCGAGCAGCAGGGTCGGCAGCCGCGGCCCGGTGTCCCGGCCGACAAGCAGCCGGTACAGCAGTGCGAAGAAGGACCGCTGGGCGGCCTTGAGCTCCGGGGTGGGCTTGACCTCGGCCGGCAGGCCGAGGCGCTGCTTCGGGACGCCGTAGACGAGCTGGGTCAGGCCCTCCAGCGACCAGTGCTCGGCCAGGCCGTCGAGCAGTAGCTGCACCGACGCGCGTTGCCCGTCGCTCAGCGCGGCGAGCAGGTCGGTGTCCGGCTCGGCGCGCACCTGGGTGCGCTCGTCGGCGGGCACGTAGGTGCTCATCCAGCGCTCAGCGCAGTCCAGCCGCGGCCGCACCTCGGCCAGGTCCGCGACCGGGTCGGCCTCGTCCAGCTCCCGCAGGATCCGCAGGGTCTGGCCCGCGTCGCCGGCGGTCACGTCGGCGATCGAGGCCAGGGTGCGGTAGGGCAGCGGTCGCGGGGTGGTCGGCAGCATGCCGGCGGCGGTGCCGATCGCTCGCGCGTAGGCGGAGGCGTCTGCATGGCTCGCCGCCCCCTCGGACACCTTGCGGCCCAGGGAGTCCCACTCGTCGTAGAGGCGCTGCACCTGAGCGTCGAAGGCAACCGTGAGCGACTGGTTCGGCTTGCGACGGGCGTACAGCCAGCGCAGTAGCTGCGGCTCCATGATGGCCAGAGCGTCCATCGGGGTGGGTACGCCCCCCTTGGAGCTGGACATCTTCGCCATCCCGCTGATGCCGACGAAGGCGTACATGGGGCCGATCGGCGCGTCGCCGCCGAAGATCTCGCCGACCAGCTGGGTGCCGACCATGAACGAGGAGCCGGGAGAGGAGTGGTCGACCCCGGAGGGTTCGAAGACCACGCCCTCGTAGGCCCACCGCATCGGCCAGTCGACCTTCCAGACCAGCTTGCCGCGGGTGTGCTCGGCGAGCTTGACGTCCTCGCTGGACCCGCATGCCGAGCAGGTGTAGGTGAGCTCGGTGGTCTCGTCGTCATAGCCGGTCACGGTGGTCAGGTCGCGCTCGCATACTGAGCAGAAAGGCTTGTACGGGTAGTACCCGGCCGCGCCGGCGCCGTCGTCCTCGCTCGCCGCGCCTGAGCCCTCGGCCGCGGCTGCCTCGTCCGCCGGTTTCGTCGCCGTCTGGAGTGTCGGTGCCTTCTTGGTCCGGTGGCGGCCCAGGACGGCGTCGATCCGCTGCCGTTCGCGCATCGCCAGCAGGACCTGGTCGCGGTAGGCGCCGGCCGTGTACCTGGCGGTCTGGCTGATCGGTTCGACCTCGATCCCCATCGCCGTCAACGCTTGCACCAGAGGGTTCTTGAAGTGCTCGGCCCAGCTCTCGAAGGCGCTGCCCGGCGGTGCGGGGACGGCGCTCAGCGGCTTGCCGATGTGGGTGTTCCAGGACTCGTCGACGCCGTCGACACCGAAAGGGACCTTGCGGAACCGGTCGTAGTCGTCCCAGGAGAGCAGATGCCGGACGGCGCGCCCACGCCGGCGGATCTCGTCGGCGACCAGGTGCGGGGTCATCACCTCACGCAGGTTGCCCAGGTGGATGGGCCCGGACGGGCTGATCCCGGACGCGCACACGATCGGAATCCGGGTGTCGCCGCCGTGGCGGCGGTCCGCCTCGGCGATAACCTGCTCGGCGAACCGGTTGACCCAGTCGGCGTCCGTCGATGCCCTGCTCTGCTCGGCCACGGTTCAGGATTCTCCCACGCGGTGATCCACCCCGAACCGGTCCTGTCGCCGCCGGGCCGTTCATCGTGGACGTCCGGTTCAACCTGGTCAAGATCACCCTGCTCGGTCCGGTCCAGGAGGCGATCAACCGGTCGCAGGCCGCCTTGGTCGCGGTGACCGAGGCGCCCGCAGGCGACGGTGCAGCAGGCCGAGGCGCAGACACCAGGCCGACGCCGAACGCCAAGGGGGCATGCGCGATGTCCGGCCTGTGCCCAGATCGACATGCTCACGGCGATTCCACCCCATACGATCACCTACGCCCCTGGGGCGGGGTGTCCGTGGCGACCGCGCCGACACCGTGAGGTGGGCGACCGCCGGTGGAGCCAGCATGTCGTCGGCGGGGCGTGCCCCGCCGCTGGTGGTCGAGGCTGGGCCGTGACCGCAAACGGCACGGCGTCGTCCGGATGCCGCTTGGCGCCCGGCTCACCTGTCCTGCCGAGACGTCCGATATCTCACCTGGTGCCCGTCGGTGGGCGCCGGTAGCGTCCCGTGGACCGGGACCGAGCAACTACTGGGGAGTGTGCATGTCCGACAAGCAACCGGTGACCCTGACCTACCCCGGTGGCTCACTTGAGCTGCCGGTCGTCCCGGCCACGGTGGGTCACCCCGGCATCGACGTCTCGTCCCTGCTGTCCACGACCGACCACGTCACCGTTGACCCCGGTTTCGTCAACACCGCCTCCTGCTCCTCGGCGATCACCTACATCGACGGCGAGCACGGCATCCTGCGCTACCGCGGCTATCCCATCGAGCAGCTCGCCGAGCGGAGCAGCTTCGCGGAGGTCAGCTACCTGCTGACCCACGGTGACCTGCCGAGCCACCGGGAGCTGTACGAGTTCGAGGAGAAGCTGCGCCGACACACCCTCCTGCACGAGGACCTGAAGCGGTTCTTCGAAGGCTTCCCGCGCGACGCCCACCCGATGCCGGTGCTGTCCAGCGCGGTCAGCGCCCTGTCCACCTTCTACCAGGACAGCCTCAACCCGTTCGACGCCGAGCAGGTCGAGCTGTCCACGATCCGGTTGCTCGCCAAGTTGCCCACGATCGCGGCCTACGCCTACAAGAAGTCGGTGGGCCAGCCGTTCCTGTACCCGGACAACCACCTGAACCTGGTGCAGAACTTCCTGCGGATGACCTTCGGCTTTCCAGCCGAGCCCTACGAGCTGGACGAGCACGCCGTCCATGCCCTGGACCTGTTGTTCATCCTGCACGCGGACCACGAGCAGAACTGCTCGACGTCCACGGTGCGGATGGTCGGTTCCTCCCAGGCCAACCTGTTCGCGTCCGTCTCGGCCGGGATCAACGCGCTGTTCGGTCCGCTGCACGGCGGTGCCAACCAGGCGGTGCTGGAGATGTTGGAGGGCATCCGGGACAGCGGTGACGACGTGCGGACGTACATGGAGCGGGTCAAGCGGAAAGAGCAGGGCGTCCGGCTGATGGGCTTCGGGCACCGCGTCTACAAGAACTACGATCCGCGCGCGGCGATCATCAAGCGAACGGCGGACGACATCCTCGGTCGGCTCGGCCACCCCGACGAGCTGCTGGAGATCGCGATGTCCCTGGAGGAGATCGCGTTGTCCGACGACTACTTCATCGAGCGCAAGCTCTACCCGAACGTCGACTTCTACACCGGGTTGATCTACAAGGCGATGGGCTTCCCGACCCGGATGTTCACGGTGTTGTTCGCCCTGGGCCGACTGCCCGGATGGATCGCACAGTGGCGCGAGATGATCAATGATCCGCAGACGAAGATCGGCCGTCCGCGCCAGGTGTACACCGGCGCCGACGAGCGGGACTACGTGCCGATGGTGCACCGGGACTGAGCCTGCGTCCGGGTCGCCGGCTCAGTCGCCGGCGGCCACGGTGACCACCACGGTGCCGGACGGCGGAGCAGCCGGGTCGGCGACCCAGGTGCCAGACTCGCGGCTCCAACGCGTGCCGTCGACGGCCACCGAGCCGATCGCCAGGCCGTCGGCGCGGGCCACGGCCCACTGAGCCAGCGCCCAGGCGTGCCGGTGGGCCTCGCCACCGGTCACCGCGAACCGGACGGCCGTTCCCGGGGCCGGCGCGCCCTGGGCCTCGTCGGTACCGGACTGCTCCGCGGCAGCCCCGCGTCGCCCGGTCTCGAGCCGGGCCGCGGCCACGACGGACGACGCCCGCCCGGTCAGCCCGTCGCTACCGGCTCGCTCCAGCGGTAGATCCGCGGCCGCCCGCAGGTCGCACGTCAGCGACGCCTCGGAGTGCCCGGCCAGAGCCGAGGCGAAGATCCGCGCCTCGGCCTCGTGGTCGGCGTACGCGGACGGGAACGCCGAGCGCTGCACCTTCTGCGCGGCCTGGGTGACGGGCAGGTCGGTGTAGCCCTCGACCTTGACCAGAACGTCGTAGAAGGCGTTCGCGGCGTACACCGGGTCCATGATCTGCTCGGCGGTCCCCCAACCCTGGGACGGGCGCTGCTGGAACAGACCGACCGAGTCGCGGTCTCCGTAGTCGAGGTTGCGCAGCTTCGACTCCTGGATCGCGGTGGCGATCCCGATCGTGGCCGCCCGCGCGGGCAGGCCGCGCTGCTCGGCGATGGCGGCGATCACTGCGGCGTTGCCCGCCTGCTCGGGGTCGAGCGTGGCGGTGTTCCCCAGTGCCGTCGCCCGGCAACCCGGCAGCAGGGTCATCGAGCCCACCCGACCGGACAGCCACACCCACCCACCGCCGAGCAGGATCGCGGCCGCGGCGAGCCAGGCGACGGCGCGCAGCAGCCGCGCTCCAGGCCCAGGGCGCGGAGCCGGCGGTCGGTCGAGCAGGTGGGAGGACATCGAGGTCTGGATCATCTACAGGTGGGGCCCTCGGGCCGGGTCTCGGAGATCGGCGGACATCAGGCGTTGGCGTGCAGGACGGCGTTCAGCTCCACCGACGTGCCCTGTCGCGGAACGGCTTCCACGCCACCGGTCAGTGAGTTGCGGCGGAACAGCAGACCCGAGGTGCCGGACAGCTCGGCGGCCTTGACGATCCGGTCGGCCGGCAGCAGCGTCAGCTTGGTCCCTGCGGTCACATACAGGCCGGCCTCGACGATGCAGTCGTCGCCCAGGCTGATCCCGATGCCGGCGTTGGCGCCGACCAGGCAGCGCCGTCCGATCGAGATGATCTCCTTACCGCCCCCCGACAAGGTGCCCATGATCGACGCGCCGCCGCCGACGTCCGACCCATCGCCGACCACCACGCCGGCCGAGATCCGGCCCTCGACCATGGAGGTGCCGAGCGTGCCGGCGTTGAAGTTCACGAACCCCTCGTGCATCACCGTGGTGCCGGACGCCAGGTGCGCACCGAGGCGGACCCGGTCGGCATCACCGATCCGGACTCCGGTCGGCACCACGTAGTCGGTCATCCTCGGGAACTTGTCGACCCCGGACACCTCGACCCGCCCCCCGTGCTTGGCGCCGGCCATCAGCCGAAGCCGGGTCGCCTCGAAGTCCTCGACGGCGCACGGCCCGAGGTTGGTCCAGACCACGTTGGTCAGCACCCCGAAGATGCCGGTCACCGACAGTCCGTGCGGGCGGACCAGCCGGTGCGAGAGCAGGTGCAGGCGTAGGTAGGCGTCCGGGACGTCGGCCGGGTCGGCGTCCAGGTCGATCACCGTTCGGACCACGGTGCGGCTCACCCGTCGGTGCACGTCGTGTCCCCCGAGCGAGCCGAGCTCTGGGGCGACCGACGCAAGCCCGTCCGCGGACGGCGGTTCGCCGAGCCGAGGGACCGGGTACCAGGTGTCCAGGACAGTGCCGTCCTCGGTGACCGTGGCCACACCGTCGGCCCACGCGGTGCGCGGCGACGCGTCGGAGGTCGACGTCGCTGTGGTCTGCTCGTCGGGTCCGGTCATAACTCCACCCTATGCGGGTCTCGCTGCTCCCTGGCCTAGCCTTTCCCGACATGGACCCAACGACCGATGTCGTCGAGCTGACCCGCCGGATCTGCGATGTCGAGTCGGTCAGTGGCAACGAGCGAGCCCTGGCCGACGCCGTCGAGGAGGGCCTGCGCGCCTGTGGGCACCTCGAGGTGCTGCGCGACGGCGACGCCGTCGTCGCCCGCACCCACCTGGGGCGCCCCGACCGGGTTGTGCTCGCCGGTCATCTCGACACCGTCCCGCTCACCGTCGATGCGCAGGGTCGGCCGACGAACCTGCCGGTACGCGTCGAGGGAACCGGGGCAGACGCGGTGCTGCACGGGCGGGGCACGGTCGACATGAAGGGCGGCGTCGCCGTCCAGCTGCACCTGGCCGCCACCGTCGCCGAGCCGACCCGGGACGTCACCTACGTGTTCTACGACAACGAGGAGGTGGACGCCGCGAGCAACGGCCTGGGCCGGCTGGCCGGCAGCCACCCGGACTGGGTCGCCGGGGACTTCGCCGTGCTCCTGGAGCCCACCGCGGCGGTGGTCGAGGGTGGCTGTCAGGGCACGGTGCGGGTGCTGCTGACCACCCGCGGGGTGGCGGCCCACTCGGCACGCTCCTGGGTGGGTCACAACGCGATCCACGACGCCGCGCAGGTGCTGGACCGGCTGGTCGGCTACACCCCCCGGCAGGTCGAGGTCGACGGCCTGACCTACCGCGAGGGCCTGAACGCCGTGGGCATCAGCGGCGGCATCGCCGGGAACGTGGTGCCCGACGAGTGCACGGTGACGGTGAACTACCGGTTCGCGCCGGATCGCGACGTGGCCGGCGCGCAGGCGCACCTTCGCGAGGTGTTCGCCGGCATCGACCTGGACCTGGAGGTGGTGGACGCCGCTGCCGGGGCCCGCCCGGGGCTGGACCACCCCGCGGCCGCGGCGTTCGTCGCCGCGATCGGCCAGGAACCCTTGCCGAAGTACGGCTGGACGGACGTCGCGCGGTTCAGCGAGCTGGGGATCCCGGCGGTGAACTTCGGACCCGGCGACGCCCTGCTCGCCCACCGGGACGACGAGCACTGCCCCGCCGTCCAGATCACTGCCTGCGCCGAGGCGCTGCGGCGCTGGCTGCTCGCCGACTGAGCCGGCGGCAGGTCAGCGGCGCGGACCGGTCCGTCCGGCCTGCTGGTCCGGACGCTCCCGGGTGTCGCTGACGTCGATCAACGCGTCACGACGGTGGGACCGCCGCCCGGCCGTCCGGGCGGGCGTGGGACCGTTGGTGGAGAGGTCGCGCAGGTCCAGCACCTCGGTCGCCGGTTGGGCCGCCCCCTCGGTGGATGCTGACGGAGTGGATGCGGGCCCGGCCGGGTTGTCCCCGGAACGTCGTGGACCGGTCGTCGGCAGCGCGGGGGCGCGGGCGGCGCGCTTGGCCTCCAACAGGGACTCGTCGGCGCGGCGGAACAACCGGGCGGCGTCAGCTGTCGGACGGCGTCCGGTCAGCGCCCACAGCGCGGCGCAGCCGGCGGTCGCCCGGATCCGCAGCCCCGCCGCGACGCCGCCCCACGGATACCCGGCCACCGCGGCGACCATCGCGTCGGCGACCCGGTGGGCCTCGGCGTCACCGACGCGGGGCACCAGGACGACGAACTCGTCCCCGCCATAGCGCAGCAGCCGTGCGTCGGCCGGCATCGTCTGGTCCAGGATCCCCGCCACGGTGCGCAGCACCTCGTCGCCCACCACGTGCGTGTGGTCGTCGTTGACCTGTTTGAAGTCGTCGATGTCGACCAGCACCATCGACAACGGCAACGGGGAGAACCGCAGCATCGCGTGCAGCTCCTCGTCCAGGGCCCGACGGTTGCCGACACCGGTCACCGAGTCGGTGCGGCTCTCGGTGTGCAGCACCTGGTGCTCCATCGCCTGGCGCGCGGTCTCGGTGGACAGCTCCAAGCCCGCCCAGCCCAGCCGGACAAGCAGGTCGATCAGCCGCTGCCGGCCACGCTCGGGGTCGACTCCGGACTCCCGGTCCAGCCAGATCCGCTGTCGGGCCCGGCAGATCTCCAACACGATGTTCGGGATCGCGCCGGTGGACCGCGCGATGCTGTCGTCGAGGCTGCGGGCCGTGACGTGTGAGCCGACCAGGGTGTGCGCGTGCAGCGCGGCGATGACCAGCAGCTGGCTCTCCGGAGGGTTCAGACCGATCGGCTCGCCGAACCCGTCCGAGCCGAGCAGCCGCAGCGCCTCCTGGGCGTGCCCGGCGAAGGCCGCAGACAGCGCCAGCACGCCGTCCGCAGTGCGGCGCAGTGGCTGCGGTACCGCGTTCAGGCCGAGATCGACCACCCGCCGGGCGATCCGGACGGCGCGCTCCAGCAGCCGCGGGTCAGGCTCGGCGGCGCCCCGGGCCACCGGTTCCATCGCCCCGGCGGCGAGCTCGGCCGACCAGGTCGCCCAGTGGGTAGCGCGGTCGACGAGGTCGCGTTCGGCGACGCCTGCGTCGAGCTGCTCGCGGATCTGCTCGACCTTGTCGGCCATCCGGATCCGGGCGAAGGCCGTGGCGGCGGCGTCCAGCAGTCGGAACCCGACCCGGTCATCGAGCCGGTCGGCCAGGGCGGTCAGGTCGATCCGGGCCAGGTCGCCCATGGCCGCGGCCGCTTCACCCGACTCCAGTCGGGCCCGGGCGCGCAAGGCGCAGGCCAGGGCGATCCAGACCTCGGCGTCCGGGCGGCTGCCGTGATGCACTGCCGCGCTCTCCAGCATCGTGCAGGCGGCCACCTGGTCGGCGCGGCCGGCGCCGACCAGCCGCAGCAGCAGGGCGCGACCGTACAGCGCGGTCAGGACGGCGGGGGCATCCGGGCTCATGCCCCGCAGCACCGTCTCCAGCTCGTGCAGCGCCTCGCGCGGCTGCACGAACCGGCCGTGGGTCAGGATACGTTCGGCTGCCTGCACGTCGGCATCGGCGGTACCGGCGGGCGCGGCCGAGGGCGTGGCCCGTGAGGTGTCCTCCCGCCGCGTCTGCACGAAGAAACAGTAGCGCGCTGTGACAGACCGCATGCGGATGTGTCGAACCGGTCCACCCGTCGGCAGTACCCCGGCGAGCGGATCGATGAGCGCCCGACCGGTCGACCCGCGCCGACCGGTGAGTAGCTGGGTGCGAGGGCGGGCAGCGCCCCACGGGCACGGACGGGATCAGCGCAGAGCGACGACGTCCACTGCGCGCCGACTGGTCGCCGGCCACGTGTCGCCGTAGCGTCACCTCCGCACGAGATACCTGGTGAGCCGCCCGGTTGAGGGGTCGCGGTGGGGGCGTGAGTGCGCTCAGGGCCGGTCGCGGACCGGCGGCCGAGGCGCATGACCGGGCGGGTCACTGTGCCGAGGAACCACAGACAGCGGGATGTGACGGACGAACCATGACGGAACGACACACCGACCCGCGCAACGGGGCGGGCAGGGGCGGGGGCCGCCCCCCGAGCTACCAGAAGGGGCCGGTCACCCTGCGTCGATCCCAGGTGCCGGCCACCACGGCTGACGCCCGGCTGCTGGACACCCGTGGACCGACCTCGTGGCTGCACCAGGACCCGTGGCGGGTGATGCGGATCCAGGCCGAGTTCGTCGAGGGGTTCGGGGCGCTGGCCGAGCTGGGGCCGGCGATCAGCGTGTTCGGGTCCGCCCGCACCGGACGGGAGCACCCGCACTACGCGCTCGCGGTCGAGGTCGGCCGCCGCCTGGTCGCCAGCGGCTTCGCGGTGATCACCGGAGGCGGCCCGGGAGCCATGGAGGCAGCGAACAAGGGCGCCTGCGAGGCCGGTGGCATCTCGGTCGGCCTGGGTATCGAGCTGCCGCACGAGCAGGGCATGAACGAGTGGGTCGACCTGGGCGTGCACTTTCGGTACTTCTTCGCGCGCAAGATGATGTTCGTCAAGTACGCCACCGGCTTCATCGTGCTGCCGGGCGGCTTCGGCACCTTCGACGAGCTTTTCGAGGCGCTGACCTTGGTGCAGACCGAGAAGGTCACCGAGTTCCCGATCGTGCTGATCGGCAGTGAGTACTGGGGCGGGCTGATCCGCTGGCTCCGAGAGGCGGTCCAGCCGGCCGGAATGATCAGCCAGGGCGACATCGACCTGCTGACCCTCACCGACGACGTCGACGAGGCGATCAACGTCATCCGGCGCTTCGCCGACCCACTCGCCGGGTAGCGGGACCGGCCCGGGTTCTGGGCGCGGACTGAGCGTCCTTCCAGCATTCAGTCAGGTTCGTCGTCGAGTCTGCTGGTCAGCACACTCGACGAAGGAGAGTCCATGACGAGCACCCGTTCACGTCTGACCGCCGCCGCGGCCGGCACGGCCCTGGCCCTCGGGGCCGGTGGCCTGGCTGTCGCGGTGGGCGCCGGGGCGTTTGCCGACACCCGCTCACCCACCCCCTCCACCGGGGCGAGCGGCGGCACCTACGGTGCCCAGGACGAGCAGGCCCGCGGCGGCGAGCGCGGACCGGGACGGGGTCGTCACGGCGGCCCCTTGGACGGGCGCGGCGCCCTCGGCGGCCTGGGCGGCCCCATGTTGCACGGCGAGATCGTCGTCGGCGACGACCAGGGGTCGGGCACTCGGCAGGTTCTCGTGCAGGTCGGCGAGGTGACGGCGGCGGACGGCGATGTGGTGACGGTGCGCAGCAGCGACGGCTACACCCTGGCCTGGACCATCACCGATACCACCCGGACCCGCGCCTCCGGCGCGACCGGGTCCGGCACGACCGGGTCCGGCCCGACGGGGTCCGGCACGACGGGGTCCGGCACGACGCAGGTGCCGGGTGGGATCGCCGTCGGCGACCCGGTGCGTGTGATGGGCACCAGGACTGGTGACGGTACGGCGACCGCCACCGCCCTGCACGAGCAGGGCCAGCCCGGCTCGCCGCGTGAGCACCGCCCCGGCCGCAAGGACGGGCAGGAGGGGAGCCGTGGCGCCACACCCGGCGCAGGGCCCACCGATGCCGACGGCACCGAGCAGGACACAAACGGGACCGAACAGCCGGAGGCGACCGGCAGCAGCCTGCAGGGCTGATCGGCTCCAGGCCTGGCCGCTGTGCGACCATCACAGGCGTGACCGTGCTGTTCGCCCTGCTCGCCATCGGCGTGTTGGGCCTGGTGGTCGCCGTCGCTCTGGGCCGGATCGGCGGCGGCCTAGAGGCGCCGACCTCCTCGCTGCCGCCGACCCACCTGCCGGACGGCGGGCTGACCCCCGCCGACCTGGACGTTGTCCGCTTCGCCCCCGCCCTGCGCGGCTACCGGATGGACCAGGTCGACGAGATCATCGACCGGGTCGCCGGAGAGCTCGACCGGCGGGACGCCGAGATCGAGCGGCTGCGCGGCGAGCTGGACCGAGCCGACCTGGCCCGACTGGAGCGCGAGGCGATGCGGCTCGACGAGGACGTCGAGGGCTGAGGTGCTGACCCTTTCCCGCGACCAGATGGTCCACGCACCGGCCGAGCTGGTCTGGGCGGTGCTGACGGACTGGCCCCGGCACAGCCACTGGGTGCCGCTGACCACCGTCTCGCTGCTCACACCGACCGGATCGGGGGTGGGCGCCAGGTTCGTGGGTCGGACCGGGTTGGGCCCACTGGCCGTGGACGACGTCATGGAGGTCGTCACCTGGCAGCCCCCGGGGCAGGACCGGCCGGGTCGTTGCGAGGTGGTCAAGCAAGGTGCGCTGGTCCGTGGCCGAGCGGTGCTGGAGGTGCTGCCCCGCGGATCGGCCCGAACCCTGGCGGTCTGGACCTACCACGACCTGGCCGTGGCACCGGTCCGGCTGACCCGGTACGCCGAGCCGCTGCTCGGCCCACTCACCGCAACCGGGCTGAGTCGGGTACTGGCCGCCATGGCCCGTGACGCCGAGGCCGAGGCGCAGGGTGGGCCGGGACCGCGGCCGGACCGCGCCGTGACCGCGTCCGGCGACCTCGTCGTCGGTCCCGACGGACTGGCCCGGTGCAGCTGGGCGGCGAGCGCACCCGACTACACGGCCTACCACGACCAGGAGTGGGGCCGGGTGGTTCGGGGCGAGACGGAGCTGTTCGAGCGGCTCACGCTCGAGGCGTTCCAGTCTGGATTGTCCTGGTTGACCATCCTGCGCAAACGAGAGGGCTTCCGGGTCGCCTTCGCCGGGTTCGACCCTGAGCGGGTCGCCGCGTTCACCGCTGGCGACCGGGCCAGGCTGCTCGATGACGCCGGGATCGTGCGCAACCGGGCGAAGGTGGATGCGGCGATCCGCAACGCCGCAGTCACCCTGCGGATCCGCGAGCAGGTGGACGGCGGGCTGGACGCCCTGGTCTGGTCATTCGCCGGGCCGCAGGGCGGCCGGCCGCCGCGCCGGCTGGCCGACGTCCCGGCGGCGACCCCCGAGTCGGCGGAGCTGGCCAGGGCGCTGAAGGGGTTCGGCTGGGTGTTCCTCGGCCCGACCACCGCCTACGCGGCGATGCAGGCCTGCGGGCTGGTCGACGATCACCTGCACGGCTGTCATGCCCGCGGCGAACGGGTCGACCCGTTCACGTTATTTCGCCAGGACAGCGACGAGCGGCGATAATAGGCGCCGACGCAGGCTCTCCCGCAGTGCGATCGTGCACTGATCGTGCGCAAGCACCCCAGGAGGGGCCCTATCAGAAAGGGGATGCCGCATGGCGGCGATGAAGCCGAGGACTGGCGACGGCCCGCTCGAGGTCACGAAGGAGGGCCGCGGCATCGTCATGCGCGTGCCGCTGCAGGGCGGCGGCCGGCTGGTCGTCGAGCTGACTCCGGAGGAGGCGGGCGATCTGGGCGACGCCCTCAAGGCGGTCCTCGTCTGACCGTCACGCCTCCGGGCAGCCGGTAGCGGGATCAGACGTACGGCACGAAACGACTCCCACAACGAACCACCGCGAGACCGTCGAACGCGACACGGCAGGGCCCCGGACCGACGTCCGGGGCCCCTGTCGTGTCGGCGGATCGTGTCCTGTCGTCCCGAGTAGGTTGACCCGATGGGCACCGTGCACACCGGGGTGGGGATCGACGAGCTGCTGGCTGGACCCGGTCGGCACCCGGCCCTCGCCGACGTTGACGTGCTCGCCACCGGAGTCGGTCAGGGCCCGAAGGCCACCCGAGCGGCCGAACGCTCCGCCCGAGCCTACGGCGTCGACCTGGCCGCGATGTTTGCGGCCGAGTCGTTCCGGGGTCGGGTCGGCGAGGTGGTCCGGGTACCGGTGCAGCCTCCCACAGGCCCCCCCGCGGACCCTGCGCTGCCGGCCCGTTGGCTGCTGGTCGGCACCGGGGCCGGCACCCCGACCGACCTGCGCCGTGGCGCGGCCGCGCTGGCCAGGGTGGTGCGTGGCCGCCGCCACCTGGCCGCCGACCTGATCGGGTCGGGTCGGGGCCGGCCCGCGGCGCAGGCGGTCCGCGCTGTGGTCGAGGGCCTGCTCCTGGGCGGGCACGCCGCGCCGACCCAGCGCACCGCGGCCGCCGCCGACCGGGCAGCCGTCGGCCAGGTGCTGCTGCTCGGTGACCTGCCCGCCGATGCCCTGGCCCGCGGTGAGCTGCACGCCCGGACGGGAGCCTGGGCGCGTGACCTGGCGGTCACGCCGTCCTCGGTGAAGTCGCCGGCCTGGATGGTCGAGCAGGCCCGGGCGGTGGCCGAACGGTCCGGGCTGACGATCGAGATCTGGGACGCCGCGCGGCTGCAGGAGGAGTCGTTCGGGGGCCTGCTGGCTGTCGGCGGGGGCTCGGCGACCCCGCCGTACCTGGTCCGGCTCGACCACCACCCGGACGGGCCGGGCCGGCCCGCGGACCGTCGCGGACGTCGTCCGGTGGTGCTGGTCGGCAAGGGGATCACCTTCGACACCGGCGGCATCTCGCTCAAGCCGCGTCCGGCGATGGTCGGGATGAAGAGCGACATGGCCGGGGCCGGGGCCGTGCTGGCCGTGCTGACGGCCTGCCGGGAGGCCGGGGTGCGTGTCCCGGTGACCGGCCTGCTCCCGCTCGCCGAGAATGCCATCGGCGCCACCGCCTACCGGCCCAGTGACGTGGTCCGTCACTACGGCGGGCGGACCGTCGAGGTGACGAACACCGACGCCGAAGGACGGATGGTGCTGGCTGATGCCCTCGCCTACGCCGATGACCGGCTCGACCCGGCCGTCCTGGTCGACGTCGCGACGCTGACCGGGGCCGCCACGCAGGGACTGGGCCGTCGGCACGCGGCCCTGTTCAGCCCGGACGACGCCCTGGCCCGCTCGCTCACCGCGGCCGGGCTGGCCAGTGGTGAGCGGCTGTGGCGGATGCCGCTGGTCGAGGAGTACCGGGCCTGGCTGGACTCCGACATCGCTGACCTGCGCCAGGTGACCAGTCATCCGGCCGGCGGCGGTGGCGCGGTCCTGGCCGCGTTGTTCCTGCAGTCCTTCGCCGGCGGCCGACCCTGGGCCCACCTGGACATCGCCGGACCGGCCCGTTCCGAGCGTGAGGAGCACGAGGTGCCCAAAGGGCCGACCGGGTTCGGGGCGCGGGTGCTGCTGCGCTGGCTGGAGGGGCTGGGCCGCCGGTCCGGGCCGCCGGGTGCTGGCCAGTGATCCTCAGTCGTCGACCTGGACGTCCCAGACGGTGAGGTAGTCGGGGTCGACCACGGTCTCGCCGCTGCTCTGCAGGACGTACCGGCCGGGCTTGGCCACCTCGTAGGCGCCCGCGTCGGCCGGCAGTACCGCGGAGTCGCCGGCCCGGTCCACCACCACGACTCCGTCGCCGACCTCGAGCACCCGGCCGCAGAACTGTTCGGCGCGCAGCACGGTGCCGAACGGGTCGCGGAAGGTGATCCCGACCAGGAGCCGGGCGCCCACCAGGTGCGACAGCTGCTCGGCACCGCGCAGCAGCCGCCGCGGCGGCCTCGGGGTGCCGGTCCGGACCGGGATCGGGGCAGTCGTGAACGGCTTGTACTCGGGCACGAACGCGCTCACCGGTCGGTCATCGGGCCCAGGACCCCCACCAGCAGCCCGCCACCGACAGGCAGCAGACAGGGCACGACCCCCTCCTCATCGCGGACCCGCTTGGCGGCGTCCCGCATCGCTGTGGTGGCGGGGTCACGCCGGGCCGGATCGGCCACCTGGCCGCGCGACAGCGCATCGTTGACCACGACGGCGCCGCCGGGGCGCAGCAGTCGCAACGACTGCTCCACATACCGTGCGGCCAGGGTCGGCTCGGCGTCCACGAACACCAGGTCGTAGGCGTGGTCGGTCAGCCTGGGCAGCACGTCGAGGGCACGTCCGGAGATCACCCGGGTCCGGTTCGGGCGCGAGCCCGCCTCGCTGAACGCCTCCCGGGCCGCCCGCTGGTTCTCGACCTCGAGGTCGATGGTGGTCAGGACGCCGTCGGCGGGCATCCCGCGCAGCAGGCACACCCCGGAGACCCCGGCGCCGGTGCCGATCTCGACCACGGCCCGGGCGCCCAGTGCGGCGGCCAGCACCTGCAGCGTCGCCCCGGTGCCTGGGGTCACCGCGTCACACCCGAGCTCTCGTGCCCGGGCGCGGGCACGGTCGATGACCTCGTCGTCGGGGACGAAGCTCTCGGTGAAGGCCCAGGCGGCCGGGTTGGGGGCGTGGATCACAGGCTCCTTCGTCGGTGGACGCGTGGTAATGCGGCCGTGCACCGTCAGCGTAGTTCGCCCGACCCCCGCAGCGGCGCACGCCTTGCCGTGCAGGACACAGCCGTGCACGACACAGCCGCGCACAACACACCAGGTGTGCCGCCGTCAACCGGGGACCACCCTGAGGTCCCCCTGAGCGGCAGTCGGGTGAATCTGGGACAACCCTGGGAATGCCCCGGGAACCTGCTTGGAGAGGGCGCCGTTGCCTGGGCAGGACCGGGGGCTCTAGGCGAGGATAGGAGAGCCGGTGACGGCATGGGCCATGCCGCTGCGGATGCCGCAGCAGGCGACGGCGACCAGAACGAGGCGATCGAGAGGCCGGAGGATGGCTGAGGACGAGGCGCGGACGACGTCCGCCGCCGCGGCTGTGACCGCCTCCACCGACCCTCCGGGCGCGCAGGCCGATGCGACCTGGACCCCGCCGACCTGGGAAGAGGTCGTGCGTGACCACTCCTCCCGGGTGTTCCGCCTCGCCTACCGGCTGACCGGCAACCGCCATGATGCCGAGGACCTCACCCAGGAGGTCTTCGTCCGGGTGTTCCGCTCGCTGGCCACCTACACCCCGGGCACCTTCGAAGGCTGGCTGCACCGGATCACCACGAACCTGTTCCTCGACCAGGTTCGCCGCAAGAAGCGGATCCGCTTCGACGCCCTCCCCGAGGACGCCGACGACCGGATGGCCGGCAGCGACGTGGGCCCGGAGCGGATGTGGGAGTACAACCATCTCGACCACGACGTCCAGGCCGCGCTGGACGCCCTGCCCCCGGAGTTCCGGGCTGCAGTCGTGCTGTGCGACATCGAGGGGCTGTCCTACGAGGAGATCGCGGACGCCCTGGACATCAAGCTCGGCACCGTGCGCTCGCGGATTCACCGCGGTCGGGCCCAGCTGCGCAAGGCCCTGGCCCATCGCCGTCCCGGGGAGGCGGTGGCCAACGGGTCCCCGCCCCGTCCGGCCCGGTCCCAGGGCGGAGGGGCCGGCAGCGTCTCCGGGTCGATGCTCGGACCGGTCGCGGTCACCGGGCCGGTGAACCAATGAGTCACCTGGAGGAGCAGATCAGCGACCTGGTCGACGGTCGGTTGGCCGGCGTCGCCGCCGCGCACGTGAACGCCCACCTCGCCGGCTGCTCCGCGTGTCGGCATCTGGTCGACTCCGAGCGGCTGACCAAGGAACGGCTATGGGTGCTGGCCGACCCCGAGCCGCCCCCTGGCCTGTCCGCCCGGCTGCTCGCCCTGCCGCAGACCCTCGACGAGGCCGGCGCCGACCGGGGTGCCGCCCGCGCCGCCGGGGCCGGGTCCGGTCCCGTACCGGGGACGGCGCCGCCGGGATCGCGTCGTCCTGGCGGCAGCAGCCGCCCGCCGTCCGCTCCCGCCGGCGGGCCGCACGCGGTTCCGTTGCCGGATGGGCGCGGCCGGTTGGCCGGGCGCCCGCATCGGCTCCGGGTGGCCGCCGCCGTGGCTGGGTCCGTGGGGGCGGTCAGCGCCGGCCTGTTCGGGCTCAGCGTCGTCTCCCCGGCCGCCAACGCGGCGCTGGTGCCGTCGGTCGACCTGCTCGCACCCCGCAGCGTCGTGTCCACCTCCCTACTGCCGGTGCTCAGCATGCCGCCCGCCTGGTGGGTGGCTGCCGACGTGTCTCGGCGCTAGCCGGCCGCAGGCGGTCATGGACCGGATGCGGAGCGACACGTAGGGTCGCGGCTACGGCGAACGGTCCACGCCGGGGCCTCGACCGGCACCGCGCGGACCGAGACGGACCAGACACCTTCGAGCCACGATCACCGGGGCGGCCCCATGACCCAGCCAGCAGGACCGGGATGGCCCTGGGCGTCGTCGGCCAGCGACCGGCCCGCCCCCGACTCGAGCGGGTCCCCGCCGCCGCTACCCACGTCCCCCGCGGCCGATGGTCCGTTCTCCTCGGCCGGTGCCCCGGACGGCACCTGGCCCGCCCCGCCACCCGGCGGCCAGCAGGACCGCTCGGCTGCCCCCGCCCCGTCCGGCCCCACTCCGCCGGATGACCCGGCGGTGCGCCCCCGCCGCCGCGTCGGGGCCTCGATGTTCTTGGCGTTCGCGAGCGTGGCCCTGATCGCCGGTCTGATCGGCGGGGCTGGTGGCGCCTGGCTGCTCGGCCGCAGCGATGAGCGCCTCGGATCCTCCACCCCGGTTCGCCCCGGGCAGGTCACCGTGTCCGCCGGCGCCGAGGCGCCCCCGATCGCCCGCGCCCCGGAGAGCATCGCCGGGATCGCCGCCACGGTGCTGCCCAGCGTCGTCCAGATCGAGGTGGCCGTCGAGGAGGGCGAGGGGTCCGGTTCCGGGTTCATCCTGGACAGCCAGGGGCACATCCTGACCAACAGCCACGTCGTCGCCCAGGCCGTCTCGGGCGGGGACATCACCATCGTCTTCGACGACGGCAGCAAGCAGGAGGCACAGATCATCGGCCGGGACGCCGCCTACGACCTGGCGGTGCTGCGGACCGAGGTCGGCTCACGCCGTCCACTGCAGCTCGGCGACTCCGACCGGGTGGTGGTCGGTGACCCGGTGATCGCGATCGGGGCGCCGCTCGGTCTGCAGGGCACCGTGACCACCGGGATCGTCAGCGCCACCAACCGTCCGGTCAGCGCGGGTGTGCAGAACCGCAACGACCCGGCCACCTACATCAACGCGATCCAGACCGACGCGGCGATCAACCCCGGCAACTCCGGTGGACCGCTGGTGGATGCCAACGGCCGGGTGATCGGGATCAACTCGGCGATTGCGCAGGCCTCGGCCAACCCGTTCGGCGCCGGCGGCGGCAACATCGGAGTCGGCTTCGCCATCCCCAGCAACCAGGCGCGCCGCACCGCCGAGGCGTTGATCACCCGCGGGGCCGCCGAGTACCCGGTGATCGGGGTCAGCCTCACCTCGGACTATCAGGGTGAGGGGGTCAAGGTCGCCGAGCAGAGTCTGCAGGGCCAGGCCGCCATCACTCCCGGCGGCCCGGCCGACCAGGCCGGCATCGAGCCGGGCGACGTCATCGTGGCCCTGGACGGCAAGCCGATGACCACCGCGCTGGAGCTCATCGTCGGCATCCGGGCCAGGGCGGTCGGCGACACGGTCGTCCTGACCGTGCGCCGGGACGGGCAGGACCGTGACATCACGGTGACGCTCCAAGCTGCTCCGAGTTAGGGTTCGTCGGTGTTCGGGATCAGCGCGAACGAGTTCATCGTCCTGTTGGCGGTGGCGGCGGTCGTGCTCGGTCCGGAGCGGCTTCCCCAGTACACCCAGCAGTTGGCCCGGTTGGTGCGTGAGCTGCGCCGGATGGCTCAGGGCGCGACCGATCAGGTCCGGGCCGAGATCGGTCCGGAGTTCGACGACGTGGATTGGCGCAAGCTGGACCCGCGCCAGTACGACCCGCGCCGGATCGTCCGCGAGGCCCTCGCCGACACCTTCGACCCCGATGACCCGCTCGGGCTCAAGGAGCCGCCCCCCACCCAGGCGCGGCCACCGGACGGAACCCGCGCCGGGGCGAACGGGTCGGCACGCCGTCCCCAGCCGGTCGCCGGCGACGGGCCGGACGACGCGGCGCCCCGGTTCGACCCCGACGCGACCTGAACGACGCGTTCAGCGACCTGCCGGGGTCAGTCCCAGGGAGCGTCCGACCAGGCTGCGTCCGCGCTGGGCCAACCGGTCGGCGATGGACTGAAGCGCCACCGCGGCCGGTGAGTCGGGGGCGGCCAGCACGACCGGAGCGCCAGTGTCGCCGCCCTCGCGCAGCGCGACGTCCATCGGCACCTGGCCCAGCAGCGGCACCCGGGCGCCGATGGCGGTGCTCAAGGCATCGGCGACCGACTGCCCGCCGCCGCTGCCGAAGACCTCCATCCGGGAGCCGTCGGGCAGCTCGAGCCAGGACATGTTCTCGATCACTCCGGCCACCTGCTGCTTGGTCTGGAGCGCGATCGAGCCGGCCCGCTCGGCCACCTCGGAGGCCGCGGTCTGCGGGGTCGTGACCACGAGCAGCTCGGCCGACGGCAGCAGCTGGGCGGTGGACAGCGCCACGTCGCCGGTGCCGGGGGGCAGGTCCAGCAGCAGCACGTCGAGGGTGTCCCAGAACACGTCGGAGAGGAACTGCTCCAGAGCCCGGTGCAGCATCGGTCCGCGCCAGACCACCGGTTGGTTGCCGGGCACGAACATGCCGATCGAGATCACCTTCACGTCGTGCGCGACCGGCGGCAGGAGCATGTCGTCGACCTTGGTCGGCGGGGTGTCCACGCCGAGCATGCGCGGTACCGAGAACCCGTACACGTCCGCGTCCAGCAAACCCACCTTGAGGCCCTGGGCGGCCAGTGCGGCGGCCAGGTTGACCGTGATGCTGGACTTGCCGACACCGCCCTTGCCGGAGGCGACGGCGTAGATCCGGGTGGTCACGCCGGGCTTGTTGAAGGCGATCTCGTGGCTGGGCCGGCCGCCGCGCAGCCGGTCCTTGAGGCCCTGCCGTTGCTCGTCGCTCATCACCCCGAGTGCGACGCGCACGTCCTGGACCCCGGGCACCGCCTGCACGGCCGCGGTGACGTCACGCGTGATCCGGTCCTTCATCGGGCAGCCGGGAACGGTGAGCAGCACCTCAACGGCGACGGTCGAGCCCTGGATGTCGACCGAGCGCACCATGTCGAGCTCGGTGATCGGGCGGCGGATCTCTGGATCGTTCACTCCGGCGAGCGCGGCCATGACGGCCTCGGTGGAGACGGGGGACGCGGCGGAGGCTTCGGAGTCGGTGGACTCGGTGGAGTTGTACGGCATGGTGTCGATGGTAGGTGGTGCTCACCCATGCCGCCCGGGCGGCCGTCCCGGCGGGCCCGTCCGCTCACCCGTCGTCGGTGGCGCTCTGCGAGCCTGCTGCGTGGTCGGCCTGCTGGTGCGGTGGGTGAGGTGGTGGCTGGGTCGGGCGGCGGGGCTGTTGGGACGGCTGTTGGGACGGCTGCTGGGACGGGTGCTGGGCGGGGGGTTGCGGTGGGCGGGCCCCGGGTCGAGCCGTCGGGCCGGGGGGCGCCGGGCCGCCGGCGGCGGGCGGCTGCTGGCGCGGCACCGCCGCGGGACGGGTCGGCTGTCCCGCGCTGGCCGTCGGTGCGCGCTGGCCCGTCGGGGTCGGCTGGCGCTGAGCGGGTGGCTGGGCCGGTCGGCCCGGCTGCTGGGCCAGACGTGCTGTGGCGGCACGAAGTGCCGAGGCGTCGTCGTCGGCCGTGGGGGCCGGCGTCCGGCACCAGGGGCAGATCCTCCAGTCCGGGTCGAGCTGCTTGGCACAGTTGCGGCAGTGCCCGCGGTCCAGCGTCGCGGCGCACCAGGGGCAGACGACCATCCCGGTCTCGACCTTGCGCTCGCAGGCCGGGCAGGCGGCCACCGCGGCGGTGTCGGAGTGGGTGACCCGGACCGCCTCCTCGAAGGTGGTCAGCCCGCGACGGGCCTTGTCCAGTGCGGAGCCGCGCAGCGTGGTCAGGCCGGCCGCCCGCGCCGCGGCGGAGATCGCCTCCTCTCGTGGGTCGGACATCAGCACCTGGCGTATCGCCGAGTCGACGACGACCACCTCGTAGACCGCCGTCCGACCGCGGTAGCCGGTCTCGCCGCACTCGGGACAGCCGTTGCCGCGCCGGGGCGTGGCGCCGCTCAGGTCCGTGCGGGCCAGGCCGAGCATCTGCAGGGTGAGGTCGTCGGGCGTGTACGGGGCCAGGCACGACGAGCACGGGGTGCGCACCAGTCGTTGGGCGATGGCGCAGGTCAGCGACGAGGCCACCATGAAGGGCTCGATCCCCATGTCGACCAGGCGGGTCAGCGCGGCGACGGCGGAGTTCGTGTGCAGCGTGGTGAGCACCAGGTGGCCGGTCATGGCGGCTTTCAGCGCCAGCTCGGCGGTCTCACCGTCGCGGACCTCGCCGAGCAGGATGATGTCCGGGTCCTGGCGCAGGATCGACCGCAGCCCGGCGGCGAACGTCATACCGGCCTTGACGTTGACCCCGACCTGGGTGATCCCCGGAAGCTGGATCTCGACCGGGTCCTCGAGGGTGACGATGTTCTTGTCCGGGTTGCGGATCTCGGCCATCGCCGAGTAGAGGGTGTTCGTCTTGCCCGACCCGGTCGGCCCGGTGATCAGCACCAGGCCCTGCGGTACCGACAACGCCGAGGTGAACTGCTGCAGCTGCTTCGTGCCGAAGCCGAGGTCGGCGAGCGCGGGGATCGCCTCGCCGCGGGAGAGCAGCCGGATCACCACCTTCTCGCCGTGCAGGCTGGGCAGGGTGGAGATCCGGGCGTCGACGGCGATCTTCTCGACCACGAACCGGGTGCGGCCGTCCTGCGGGACCCGGCGCTCGGCGATGTCCAGCCCTGAGATGATCTTGATGCGGCTGATCACCGAGGTGGCGATCCGCTTGGGTGCGTTCATCATGTCGCGCAGCAGACCGTCGACCCGGTAGCGGACCCGCAGGGCGTCCCGCTGCACCTCGATGTGGATGTCCGAGGCACGCATCCGGACGGCGTCGGCCAGCACCTGGTTGACCAGCTTGACGATCGGGGCGTCGTCGACGACGGCGCCGCCGGGCAGGGCGTTGGCGTCCTGCTCGTCCTCTTCGTCCTCGGTCAGCGCCGCGACCTGGGCGTTGTCCTGCCCCAGGGCCCAGGCCCGGTTGATCTGGTCGCGGATCTGGGAGTCGGTGGCGACCAGAACCACCAGGTCCGGCGAGCGGGTGTGCAACCGGACGTCGTCCAGGGCGAGCACGTTCGTCGGGTCGGCAGCGGCCACGACCAGGCCGTTGTCGGTGCGGTCCAGGACCAGCACCCGGGTCCGCTCGGCGATCTGGCGGGGGAGGATCCGCACGACGTCCGGTGCTGGGACGGTCTTGGCCAGATCGACCATCGTCAGGCCCAGCAGGTTGGCCAGGCACTCGGCGACGTCCCGTTCGGAGGCCAGGCCGAGGTCGGCCACCACCTGCCCGAGGCGGCGACGGGCGCCCGGTGTGTTGCGCTGGTGCTCCAGGGCGGTGGCTAGCTGCTCGCCGGTGAGCAGCCCGGACTCGACCAGCACGTCGCCGAGACGGCGCCGGCCGGCGGCCAGGGCCGAGGAGCCCAGCGCGGAGGCGCCCCCGAAGCTGGCGTCAGGCTGGGCCGGGCCGGTGGACTGCGACACTCGGTCAGTCTCGGCAGGTTCAGCCGGGTGATTGACCCTGCGGCTCACTCCACTGCTCGCCGTCCTGGTCCGGACCCTGCCCGGGCGCCTGGTCCGGACGGGTGCCGTCCCGCTCGGCCAGCAGGTCGCGCAGCTCCGAACGCAGGAAGTCGCGCGTGGCGACGTCCCGCAGGGCGATCCGCAGCGCGGCGACCTCGCGGGTCAGGTACTCGGTGTCGGCCAGGGCCCGTTCGGCGCGCTGGCGGTCCTGCTCGGAGAAGACCCGGTCCCGGTCGGCCTGCCGGTTCTGGGCCAGCAGGATCAGCGGTGCGGCATAGGAGGCCTGCAGGCTGAGGATCAGGGTGAGCAGGGTGTAGTTCAGGCTGCGCGGGTCGAACTGGTACTGCGCGGGGCCGAGAGTGTTCCAGGCCAGCCATACACCGACGAACACGGTCATTGCGACGATGAACTGGGCCGTGCCCATGAACCGGGCGAACGTCTCCGACCAGCGGCCGAACACCTCTGGGTCGACCTGCGGCCGGGGCAGCGCCCGACGCTGTTCGAGCGGGACGTCGAGCCCGGTCCGGCGCCGGGCGGTGGGTTCAGTCATCGTGGTCCCGCCAGTCCTCGGGCAGCAGGTGGTCCAGTACGTCGTCCACGCTGACCACGCCGACCAGGTTGCCGGTCTCGTCGGTGACCGGCACCGAGATCAGGTTGTAGGTGGCCAGGTGCCGGGTGATGGTCTCCAGCGAGTCGGTCGGGTCCAGCGGCTCGACGTCCTTGTCGAGGATGTCGCCGACCGGGGTGTGCGGGGGCTCGCGCAGCATCCGCTGCAGGTGGGCCAGCCCCAGGTAGCGCCCGGTCGGGGTCTCCAGCGGGGGGCGACAGACGAACGCGGCCGCGGCCAGGGACGGCGGCAGGTCTGCGCGGCGGACGTGGGCCAGCGCCTCGGCGATCGGGGCGTCCGGCGGCAGGATCACCGGCTCGGTGGTCATCATCCCGCCGGCGGTGTCGTCGTCGTAGGACAGCAGCCGGCGCAGGTCCTCGGCCTCTCCCGGGTCCATCAACGTGATCAGCTGCTCGGCCTGGTCGGTCGGCAGCTCCGCGAGCAGGTCGGCCGCGTCGTCGGGCTGCATCGCCTCCAGCACCTTGACCGCCCGGTAGACCTCCAGCTGGGACAGGATCTCCACCTGGTCGGCCTCCGGCAGCTCCTCCAGCACGTCGGCCAGGCGTTCGACGTCCAGGGCCTGGGCCACCTCCAGCCGACGCTTGGGGGTGAGGTCATGGACGACGTCGGCCAGGTCGGCGGCCTTGAGCTCCTCGAAGGTGGCCAGCAGGCTGGCAGTGCCCTGGTCCTGCTCGACCTGACCGAGGTCGACATCGGTGTAGTCGACCAGCAGCGTCTCCCCACGGCGCAGACGACCGTGACGGCGCCGGCGCACGAACAGCTTGCTGACCCGCCACTGCCGGCGGCGGTCGGGGGAGATGGCGACGTCCTCGACGGTCACCTGCTCGTCGTCGGCAACGAGGCGGACCGAACGGTCCAACATCTCGGCGAGTATCCGGGTCTCAGTCGCGCGCTGTTCGAACCGGCGCAGGTTGACCAGCCCGGTGGTGATCACCTGTCCGGCGTCCATGCTGGTCACCCGGGTCATCGGCAGGAAGACCCGGCGCCTGCCGGGCACCTCGACGATCATCCCGACGGCGCGGGGAGTGGTGTCCCGCGACCCGGAGACGACGACGATGTCGCGGATCCGTCCCACCTTGTCGCCGAGCGGGTCGAACACGGCCGTGCCGGCAAGGCGCGCCACGAAGACCCTGGTCGGTGGGGTGCTCACGGGCCAAGGCTAGGCCTCGACACCCGCCGCCGCCCTACTGCTCGTCCGCACGGCGCCTGGATGTCGTCGCGTCCACCGCGGTGCCCGGCGCCGACCGGCGCCGGCGGCGCTGGCCGGGCCGACCGCCGAGGTGCCATGGCCGCCAGCCGACGGTGGTGCCCTGCCCGGGTCGCGGTGGCGCGGCCTGGCTCGGCGCGTCGTCCGAGCCGGAGCCCAGGCTGAGGACGTGCACCGGCTGCAACCGGCTGATCAGGCACCCGTCCTCCCAGCGGGCTGCCTGGCCCTGGGGGTCCGGGGTGTTCAGCCGGACGGTCCGCAGCGCCTGTGCCGCGGCGTCCCACTCGGGTGAACCGGCGGCGAGGATCCGGGCCCGGGCCAGGAAGGTGACCACGACCGCGCGGGTCTGCTTGCTCGGCACGGTCACCTCGACGTGGCCGGTGAGCATCGGCAGCATCTGCTCGCCGACGCCGTACACGACGTGGACGGCGTCGGCGTGCCAGGTCTGCCAGGCCAGCCGCCGGCGGTTGTCGTCCACCGGGCGCAGCCACACCACGCTGCTGCGCGTGCAGGCCTCGGCGATGACGGCGCTCTGCTCGGCGCTCAGCTCGGCGTTCGCCGGCACCTGGGTGTGCGGCCCGGGGCGCCGATCGCCGAAGAAGCTGATCAGCGTCTCCGTCCGGCTCACCCTGGCGAGTGTGTCAGCCGACCGCCGCGAAGGACACCTCGGACAGGGCCAGGTCGAGGTACTTCGACCCCGGATAGACCGACAGCACCTCGAACCGCACGCTGGAGGTGCGGCCGAACGGCTTGGTCAGTGTCTGCGTCGTCCGGTCGTCGGCGAGCTCCCAGGTGAACGTGGCCGTGTCGGTGACCACCCGTAGCAGCCGGACCCGGCTGTTCAGGGTGAACAGGTCCTGGGTGGAGCCGGAGCTGGTGATCGTCTTCTGGTAGCCGTTCAGCGCGGTGATCGAGGACAGGTCCACGGGGTCGCCGAAGCCGTAGGTCAGGGTCATCCCGGGGCCCGGGCCGTCCGTGCGGCCGTCGCTGTTCCAGGCCGTCTGGGGGCGGCCGTCCAGGGTGTTCTCGGCGCTGTAGCTGATACCGCCCTCGCTCTCCTGGGTGCTGGAGGCGGTCACCGAGATCCGGTTGGCCGTGATCGGGCTGGGCGTGACGCTCGGCGCGGCACTCTCGCCGGACCCGGCGTCGCCCAGGGTCGTCATCGCCAGGGCGACCAGGGCCAGGACGGCGAGCCCGATCCCGGCGCCCAGACCCACCAGGAGCAGTGGTCGCCGCCGTGGCTCGTCGGGGTAGGGCAGCGCATCTGGCACCGGGGCCGGTGGGCCGCCGCGCTGCCCGGGCGGGGGCGGCGGGATCGGCGGACAGCCGATGGGCGGGGCCGGTTCGGCGAGCGGCGGGGCTGGGGTGGGTGTGGCTGAGGTCGTCGGCGTGGGGGAGGGTGCCGGTGTGGGGGAGGGTGCCGGTGCGGGGGAGGGTGGCTCCGTGGACGTCGCGACGGGCGGCGCGATCGGGGACAGGGTGGCGGCTGCCCCCGCACGGCCGCCCGGCCGGTCCCGGTCGGCGGGACCGGGCGCCGCGGAACCGGTCTCGCGGGCCAGCGAGGCGATCAACGCGGCCGGGTCGGGGGGCGGGCGCAGGTCGATGCCTGCGGGCTCCAGGGGCGTCGGGTCCGCGGATGCCGGACCCTTTTCGGCCGTCAGGTCGATGGGTGCGGTGGCCTCGGACCCGACCCCGACCGGTTCGGTCGGACCATCGGGGTCCGCGGGACTGTGCTGTGGCTCACGACCCTGGGTCGCGTCAGGGTCTGGTGCGGTCATCGCCCGGTCATCCCCTCGGCTCGGCTCGAGCATCCGACTGCGCGTCCCCCCGGACATGGCTCGACGGTACCGCAGGCGGGAGGAGCTCCACTCCTGGCTACGCTCCGGAGCCGGGAAGGGCCTGAAGGTGAGTCAGGCGGCGGGGTGCAGGGTGACCTGATAGCCGAGGGCCTCAAGGTGGCGGACGTGGTTGCGGATGGCGCGTTGGGTGCCGCCGCGGCGGTCGTAGAAGTCGGGGCCGAGGTCGACGAAGTCGACCGGAGGGTCGGACAGCAGGTGCCAGACGATGATCAGGATGGAGCGCCCGACGGCGACGATGGCCTTCTTCTTGCCGCGTCGCCGGGCGATCCGCCGATACCGCTGACCCAGGAACGTGTCGGTCTTGGCTGCTGCAATGGCGGCCTCGCCCAGGGCCCGGGCCAGGTAGGGGTTGCCCTTGCCGGTGGCGTTCTTGCCCTTCTTCTTCCCGGCGGATTCGCTGATGATCGGGGAGAACTTCGCCCAGGACGCCAGATGCCCGGCGGTCGGGAACCGGCCCATGTCGACCCCGACCTCGGCGACGATCACCTGCGCGGCGGTGAGGCCGACACCGGGGATGGCGTCCAGGCGGGGTCACCGCCTCAGCGAAAGGGGCGATCAGGTCCTCGATCCGGGTCTCGACCGCGGCGATGTCGGTGTCGAGCGCGTCGATCCGGGCCAGCATCTTGCCCAGCAGGAACGCGTGGTGGTCGGTGAACCGGCCGAGGAACGCCTCCTCCAGGTCGCTGATCTTGGCACGCATCCGGGACCGGGCCATCTGCGCCAGCACCGTCGGGTCACGTTCGCCGGCGACCAGGGCGGCCATCATCGCCCGACCCGAGACCCCGAAGATGTCCGAGGCCACGACCGAGAGCTGGATCTGGGCATCGGTCAGCAGCTTCTCCACCCGGTTCTTCTCCCGGGTCCGCTCACCGACCAGGTCGATCCGGTAGCGGGTCATGTCCCGCAACTGGCGGACCGGGGCCGGCGGCACGAAACTCGGGCGGACCATGCCCCGCTCGGCGACCTTGCACAACCAGACAGCGTCGATCTTGTCCGCCTTCGGCCGGCCCGGCAGGTGCTTGACGTCCCGGGCGTTGACCAGCCACACCTCGAACCCGTTCGCCTCCAGCAGGTAGAACGGCGGCCGCCAGTAATCCGAGGTGGCCTCCATGATCACCCGGGTGACGTTCAGCTCCCGGAGCCGGTCGGCCAGCAACTGCAGCGACCGCGTCATCGTGGAGTAGGCCGTCACCTCCTGCGCGCGCTTGCCACCCGGGCCCGGCACCCGGGCGCAGCACACCACCTCGGCCTTGCCGATATCCAACGCAGCGATCCGCGCGATGATCTCGGTTTCGTCCTGCGTCTCCTGCAACACCGCAACCCACCTCCCAGGCTCGCCGACCAAACGGGCCCGGTCACCCGTGGGAACCGCAAGGGACGATGCGAAGCTGAATCGCGTGCTCGAAGCGACAAGGAAGGGCCCACAGCG
Source organism: uncultured Actinomycetota bacterium (assembly GCA_963724535.1). Lineage (GTDB taxonomy): Bacteria > Actinomycetota > Actinomycetes > Actinomycetales > Kineosporiaceae > JADJPO01. The sequence goes on from CAVRVD010000016.1 coordinate 139,441, forward strand.
CGGCTCCCAGCGCCCGACTAGATCACGACCTCCAACGGCCAAGGAGCGACGACGTCAACGGGCGACCAGACCCCCATTTTCAGCCCGGAACGGGCCGCCCACCAGGGCGTATGGGACTAGATCTGGTAATGGATGCCGCACTCGGTCTTCGATGTCCCGGCCCAGCGGCCGGCCCTGCCCTCCTCACCCTCGGCGACCGGACGGGTGCACGGCCAGCACCCGATCGAGGGGTAGCCCATCTGCAGCAACGGGTTCAGCGCGACGTCCGGGTGGGCGTCGAGGTAGCCCAGTAGGTCACTGTCCGACCAGTGCGCGATCGGGGCGAGCTTGAGCAGGCAGCGCCGGGCGTCCCACTGGATCGTCGGGGTCAGCGACCGGCCCGGTGAGTCGGCACGGCGCAGTCCGCTCGCCCAGGCCCGGTAGCGGCGCAGCGCGCCGTCCAACGGCGCCACCTTGCGCAGGGCACAGCAGGCGTGCGGGTCACGCCGGTACAGGCGGCCGTGCTCGGCCTCGTGCTCGACCACGCTCCGGGGCGCCCGCACCGTGACCAGCCGCACCGGGTAGGAGGCCAGCACGGCGTCGGCGGTACCAAGGGTCTCGCCGAAGTGGTAGCCGGTGTCCACGAACAGCACGTGGACGCCGGGTGCGGCCCGGCCCGCCAGGTGGGCCAGCACGGTATCGCCCATCGCCGCGGTCACGGCGAGTTCGCGACCGAAGACCCGTGCCGCCCACGCCAGGACGGTGAGTGGGTCGGCTCCCTCGAAGGCATGGGCGGCCAGGGCGGCGAACCCCTGTGGGTCGCGATCCAGCGCCTCGGCGACCTCCGCCGGGTCGGCGCTGAGCCGCAGCGGTCGGGTCAACGTCGTCGCCGTCATGTCCGCGCCATCCCGCGGTAGCTGACGGCGAACCGGCGCCGGCAGGCCCGGCAGTACCAGCCGTCATCCTGGTCCCGACCCGTCGACCCGCTCTCGTCCTCCGGCTCGTCCGGGCGCAGGTCCTCCTCGCCGCAGTAGGGGCACAGGTTCACCGGGGCCCGGCCGCCGGCACCGGCGCTCACGGCGCCACCGTCCTCATGACAGGTCCGCCTCGTCGGCGCGCGCCAGCCAGACGGCCAGCGGCTCGCCGTCCGAGCGCTGGACCAGCCACCGCCGCAGCAGTCGCTCGACGTAGTCGGGCAGGTCGGCGCTGGTCGTCTTCAGCCCGCGCAGCTTGCGGCCGAACCCGGCGTCCAGGCCCAGGCCGCCGCCGAGGTGGATCTGGAAACCCTCGACGGTCGGGCCGTCCGGGTCGTCGGGGTTCGGCACCTGGATGCCCTTCAGGCCGATGTCGGCGATCTGGGTGCGGGCACAGGCGTTCGGGCAGCCGTTGATGTTGATGCTCACCTGCGGGGCGCCGGGGGCGAACAGCTCGGGGACGTCGGCGAACCGGCGTTCGAGCTCGCCGACCAGCCGCGCCGCCGTCCCCTTGGTCTCGACGATGGCCAGCTTGCAGTACTCGATCCCGGTGCAGGCCATGGTGCCGCGGCGGAACGTCGAGGCCGCGGCGGGCAGGCCGACGCCGTCCAGGGTGTCGACAAGGTCGGCCACAGCCGGGGCCGGGACGTCCAGGACCACGAGCTTCTGGTCCGGAGTGAACCGCAACCGGTCGGACCCGGCGCGCTGCATGGCCTCGGCGAGCGCGGTCAGCTTCTCGCCGGTCAGCCGACCCGCCACCGGGGCCAGCCCGACCGCGAACCGCCCCCGGCCCTGGGCCCGCACCCCGACGTGGTCACGCCGGCCGCGCGGCGGCGGGGCCGGCGCCGGACCGTCGACGAGCCGATAGCCCAGGTACTCGCGCTCCAGTACCTCGCGGAACCGTTGCGTACCCCAGTCGGCGACCAGGTACTTCAGCCGGGCACGGCTCCGCAGCCTTCGGTAGCCGTAGTCCCGGAACAGCCGGATCACCGCGTGCCACACGTCGGGCACCTCCGCCAGCGACACCCAGGCCCCGAGCCGCTGGGCCAGGTGCGGCGCGGTGGACAGGCCACCGCCGACCCATAGGTCGAACCCGGGGCCGTGCTGGGGGTGGACGACGCCGACGAAGGCGATGTCGTGGATCTCGTGGGCGACGTCCTGGTGCGGGCTGCCGGAGATCGCTGACTTGAACTTGCGGGGCAGGTTGGCCAGGTCGGGGTCGCCGACGAACCGCTTGCCGATCTCGGCGATGGCCTGGGTGCCATCGACGATCTCGTCGGGGTCGATGCCGGCGAGCGGTGAGCCCAGCACCACCCGTGGTGTGTCGCCGCAGGCCTCGGTGGTGCTCAGGCCCACGGCGTCGAGCAGGCGCCAGATGACCGGGACGTCCTCGACCCGTACCCAGTGGTACTGGATGTTCTGCCGGTCGGTGACGTCGGCGGTGCCCCGGGCGTACCGGGTGGAGATCTCGGCCAGCACCCGCAGCTGGGCTGCGTCGACCGCCCCGCCGTCGATACGGACCCGGAGCATGAAGAACTCGTCGTCCAGCTCATGCGGCTCGAGGGCGGCGGTGCGGCCACCGTCCACGCCGGGCCGGCGCTGTGTGTACAGGCCCCACCAGCGCAGTCGGCCCCGCAGATCGTCGGCGGGGATCGAGGCGAACCCCTCCAGGGCGTAGATCTGCTCGACGCGCTCGCGCACGTTGAGTCCGTTGTCGGCGGCCTTGATCTTCTCGTTGGCGTTGAGCGGCTCGGTCTGACCGAGCGCCCACTGACCCTCGGGGCGACGGGTCCTGCTCGGGCGGGTTCGGCGGGGGGTCTCGGCCCCAGTGACGCCGGGGTCGGTCTCGGTGTCGGCGGGGGTCCTCACGGATGGGCTCACGAGTCGGTCCTTCGGTTCCACGTTTCACGGCAGGGGAGGCGACCGCTGCGACACGGTCACGCCAGGCGGCAGGCAGCGCTGACCGGCGGGTGCCGGTGTTGCCGGCGGATGTGTCGCGCGGGGGAGTGGTCAGGCCCGACAGGTGGCGCTGGCGGTGCGCAGCAGGTCGACGTGATGGCGGCGCACGAGCCGCAGACGGGTTGCTCGCATGGATTCCTCCATCGGTCCCGGCGGTAGCACCGTCCCCGTCGTCGGGGGGTTGCTGCGGCGTCGTCGAGCCGGGTCTCTCGGCCGCTCTGGATGGGCTCGGGTCAGCGTAGGGACTCGCAGCGTCGCGGGTCAATGCGCAGCGTGATCCTGCTCGCATCGCGCCCGGTTCGGTGTCGGACGGCCAGCGCCGTCGATCAGTACGCGCTCGTTCCGGGGACGCCGCGACGGGCCTCGACCGGGGCGCGGTCGCCCCGGAGGGTCGCCACCATGTCGAGCACCCGCCGGGTGGCTCGCACGTCGTGGGTCCGGAACACGGCCACCCCCAGCCACGCGGCCACCGCGGTAGCAGCCAGGCTGCCCTCGAGTCGTTCGGCGGTCGGTAGGCCCAGCGTCTCGCCTACGAAGTCCTTGCGCGAGATGGCTTGCAGCACAGGCAGTCCCAGGGACACGATGTCCCGGCTGCAGCGCAGCACGGTCAGCGAGTGAGCGGTGGTCTTGCCGAAGTCCAGGGTCGGGTCGACCAGGATCCGGTCCCGCGGGACCCCCGCCTGCTCCGCCCGTACGGCACCGGCGTCCAGGGCCGCGAGGACGTCGTGGACGACGCCGTCCGGCTCCGGTGGGTAGGTGACGGCCACCGGGTCGGTGCGCGGCGGGAGCCCACCGGTGTGCGAGACGACGTACCCGGCACCCAGGTCGGCGGCGACGGCGACCAGGTCCGGGTCGTGCCCGGCCCAGGTGTCGTTGACCAGGTCTACGTAGCCGGTTGCGGCCCGGGCGACCTCGCTGCGCCAGGTGTCCAGGCTGAGCACCAGGTCGGGGTGGGAGGTGCGGGCGAGGACCAGGAACGGCAGCACCCGGTCGATCTCCTGTGCCGCACCGATCGGGTCGCCCGCCTGCCCGGCCCGGACGCCGCCGACGTCGACGATGCCCGCGCCGTCGGCCACCGCCCCGTCCAGGGCGCGTTCGGCCGAGTCGAGGTCGGCATGCCGGTTGCCGTCGAAGAACGAGTCCGCCGTCCGGTTGACGATGGCCATCACGCCAGGCCGCGCACTGTCGAACAGGCGGCCGCGCAGTCGCAGCGGTGCCGCGCCCGGCGGCACCGAGGAGTCCACCGGCACGCGCCGATGATGCCACCGATGGGATAGTTGCTGACCATGACGAGTCCCGTCGACCGGGACCGGCCGCAGCTCCCGCACGGGTACGGCGTGCCGGACGACGACGCCGGCCTGCTCGACTGGAACCGCATCGAGCAGGTGCTCGTCGACGCACCCCACTACTGGATGGCGACCACCCGCCCGGACGGCCGGCCGCACGTCGTGCCGCGCTGGGGGGTGTGGCTGGCCGGGCACCTCTACTACGACGGGTCGCCACAGACCGTGCATGCCCGCAACCTGGCGACCAACCCGGCCTGCGCGCTGCACCTCGGCGACGGTACGGACGCCGTGATCGTCGAAGGGCGTTCGGGGCCCAGCGATCCGGTCACCGGTGACCTGGGCGTGCGGATCTCGGCGGAGATGAACCGCAAGTACGCCGCGGCGGGGTACGCGCCGGGGGCCACCGCCTGGTCCGGCGACGACGCCGGCGGTCTGTGCGTGTTCTCCCCGGCGAAGGCGATGGCCTGGTTCGCCTTCCCGACCGACCTGACCCGGTTCCGGTTCCCGCCCCGCAGCTGAGCCCGGGCCGACGGAGCTGTGGAGATCCCGGCAACCTGCCGATAGGACGGCGTGCCCCCGACCGAGACCCGCCCGGTGCCCCGCAGCCAGATCCGGACGCCGTTCGACATTCCCCGCCAGCTGCGCCTGCTGGCCCCGTTGTTGGTCACGTGGGCCGGTGCGGCCGTCGTCCTGGCCGTGGCCGGTACCCAGCGTTGGACGCCGCTGGAGCAGCTCTTCCTGGACGCCTCCTATCTCGGTGGCCAGCCCTGGTACAGCGGCATCCTCAACGAGGCCGGGTTGATCAGCTGGTCCGTCGCCGCCGCGGCGGCCGGGCTGGGCAGCTGGGTCGCCGCGCTGGACGGCCGTCGCGGCGCCGCGGCCTTCCTCGGACTCGGGGCGGTCGTGGTGTCGATGATGCTCATCGACATCTGGATCCAGTTCCACTCGGCGGTGGCGCCCCGGCTGGGTATTCCCGGCAACCTGGCCCAGGTGCTGATCGCGGCGTCCGGGCTGGCCTGGGCGGCGCTGTTCTGGCGCGAGATCGCCCGAACCCGCTGGCTGATCCTGCTCAGCTCCTACGCCTTCCTGGGCTCCTCTGCCGGGATCGACACCGTGCTCGAACCGGACGGTGCGCTCGGGCTATGGCTGGAGGACGCCGCCCGGCTGGTCGGCATCCTCACCTTCACCCACTACCTGGTGGTCACCGCGGTCGACATCACCCGCTCGGTGGTGGCTCAGCGCACCGCCGCCGCCGACGACGCCGCCCGCGACTCCGCGACCCTGTCGGCCGCCGTCCTGGCTGCCCTGGGCACGCCCCCGTTCGACGTGCCGGTCGTGCCGTCCCATCCGGCCGCCTCGGCGGTGCCGCGGCCGCGCCGTCCGACCGGGCAGGCAGCAGGCCGGGGCACCCGAGGGGCGCCGGCGGGCCGCTGAGCCAGCGGTCATCCGCAGCTGTTCAACCGCTCGGCGAGGAAACGCTGCTCGGCCTCGTTGCCGCCCCGGGCCAGGGCCCGCCGATAGGCCTGCGCCGCCTCGTCGAGTAGGCCCAGCCGACGCAGGAGCGCGGCTCGGGCGGCGTGCAGGTAGCGGTAGTCGCTGAGCGCTCCGCCGGCGGCGACCTCCTCGACGGCGGTCAGGCCGGCCTGCGCTCCTTCGACCATCGACAGGGCCACCGCCCGGTTCAACCGGACGACGTCGGTCGGCTCGACGAGGACCAGCCGGTCGTACAGGGCCAGGATCGCCGGCCAGTCGGTGCCCGCCCAGGTAGGTGCGGTGGCATGGACGCCGGCGATCGCCGCCTCGAGCTGGTAGGCGCCGACGTGGCCCAGGGCCAGCGCCCGGGCCAGTACCGACTGGCCCTCGGCGACCAGCGCGCCGTCCCACTGCGAGCGGTCGGCGTCCTCGAGCAGCACCAGCCGGCCGCCCCCGTCGAGACGGGTGGCGCGGCGCGCGTCGGTGAACAGCATCAGGGCGAGCAGGCCCATGGTCTCCGCCCGGGCCACGGTCAGTTCGTGGTCCGGTTCCGTCGGGACCGGACGGCGCGGCAGCGCCTCCAGCAGATCGGCGAGCAGCCCGGCCAGCCAGCGCGCCTCGTCGCACAGGTCGCCACGCAGCAGTGCCGGTCCGTCGGGCGAGGTGTGCCCGGCGGTGAAGATCAGGTAGATCACCCTGAGCACCTCGGCGCATCGCTCGGGCAGGTCGGTTCGGGCCGGCACCGAGAACGGCACACCGGCCGCCCGGATCTTCGCCTTGGCCCTGACCAGCCGCTTGGCCATCGTCGGGGTGGGCACGACGAACGTGGCGGCGATCTGGGCGGTGGACAGGCCGCACACCTCGCGCAGGGTCAGGGCCACCTTCGCCTCGGCGTCCAGGGCCCGGTGGCAGCAGCCGAACACCAGCGCAAGCTGGTCGTCGACGAGGTCGCCGGCCCGGGCCGACGACGTGGGGTCCGCCGCTGCGGTGGCCGTCGCGGTGAGCTCGGCGAGCATCGGTAGCCGGTCGATGAAGCGCCGCTCGTGCCGGATCCGGTCGATGGCCTTACGACGGGCCGTGGTCAGCAGCCAGGCGAAGGGTCGGTCTGGAGTGGTCTGCGGCCCCCAGCGGGCCGCCGCCTCGGTGAAGGCGTCCTGCGCGCACTCCTCGGCCAGGTCGAGGTCGCCCAGGTCCCGTCGCAGCGTGGCCAGCAGGACCGGCCACTGCTCGGCGAAGACCTGGGCGACCCGCGACGGGGGCACTACTGGGAGAGCTCGCTCATATCGGCGATCGGACGAACCTCGACCGACCCGTAGCGGGCTATCGGGGCCTTCGCGCCCCAGCCCAGCGCGGCATCCAGGTCGGCGACGTCGACGATGTAGTAGCCCCCGAGCACCTCCTTGGTCTCGGCGAACGGACCGTCGGTGGTCACCGTCGCGCCGTCCTTGATGGTCAGGGTGGTGGCCGTCGAGACCGGGTGCAGGGGCTCGCCGCCGACCAGTACGCCGGCCTCGGCCATCGACTGGGTGTAGGCGAACCACTCCTGCATCTCGGCGGCCGCCTCGGGGCTGCCCTCGGCCGGGCCGGCGTCAGGGGCGGAGTAGAGCAGGAACATGTAGCGCATCGGTCCTCCTGAACCGTCAGGGCGCGTCCGCGACGCACCGATGCCTTGTCGACGTCCAGCATCCCCCGGAATGGACAGCCGGCGGGTTTCTGTCTCCCGGATTCACCAGAACCTCGGGCCAGTGCCCGCATTTATTGCTGTTTGTCCATGTTCTGGGGGTCATCGGGAGGGGTTGTGGTGAATCCGGACGCGGGAGAGGAGTCCGATGGTGCTGTGCCTCGGTTCACACCCCCACCCGGGGCGCCGGACCGCGCCGACGGCGATACTCGAAGTCTCCCTGTGCCGACGCTGACGAAGGGGTGACGTGCGCAATGGGACGACTGCAGCACACCGAGGGCCTGACCGACGACCAGCGCGAGCTGCTGAAGCTGGTCCGGGAGTTCGTCGACGAGCAGATCATCCCGGTGGCCACCGAGCTGGAGCACAAGGACGCCTACCCCGACGAGATCGTCGAGGGCATGAAGGAGATGGGCGTCTTCGGGCTCATGATCCCCGAGGAGTACGGCGGGCTCGGGGAGTCGCTGCTCACCTACGCCCTGGTGGTCGAGGAGATCGCCCGCGGCTGGATGAGCGTGTCGGGCATCATCAACACCCACTTCATCGTGGCCTACATGCTGATCCAGCACGGCACCGAGGAGCAGAAGCAGTACTACCTGCCGAAGATGGCCGCCGGTGAGATCCGCGGCGGGTTCTCGATGAGCGAGCCGCACTGCGGCTCCGACGTCTCGGCGATCCGGACCAAGGCCGAGCGCGTCGAGGGTCCCGAGGGCACCGACGGCTGGACGATCAACGGCCAGAAGATGTGGCTGACCAACGGCGGCTCGTGCAACCTGGTCGCAGTCCTGACCAAGACCGACGTCGGCGCCGACTCGGTCTACAAGAACATGACCACCTTCCTGGTCGACAAGACCTCCGGCTTCGGCGAGACCGCGCCCGGCCTCACCGTGCCCGGCAAGATCGACAAGATGGGCTACAAGGGCGTCGACACCACCGAGCTGATCTTGGACGGCTTCCGCACCACCGACGCCAAGATCCTCGGCGGGGTGCCCGGCAAGGGCTTCTACCAGATGATGGACGGCGTCGAGGTGGGCAGGGTCAACGTCGCCGCCCGGGCGTGCGGGCTGGCGATGCGGGCCTTCGAGCTCGGCATCAAGTACTCCCAGGAGCGGGAGACGTTCGGCAAGCAGATCTGCGAGCACCAGGCGGTCCAGTTCCGCCTCGCCGAGATGGCCACCAAGGTCGAGGCGGCCCACCAGATGATGGTGATGGCAGCTCGTACCAAGGACGCCGGGGAGCGCAACGACCTCGAGGCAGGGATGGCCAAGTACCTGGCGAGCGAGTACTGCCGCGACGTCGTCGAGGACTCCTTCCGCATCCACGGCGGGTACGGCTACTCCAAGGAGTACGAGATCGAGCGGCTCTACCGGGAGGCGCCGATGCTGCTGATCGGTGAGGGGACCGCCGACATCCAGCGGATGATCATCGGTCGGCGGTTGCTCGAGGACTTTCGCCTGAAGGTGTGAGCGACCCTGTGGGCACGCCGTCCAGGGGCGGGGCGGGCAGGTTCTCGTCCGCCCGCAGGACATGGCGCCCGCGCCGACGGCGCAGGATCGCCCGCAGCTGGGCGAACCACAGCGGCACCATGATCACCTGGTTGGCGGCCAGCCCCCAGGCTGCGCCGTTCACCCCGAACAGCAGCGCGCCGCCGATCATCAGACCGAGCACCAGCGGCGCCTCGACCGTCATCAGCCGGAACGTCTTGCGGGCCAGGCCCATCGCGTAGATCATCACCGCCGGGCCGAGGCATGCGCCCGCGGCGGTGGCGCCGAGGGCGACGGGCAGCAGGATCGAGCGCGAGCCCGACCAGTTGTCGCCGAACAGGAACTCACCGGCCGGGTCGGGCAGCAGCAGCAGCAGGGCGGTGTAGGTCAGCGAGGCGGTCACCATGCTCAGGCTGGCCACTGCGGCGACCTTCTGCCGGGTGCCGGCCGTCAGCCAGGCCCGGCGCGACAGCTCCGGCAGGGTGAAGGTGAACATCGCCGAGGCGAGCGTCTGCAGCGGGCCGAGCAGCACCTGAGCGCCGCGGATCGCCGAGACGGCACCCTCCCCGGCGAGCACGCCGACCAACAGGAACCCGCCGTTGAAGGCGCCGACGGTGAGCAGGTTCTCGCCGAGCAGGAACCGGGAGACGTCCCAGGTGCGGCGCGGCCAGAGCCGGGCAGCCCGCAGATCCGGGACGACCCGCAGCCGCATCAGCGCCACCAGCACGCAGACCGCGGCGGCGCCGCCCCAGGCCAGGATCAGCAGCGGGACGTCATCGCGCCCGCCGGCGATCAGCAGGCCGACGCCGGTGAACTGCAGCACAGCCCACAGCGAGTCGTTGAGGGCGGCGTCCCGCGCCCGGGACTGGGCGAAGAAGGCCATCCGGCAGGCGTCCTGCAGGATCAGCCCGGGCAGCACCAGCGCAGTGGCCAGCAGGGCCCGTTGGTGGACGCCGTCCAGCGGCATCGCGACCAGGGCCAGCACCACCGACAGGGCGACGGTGACCGCGAGGATGAACCCGAAGGCCTGGCTCAGCGCCTGGTGCCAGGGCGGCCCGCGGCTGTCGCTGAACCGGATCCCGAGCACCTGCCCGACCAGGGCCCGCTCGACCCCGATCACCATCGTGAAGACGTAGAACGCGTTCGCGAACGCGTCCAGCTCGCCGGTGCTGACGGTGCGGGCGAGGACGAAGAACAGGGCAGCGTTGGTGACCGCGGTCAGGACCTGGTCGATGACGTTCCAGCTCGCCCTCCCGGCCAGGCGCAAGAACCGAGCCTGACGGGAGGGCGTCACGTCGGCACGCACGTCCGCCTCATCCCGTTTGCCCCTAGCCATCACGTCAGTCTGTCAAACCCTCCGGCTGGGTGTGAGCGCGACGTGTAGGCCAGGATGTGAGCCATGTCGAACCTGCGGCCGATGGGCAGCGGGCGTCAGCCCGGGCTGCCGACCCCGCCGAAGGGCGAGCCGATCGCTCGGTACGCCACCTACCTGGAGGCACAACGCGCGGTCGACTTCCTGTCGGACCATCAGTTCCCGGTGCAGTTCGTGACCATCGTGGGCAGCGGGCTGCGGATGGTCGAGCGCGTCACCGGCCGGCTCACCTATGGCCGGGTGGCGCTCGCCGGCGCGGCCTCCGGGGCGTGGTTCGGCCTGTTCGTCGGACTGCTGATGTCGTTGTTCGGGACCTCGTTCGCCTCCGTCGGCGTGTTCGCCGCGATGGCCATCGGTGCGGCGTTCGGGATGCTGTTCGGAGTGATCTCCTACGCCTTGACCGGTGGCCGGCGCGACTTCACCTCAACCAGCCAGATCGTGGCCAGCGAGTACGAAGTGCTGTGTATGCCGGAGCACTCCCACGCCGCCGTCGAGCTGCTGCAGCAGCTGCCGGGGGGCATCGGCGGCCCACCGGCGCGCGGCTCCCGGCCCTCGTCCGGATCGGGCATCCCGAACCTGCCCCCGCCCGTGGGCCGGCCGTCGCCCGGACCGGGACCAGGTGAACCGGGAGGGCCGCCGGCACCGCCGCAGTGGTCGGTGTCGACGGGCGCGGCCGCGCCGCAGGATGTGCCCCAGCAGCAGGTGACCGGTCCCACCTACGGAGAGATGATCGAGAAGAAGCGCCGGGAGGAGCGGGCCGAGCGGGAACGGCGGGAACAGGTCGAGCGCGAGCGGCTCGATGAGGAGGGGGCGGGCACCGAGACCGAGCCTGGGGGCAGCGGGTCCGACGACGGTTGAGCCGTGGTGCCCGATCGCGACCCCAGCCCCGGCCGCTGCCCCGGACCGGTACCGCACCACGGGATGCCGGTCAGCCGTTCAGCCGGTCAGCAGGTAGTCCACCACGTCCCTGGCGCTGTAACCGTCCCGGTCGTGGGACTGCAGCAGCTGCCGGACGGCGTCCAGGTCGGCGCCGGAGGTGACCAGGGGCGGTTCGACGGCTCCGTGCGGTCGGCGTTGCGGGAAGCCGGCGCTGGCGAACAGGGCGTTGCACAGGCAGACCCGGCCCTGGGTGTTGACCTCACGGCCCCCCTTGCGCAGGTAGGCCTTACTCGGCTCAGCCGGGCAGCGGTAGTCGACGGTGCCCTCCGCGGTGACGTACGGCGAGCGCAGCGCCCCGAGGTCGCACACCGGCCGTCGTGCGGCGACCACCTCCGGTTCGGTCAGGGTGCCCGACAGCTCCGCCACGTGGAAGGGGAACCCGGTCGGTGAGGCCCGCCAGTCGGCGCGCACGCTCAGTGCGCCCTCGCGGACGGCGGCACGCACCTGAGCCTTGACCCCCTCGTCGAAGCCGGACTCGTCGCAGTAGGCGAACGCCGTGCCGACCTGGATGCCCTGTGCTCCGAGCGCCCTGGCTTCGCGTAGCCGCTCCGGGCTGGCGTAGGCGCCGGCCAGCCACACCGGCAGCCCGAGGGCGAGCAGCTTCGGCAGGTCGACCCGGTCACGTTCGTCGTAGACCGGCTGGCCTCGCTCGTCCATCCGCCGCGGCCCACGCGGCGGGGCGTTGTGCCCTCCGGCGCTGGGGCCTTCGACCACGAACCCGTCCGGTCTGGTCTGCGGGTCCTCGGCCAGCGCCGTGGCCAGGTCGGTGGAGGCGACGATCGCCAGCACCTGGGGTCGGTCCAGCTCGGCCGGGACGGTGACGTCGAGCATCGGGGTGGGCACCACCTGGGCCGGGTCGAAGCGCAGCTCGCCGTGCCCGTCGCCGGAGCGGGCGCCCTGCACCCGGACCGACATCGTGACCGGCTCGTGCTCGGCCAAGGCCCTGACCAGAGACGGGATCTCGGCCGGACTGCCGGCCCCGACCAGCACGTGGTCCACGCCGGCCAGGATCGCTCCGTACAGCGCCGCTGGCAGCGGTAGCTCGATCTTGCGCAGATAGTTGATCCCGACCGGGCCGTCGTGGCCCTCCTTGGCCAGGAACACCTCGACGAAGTTGGCGGCCGCGGTCAGCTCGAGCAGTCGGCGCGAGGAGTTCAGGGTGTGACGGGGAACCTGCTGGTAGCGCTCCTGCGCACCGATCCCACCCTCGACGTAGTAGGACTCGACGATCCAGTGCGCGACCGCCGGGACCGGGAAGGCGGCCAGCGCCCGCCGGACGTGCCCACCCGGGTCGCCTGCGGACAGGCGTCGGGTGCAGAGCACGTCCAGAGCGGTCCCTGAGACGACGCCGAGCTGACCGGCCGCGCAGACGGCGTTGGCGAGACGCCAGTCCGAGATGGCGACCCCCATCCCGCCTTGGATGATCTGTGGCTGGGGGGACATGGCGCCTCGTCTCTTGAACCTACGTTTGCGTAACTTACGTTACCGTAACCTACGCACTCGTAGCCAGGTGGACCTGACGTCCCGGGTGGGGGCTTCGGCGGGTCGAGCGGCGGGGCCGGTCGGGCTAGCGTGGGTGGGAACGGGCCACCGGAGGCCGCGGGCCGCGGGGAAGGTGGCGCAGCGAGGCGCGATGAGTGGAGACCAACGATGACTGAGCTCCCACGTGAACCCGAGCCCGACAACGTCGACCCGCAGGACCCGCAGTGGCGCTCACGCGTCGAGATGGCCGAGCATGCCCGGGACCCCGACGTCGAGGAGGAGCGGGGTCTGGACGGCGACTGAGGCGGACCTCACAGCCAGCCGTTGCGCCGGAAGCCGCGGAACATCAGCGCGCAGACCGTGAGCATCAGCACCGTCAGGGCCGGATACCCCCACGGACTGTTGAGCAGCGGCATGTGGGTGAAGTTCATCCCGTAGACGCCGGCGAGCATGGTCGGCACGGCGGCCATCGCGACCCAGGCCGAGATCTTGCGGATGTCCTCGTTCTCGCTGACCGTCAGCCGGGCCAGCCCGGCCTGCAGGATCGAGCCGAGCAGCTCGTCGTAGCTCTGCACCTGCTCGCGCACTCGGATCAGATGGTCCTCGACATCGCGGAAGTACTCGCGGATGTCCGGGTGGACGAGTCGCTGCGACCGGTTGGCCAGCTCGTGCAACGGGGTCGCCAGCGGACTGACCGTGCGCTTCATCTCGATGATGTCCCGCTTGAGCTGGTAGATCCGCTCGACGTCGGTGATCCGGCGCTGGGAGAACACCGAGGTCTCGATCTCCTCGAGGTCCTCGTTGACCTGGTCGACCACGGCCAGGTAGTCGTCGACGACCTTGTCGCAGACGGCGTGCACCACCGCCGAGGGACCGAGGGCGAGCTGCTCCGGGTCGGCCTCCAGCCGGCGCCGTAGTCCGCGCATCGAGGCGTGTCGTCCGTGCCGGACCGTGATCGCGAAGTGCTCGCCGACGAACACCATGACGGTGCCGGTCTCGACGATGTCACCGCCGTCCAGGCCCTCACCGGGGCGCTCGTCGCGGTCGATGTAGGCCAGGGTGCGCAGGGCCAGGAACACCGAGTCGTCGTAGCGTTCGATCTTCGGTCGCTGCCGGCTGTTGGAGGCGTCCTCGAGGGCCAGCTCGTGCAGGTCGAAGAGCTTACCCAGCTCGGCGAGCTGCGTGGTGTCCGGCTCGTGCAGGCCCATCCAGATGAAGCCCCGGCCGTCGCGGGCGGTGCGGCAGGCTGCCAGCAGGTCCTCGTCCTCGGTGCGCCGCCCGTCGACGTACAGGGCCCAGTCGACCGTGGCTTCGAGGAGGTCGCCGCCGCTCGGCGGGGCGGTGGTCAGCGCCGCGCGCCGTCCGTTGCTCTGTCGGATCGGGGCGGCGAGCGGACGCAGTGGGATGGCGCGCGCGGCCAGGGAGACGTTGCGGACCATCGGGCGGGCACGACCCATTGAGCACCTCCGGGGAAGGGCGCTGCGCCGGTCGCGATCTGGTGCGGCTGTGGTCAGCGACCACAGGTGCGCACGACGGCGCGGCGGAGCGTGGACGGCGGGGCGGCCAGGTGGCTGGCCTCGGGACTATCACCACAGGACATCTCCCCGCTCACCTCCTTGCGCTGGACACCGTCGGCCTGTTGCAGGCACCACAATGCACCGGCCGAGGTCCCGGCCGTCCCACCAGGGTAACCGGGGAGCCTGGTCGCCGGGCCCCGATCGGGCTCGTCGTCGCCGAGTCACTCGGCCCGCCCCTCGAGCTCGGCCACGGTCAGGACGACGAGCGCTGCGCTCCAGGCCAGTGGGGCCACGGAGGCGGGGGAGCCGTCGGCGAGGACCTTCTCGGGCAGGGCGCCGGCGTCGGTGCGGTGCCGGTCGAGCCAGTCCAGCCACTGCGAGGCGGCGTCGTCACGGTGCAGGTGAGCGGCGGTGAGCGCGAACAGGGCGGTCTGCGGGGTCCAGGAGATCCCGTCCGCGCGCCAGCCGGCCCCCGGGGCCAGCCCGCCGGCCGGCCGGCGTAGCTCGATCTGGGCCGCCGTCCACGCCTGGACCAGGCGCGGGTCCGGCGTGGCGCCGGGCCGGAACGGGGGCAGCAGGAACGTCACCGACGCGTCCCGGACCGGCGCCTGGACGCCACCCGGCCGGCTTGGCGCGTACCGCGGGTAGCCCGCGGCGCCGAACACCGTTTCGATCCGCTGCCGCAGAGCGGAGGACTGCTGCCGTGCCCGCCTCGCCAGCGTCCTCGCCTCCGACCCGGGCGGGTGTGGACCGGCGCCCTCCAGCAGGTCGGCAGCGGCCTCGACGCCGGCCAGGATCGGCGCGGCCAGGCCCAGGCTGACCTGCCGGTCCCGGATCTCCCAGTAGTCACGGCCCGGACGGGGCAGCCCCCCACCGGCGGCCAGCTCGGCCAGGCAGGCCCGGGTCGAGGTGGCCACCAGGGGGGCCAACCGGCGCAGCAGCGCCGGCCGCTGCTCGACCGGGGTGAGCGCGGCGAGCTCCGCGACGGCCCAGAGCTGCCAGCCCGCGCCGTCCGCCTCGCTGCCGCGGGCGTCGGGGACCCGGCCGGACCCGTCGGGCAGGTAGCGGGCCTGGAAACCGACCGAGCGGGCCGGTCGGACGCGCTGCAGATAGGCCAGCACCGCCTCGGCGTCCGCCTGGTGGCCGGTGCGGGCCAGGGCGACGGCGACGAACGCGGCGTCCCGCGGCCAGACGTAGCGCCAGTGCGGCGACCAGCCGGCCACGGCGGCCAGGGTGCCACCGGGTGCCTCGAGGGTGAGCACGTGCAGGTCGAGCAGGGCGTCGCGGGTCAGGTCCGCCCAGCGGCCACCGGCGCCGGGGACGGTCCCTGCGGCCAACCAGGCCCGCTGCCGGGCCGCGGCGACCGCGTCCAGCGCCCGCGTGCCGTCCACCTCGTCGGCGACCACGGCGTCCAGGTCCGCGGCGCCGACCGGCACCCGGTGCCCCGAGGCCGTCACGGCGACGGCCTGGGCGTGCAGGGACGGTGGGTCGCCCGCGCCGGTTCGGGCGGCCAGGGCGACCGGATGGACGGCGGCCAGCGCCACGGCCAGGAGCGAGCCCAGCGCGGCCGGCGCCGCCCAGGGACGTCGACCTTGCGGTCGTTTTCCGCGGTGGGAGGTCACGGGTGGCAGATCCTAGTCGCCGGGCCGGGATCCCTGGTCCTGGTGCCCCATTTCGGTCCAGACTGGACGCGGCAACAGTGCGACGTGTTGCGTATCACGGTTCTCCGACGTCGAACGGGGACTGCCGGGCGGCCGACCCCGGACCCACCCACGAGTAGCACAGGGAGACCATCGCGATGAGCAACGAGACACCCGAGGAGCACCCGGAGCGATCGGACGGCGCGACAGGCTCGGGGGAGGTGGCGACCAAGGAGGCGTCGGTCGCACCGATGGTGTTCTACCCGGCCGCGGCGATCATCGTCGTGTTCGTCGGCGCGGCACTGCTGTTCTCCGACGGCACGTCGAACGCGATCGGCTCGATCCAGAGCTTCGTCATCAACGATCTGGGCTGGTACTACGTCCTGCTGATCGCCGGCTTCGTGGCGTTCTCGCTCTACGCGGCCTTCAGCCGCTGGGGCTCGATCACCCTCGGCCCTGACGACGAGGCGCCGGAGTTCTCGCTGCGTGCCTGGTTCGCCATGCTGTTCAGCGCCGGCATGGGCATCGGTCTGGTGTTCTGGGGCGTCGCCGAGCCGTTGAACCACTTCGCCGCCCCCAAGCCGGGCGTGGACGGCACGCCGGCCGAGATCGCCGAGTCCGCGATGACCCAGACCTTCCTGCACTGGGGGATCCACGCCTGGGCCATCTACGTGATCGTCGGGCTGGCCATCGCCTACGCGGTACACCGCAAGAACCGTCCGGTCTCGATCCGCTGGGCACTGGAGGGTCTGATCGGCAGGGAGCGGGCTGCGGGGCGGCTCGGTGACGTGATCGACGTGATCGCCATCGTCGGCACCCTGTTCGGGGTCGCCACCTCGCTCGGTTTCGGCGTCGTCCAGCTGTCCGCCGGGCTCGGCTACCTCGACCTGGCGCCGGACGGTCTGGGCACCCAGATCCTGGCCGTCATCATCATCACCGCGCTGGCGACGATCTCCGTGGTCACTGGTCTGGACAAGGGCATCCAGTGGCTGTCGAACGCCAACATGGTGCTGGCCGGCACGGTGCTGCTCTTCGTGCTGATCGCCGGACCCACGGTGTTCCTGATGCGTGAGTTCGTCACCAGCATCGGCACCTACCTGGCCGACGTCATCCGGCTGACCTTCGACACCGCAGCGCTGCAGGGAGCCGACGGCTCGTCCTGGCAGGCCTCGTGGACGACGTTCTACTGGGGCTGGTGGATCTCCTGGGCACCCTTCGTCGGGGTGTTCATCGCCCGGATCTCCCGCGGCCGGACCGTGCGCGAGTTCGTCGTCGGGGTGCTCATGGTGCCGACCGTCGTGACCTTCCTGTGGTTCTCGGTGCTCGGCGGGACGGCGCTGTGGCGTGAGCTGTTCGGCGGCGGTGGGCTGGTCGGTGCCGACGGCTCGGTGAGCACCAACGAGTCGCTGTTCGCGATGCTGGGTGACCTGCCCGGCGGCAGCCTGGTCTCGTTGATGGCCCTGCTGCTGATCGTCACCTTCTTCGTCACCTCCTCCGACTCCGGTTCGCTGGTCGTCGACATGCTGGCCTCCGGTGGCGACCCGAACCCGCCGACCTGGAGCCGGGTGTTCTGGGCGGTGGCCGAGGGCGCAGTGGCGCTCGCGCTGCTGGTGATCGGCGGCGACGCTGCCCTCGGGGCGCTGCAGTCGACGGCGATCGCGATCGCGCTGCCGTTCTCCCTGGTCATGATCGCAATGATCTTCGCCCTGGTGCGCTCGCTCAACGCGGAGTACCGGGTCCTGGAGGAGCAGCGTCATCTGGCGCACACCCACGCGGTGGCCCATCATGTCCAGGCCAACCTGGCCGCCGACGAGGAGGGCCACAAGATCACGGTGCGCAAGGACCGGACCCCGATGGGGGTCACCCCGGGTCTTGGGCCCGAGCGCGAACACGGCTGACGAGCCCCCTGCGGGCACCCCCCTGCGGGCACCCCCTTGCGGGCGCTGTGTGACGTTGCGCCCGTCCGACGGGCGCAACGTCACACAGCGCCCGGACCGGCGCCGACGTAAGGCGCTCGTCATCCGGTGGCGCCACGCCTGCTCCTACCCTGCCAAGCATGGTCCGCCGCGCCGCCGCCGAGGGCCACGAGGTGGCCAACCACAGCCACGACCACGTCGGGGCCGCACACTCCGATGCGGCCGGCGTCTGGGAGTCGATGGCGCAGGGCGCGGACGTCGTGGAACGTCTCACCGGGATGCGGCCGCGCTGGTACCGACCGCCACGGGGGGAGGTCACCTCGGCGACCCTGCTCGCCGCCCGTGACCTGGGCCAGGACGTCGCACTATGGTCCGTGGCGCGGGGCGGCCCGGACGGCGGGGCCGCCGACGAGGACGCCGAGGGGGTACGGCGGCACCTGGCCGCGGCCGTCCGCCCGGGGGCGGTGATCGGTCTGCACGACGGCCTCGGGAACACCTGCCTGGACGGCGGACCCGACTCCTCGGCGCAGCGTCGCCGCGAGGCCGAGCTGTCGGTGCTGCCGCAGGTCCTCGCCGGGTGGCGGGAGGCGGGCTATCGGTTCGTCACGCTGTCCGAGCGGGCCCCCGCACCAACAGGCACGAGGTGATCCCCGATCCGGCTCAGCCGCCGGGACGCAGCCCCCGCATCCACGCCTCGATCTCGTCCGGGGTGCGCGGCAGGGCGGCGGACAGGTTCTCGCAGCCGTCCTCGGTGACCAGCACGTCGTCCTCGATCCGGACCCCGATGCCGCGCAGCTCGGGCGGTGCCAGCAGGTCCTCGTCACGGAAGTACAGGCCGGGCTCGATGGTGAACACCATCCCCGGCTTCAGCACACCGTCCAGGTACATCTCGCGGCGGGCCTTGGTGCAGTCGTGCACGTCGATGCCGAGGTGGTGGCTGACCCCGTGCACGATCCAGCGTCGGTGGAACTGGCCCTCGGGGTCGATCGACTCCTCCGCGGTGCCCGGCAGCAGCCCCCACTCGGCCAGCCGCCGGGCGATCACGGACTGGGCGGTCTCGTTGAGCTCGCGGAACCGCCGGCCCGGCCGGGCCACCTCGAACGCGGCGTCGGCGGCCTCGAGCACCGCCTCGTAGACCCGTCGTTGGGCCGCGCTGAAGACGCCGCTGATCGGCAGGGTCCGGGTCACGTCGGCGGTGTAGAGGGAGTCGGTCTCCACCCCGGCGTCGATCAGGATCAGGTCGCCCTCGCGGACCGGTCCGTCGTTGCGGATCCAGTGCAGCGTGCAGGCATGCGGACCGGAGGCGGCGATGGTGTCGTAGCCGATCCCGTGGCCCGCCTGGCGGGCCCGCAGCGCGAACACCCCCTCGACGACCCGCTCGCCCCGCTCGCTCGCCACGGCCGTCGGCAGCGACCGGACAATGTCCTCGAAGCCGTTCACCGTGGCTGCCACCGCCAGGCGCATCTGCTCGATCTCATAGGCGTCCTTGACCAGGCGCAGCTCGGCGGCCGCCCTGGCCAGATCAGCGTCGGAGCGCACCACCGCCTGCGTGGCCTCGACGTCCGCACCGGCCTCGCGAAGCCGGTCCAGGCGGGCGGTCAGCCGCGCGTCGGCGTCCCGGACCACCCGGACGACCCTCGCCTCCTCCTCGTCCCCGACGTCCTTGGCCAGGGCGTCGGCGAGCTCGTCGAGGTGGCGCGCCTCGATCCCGGTCTCGGCCTCGATCTCGGCCAGGGACTGGCGCACCCCGACCCACAGCTCGCCCTGCCGGGCGTCGGCGTAGAACTCCTCGCTGTCCCGCTCGGCCCGGGGCCGGAAGAACAGGACGGCCTCGTGGGTCGGGCCGTCTCCGTCGCCGGACCCGGCACCGTCCCGGGGCTCCAGAACCAGGACGGCGTCCGGCTCACGGTCGGTGCCCAGCCCGGTCAGGTGTGCGAACGCCGAGTGCGGGCGGAAGCGGTAGTCGGTGTCGTTGCTGCGGGTCTTCAGGGCGCCGGCCGGGAACACCAGCCGCTCACCGGGGAACTGTGCGCCGATCCGGATCCGGCGCTCGGCGGCGAACTCGGCGGCCGGCACCCGGGGTGGCAGCCCGGGCGGGCGGGCGGCCCAGCCGTCGGCGATGTAGGCGCGGAACGCCGCGGAGCGCGGCACGTTACGGTGCTCGTTCTCCTGGGCGATGACGCGTTCGCTGTCGGCTGTCACATCGGACGAGACACCGACCCGGAGGTCCTGGACCGCTGCGCTGGGTCCCTCGGAGTGCTGCATACCCTCATGGTCTCACCGGGTCACCCGGTTGGACCGGCCACGGGCACCGCCGGGCCTGCCGGCCCAATCCGTAGGCTGGCCGAGTGCCCGCACGCGAGCGTGATCACCTCGAGAGCGAGGGATCCCCCCCAGAGATGGGGCAGGAGCTCGCGTCCGCGCCGATCACTCCCGGCCGGCGACGGCGGGTCGTGTTGGTGGTCGGCGCGGGAGTCGCCGGGCTGTCCGCTGCCTGGCACCTGGCCCGCAGCCCGGACCCGCCCGCGGTCACCCTCCTCGAGGCGAACGAGCACCTGGGCGGCTGGATCAGCACCGTGGACGTGGGTGCCCTCACCGGCCGACCGGCCCAACCGGTGGACGTCGGACCGGACTCCCTGCTCGTCCGCGCCGAAGGCGTGCGCCGGCTCCTCGACGACCTCGCGCTGACGCCGCTGCGCCGCGAGCCGAGCCGGGCCGGGGCCTACCTGTGGGTCCGCGACGGGTTGCGACGGTTGCCGCGCAGCTCGGTGTTCGGGGTGCCGGACTCGCCGTGGCGCCTGGCCCGCTCCGGTCTGGTGAGCCGTCGCGGCATGCTGCGCGCCGCCGCCGACCTGGTGCTGCCCCACACCCGTCTCGGCGAGGACCCGAGCATCGCCGAGCTGCTACGGCCACGGCTCGGCGCGGAGGTGTTCGCCAACCTCGTCGAACCGATGCTCGGTGGGGTGCACGCCGGTCGCGCCGAGCTGCTGTCGGCGCGCAGCGCCGTCCCTGAGGTGGCCGCACTGGCGCTGCGCGAGCGCAGTGTGCTGCGCGCGGTGCGCGCACTGGGTCCGCGCACCGGGGCCGGGGCGGCGCTGACCGGCTTCGACGGCGGCATGGTCCGGCTGGTCCAGGCCCTGGCGGACGGCGCCCGCGCGGCCGGGACGCGGGTCCGTACCGGGGCTCGGGTCGCCTCGATCGACCCCGCCGGCGACTCCGTCGCCTCGATCGACCCCGCCGGTGACTCCGTCGCCGAGGCGGACGGGGCGCGCTGGCGGGTCGTGCTCACCGACGGTGAGGTGCTGACCGCGGACGTGCTGGTGCTCGCCGTCCCGGCACACGTCGCGGCGCCGCTGCTGCGCCCGCTCGCCCCGGACGCCGCCGCGGCCGCCGTCCGGATCCGGTACGCCGGGGTGGCCACCCTCACCCTGGTCTACCCGGCGGAGCGGTTCACCGGCGCCGCCGCCCTGCCGCCGGGCACGGGCTTCCTCGTCCCGCCCGCGCAGGGCCGGCTGCTGGTCGGCTGCACCTGGCTGACCTCGAAGTGGCCACAGCCGTCGGGCGCCGGTTGCGTCGTGGTCCGGGCGATGGTGGGCCGGGACGGCGACGAGCGCTGGGCCGCGCTGGACGACGAGGGGCTGGAGCGCGTCGTACGCGCCGAGCTGGCCGAGGCGCTGCAGCGGTCCGTCACCGACTTGGCCGAGCCGCTGGCCCGAGTCGTGCGGCGGATGCCGAATGCGTTGCCGCAGTACACGATCGGGCACGCGGACCGGGTCGCGGCGATCCAGGAGGCTCTTCGCTGCGTGCCCGGACTGCACCTGACCGGAGCCGGGTACCGGGGCCTGGGCATCGCCGCCTGCCTGCAGGACGGCGCGCGAGTCGCCGGCGAGGTCGGCGCGTCCGCGGTGCCCGTCCGCTGAGCCCTTGGGCGGATCCGTCGGCAACCGTCACCCGAGCCGGTCACGCAGGCGGCGGGTCGTCGTCCTGTGGGGTGGTCTCGTTCGGGGTGAAGGACTTCTCGGCGTTCGCCCAGCTCCGGCTCCAAGCCAGCAGCGGCGTCAGGATGCTCTCCAGGACCTCCAGCTGGCTGTCGAACGCCTCCAGCTGGGCGCCCAGGCTGGCGATCGCGCTGCGCTGCGCCGCGACGGAGGCCGCGATCGAGCGCAGCTGAGCTGCGGTCAGCGCGCCCGGCAGCGGCGGCATGGTGGGTATAGCCGGTCCGGGGGTGGCCGCGCTCGCGGTGCCGAAGCCGCCGGCGGACATCCGGCCGAACTGCTCGGCCATCGATCGGAGCTGGTCCCACATCGTCTGCATCGGGTCGGTCGGCCGACCCGGTCCTCGGTCCTCGGTCATCGCCGGTCTCCTCACGCTCGGCGCCAGCATGCCGTGCCGGCCCCGGGCGCGGCCACACCAGTGCGACATGGTGGTGACCGAGGATGTCGGCGAGGTACCTGTGGGGAGGGCCTGGTCACCGTCGCCGGGGTCAGCGGGGCATCGCGACGGTGTAGTCCAGATCGAGCACCACGTCGGGGTGGTAGCGGCCGTCCACCTTGTAGGGCAGGTCGGCGGCGGGATGGTTCTTCGTGGCCACCGTCCGCAGCCGCAACGCCCCCACCCCCGGGGTCGGCAGCTCGATCCTGTCCAGCACCTCGCTGTAGGCGTAGACGGTGTCGCCGGCGAAGGTCGGGTTGGCGTGCGTTCCGCCGTTGATCGCCAGCACCGTGAACGCGTTGGCCAGCCCGTTGAACGACAGGCAGCGGGCCAGGCTGATGATGTGCCCGCCGTAGATCAACCGCCGGCCGAACCGCCCGGCGTTCGCGGCGAACTGGTCGAAGTGGACCTTGGCGGTGTTCTGGTAGAGCCGGGTGGCGAGCTGGTGCTCGGCCTCCTCGATGGTCATGCCGTCGACGTGGTCGATCGCCTCACCCACCTCGTAGTCGCCCCACCTGAACGCCGAACCCGCCAGGATCGCGTCGTAGGCGTCGATCGACAGCTCCGGCAGCGCCAGCGCCTGCGCCGGTACTGCCGAGGGCAGATCGGGGATGACGGGCTCGGGTGCCGGCACCGCGGCGTCCAGCTTGTTGACCATCACCCAGCGGGTGTAGTCCAGCACCCCTTCGCCGTGCTGGTTGGTCCCGACCGAGTTCACGTAGACAACCCCGGTCCTGCCGTTGGAGTTCTCCTTCAGCCCAGTCACCGTGGAGGTCGTCGTGATCGTGTCGCCGGGGTAGACCGGCACGCCGAAGCGGCCATCGGCGTAGCCGAGGTTGGCCACGGCGTTCAACGAGATGTCCGGCACGGTCTTGCCGAACACGACGTGGAAGGCCAGGACGTCGTCGACCGGGGCCCGAGGCAGACCCAGGGAGCGGGCGAAGTCGTCGGAGGAGTTGAACGCGAAACGGGGCCCGTACAGGGCGGTGTACAGCGCCACGTCGCCCTCGGTGATCGTGCGCGGAGTGGCGTGCCGGATCACCTGCCCGACCCGGAAGTCCTCGAAGTAGTTGCCCGCGAACGTCTTGCCGCCCATCACTGGTCCTCTCCAGCCGGTTGGCCCTAGCTCTACCGGATGAGCGCCGCCGGGACCAGCAGCGTTGATGCCGCGATAATCACTCCGCGGCTCCCGTGACGGGCCCAGTCACTGCCCCAACCCGCGCCTGCCGCCCGGCCATCGCCGCGGTCCCGGCGGGGGGCGGCACGGTCCGGTACCGCTACCGCAGGCCTGGGCCGTCCCGGCCGGTCGTCGCCTCCGGAGCCTGGTCACGTCCGGTTCGCACCGGGACCAGGCGGGCCAGCACTGGCCCGACGATGGCCAGGATCACCACGTAGCAGGTGATCAGCGGGCCGAGCTGGGGGTCGGTGGTCGCCGCCAGGCCGACGATGACGATGGAGAACTCTCCGCGGGCGACCAGCGTGGCCCCGGCGCGCAGCCGGCCACGCCAGGCGACGCCGTCCCGGGTCGCCGCGTAGGTGCCGACCGCCAGCTTGGAGACGATGCCGACCAGGGCCAGCAGCGCGGCCGCGGGCAGGACGGGCAGCAGGTCCTCCGGGTGCACGAACAGGCCGATGCCCACGAAGAACGCCGCCGCGAACAGGTCGCGCAGCGGCTCCAGCACGTTGCGGACGGCTCTGGCCACGTCTCCGGTGAGCATCAGCCCGACGATGAACGCGCCGACCGCGGCGGAGGCGGAGATCAGCTCGGCAAGTGCGGCGACGATGAGGGTGCCACCGAGCACCCGGAGCATCAGCGACTCGGCGCTGGCGCGCCCCAGGGTCTGGCTGATCGACGTGCCCCAGCGTTTGGTGACGAAGAAGGCGGCGGCCACGCAGCCGACGGCCAACGCGGACCCGGCGAGGGCCTGCGGGAGAGTCCCGCCGAAGGCCAGCACCGACAGCAGCGGCAGGTAGGCGGCCATCGCGAAGTCCTCGAGCACCAGGATGGCCAGTATCGAGGGCGTCTCCCGGTTGCCCAGCCGCCCCAGGTCCTGCAGGACCCGCGCGGCGATCGAGGAGGAGGAGATCCAGGTGGCGCCGGCCAGGGCCAGGACGGCGACGGTGTTGAGCCCGAGCAGGAAGCCGGCGACGGCTCCCGGTACCGCGCAGAGCACGAGGTCGACCAGCGCGGACGGCACATGCCGACGCAGGCTCTGCCCGAACTCCTCGGCGGAGAACTCCAGCCCAAGGGTGAGCAGCAGCAGCACCACCCCGAGGATGGCGGTCACCTCGACGAACTCGCCGGCAGCCGGGACCGGGGCCAGACCACCCTCGCCGAGGGAGAGCCCGGCCAGCAGGTACAGCGGGACGGCGGAGATGCCGAGCCGGCGGGCCAGTCCCGACAGCATCCCGAGCAGGGTCAGGATCAACCCCAGCTCGAGCAGGAGGGTCGGGTTCAGGTGCATGTCTCACCCGCGCCCGGTCGCCGTCGGACCCGCTGGGACGGCGAGGTCGACGGCTCCGCTCGCGAGGAGGACCTCCGCCCCGCCCGCCTGGTCATTCCCGATCCGAGCCGAGGATCCCGCTGAGCGTTTTGGCCTCCTCCACGGTCAGCCGGACCAGCGCGGTGGCCTGGTCCGGGTCCGCTGCGTCGTAGGTCATCACGTCGACCTCGCCGCTGCGAAGAATCACGATGCACACCACCTGCCCGGTCCGTGTGGTCAGCTCGTGGCGTACGCCGACGCCGGGCAACAGCTCCTGGGAGACCTCCATGGCCCCCTGTCTAGCCCGCCGTGGTCTGGATCGCCAGCGGCCGGGGTCCGGCTCACCCGCCGGCAGAGCGTCCCACTCGGTCAGGGCCCGGCGCAGGCCGGGGGCCAGGGTCAGCCGGTCCAGGGTCGCGGCGTCCACCCAGCGCACGTCGTCCGCGTCGTCGCCCGCGGCCAGCTCGCCGCCGGTGAGCGCGCACTCCCAGTCCTCGATGCGGTAGCTGCCCCCGTCCGGAGCCTCCCGGTCCACGGTCCCGACCAGGCGGACGGCGGCGACCTTCAGCCCGGTCTCCTCCCTGGCCTCGCGCACCGCGGCGGCGGCGCCGTCCTCGCCGTCCTCGCAACGCCCCCCCGGCAAGGACCAGGTGCCGCGCGCCGGTTCGCGCCCGCGCAGCACCAGCAGCAGCCGGTGCCGGTCGTCGTAGACCAGCGCTGCGGCGCATGGAATCACCCGCATGCGCCCAGTGTGCCGGTGTCGTGCTTGACGGCCCGCCCCGGTCACGGGACTGTCACTGTGTGAGCGACTCCCATCTGACCTGCCCACGGTGCGGTCAGCAGGTGCGACCGCCCGGGCTGTGGTCGGACTCCTGGACCTGCCCCGAGCACGGTGCCGTGGCGCCGGTGCACCGGGCAGCGGTCGCGTCGGACGCGGCGTTGCGCCAGACCGCCGCCCGGTCGCAGGTGCCGCTGTGGCTGCCCTGGCCGCTGCCGAGCGGGTGGCTGGTCACCGGCGTGCGTCACGCCGGCGACGAGAACAGCGGTCCGGTGGCCACGGTGCTGGCGCTGTCCGGGCCCAACCCCATCCTGCTCGACCCGCAGGACCAGCTGTCCGCCGACCTGCTCGTCGTCGCCGAGCAGCCCGGGGTGGGCCTGGCCGCGCACCTGGCCGGGCTGGACTGGATCGACCCGGGTGGGGCGATCGCGACCGGTCCCGCCGCGGCCAAGCTGGTCGCCGCGGGGCACGAGACGCCGATGTGGTCGGTGCGCACCGACCGGGCCGACCGGATCGAGCTGGAGCCGGCGGCCGCCTACGTCGGGGAGGCGCTCGGGGTGTGGCTGTGGGTGCTGACCTGGCCGGAGGCCGGGGCGGCGGTGCTCATGGACGCCGTCGAGCTGGTCGACATGCGCGAGCCCCAACACGCCTATCCGCTGCCGTTCGGTGCGCTGTCGCCGCGGCTGCGCTGACCGGCCCGAGCCGGACGTAGGGGCCTGAGGTGCGGATCGACCTGCACACCCACTCCACTGCTTCGGACGGCACCCAGAGCCCGGCCGAGGTGATCGCGGCGGCGGCCGCAGCCGGGCTGGACGTCCTCGCCCTGACCGACCACGACAGCACCGCGGGCTGGGCCGAGGCAACGTTGGCCGCCCGCCGGCTCGGCGTCGTCCTGGTGCCGGGGGTGGAGCTGTCCTGCCAGGCCGGCGGGATCAGCGTGCACCTGCTGGCCTACCTGCACGACCCGGACAACGCCGCGCTCGCCGCCGAGGTGAGGCGCACCCGGCAGGACCGGTGGGGTCGGGCCCGGCGGATGGTGGACCGGATCGCGGCCGACTACCCGCTCGCCTTCGACGACGTCCTGGCCCAGGTGTCGGACGGCGCCACCCTGGGCCGCCCGCACATCGCCGACGCCATGGTCGCCCGCGGCCTCGTCGCCTCCCGCGATGAGGCGTTCGCCACGGTGCTGAGCACCGGCTCGCCCTACCACGTGCGGCACTACGCCCCGGACGCCGTCACCGCGGTCCGGCTGGTCCTGGCCGCCGGCGGGGTACCGGTGATGGCCCACCCGCGGGCCGGTCGGCGCGGCCGTGTGGTCGGCGCCGAGGTGGTCGCCGCGCTGGCCGCCGCCGGCCTGGCCGGGTTGGAGGTCGACCACCGCGACCACCTGCCGCAGGAGCGGGCGGAGCTGCGGGCACTGGCCGCCGAGCTCGGGCTGTTCGTCACCGGGTCGAGCGACTACCACGGCGCCGGCAAGCTGAACGAGATTGGTGAGAACCTCACCGAGACAAGGGTTTTGGAGCAGATCGAGGAAGCGGGCCGGGGGGTGTCGGTGGTTCGGCCGGGCTGAGTGGACCCGCCGGTGCACGTCTCAGCGCAGCGCCTCGCGCAGTGCCTGGAGCCCGAGCGTGGTGGCTGCGTCGCCGAGCGCCGCCGGCCCGGGCGGGTCGGTCAGTGCGTAGAGCCGTCGCGCCCAGGGCGGCAGCGCCGCGTAGGAGAGGCCGGCAACCTCGGCCCAGGCCACGCCGTCCGAGCTGACCCGGCCCATCGGGCCGGAGAAGGCGGGCGAGAGGCGATGGCTGGGTTCGGACCGGACCACCACCTCCGCGGCCTGCCGAGCCGCGGGCGTGGCCTCCAGGACCGGGCGGATGGCCCGGAAGTAGTCGCGCAGCTGGTCGCGGTCGTGCGGCACGTCCTGCGGCTCCAGTCCGACCAGCATCGCGGCGGTGACCTGCTCGGCGACGTAGGCATCCTGCTCCTCGCCGGTCAGTCGCAGGCCACCCCGAGTGGTGATCTCCAGGAACGAGGCCACCATGCAGCAGTGCACCCAGGCCAGCAGCTGCGGATCGTCGGCCCGGTAGGGCGCGCCGTTGCCGGTGGCGCCGGTGATCCGGGCATGGACGGCGCGCACCCGGGATCCGGCGAGCATTGCCTCGCTGGCGGTGCCGAAGGTGGTCACCCCGACGAACTCGTTGGTCCGGGTCAGCCGGCCCCACGGGTCGACGCGGTACCGGGAGTGCTCGTCGATGGCGGCCATCGCGGCCGGGTGCAGCGCCTGCAGCAGCAGGGCGCGCATGCCGGCCAGCCCCATCAGCGGCTCCGAGTGCACCCGCCAGGTGAGGCTGTCCGGGCCGAACAGACACCGCGAACCGGCGCCGGCCGACTGGTCGGCCCGGTCGTCGCCGTGATCTGTGCGGGCCGGGTTCATCACCCCCAGGGTGGCGCGTGCCGGGCCGGTTCGCACGGCGGATCTCCCCCTCCCGGCGGGCGAGGCCACCCGATTGCCGTCGTGACCCGTACGGGGTTCTGGTGGGTCGCAGTGACGTGATCGGCCGCTCCATGGGCGGTCCGGGACCTGGGGCGGGGCAGAATGGCGTCATGTCGCGCACCCTGGCCGTGGCCAACCAGAAGGGCGGCGTGGCCAAGACCACGACCGTGGCCTCGTTGGGCGCCGCCTTCGCCGAGCGGGGCCTTCGGGTCCTCCTGGTCGACCTGGACGCACAGGCCTGCCTGACCTTCTCCCTCGGGGTCGACCCCGACGAGGTCGAGGCGGGCGTCAACGAGGTGCTGCTCGGCCAGGTGCCTGTCGACGAGGCGCTGCTCGAGATCACCGAGAAGGTCGACCTGCTGCCCTCGACGATCGACCTCGCCGGCGCCGAGGCCGCTCTGCTGGCCAGACCTGGTCGTGAGTTCGTGCTGCGGACGGCACTGGGTGCGGTCCGCGACGCCTACGACGTCGCGCTGCTGGACTGCTCGCCGTCCCTCGGCGTGCTCACCCTGACCGCGCTCACGGCGGCGGACGAGGTGATCATCCCGATGCAGTGCGAGATGCTCAGCCACCGCGGCGTCGGCCAGCTGCTGGACACCATCGCCGACGTGCAGCGGCTGCTGAACCCGCCGCTGACGGTGCGCGGCATCCTGCCGACCATGTACGACGCCCGGACCTCGCACGCGCGCGCCGTCCTGGCCGACGTCGCCGAGCGGTACGACCTGCCGGTGCTCGACCCGCCGATCCCGCGCTCGGTCCGGTTCGCGGAGGCCCCGGCGGTCGGGCGCTCGATCCTGGTCACGGCCGCGGGCTCCAAGGGCGCGCAGGCCTATCGACAGGTGGCGGCCGCCCTGACCGCCGCCTGGTCCTCGCAGCGCAGCTCCCGCAGCCGGCGCCGGGAGGCGTGAGCCGCAGTAGCGGCGGGAGCCGGCTCGTTCGGGTGACGGCAGGCGGTCAGTAGTCGATCCGCAGGGCCGCGACCGCTCGGCTCCCACCATCGCGGACCACCAGCGCGCCGCCCGCCGTGGTCGAGGAGGGATAGGTCAGTGCGCGCCGGTGCGGCGGGCTGGCGAACCAGGCGTCCAGCAGCCGCTCGGCGCTCACGCCGGGACCACCCATCCAGAGCACCTCATGCCCGCAGTGCTCGAGCCGACCCAGGTCCAGGCTCTGCAGGGCACACTCGGCAGCCAGGTCGGACATGTTCGGGGTGTACGCCACCCCGGGCAGGCCAAGGGCGCTGCGCCGCCGGTTCAGCTCGTCGACCAGCTCACGTTGCAGGGTCACCGAGACCGGGTCGGTCGCCGGGTTCGACGCCGGTGGTCGGGACGCCGGCGGGCTCGATGCCGGCGCAGAGGTGACCGAGGTCGAGCTCGCCGACGGCGCCGGGACCGGGTTCGTTCCCGCGGTCGCGGCGGTGCGGCTCGGCGTGGGGGCCGACGTCCGCGGCGCCGGGGTGGAGGCCGGCGCACGGCCCGCTGACGAGGCGACGCCGCCCGCCGAGGAGGTGGCCCCGGGGGCCGTGACCGGGGCACTCGGGCCGGCGGAGCTGATCGGACCAGGTACGGACGGCGCCGGGATCGACGATGGCGTCGACGGGACGGTGGGGGCGGGCTGACCCGACGACGGGTCGAGCGGCAGGCTCGGCGGCACCTCGAGCTGCAGCTCCGCCGTGCCGGGGTCCACGGCCCGCACCTCGGACAGGGCGGCCCGCTCCATCAGCCAGGCCGCGCCGGTACCCAGGGTGAGCACCCCGGTCACCGCGGCCAGCCCCACGGCCCACCCGGGCACTGCGTCCTTCGGTCTCACCGATGTCCTCTTGGTCCCGGCCGGCGTCCGCGGCCGCACGTCGCAGGTTAGGCCTGCTGCCGTGAAGGGCTCCTGAAGACCGCCTTAACGTGTGTCACGACCTAGCGGGCGCACCGGGCAGTGCTGGTTCAGTCGGCCGGTTCAGTCGCTCGGTTCAGTCGGTGGTGACCGCTGCGCCGTCCGGACGGGCGCCACCATGGCGCCGGCGCCGACGCCGACGCGGCCGGGCGCCGGCCACGGTCTGCTCGGACGAGGAGGGGTCCGCCGGTCCCGCCGCCCCGCTGCCCGCCTCGGCGGTGGCTGCACCGGACTCGGCCGGTTGGCCGTTGCGGGTGCGTCGGCGTTGCCGATCGCGCTGCGGACGACGCTCGCCACCCTCGCCGTGTTCGCCGGACTGCTCGACGCCGTCCCGGTCCCGAGGACCGTCCCGGCCGGCGTCTCGGCTCCGACCGGACGGGCCACGCGCGCCACGCCCGTCGCGACCACCACGCCCGTCGCGACCACCACGCCCGTCGCGACCGCCACGTCCGTCGCGGTCGCGGGGGGAGCGACCGGTCTCACCGAGGTCCTCGACCTTCTCCGCGGCCAGCCCGGCCCGCGTCCGGGCGGACTTCGGCAGGCCGCCCGTGGTGCCCTCGGGAATGTCCAGGTCGAGGTACAGGTGCGGCGAGGAGGAGTAGGTCTCCTGCGGCTCCGGCATGCCCAGGTCCAGGGCCTTGTCGATCAGGGTCCAGCGCATCAGGTCGTCCCAGTCGACGAACGTGATCGCCGTGCCCGTGTTGCCGGCCCGGCCGGTCCGCCCGATCCGGTGCAGATAGGTCTTCTCGTCCTCGGGGCACTGGTAGTTGATGACGTGGGTGACGTCCTCGACGTCGATGCCCCGAGCTGCCACGTCAGTGGCGACCAGCACGTCGACCTTGCCGTTGCGGAAGGCCCGCAGAGCCTGCTCGCGCGCGCCCTGCCCCAGGTCGCCGTGGATCGCTGCGGCGGCGAAACCCCGATCGGCCAGCTCGTCGGCGACCTTGGCCACCGTCCGCTTGGTGCGGGCGAAGATGATGGTCAGGCCGCGGTCGCGCGACTGCAGCACCCGGGTCAGCATCTCGACCTTGTCCATGGCGTGTGCGCGGTAGACGAACTGCTTGGTGGCCTTGACCGTGGCTCCGGAGTCGTCGGGGGAGTGTGCCCGGATGTGGGTCGGCTGGGTCATGTAGCGGCGGGCCAGAGCGACCACCGCCGAGGGCATGGTCGCCGAGAACAGCATGGTCTGGCGGCCTTCGGGGGTGAGCGCCAGCAGTCGCTCGACGTCCGGCAGGAAGCCCAGGTCCAGCATCTCGTCGGCCTCGTCCAGGACGACGATCCGGGCGTGGCCGAGGTTGAGATGCCGCTGCTGGGCCAGGTCCAGCAGTCGGCCGGGGGTGCCGACGACGATCTCGACGCCGCGGCGCAGCGCCTCGATCTGCGGCTCGTAGGCCCGCCCGCCGTAGACGGTCAGCACCCTGGCGCTGCGCAGCTTGGCCGCCGTATCGACGTCCCCGGCGACCTGGACGGCGAGCTCGCGGGTCGGCACCACGACCAGGGCCTGCGGCTTGCCCGGGTCCGGCAGGGCGTCGAACCCCTGCTCCCCGGGCCCGACCACGCGCTCCAGGGCAGGGATCGCGAAGCCCAGGGTCTTGCCGGTGCCGGTCTTGGCCTGACCGATGATGTCGTGCCCGGTCATCGCCACCGGCAGGGTCAACGCCTGGATCGGGAACGGATGGGCGATGCCGACACGGTCCAACGCCTCGACGATCGCAGCCTGGACGCCGAGGTCGGCGAACGTGGGTGTGGGATCGGCTGGTTCTGGGGCGGCGGGGTCCGAATCGGCCGACTCGGGGGTGCCGGGCTCGGTGGAGCCGGGCTCGGGGGTGCCGGACTCGGTGGAGCCGGGCTCGGGGGTGCCGGACTCGGGGGTGCCGGACTCGGTGGAGCCGGACTCGGTGGAGCCGGACTCGGGGGAGTCCGGCTCCAGGGTGATCGGGTCGATCGTGGGATAGGTGTCCTTGACGTCCGTGGTCACACGTTGCCTTCGGTTAGTGCGGGGGCCGCACGCCGGGCTCTTGCTGCTCGGCGGGCCTGCTCCGCGTCGGTCGGAGCCGATCGGTCGTCCGACCGGTCATCCGTGTACTCGGGTGATCCTACCCGTTCGGCCGGCTGCCTGGTTCGGTCGGCACGGCCAACCGGTGACGTGCCTGCTGACGAGTGTGCTGGGTGAGGGTGCTGATGAGTGGGCATCGGCTGGATACGCTCCGGACATGAGCCCTGACCCCGCGCCGGCCGATCGCGAACAGGACGACACTGCCGACCCCGCCCAGGAGCGGGCAGCCGTGATCGACCTGCTGGGCGCCCTGGCCTACGGGGAGCTGACTGCGTTCTCCCAGCTCGCCGCGGACGCCGAGCTCGCCCCGACACTGGGCGCCAAGGCGGCCGTCAGCCGGCTGGCGGTGGCCGAGTTCCATCGCTACGCGGTGCTGAGCAGACGCCTGGAGTCGATGGGAGCGGTGCCGGAGGAGGCGATGGAGCCGTTCGTGGCCGCCCTGGATGCCTTCCACGAGCGCACCTCACCGGGCACCTGGCTGGAGGGCCTGGTCAAGGCCTACGTCGGGGAGGGGATCGCTGCCGACTTCTATCGCGAGGTCAGCGCCTTCCTGGACGACGACGTGCACACCATGGTCATCGACGTGCTCAACGACGGCGAGGCGGCGGCGTTCGTCGTCCACGAGGTCCGTGGCGGGATCGAGGCCGAGCCGCGCGTGGCCGGCCGGCTCGCCCTGTACGGACGCCGCCTGGTCGGCGAGGCGCTCAGCCAGGCCCAGCGGGTGGCCGCCGACCGGGACGCCTTGACCTCGCTGCTGGTCGGCGGTCGCAAGGCTGACCTGACGGAGCTGGTCCGGCTGTTCGGCCGGATTACCGAGGCACACGCCGAGCGGATGGCCAAGCTCGGGTTGTCCGCCTGAGGTTCTCGCAGCAGCGCGGGTCAGAGACTGCCGAAACCCACCCGGCGCGACTCGGGGGCCCCGATCTCGACATAGCCGATCTGCGCGCCGGGCACGATCACCAGCCGACCCTTGTCATCGGTAAGGCTGAGCATCTCGCCGGAGGCGACGGCGTCGGCGACCAGCTGCGCCACGGCGTCCGGGGACTGCTCGGACTCCAGCACGACCTCGCGGGGCACGTCCCGCACGCCGATCTTGACCTCCATCGGGGGTGCCTCTCTCTCCTCGACCCGGCCTGGCCGGTCGGCGGCTGTGACTCCTGACCTGACGGTCAGGCTAACCGACCTCGGCGGCCGGTCCCGACGCGGGCACGCCATCCTTCGGGAAGCCCCGGATGCCGCGCCAGGACAGCTGGGCGATGAGCCGGTCTGCGGTCTCTCGCGGGACCCGGCGTCCGCTGCGCAACCAGTAGCGTGCCGAGACCTGGGCCATCCCGGCCAGCGCCACGGCGAGCAGCTCGGCCTCGGGCCGGGACAGTCCCGTGTCCTGCATGATCACGTCGGTGAACAGCCCCGCGCAGTCGCTGGTCACCCGGTCGACCATCTCGCGCACCTGGGCGTCGCTGGTCAGGTCGGTCTCGAAGACCAGCCGGAACGCCTCGCTCTCGGAGTCGATGAAGGCGAAGTAGGCCGACAGGGTGGCCGCGACACGCTGCTTGTTGTCCCGGGTCGACTCCAGGGCCGTGGAGACTGCGTCGATGAGCTGCTGGGTGTGCCCTCCGAGTAGGGCGAGATACAGCTCACGCTTGCTGGGGAAGTGTTGGTAGAGAACGGGTTTACTCACGCCGGCCCGGTCGGCAATGTCGTCCATCGCGGCGGCGTGGTAGCCCTGCGCGACGAACACCTCCCGGGCCGCCGCGAGCAGCTGGTGGCGCCGGTCCTGACGGGACAGCCGGGCACCTCGGCTCGAGGTCTGCGACGTGGTCACCGGCGGTGCTCCTCATCATGCGGGTCGGTCGTGGCGGGCGGCGGGCGGAACTCCGCGACGCTGCGGGCCCGATCGTCGCGACCGGGCCGGTTCGAGTTCGTCCGGTCCCTTTTGCGGCCGCGTCGTGCGAGATCGTACCGGGGCGCCTCGTGGCACGATCGGGATGTGAGCAGTCCACCCGCCTCGCCCGCCCGTCCCATGGCGACCACCCTGGTCGTGCTCGGCGCCCTGGTGGCCGTGGTCGCGGCCTCGTGGGGGCTCCTGCGGCCCGGTGATCTGCAGACGGAGGCCGGCGTGGCCTCGGATGCACCGGGTGTGCTCGGCACAGCGGTGGCCGAGACCGTGCCCGCGGCCGCGCCGTCCGCCGTCCCGACCAGGACGTTGGGTGGGCCGGAGGCTGCGGTGACCGTCACCGCGACCACGCCGCCGTTGCCCGCGGCCGAGGCACCCGGCGGGTTCGCCAAGGACGCCCCGACCGTCGCCGCCGCCGGCGGCGGGCTGACCGCCGCGGACCGCGCCGCCGGGCTGCGTTCGACGCGGGTTCCCCAGGTGGGCGGGAAGTCGCTGGTGACCGTGTCGGGCTCGGCGGCGGCGCCCGGGTCGGGAACCCGGTTCCGGGTGCGGGTACGGGTGGAGAAGGGCCTGGAGGTCGACCGCGCGGTGTTCGCCCGGTTCGTGATGGACACCCTGAACGATCCGCGCAGCTGGGGGCACGGTGGCCGGCGCGCCTTCGCCCGGATCGACGACACCGACCGCTCGCGGGCGGACATCACCGTCGTGCTGGCCAGCCCGACCACCTCGGCGGCGATGTGCCGACCGCTGGTGACCCGCGGGACGCTGTCCTGCGCCCAGGGACGGACCGCGATCCTGACCCTGCACCGGTGGGTGCGCGGCACCGCCGACTACGGCGCCGACCGCACGGGGTATCGCCGGTACCTGGTCAACCACGAGGTGGGCCACGTGCTGGGCCAGGGGCACGTGCGCTGCCCGGGCCGCGGCAAGCGAGCGCCGGTGATGATGCAGCAGACCAAGGGGCTGGCCGGCTGCACGAAGAACTCCTGGCCCTATCCGTGAGGCCGCTGGTCGCGCCCGGTGCCGATCTGGACGGCGAGGAGCTGGCCCGATACAGCCGGCACGTGATCCTGCCCCAGGTCGGCGTGCTGGGGCAGCGCCGGCTCAAGGCGGCCCGAGTGGCCGTGGTCGGGGCCGGTGGTCTCGGCAGCCCGGTGCTGCTCTACCTGGCCGCCGCCGGGGTGGGCCGGATCGGGGTCATCGACGCCGATGTGGTGGACGTCTCGAACCTGCAGCGCCAGGTGGTGCACGGGCAGTCCGACCTGGGCCGGCTCAAGGTCGACAGCGCGGCGGATGCGGTGGCCGAGGTGAACCCGCACGTCGAGGTGGTGCGACACCCCCAGCGGCTGGACTCCGCCAACGCCCTGGACCTGCTCGGCGGCTACGACCTGGTGGTGGACGGCGCGGACAACTTCCCGACCCGCTACCTGGTCGGCGATGCCTGCGAGCTCCTCGGGCTGCCCGAGGTGTGGGGGTCGATCTACCGCTTCGACGGGCAGGTCAGCGTGTTCTGGGCCAGGCCCCCGGACGGCGGGCGCGGCCCGGTCTACCGGGACCTGTTCCCCGAGCCGCCGCCACCGGGGTCGGTGCCGAGCTGCGCCGAGGGCGGCGTGCTCGGCATCCTCTGCGCGGCGATCGGCTCGGTGATGGCGACCGAGGCGGTCAAGCTGATCTGCGGGTTCGGCGAGCCGCTGCTCGGCCGATTGCTGGTCTTCGACGCCCTCAGCACCGAATGGCAGACGTTGCGGGTGCGGCCCGACCCGGACCGACGGCCGGTGACCGAGCTGGTCGACTACGAGCAGTTCTGCGGGCTGGTCGAGGGCGAGCCGGTGCCGGAGGTGGACTCGTTCACCCTGGCCACCATGCTCGCCGACCGGCAGGGGGGGCGCCGCTCGTTCACCCTCGTCGACGTCCGTGAGCGCTTCGAGCAGGACATCGTCACCATTCCGGGATCGGTGCTGCTGCCCCTGGCCGACCTCGTCGATGCCGTCTCCGGCGGTGGCGGGCATCGGGTGCCGGACGGGGATCTGGTGCTGTACTGCAAGTCGGGGGTTCGGTCGGCGCGGGCCTTGGCCGTGCTGGCCGCCGCGGGGCGCCACGATGTGACCCATCTCGCCGGCGGCGTGCTGGCCTGGGTGCGGGACGTCGACCCGGACCTGCCGACCTACTGACAACCGTCCGGATTCACCACAACCTGTGCGCGGTGTCCGATATGCACGGGTATTCGCGCGCTGTGGCGGGGGTTGTGGTGAACCCGGACGCCGATCAACCCCCGTAGCCGGTGCTGCTGACCCGCTCCAGCGTCTCGGCGTCGTAGACCACGACCCCGTCCAGGCCAACCGACCAGACGTGGCCGCCGTCGACCAGGCTGCGCAGCGGCGGCGACTGCCCGCGGCGCAGCAGCGTGGGCTGGGTCAGCCGGCGACCGTCCAGCCGGGTGGCCACCAGCCCGGCGTCGGCCACGGTGGTGTAGCGGCTGTACGGCACCAGCACGAGGGAGTCGACCAGGCTGAACGCGTGGTGGTCGGACTCGGCCTCGGAGAACGCGTTCGGCAGGACCGTGGTGGAGATGCGCTGGGGCGCAGCGGGATCGGAGACGTCGAACAGCGACAGCTGCAGGCCCTTCACCCGCCCCCGGGCGTCGGCGTCTTGGCCGAGACCGAGCAGCAGGCCCTGCCCGGCCGGCTGCAGGTAGGCCGAGTAGCCGGGGATCTTCAGCTCCCCCGCCGCCCGCGGCGCGGTCGGGTCGGACAGGTCGATCACGTACAGCGGGTCGGTCTGCCGGAAGGTCACCACGTAGCCGAGATCGCCGAGGAACCGGACGGCGTAGATCCGCTCGCCCAGGCCCAGCCCGGCCACCTCGCCGACCACGCTCAGTCGGTCCCCATCCCGGCGCAGCACGCTCACCCGGCTCTGGCTGGCCGGTGTCGGGGCCGGTCGGGTGACCGGCTCGTCGCCGACCGACGCCCCCGACGTATCGCGGTTGCTGGGCTCAGGCAACGGCTCAGGCAAGGGCTCAGGCATCGGCTCAGGCATCGGCTCAGGCATCGGAATCGGCCCGGCCCAGGACTCCTCGGTGGTGGCCACCCGCAGGAAGCCGTCGTGCACGTCGAGGGAGAACTGGTTGAGCACCTGGCCCGGCACCTGGCCGCTGGCCGCGTAGCGCAGCTGCTCGCGTCCCTGTCGGTCGAACACGTGCACCGCGGTCGCCGTCCTGCCCGGGACCCTGGGCGCGATGGGGCTCGGCGAGGGGGCCGGCTCGTCGGAGCCGGTCGTGGCGACCACCGGCGTGGTGACCACGGTCTGCTCGGCGTCGGCGTACACCGTGGTTCCCGAGGCCACCACCCCGGTCGTGCGTCGCGCGGCCAGCCCGGCGCCGCGCAGGTCGGCGGTGAGCAGGGTCAGGGTGGACACCCCGGAGTCCGTGGCCGGGATGCCCACGTCCGCGCAGTCGAGCAGCGCGGCGGTGGTGCTCGCGCCGTCCGGCGTGGAGAACCGGGCCTGCGGCAGCCAGTCCTCGATCGCCGAGTCCGCGACCACCTCGCGGTTGCGCGTCACCATCTGCTGCTGGTCGAACGAGCCGTCGGTCGGCGCCGGGAACCGCAGCGACGGCGGG
Organism: uncultured Actinomycetota bacterium; assembly: GCA_963724535.1. GTDB lineage: Bacteria > Actinomycetota > Actinomycetes > Actinomycetales > Kineosporiaceae > JADJPO01. The sequence continues at coordinate 176,776 of CAVRVD010000016.1, forward strand.
CCGGTCAGGGCCACCTGGGCGACCCCGTCCACCAGCCGGGCCCCGGCCACCGAGGCGTCGACGACGAGCGAGGCGACCACTCGCGGGCGGCTCGGATCGCTCAGGTCCACCTGGTCCAGTCGGGTCGCCGGCGGGACCCACGGCATGATCATCCGTGCGTCGGTCTCGGCGCCGGGTACTGGTCCATCGGACGGCGTGACGGCGGTCAGCGCGGTGCTGACCACCAGGGCGGTGTCGCCCTCGACGAGCAAGCTGTCCGGCCAGCCGGTCAGCTCGACCGAGCCGAGCGGGCGCGCGGTGCCGGCGGCGAGGTCGGTGCGCAGCACGTGCAGCCGGGTGTCGGCGCCAGGACGCAGCGTCAGCAGCAGGTCCCCGGACCGCTTGACCAGGTCGGCCTCGTCGACGCCGACCACCTGGATCGTGGTCCCGCTCTCGGAGCGGGTGCCCTCCGCCGCGGCGGAGGGCACCGCCACGCTCCGCTCGGCCCCAGCGGCCGAGTCGGCCCCGCCAAGCCCGGCGTCGGGAGTGGTGGCCGCCGCTCTGCCGAACATCACCGGGCCGCCGCCCAGCCCCCAGGCGGTCACCTCGGTGGTGCCCACCCGCCGGTAGTGCTCGAGCAGCACCTCACAGCTCTGCCCGGTCCGCAGCGCCACAGGGGCGGCGTCGTCCAGGCGCACCCGCGCCGCGCCGCCGGAGCCCCCGTCTGACCCGGACCCGCCCGGCAACATCGACCCGGTCCGGGCCTGCCCGGACAGCAGCATCCCGGCGGCCAGCGCCGCCGCGGTCAGGGCACCCAGGCCACCGGCCAGACCTCGTCGCGACATCGTCCGCCTCCGCACCCGTGTTGACGTCAGTGATCGACGCCCCTGGGACGCGACGGATCGCCGTCCGGTTCCCGACACCGCACGAATGGCGGTCGCCCACCCGTCGAGCGGCGAGCCGCACGCCGGTCGGTGGCAGGGTCAGTCCACGCTCGGACCCGGGTCGCTGAAGCCGACCTGGTTGTGGCTGCCGTCGCAGAACGGCTTGTTCTCGCTGGCCCCGCACCGGCACAGCGCGACCTTCTTGGCGGTCTTGACCAGCTCTCCGGCGTCGTTGCGGATCTCCACCTGGCCGCTGACCATGTTCGGTCCCCCGGCCGTGACGGTGATCACGGTGACGTCGCTGTCGTCCCGCTCGCTCATGGAGTCCTGTCCCTTCGAGGTGCTGGTAGATGTCTGGTTGCTCGACGTACGGGTGTAGGTCAACGCGCCGCTGGGGCACATCTCGACCGCGGCGGCCACGGAGTCGGCGTCCGCCTCGGACACCTGGATCCACGGTCGTTGCGTGGGCCGGAACACCTCCGGCAGCGTCCCGAAGCACCGCTCGGAGTGCAGGCACAGGCCGGCCTTCCAGTGCACGACGATCCCCTCGCCGGCATAGTCACGGGTGCTCTCCCGCTCACTGCTGTCCTGGGTGGTCACGGGGCTCAGGCTAGGGGGCACACTGACCCGGTGCACCCGGACCGACCCCAGCATCCCGGCGACCGGGACCACGACCGGGACGACGGTAGGCCCGGAGCCGTGCCGGAGCCGGCGCCCGGCCCCGTCCCCGAAGCGGTGCCGGACGCCGTGGCCGCCGTCCTGGATCTGGTCGAGCGAATCCCTGCCGGCCAGGTGATGACCTACGGCGACGTCGCCGAGTACCTCACCGGACGTCCGGACGTCGGCCGGCTGGGACCACGCCAGGTCGGGTCGGTGATGTCGCACTGGGGCGGGGCGGTGGCGTGGTGGCGGGTGCTGCGGGCCGACGGCTCGCCCCCACCCGGGCACGCGGACCGCGCGCTGGAGCACTACCGGCGTGAGGCCACCCCGTTGCGTGCCGACGGGCGACGGGTCGACCTGCTCCGGGCCCGCTGGCACGGCGACCCCGTGGGGTGACGGGGCGTACGGGGCAGGACACTGACCCGACGCGGTGTCGATCCCGCCCTCGGCAGCGAGCCGCCACCGGTCTGTCGGCGGCGTGTGGTGGGATCGAAGCTGTGGCAGCGGGGAGTCTGGAGCAGCTGTCGGTCGGCGCTGCGGCGGCGGTACCGTCCGGTCTGTTGCGCCTGGTCGCCCCCGCACTGGTCGAGCCGCCCCCGCCCCAGCCGGACGACGACCAGGCCGCCGCGATCGCCGTCCGGCAGGGCAGTGGGCCGCTGGTGGTGGTCGGCGGGCCGGGCACTGGCAAGACCACGGTCGCCGTGCAGACGGTGCTGACCCGGATCGACCGGGACGGTCTGGACCCCGCCCAGGTGCTCGTGCTCGCGCCCACCCGGTCCGCCGCGACCGCTCTGCGCGAGCGGGTCACCGCCCGGCTCGGCCGCACCCTGCGCGAGCCACTGGCCCGCACCCCGCACTCCTATGCCTTCGGGCTGCTGCGCCGGTGGCTGGTGCTGGACGGCGAGCCCGCCCCGCGGCTGATCTCCGGGGCCGAGCAGGACCGGGTGCTGGCCGACCTGCTCGCCGGGCACGCCGCCGGTGCCGGGTTCGTGCCGCGCTGGCCGACCGACCTGGACCAGCAGGTCCGTACCCTGCGCGGGTTCCGGGACGAGCTGCGCGACCTGCTGATGCGGGCCGTCGAGCGCGGGCTCTCGCCGGCCGACCTGGCTCGACTGGGCCGTGACCACGACCGGCCGGACTGGGTGGCGGCCTCCGACGTCTACGCCGAGTACCTCGACGTCACGTCGCTGGCCACGCCCGGCGCGTTCGACCCGGCCGGCATCGTCGAGGCGGCCGCTGCGCTGCTGGCGGGCGACGCACAGCTGCTCGCCGCCGAACGGGCCAGCCGCGCCCTGGTGATCGTCGACGACGCCCAGGAGCTGACCACCTCCGGTGCCCGGCTGGTCGCGATGCTGGCCGGCGGCGGGCACGACCTGGTGCTGCTCGGCGACCCCGACGTGGCCACCCAGGGCTTCCGCGGTGCCCGGCCCCGGCTGCTGACCGAGGCCGCCGACCGGCTGCGCACGGTCGACGGCGGCCCCGCCCGCCAGGTGGTCCTGCGCACCGTGCACCGGCACGGCCTAGTGCTGCGCCGGGTCGCCGAGCGGGTCACGGCCGGGATCTCCAGCTCCGGTCTGGTCGCCCACCGCAGCGCCCGGACGACGAGCCGGTCACCGCAGCGGCCCGGCCACCGGGAGGTGCACCTGCTCGCCTCGCCGGCCCAGGAGGCCGCCTTCGTCGCCCAGCTGCTGCGCCGCGCGCACCTGGACGACGCGGTGCCGTGGGCCGAGATGGCGGTCGTGGTCCGTTCGGTGGCCTCCACGGCCGCGCTGCGTCGGGCGCTCGCCGCGGCCGGGGTCCCGGTCGCGGTGCCGGGCACCGAGCTGCCGGTGCGCGACGAACCAGCCGTCGTCCCACTGCGTCGGGTGTTGCGCTGCGTGCTCGAGGCCGGCGAGCTGACCAGCGATGTCGTCGTCGGGCTGCTCACCGGGCCGATCGGCGGCGCGGACACGTTGGCGGTGCGCCGGATCCGCCAGCAGCTGCGCGGCGAGGAGCTGGCCGCCGGCGGTGGCCGGCCCAGCGACGAGCTGCTGGTCGAGCTGGTGGTCGAGGCGGTGGCCGACGCGCAGGCCCCCGCGGCCGCCGCGACGGCCCAGGGCCGGCCCGGTCCGGTGCGTCGGGTCGCCGAGGCGATCGCCGCGGGCCGGCTGGCACTGGCCGAACCCGGCGCCAGTGCGGAGACCGTGCTGTGGGCGATCTGGCAGGCCAGCGGTCTCGCCCCGCAGTGGCAGGGACTGGCCCTGGCCGGCGGCGTGGCCGGCGCCCGGGCCGACCGCGACCTGGACGCCGTGGTGGCCCTGTTCGAGGCCGCCGCCGCCTTCGTCGACCGGCTGCCGCACGCGCACCCGGCAGCCTTCCTGGACTACCTGGAGGGCCAGGACCTGCCGGCGGACACCCTGGCTGAACGGGCCCCGGCCGGTGACTCAGTCACCCTGGTCACCGCCACCGGCGCGGCCGGCCGAGAGTGGGACGTCGTCGCGGTTCCCGGTGTGCAGCAGGGGACCTGGCCGGACCTGCGGCTGCGCAGCTCACTGCTCGGCGCGCAGGAGCTGGCCGACCTCGTCGACCGGCACCTGCCGGTGCGCCCACCCGAGCGCGGACCGGTCCTGGACGCGCGGCGACGTGCTGTCCTGGACGACGAGCTGCGGCTGTTCCTGGTTGCGACCACCCGGGCCCGCCGACACCTGGTGGTCACCGCGGTCCGCTCCGAGGACCACCTGCCCTCGCCGTTCCTCGACCTGGTTGAGGCGCCGGGGTCCGACGGCGGCGCAGACGCCCCCGGCCCGGGCGAGCTGCGGGCGCTGACACCGGTGCCGCGGCCGATGACCCTGCCCGCCCTCGTGGCCGAGCTGCGCGCCGTCCTGCTCCAGGAGGTGGCTGCAGACGAGGCGGGGGGAACGGCGGGCGACCAGGCGCGGCGGGACCGGGCCGCACTGGCCCTGGCCCGGTTGGCCCGGGCCGGCGTCCCCGGGGCCGACCCCGACCAGTGGTACGGGTTGGCGCCGCTGTCCGACGACGGCCCGCTGCGCCCACCCGGCGCCCCGGTGCGGGTCTCACCATCCAAGGTCGAGCAGTTCGACCGCTGCCCGCTGCGCTGGCTGCTGCAGACCTGCGGCGGCGCGCGTCCGACGGGTGCCTCGGCCAGCCTCGGCACGATGATCCACGAACTGGTCGAGGCGGTCCCGGACGGCGACCTTGGTCTGCTCGAGGAGCTGCTCGCCCTGCGCTTCGACGGACTCGGTCTGCGCGAAGGCTGGGTCAAGCGCGACGAGCGGGCCCGCGCCGAGGCGATGCTCACCGCGTTCGCCGAGTACGTGCGGGCCGCCCGCAGCCAGGGACGGGAGCTGGTCGCCACCGAGCATGAGCTGGTCGCCCGGGTCGGCAGGGCCGAGATCCACGCCCGCCTCGACCGGTTGGAGCGCGACGCCGACGGCCGGCTGGTCGTGGTCGACCTGAAGACCGGTAAGACCAAGCCGACCGTCGCCGAGCTGGCCCGCAACGCCCAGCTCGGCACCTACCAGGTGGCCGTGCATGCCGCCGTCGAGCAGGTCTGCGCGCCGGAGCCGGACCCCGACCCGGTACTGCGCGGCGCAGCACCCGGCGGTGCGGCCCTGGTGCAGCTGGGTGACGGAAACAAGCGGGTCACGGTCCAGCAGCAGGCCCCGCTGGCCGAGGACGCCGAGCCGCGGTGGGCGGGCGAGCTCGTCGAACGGGTGGCCGAGGGCATGGCCGGGCAGGAGTTCGCGGCCACCGTGAACCCGCGGTGTCGCACCTGCGACGTGCGGCGCAGCTGCCCGGCCCAGCTCGAGGGTCGCCAGGTCCTGCGATGAGCCCCCGCCAGCGCACCCGGCGATCCGATCCGGACGACGAGCAGCTGATGTTCGACCTCGAGGCTGTGCCGGTGCGGGCCCCGCAGCCCGCCGGCCCCGCGCGCAGGCACCCGGCCGACCGGGACGAGGCGGGAACGGCGGACGAGGCGGCCGGTCCGGGGCCGGTCGAACGCCTGTCTGCGCGCCGGATCGCCGCCCTGCTGGACCGGCCGGCCCCGACCGCCGAGCAGGTCGCCGTGATCGAGGCGGACGCCGACCGCCCGCTCCTGGTCCTGGCCGGAGCCGGTTCGGGCAAGACCGAGACCATGGCCGCCCGGGTGGTGCACCTGGTCGCAGGCGGCGTGGTGCGCCCCGAGCAGGTGCTCGGCCTCACCTTCACCCGCAAGGCCGCGGCCGAGCTCGGCGACCGGATCCGCTCCCGGCTGGGCGCCCTGGCCCGTAAGGGGTTCGTGGTGCCGACGACAGCAGCCGACCCGGCGAGCGGGGTCACCGTGTCGACCTACCACGCCTACGCGGCCTCGATCGTCGCCGACCACGGCCTGCGGCTCGGCCTGGACGTCGGTAGCCGCCTGATCAGCGAGGCCGGTGCCTGGCAGATCGTCGATGAGCTGGTCGAGGGCTGGGACGGCGACATGTCCGGGGTGGACGCCGCCCGCAGCACCGTGGTCGACGCGGTGCTCAGCCTGGCCGCCGAGTGCGCCGAGCACCTGGTCGGAGTCGACGACGTCGACGCGGTGGTCAGCGAGGTCCTGGAGCGGGTCGCGGCGCTTCCGGCCAGGACCGGCGCCGCCGCGCCCGGTACCCCGCCGGCGCCGGTCGCCAAGGTGCTGACCCGACTCGCCGCCAGGCGTCGGATCCTGCCGATCGTCCAGGCCTACCTCCGCCGCAAGCGTGAGCTCGAAGTGATCGACTTCGGTGACCAGGTCGCCCTGGCGGCGAGGGTGGCGGCCGAGGTGCCCGAGGTCGGGGCCGGCGAGCGGCAGCGGTTCGGCGTCGTCCTGCTCGACGAGTACCAGGACACCAGCCACGCCCAGCTCACCCTGCTGCGCCGGCTGTTCGGCGAGGGACATCCGGTGACCGCCGTCGGCGACCCCCACCAGTCGATCTACGGCTGGCGCGGGGCCTCGGCCGGCAACCTGTACCGCTTCCCGGTCGACTTCCCGGCCCACCACCCGAGTCGCGGGACAGACCCCGCACCGGTACTACACCTGGCCACCAGCTGGCGCAACGACCGGGCCGTCCTGGCCGCCGCGAACACGGTCGCTGCGCCGCTGCGCCGCCGGCCGTCCTGGCTGCCCGCCGCCGGGTCGGGCACTCTCGACGTGCCCCCACTGCGGGAACGGGACGCCGCGGCGGCGGGCGAGGTGCTGCTGGCCTGGCACGCCACCGTCGAGGACGAGGCCGATGCCGTCGCCGAGGCGATCGAGGCTGCCTGGCGGGCCGGGCGGTCCGCGGCGGTGCTGTGCCGGGTGCGCTCGCTGTTCCCGCTGCTCGAAGCGGCGCTGCGCGGCCGTGACCTGCCGGTCGAGGTGGTCGGCCTCGGGGGCCTGCTGCACGTGCCCGAGGTGGCCGACCTGCGGGCCGCTCTCGAGGTGGTGCACGACGCCTCGCGCGGGGACTCGCTGATGCGCCTGCTCACCGGCGCCGCTCACCGGATCGGTCCACGCGATCTGGAGGCGCTCGGCGCCTGGGCCCGGATGATGTGGCGGCGCGGCCCGGTCGGCGGCGAGCATCGCGACGTCCCGGTGCTCGACCCGGTCGACGACCTCAGCCTGGTCGAGGCCCTCGATACCTTGCCGCCGCAGGACTGGACCGGTCCGGCCGGCCAGCTCGTCTCGGCCACCGGCCGGAGCCGGTTGAGCCGGCTGGCCGCGGTCCTGCGCCAGCTGCGCCGCCGCACCGCGCAGCCGCTGCCGGAGCTGGTCGCCGAGGTGGAGCGGGCGCTGTTGCTCGATGTCGAGGTCGCCGCCGTCCCGGGCCGGGCGCCGGCGGCGGCCCGGGCCCATCTGGACGCGTTCATCGACGTGGCCGCCTCGTTCGCCGAACGTGCCGGGGGTCGCCGCGGCCCGGCTGGGTCCGCCGCCGAGGGCGCCGCAGCCGGGCTCGGCGCGTTCCTGGCCTGGCTGTCCGCCGCCGAGACCGAGGAACGCGGCCTGGACGCCCCGCTCGCCGAGGTGCGCGCCGACGCCGTCCAGGTGATGACGGTGCACGCCGCCAAGGGTCTGGAGTGGGACGTCGTCGCCGTCCCCGGGCTGGTCGAGGGCACCTTCCCCAACGGCCACGCCGGGCGCGCCCCCGGGCCCAGCGAGGCCTGGCTGAGGGACTACGGCGCCCTGCCGTACCCGGTCCGCGGGGACGCGGCCTCGCTGCCGCAGTGGCGGATCGGCGCGGTCGGCTCGCAGGAGGAGCTGAAGGGGGCGTTGGAGCTGTTCAAGGAGGACTGCGGCGAGCACCTGCTGGACGAGGAGCGTCGGCTCGCCTACGTGGCGCTCACCCGTGCCCGCAGCACGTTGCTGCTGTCCGGGGCGGCCTGGTCGGACGGCAGCCGGCCGCGGTCCGCGTCCCGGTTCCTCGGCGAGGTCGCCGAGCTCGCCGGCACGACCGGGGTCGGGCCGGCGCCGGGCGCAGTGCGGGTCGGCACCTGGCATGCGGTCGCCGACGGAGCGACCAACCCCCGCGAGCAGATCCACCGGTCGGTGCCCTGGCCGACCGACCCGCTCGGCGGACGCCGGGCGGCGCTGACCGAGGCCGCCCGACTGGTCCGGGCGGCGATGGTCGACCTGGCCGCCGGTCCCGACCGCGGGCGGGACCCGGGCCCGGCGAACGCGGCGCGCGACCCGGGGGGCTGGGACGGCGAGGTCATGGCGCTGCTCGCCGAGCGGGACGCCGGCACCGGCGCCTCCGCACTGGTGCGGCTGCCCACCCATCTCAGCGCCTCCCGGATGGTCACTCTGGCCCGGGACCCGGCCGAGCTCGCGGGGATGCTGCGCCGGCCGATGCCGCGTCCGCCGAGCCCGCAGACGCGGCGCGGCTCGGCGTTCCACACCTGGCTGGAACAGCGCTTCGCCGCCGCCGCCCTGGTCGACGTCGACGAGCTGCCCGGGGCCGCCGACCAGGGACTGGACGAGATGGACGACGCCGCCCTGGCCCGGTTGCAGCGCCACTTCCTCGACTCGCCGTGGGCCCAACGCACCCCGCACGCGGTGGAGGTGGCCGTGGAGACCCCGATCCGGCTCCTGGGCTCCGCCGCGGGGCCGGGCGCAGGGCCGGCCACCGTCATGCTGCGTGGTCGGATCGACGCGGTGTTCTGGCGTGGGGCCGGCGCCGGCGTGGATGGTGACGTGCCCGCAGCGACCTGGGAGGTCGTGGACTGGAAGACCGGCCCACCACCGGTCGACGAGGCGGAGCGGACGGCGGCCGCCGTCCAGCTCGCGGTCTACCGGCTGGCCTGGTCGAGCCTGCTCCGAGTGGCAGCCGAGACGGTATCGGCTGCATTCTTCTACGCATCGACCGGTCACACGGTGCGACCGGTCGACCCGCTCGATGGCGCCGGGCTGGCTGCCCTGGTCACCGACGCACTCGTGCGTGACGGCTGAACCTCGCCGACCGTGAGCAGGGGTGTCGACGTTCGGGCCGTCCAGGCACCGGCACCGGCACCGCACACCGCAGCTCCGCAGGACCGCCGTGAGAGGACGCCGTGAACGTACCGACCTGGGTGTGGGTGGCGACAATCGCCGGAATCGGCGGCCTGCTGGCCTTCGACTTCTTCTTCCACGTCCGCAAGGCGCACACCCCGACCCTGGCCGAGGCGGCCCGCTGGTCGGCGATCTACGTCGGGTTCGCCGTGCTGTTCGGGTTCGGCCTCTGGTACTTCGCCGGCACCGAGTACGGCTTGGAGTACTTCGCCGGCTACATCACCGAGAAGGCGCTCAGCGTCGACAACCTGTTCGTCTTCCTGATCATCATGGCCGGCTTCTCGGTTCCACGGGCTGACCAGCAGAAGGTGCTGTTGTTCGGGATTGCCTTCTCCCTGGTGGCTCGGGGGGCGTTCATCGCTCTGGGCGCGGCCCTCATCAACCGGTACGCGTGGGTGTTCTATGCCTTCGGCCTGATCCTGCTGCTCACCGCCGGGAACCTGCTCAAGGGCGAGTCCGGAGCCGACTCCCACACCGCGGACAACCTGGTCGTGCGCCTGGCGCGCAAGGTGATTCCCACCACCCCCCACTACGACGGCGACAAGCTGTTCACCGTCGTCGACGGACGCCGGATGATGACCCCGATGCTGCTGGTGATGGTGGGCATCGGCGGCACCGACATCCTGTTCGCGCTGGACTCCATCCCCGCCATCTTCGGTCTGACCCAGAGCGCGTTCATCGTCTTCACCGCGACCGCGTTCTCGTTGATGGGCCTTCGCCAGCTGTACTTCCTGATCGACGGCCTGCTGGACCGGTTGATCTTCCTGTCCTACGGGCTGGCGGTGATCCTGGCGTTCATCGGGGTGAAGCTGATCCTGCATGCCCTGCACGAGAACAACGTGCCGTTCATCAACGACGGCGAGAAGGTGAAGGTCGTCGAGGTCAGCACGTCGCTGTCGTTGACCGTGATCGTGGGCACGCTGCTGGTCACCGTGCTGCTGTCGCTGTACTCGCCGAAGGGCAAGGCCCGCACGATCATCAACAACGTCCGCCGGCACACCGAGCAGTACCTCGACCTCGACTACGAGACCGACCCCGCCATCCGCGAGCAGAACTACCAGCGGCTGGTGCGTGAGGAGGGCCGGCTGAGCGTCGTCCCGGCCAGGTACCGCTCGCTGATCGGCGACGAGCCGAACCTGCTGGAGCGGCTGCGCCGAGCACACCTCGTGCACGACGAGCGGACCCGGTCGGCGCACCAGGGCTAGCGCGCCGCGGCGGCCTGAGACAGGCTCGCCACGGACCCGAAACGGCGTGCTGCATCGGCGTGTTGCAGCGTGTCGCGGTCTTTGGCGGGCATGGCGGCCAGTGGCTCAGTCGCCCAGGGACCGCTCCAGTTCGCTGAGCATGGCGACCGCGTCGTCGACGACCGGGCGGTCCTCGGTGCTGACCCCGTGCAGCAGCCAGCGGGCCAGCAGCAGCTCACCGGCCAGGCGCGCCCGGCGGGCCAGGTCGGCGTCGGCCTGGGTCCGACGTTTGGCGGAGTAGGCGCTCAGGACGGTCTCGAAGACCCCGGGCTGGACGGCGTTGGCCAGCCAGGCGAAGTCGTCGGCCGGGTCGGCCACCCGGGCCTGGGCCCAGTCGACGATCCCGCTGACCTCGTTGCCCTCGACCAGGACGCTGTCCCCGTCCAGCTCCCCGTGAACGAGGCACGGCACGAACCGCCAGGCGGTCGTCTCCTCGAGCTCGGCCTCCCAGCGGCTGAGCAGCGCGGAGGGAACCTGGCCGGTCGCCGCAGCTCGGTCCACCTCGGCGAGGCGGCGCTGGCGGTACTCCTCGGCCTCGTACACCGGCATGTCGACATCGGCGACCAGCCGGGTCGGTAGGTCGTGCACCACGGCCAGGGTGCGGCCCAGCGAGGCGGCCAGTGCGGGGGAGGCCGCCAATCGTGCGGCGTCCAGTGGGGTGCCGGACGGGGCCCGGTGCACGAAGGCCCTGCCACCGGTGGGCAGGGCGGCGTGCCCGGCCGTCTTCGGCACCGAGAACGACACCCAGCCGTACAGCCCATCGACCAAGCGGCTCTCGGCGTCCATCCGGGCCCCGGCCGCGCTGGTCCGCGGTGCCCGGACCACCCACTGGCGGCCGATGGTGTCCTCGACCCAGGCAGCGTCGACGTCCGGGTCGTGGACGGTGACGGTGCGCGCGCTTACCGGCTCCGAGCCCTTGACCGCCGCGCAGACGAGTGCGGCGAGGGCGAGCGGGCTGCGGGGAGCGGGCACGTACCCACGGTACGGGTGAGACCCGCCCGAAGCCGGTGTGCGACACCCGACGGCTACAACCAGTAGTCGAATGGTGGCCCGGCCCGGCGCTGCGCCGGTCACCGGCTGCGGCGTCACTACCCTGGCCGGGTGACGCGCGAGCTGGACCAACCGTCGTTGTCCCGCTCCACCCTGGACCGCGCCGCCCATCGCCGGTTCGAGCCGGACCTGCTCGCCGCCCTGCTACGGCAGGCGGGCACGCTGGTGCTGGAGCTGGACGGCGACCGGGCCCCGGTCCTCGACTCCGGGGCCGGCATCCGGCTGGCGCTTCGCCCGGCTCCTCGGGTCCGGACGGAGCCGGACGCGCTGGTGGTCTTCCTGGGTCAGTCCCCGGACGGCGACGCCCGGCTGCTGGTCGTGGGTCCGGGCACGATCGGGCCCGGCGAGCGGCTGGCGACCTTGCGCGAGGTTGGTGCCGTACTCGACGACACCGATGCCGGGCTGTTCACCGCCGCGCTCTCGCTGGCGAACTGGCACGCCGGGCATCCGCGCTGCTCGCGCTGCGGCGAGCCCACCGTGGTCGCGTCCGCCGGCTGGTCGCGTCGCTGCACGGCGTGCCCCGCGGAGCACCACCCACGCACCGACCCGGCCGTGATCATGGCAGTGGTCGACTCCGAGGACCGGATCCTGCTCGGCCACCAGGGGGCCTGGCCGCCCCGCCGGTTCTCGACCCTGGCCGGGTTCGTCGAGCCGGGTGAGTCCCTGGAGCAGGCGGTGCGCCGCGAGGTGGCCGAGGAGAGCGGCGTGCAGGTCGGCCGAGTGGTCTACCGGGGCAGCCAGCCGTGGCCGTTCCCATCCTCGTTGATGCTGGGCTTCACCGGCTACGCCCGGACCACGCAGATCACCGTGGACGGCGCCGAGCTCGCCCAGGCCCGCTGGTGGAGCCGGGAGGAGCTGTCCCTGGACGTGGCCACCGAGGAGCTGCTGCTGCCGCCTGCGGTCTCGATCGCCCGTCGGCTCATCGAGCAGTGGTTCGGCGGCCCGATCCGGGACGGCGGGGGCCACTGGCGCTGAGCCTGCGACCACCTACCCGCACGCTGATCTTCACGCTGGGGCCGTGGCACCGCTGTGGAGATCAGCGTGCGCGGTTCGGGCTGCCAGGGTGACCGTTGCCGTGCACGCTGATCTTCACGCTCGGTGTGCGGAACCCCCGTGAAGATCAGCGTGCACGGCGGTGGCTGTGGGCCTGCGGGCCTGCGGGCCTGTGGGCCTGTGGGCCTGTGGGCCGAGTACCTCCTCGGCAGCAGGGGTCAGTGCGGCTCGTCGTTCAGGGGCGCCGGGATGCTTGCCGTGTGCAGCCTGGCCTCGTAGACCTGCGGGATGCCCGGTGCCTCGCCGGTTGCCCCGGCCAGATCGCTGGAGGTGTCCGTGAAGGCCACGTGCCGCCCCCAGGAGGACAGTGACACCGACGAGGACTCCCCGTTGCCGGGTTCGCGGCGTGAGGTCGAGCCGACCATCGCTGTGCCGGCGCCGTCCAGGTCGCGCACGAACGCACGGTCCACGTCCGGCTCGGCGTCGTCCAGTCTGGGGGCCAGGTCCGTCGCCTCGGACAGGAACGCCACCCGGCGCCCGTCGCCGGAGATGGACGGCGAGTGCGAGTCGTCGTTGCCGGGGGTGCCGTCCCCGGCCAGCGAGACCAGCCGGGTCTGCTGCTCGTCCCGGTGGTGGACGAAGACGTCGCTGGCCCGGTTGTCGTCGCCGTGGATCAGGTCGTCGGCCTTGGAGGCGAAGGCGACCGAGGAGCCGTCGGCCGAGATGGACGGCGTGTGCGAGGCATCCGAGCCCGCCGTGCCGTCGGTGGCCCGGCTGACCAGGTCGTTCTCCCCGGTCACCGTGTCGTAGACATAGACGTCGCTGGTGTCGTTGTCGTCATCCGGGTCGAGGGTCGCGGTGGTGCTGAACGCGACCAGCCGGCCGCCCGCCGAGATCGAGGGCTGCCCGGAGATGCCGCCGGCCGAGGTGCCGTCCGCCGTCACGCTGATCAGCTCGGTGTGCCCGGTGACCTGGTCGTGCAGGTACACGTCCGGAGTGGGCGTGTCGTCATCGGTGTCCAGGGTCTGCGACAACGAGCTGAACGCGATGAACCGGCCGTCGGCCGACACCGACGGCGAGTACGAGTCCCGCTCCCCGGGCTGGCCGTCGTCGTTGCGGCTGACCAGGCTGATCGCGTGAGTGCGCATGTCGTGCAGGTACACCTGCAGGGTGTCCCCGACCGGGATGGCCACCAAGTCCTGGGCGGCGGAGGTGAACGCCACGAACCGTCCGTCGGCCGAGATCGCGGGCTGGAACGAGGAGCCGTTGCCGGGCCCGCCGCGCAGCGACCGGCTGACCAGCACGGTGCGGTTCTCGACCAGGTCGCGCACGTAGACGTCGCTGTCCTCGCCGGTCGTCACGAAGGCGACGTAGCGCCCGTCCGAGGAGATCGCCGGGGCGCCGGAGGCCAGCGCCTGGCCGGTTTGGGCGCCGTGGGGGCTGACCCGCACCGGACGACCGACGACCAGCCGGGGCAGCGGGTCGGTTCGCCGCCGGGTCCGTCGGGCCTGCTCGCTGGTGCCGGGCTGCTGGGTGCCTGGCTGCTGGGTACGCCGACGCGGTTCGTTCGGGTTCTGCTGTTCCACCACGGCCCTCCTGGTCCTGCTGGTGTCACCGGGAGACGCCCGATCCGGGCGCCGAAGGCGTCGCTAGTGGCCGAGGCGGTCGAGCACTACGCGGGACGGCGGGTTCGTCACCGCCGACCCGTCCGGGAACAGCACGGTGGGTACCGTTCGGTTCCCCCCGTTGACGCCCACGACGAACGCGGCGGCCTCGCCGTCCTGCTCGATGTTCACCTCGGTGAACTCCACCCCGGCCCGCTGCAGCTGACCCTTGAGCCGGACGCAGTAGCCGCACCAGGTCGTGGTGAACATGACCACCGTTCCTGGAGCCGGAGCCGGATAGGTCGCCGCGATCGTCATGTCCCCATTGTCACCGGTGGCTGAGAGGATGTGAGCGAGATGAGCAGTCCTTCCTCCACGACCACCCCGACCGACACCCCGACGACCACCCCCGAGGCGACCCCGACGACGACCCCGACCAGCCGGGCGGCTGGTCCGGCCGTCGGTGCCGGTCGGTCCCCGGACGCCGTCCTGGCCGCCCTCGACCCGGAGCAGCGCGAGGTGGCGACCGCCCTGCGTGGGCCGGTCTGCGTGCTGGCGGGCGCCGGCACCGGCAAGACGCGGGCGATCACCCACCGGATCGCCTACGGGGTGCTCAGCGGGGTCTACGTACCGCAGCAGGTGCTGGCGGTGACCTTCACCGCACGGGCCGCCGGGGAGATGAGAACCCGGCTGCGTGACCTGGGCGTCGCCGGCGTGCAGGCTCGTACCTTCCACGCGGCGGCGCTGCGCCAGCTCGGCTACTTCTGGCCGCGGACCATCGGTGGCCCGCCGCCCGCGCTGGTCGAGCACAAGGCCTCACTGATCGCCGACGCGGCCGCCCGGCTGCGGCTCAGCGTCGACCGGCCCGCGGTGCGCGACCTGGCTGCCGAGGTCGAGTGGGCCAAGGTCAGCCTGCTGACCCCGCAGACCTACTCGGCGGCCGCGGTCCGGGCTGGTCGGGGCGAGCCGGGCGGGTTCGACCTGATCACCGTCTCCCGGCTGTTCGAGGCCTACGAACAGGCCAAGACCGACCGCGGGGTGATCGACTTCGAGGACGTGTTGCTGATCACCACCGGCATCCTCGGCGAGCACCCGGACGTGCTCGCGGCGGTCCGGACCCAGTACCGGCACTTCGTCGTCGACGAGTACCAGGATGTCAGCGCCCTGCAGCAGCAGCTCCTGGACGCCTGGCTGGGGGACCGGGACGAGCTGTGCGTCGTCGGCGACCCGAACCAGACCATCTACTCCTTCACCGGTGCCAGCCCCGAGCACCTCCTGGGCTTCCGCCGCCGCCACCCGGAGGCGGTGGTGGTCAAGCTGGTCCGCGACTACCGGTCCACCCCGCAGGTGGTCGCGCTCGCCAACGCTCTGGCCGCGCCGGCCTCGGCGTCGCCGGACCCGACCGGGCGGGTCGGGGACGGCGCGAACCTGCGGCTGCAGGCCCAGGGCGAGGACGGCCCGCGGCCGCGGCTGGTCGCCCACGCCGACGACGAGGAGGAGGCGGCCACCGTGGCCGCAGGGGCCGCCGCGCTCATCGAGCAGGGGGTGCCGGCCGCCGAGATCGCCGTCCTGTACCGGACCAACGCCCAGTCCCAGGCGTTGGAGCAGTCCCTGGCCACAGCCGGCCTGCCGTACCTGGTACGTGGCGGAGAGCGCTTCTTCTCCCGCAAGGAGGTCCGCGACGCCGTCCTGCTGCTGCGCGGCGCTGCCCGCGCGGAGTCCGGGCAGGCCTATGCCGGCCCGAACAACGCGGGCGGCGCGGGCGGCGCGGACGACGCCAACGACACCGACGACGAGCGGGCGCCGCTGGGCGTCCAGGCCCGGGACGTGCTCGCCTCGGCCGGCTGGAGCCAAACGCCGCCGAGCAGCGGGGGAGCGGTCCGGGAGCGCTGGGAGTCCCTCCAGGCGCTCGCCTCGTTGGCGGACACGGTTGCCGAGCAGAACCCGAAGGCAGGCCTGACCGAGCTGGTCGCCGAGCTGGAGGAGCGGGCGGCCGCCCAGCACGCGCCGACCATGCAGGGGGTGACCTTGGCCTCGCTGCATGCGGCGAAGGGCCTGGAGTGGGACGCGGTGTTCCTGGTCGGGCTCTCCGACGGGCTGATGCCGATCTCGCTGGCCCAGGGCTGGGAGGCCATCGCCGAGGAGCGCCGGCTGCTCTATGTCGGCGTCACCCGCGCCCGCCGGCACCTGGTGCTCAGCTGGGCTCGGGCGCGTACGCCCGGGGGCCGGGCCTCCCGCTCGGTGTCCCGATTCCTGGACGGCGGGCAGCTGGCCGCCACCCTGGACGGCGCCGCCACGCCGGTCGCGTCGGGCGGGCGCGCCGGCCGGCCCGCGCGGGCCAGGCGCTCGGGCAAGGCGGCGCTGCGCACCGTATGCACTGGCTGCGGGGCGGCGTTGGAGACCGCGGCGCAGCGCAAGACGGGTCGGTGCGCGGACTGCCCGCCGGCCTACGACGAGGCAGTGTTCGAGGCGCTGCGCACCTGGCGCAGCGAGACCGCCTCGGCCGCAAAGGTTCCTGCGTACGTGGTGTTCACGGACGCCACGCTGGCGGCGATCGCCGAACACCTGCCCCGGGATTCCGCCGGCCTGGCGCAGATCGCCGGGGTGGGCCCGGCCAAGCTGGAGCGATACGGGGTCGAGGTTCTCGAGGTTCTCGCGGTGGCGACCGGGCATCGGTGACGGGGGCACGAGGGCCAGACGTCGGCCGAACCGAGGATCTGCGAAAAAAGGTTTGGCAGCGGGGGCGGCTTCCCCCTACCGTCGAATCACGCACTCGCGCCCGCGAGTCCTGCTGCGCTGCCGAGAGGAGGTGTCCGATGTCCGACCTGATGACTGACGAGCGGATGTACGTCGAGCCGACGTACGCCAAGCCCGTGCCCTCCCTCGCCGTGACGTCCCCGGACGCCACCTTGCTCGGCACCGGCCACGCCCTCACCCCGCGCAGCGGTCTGGGGGCAGACCTGCGTCACCGCACCCGCGGCGACGCCCGGACCACCGCTCCGATCACCGCAGATGGCACCGCCGGGGTGGGTATCGGCAGCGCCCGCACCCGCTCCCTTTTTGCAGACGTCCCGACCAGCAACCCGATCCGACCGGGCTCCAGATCCTGTAGACCGCCGGCCTAGCTCCTTCGAGCAGCCGGCCCCCTCCTCAGGCCGCGGAACCCGCCAAGGGTCCGCGGCCTTCGTAGTTCTCCGCGGACCACGCCCAGCCGGACACCCCGGCGCCGCAGTACGGCCAGGTCCACCAGCACCTGGGCCGTCGGAGATGAGGAGGTGACAGGCCATGCAGCTCATGGCCTTGCTGGACGCCGTCGAGCCGATCCAGGGCGAGCAGCTCGAGCAGCTGGTCCCGTGCCGGGCCCACGACGCCGAGCTCTGGTTCGCCGAGTCCCCGGCCGACGTCGAGCGGGCCAAGGCGCTCTGCCACGACTGCCCGGTGCGTCCGGCCTGCCTGGCCGGGGCGCTCGAGCGTCGGGAGCCGTGGGGCGTCTGGGGCGGGGAGCTGTTCATCGCCGGGGTGGTCGTGCCCCGCAAGCGGCCCCGGGGCCGGCCCCGCAAGACCGAGGTCGCGGCCTGACCCGATCAGATCACCTGAGCCACCGACAGAGGGGGAGTACTCATCATGAAGATCACGTGGAGGGGCGATCGGGCGCGCGTCGTCCAGGTCGCCTACGAGCGAGAGCGACATCGGATGGACCCGGCGTGGCGTGCCGAACGTGACGCCGACCGGGCCGTCGAGCGGTTCCATGCCGCGATCCACCGCATCTGACCGGCTTCACCGAGGAGGCAGTGCAGCTGTCGCTGCCGGGACCGTCGTCCGCGTGTCTGGGGGGCATGCGGACGGCGGCCCTCCTCGTTCGGGGCGCCCGGCCAGATCCAATCGCTCAGTCCGGCAGCAACAGCACCTTGCCGCTGCTGGCCCGGCTCTGCAGCAGGTCGTGCGCCGTGCCGGCCTGCCCCAGGGCGAACCGGTGCCCGATGTGCACCTGAAGCGCCCCTTCGGCCACTGCCGCGAGCACCCGCCCGCACCGTTGGCGCAGCTCGGTGGCGGTGACCACGTAGTGGGCCAGGGTCGGCCGGGTCAGGAACAGCGACCCGGCCTTGGCCAGGTCCAGGGGGGCGATCGGATCCACCGGGCCCGAGGCGTTGCCGAAGCTGACCATCAGCCCGCGCGGGCGCAGCACCCGCAACCCGCCGCTGAAGGTGGCCCGGCCCACCCCGTCGTAGACGACGTCCACCGCCTTGGGCCCGACGATCCGCTCCACCTCGTCGGCGAAGTCGACCTCCCGGTAACGGATCACCTCATCGGCCCCGGCGGCCCGGACCGACTCCTCCTTCTCGGCCGAGCCGACGGTCGCGATCACCCGCGCGCCGGCTGCCCGGGCCAGCTGGACCAGCAGCAGCCCGACCCCACCGGCGGCGGCGTGCACCAGCGCAGTGTGTCCCTGGCCGAGCGCAAAGGTGTCCCGAACCAGGTAGTCGGCGGTGGCACCCTGCAGCATCGCCCCGGCTGCCAGCTGCAGGTCCAGCGCGTCCGGAACCGGCACCAGCCGGTCGGCGGGCAGCACCGCCTGGCCGGCGTAGGAGCCCAGGACGTCGAGCCAGGCCACGCGCGCGCCGGGCACGACGCTGTGACCACCCGAGCCGACCGCGCCGGAGCCCACCGCGACGACGCTGCCCGCGCCCTCCATACCCAGCGTCACCGGCAGCGGCAGCGGGTACAGGCCCTCGCGCTGGTAGATGTCGATGAAGTTCACGCCGGCCGCGGTCACGTCGACGAGCACCTCTCCGGGCCCGGGCCCGGACAGCGGGACCGTCTCGATCCTCAGCTGCTCGGATCCGCCGTGCTGGTGCATGCGGACGGCCGTCGTACTCGATGCCGTGCTCGTCGAGACGGTCATCGGCTCAGGCTCCCTCTCGTTTCGGCTCCAGCCCGGTTCTGGCTGCCGGTTCGTCCTCCCAGCGCACGTAGTCCAGGGCGTCGACGTCGAAGGCCGGCAGCCAGTCGGCCAGCACCTGTAGCACCGGCACCTCGCCCTCGATCTGGCACAGCACGGCGATCCCGCCCAGCCAGACCCGATGGATCAGCAGGTACTCCGGCGGCAGGTTGAGCTTCAGCCCGATCGACCACTGCGGACGGCGTGGGTCGTTGATCTGGGTGAACAGGTCGCGCATCCAGGCGCGGGAGAAGGTCCAGGTGGTGTGCCGGGCCGGCTCCAGGAACGGGGCCAGGTAGGCCAGCAGGCTCTCACCGTCGATGTCGATCGAGGACTTGATGAAGCCCTCCTCCCGCAGTCCGGCCACCATGCCGTCCGTGTCCCCGGCCAGCGCCCGGGTGAGCAGCTGGCCGATCTGCGGCGGCATCCCCTCCGGCAGCCGCTTGACCGCCCCGAAATCCAGCACGCCGAACCGGCCGTCGGCGGTGAGCCGGTAGTTGCCCGGGTGCGGGTCGGCGTGCAGCAGCCCGGCCCGGGCCGGGCCGGCCAGCAGGAACTCCAGGTAGCGGCGGGCGCCCAGGTCGCGGGACGGCTTGTCGCCGTTCGCGATCAGCTTGGACAGCGCCACACCCTCCAGCCACTCGCCGATCACCAGGTGCTCGGTGGACTTGACCACCTTCGGGATCGCGAAGGTCTCGTCGTCGGCGAAGGCAGCCGCGAACTGTGCCTGAGCCTGCGCCTCCAGGCTGTAGTCGAGCTCCTCGGCGACACGGGCCTGCAGCTCGGCCAGGATCGGCTTGATGTCCAGGCCCGGGATCCACCCGGCGGCCATGCGTCCCACCCGGGAGACCTGGGCGAGGTCCGACAGCAGCGCGTCCCGCGCCCCGGGGTACTGCACCTTGACCGCGACCTCACGGCCGTCCTTCCAGATCGCCCGGTGAACCTGGCCGATCGAGGCAGCGGCGGCGGGAGAGTCGTCGAACTCGCGGAAGTACCGCCGCCACCGCGGCCCCAGCTCGGCGGCCAGCACCTTGTGCACCGTGGCGGCGGGCATCGGCGGGGCGGCATCCTGCAGCTTGGTCAGCGTGGCCCGGTACGGTCCGGCCAGCTCCTCGGGCATGGCAGCCTCGAAGATGCTCAGCGCCTGGCCGAACTTCATCGCCCCGCCCTTGAGCTCGCCGAGCACCTTGAACAGCTGCTCGGCGGTGCGGGCCTGCACCTCGGCGGCGACGACCTCGGCGGGCTTGCCACCGACCCGTTTGCCCAGGCCGACGGCCGTGCGCCCGGCCAGCCCGATGGGCAGCGTGGCCAGCTTGGCGGTGCGGGTCACGGCCCGGCGGGGAAGGTCGCTCACCTGCCCATTGTGGCCTGATCGGCTGCATCTGCCGCGTCGGGCGGTGGCCAGCAGCAGCCGCAGTCGGGATGGACCGGCCACAGGTAGCGCTCGGGCAGGCCGTCGGGCAGGGCGAGCTCCAACGTCGCCGAGTACGCGGACGGCGCCGGCTGCGCCGCCGCGCCGTCGCCGCCGGCCAGCCGGTCCAGGTGGCCGAGCACCTGGAGGCAGGCCAGCGACGCGGCGAGCTGGGACAGGGCGGTCTCCTCGGGACAGGCGGCCTCGGCGACCTGACGTGTGCGTTGGTACAGCAGCTGGGCGAGCACCATGGGCCAGGCTGGGTCCCGGTCACTGCGGTGCAGATCGAGGCACCGCAGGCACGCGGTGCGGCCGGGGACGACCAGCGGCCCCACGACGAGGCCTCCCTCGCGCACCACCACCGACAGGTGTGCCACGTCCTGGGTGAGCAGCTCGCGGGCGGCGACCGCGTCCGCGGCGTCCGGTTCGACCAGGACCACGAGGTCGGCGGCGGGTCGGGGGGTGGGGTGCGGCGCGCCGACCGCGCCCACCCCGGTGCCGGCCAAGGTCTCGCCTAGGGCCTCGGCGGTCCGGCCGACCCCCACCACCTGCACGGTCCGGGACCGACGGGCGACGAGTCGGTCCCAGCCGTCGCCGCCGGCTGGGTCGAGCAGCGCCCAGGCCGCGGCGTCCGGGGCCAGGAGGGCCCGCTGCGGTCCCAGGGCGGCGATCAGCCGCGGGTCGGTGGGCCGGGAGACCAGGGCTCCGGCGTCGTCCAGGAGCACGCCGAGCGCTCGGCGCCGCCCCGAGTGGTCGCCCCGGTCGCCAGACCCGGCCGGCCCGGTCGGCCGGGTGCGGCGGGGCGGGTCGGCGCCCAGGTCCGCCAGCGCCGTCCGGTCGGCCTCGACCAGACCGTCGAGCAGCAGACCCCGGCGCCGGTCCAGGCCGACCTGAAGCGTGGCGGGGGAGCGCCACACGGTCCGCAGGCCGGTCTTGAGCCGGGGCCGGTGCCGCCGGCCGCGGCCGCCGGACGCAGTCCTGGACGTGGTCGGGGTGGTCATGGCTCACTCTGGCACGGGCGCGCTACCCGGCCACTGAGTTGTCCACAGGGCTTGACGGGTGGCGGGCCAGGCCCGGTCGGGGGCCGGTCAGGGCGGGGTGAGCGTCGGCCGCTTCGGCTGGAGCCGGTCTCCGGAGGACTGGCCCCGCAGCCGGCGGGCCACCCAGGGCGCCACGTACTCGCGGGCCCATTCGGCGTCCGCCCGGAGCTGCTCGCGGCGGGCCGGGACGGGCAGCGGCGGCAGCGGCTGCGCCCAGTCCGCCTCCTCGGGCAGCTGGTGCAGGGCGGCGTAGCCGGCCGCGGCGACCCGGCGGTGACCCTCGGCGGTCAGGTGGATCCGGTCTGCGGCCCACATCCGCCAGTCCTGCAAGGCTCGCAGGCCCCACTGGTGGATCACGGCGGCCCCGTGCCGCCGGGCGATGCTGTGGATGTGCGAGGTGTAGGTCGCCGCCCTGCCACGGGTGCGTTGCACCAGGGGTGCACCGCGCGGGTCGGTGGGGGTGGCCAGCAGCACATCGGCGCCGGCGGCGCGCAGGGTGGCCACGGCGTCCTCGAGCATGGCCGCCAGGACGTCGACGTCGGCCCGGGGCCGCAGCAGGTCGTTGCCGCCGCCGACGATCGAGACCAGGTCGGGCTGCTCGGCCACCGCGGCGTCGAGCTGCCGGGTGACGATGTCGGCCAGCAGCCGGCCCCGGACGGCGAGGTTGGCGTAGCCGAAGCCGTGCCCGTCCGCGGCGGCGTCGGTGGCGAGCTGTTCAGCGAGCCGGTCCGCCCAACCGCGCAGCCCGCCGGGAGCGTCGGGGTCCAAGTCGTTCAGACCTTCGGTGAAGGAGTCGCCGATCGCGACGTAGCGCTGCCAGGTACGCATCCGATCTCCGGAGGATGGGGCGAGGGCGGGGCCGGTGGCGACAGACGCAGCGGCGGGCGGCCCCCTCGGGAGCCGCCCGCCGGGCGTCGGGGTGGCGGACTCAGGCCTTGCCGAGAATCCGGTTCAGGTTCGTGCCGCAGACCGGGCACTTGCCCTTGGCCATCCGGCGGCCGTTGGTCTCGACGACCGTTCCCTCGGCCTGCCGCTTCTCCTTGCACTTCACGCAGTAGAACTCGCCGCTGTACGTGTCAGCCATGCTGGCTCCTTGTCCGGTGTGTATCGAGGGGTGTTTCTCGACGGCTGTTCCTCTCGTGCGTCGGCACCCCAGGCGTCAAGAACCCGGGCACACCCTAACCGAGCCGCTGCCCTTCCCCGCACACGTGAGCACGGCGGCGCGTCATCCACAGCCACTGCGTGAGGTTGTCCACATCGGGGCGGGCCGGCCACGGGGGCCGTGCTGGATAGCGTGCGGCCATGTCCGAGCCCGATCCGAGCACCGCTGAGACCCAGCACCCGACGCACCTCGAGGTGACCCGGCACGGCGAGCACGTCGTCGTGCTGACCCTGGACCTGCCCGAGCGCCGGAACATGATGTCGGCGCCGATGACGGCGTCCTGGCAGCGGGCCATGGCCGACCTGGCCGTGGACCCCTCGGTACGCTGCGTGGTGGTCACCGGTCGGCCACCGGCGTTCTGCTCCGGCGGCGACCTGTCCTGGATCGGCGCCGAGGCCGACCTCGGCATCGAGGGGCTGCGGGCCCGGATGGCGCGCTTCTACCGGGCCTGGATGGCCGTGGCCGACCTGCCGGTGCCGACGATCGCAGCGGTGAATGGCGCGGCGATCGGTGCCGGGCTCGCCCTGGCCCTGGCCTGTGACATCCGGGTGGTGGCCGCGGACGCCAGACTGTCCGCGCCGTTCGCCCGGCTGGGCATGCATCCGGGCATGCTCACCACGTGGACGTTGACCCGGGTGGCCGGCCTCGCGGCAGCCCGTGACCTGCTACTCACCGGTCGGTCGGTCACTGGGGCCGAGGCGAGCGGGATGGGGTTGGCCAGCTGTGCCGTCCCGGCCGACGCGGTGCTCGAGCGGGCGCTGGAACTCGCCGACGCAGTCGCCGCTGGGGCGCCGATGGCGGTCCGGCTGACCAAGCAGGCGCTCGCCGGCGACGGTCCGGTCAGCCGCGAGTCGGCGCTGCAGTGGGAGGCGCTGGCCCAGGCGGTGACCCTTGCCTCGGCGGACCTTCAGGAAGGACTGGCCGCGCAGCGCGAGAGTCGCCCGCCGCGGTTCACCGGCCGCTGAGGGCGCCGAGGGCCTCCCCGCACACCGCGAGCTGGCGGGACCGGGGACCCCGCCCGGACACGCGTGGGCCCCGGGCGGAGGCGATGCACCTTCCCCAGTGCACCACCCCCGGATCCCGGGGCCGACGACGACGCTAGGCGTGCGCCCACCAGAGGGTCAAACCCCGCTGTGGACGACGATGTGGACCGTGTGGGGGTAGCTGCTGGTCCCGCTGTGGGCGGGGCCGCCGCAGGTGTGGGCGGCAGTGTGGATGACGACCGGTGTGGCCCCGCCGTCGGCCGCTGACCTGCACGGACGCCGTCCAGAGCGTGTGGAGGAAAGAAACCCTGCGCCGCGAGACGAAATCACCTGCGCGACCCGGCGGCCGCGGCCCGGCGCGGCTGTCGGAGGAGACGGTTAACCTTCCCGCCATGACGCACGAGCGTGGGTCCCCGTCCGTCGAGGTGCGCCGCAGCCGCCGTCGACGACGCACCGTCTCGGCCTATCAGGAGGCCGGCCGGATCGTCGTGCTGATCCCGGCGACGTTCACCTCTGCGCAGGAGCAGGAGTGGGTGCGCAAGATGGTCGCCCGGCTGCAACGACGTCGGGCGGGCCGGCGCAGCGACACCGACCTGACCGAGCGCGCCGCCCGCCTGTCCCAGCGCTACCTGGACGGTCGGGCCCGACCGACCGCGGTGTCCTGGGTGGACAACCAGACCACGCGCTGGGGGTCGTGCACGCCGACGGACGGCACGATCCGGCTGAGCACGCGGCTGTGCCCGATGCCGGACTGGGTGTCCGACTACGTACTGCTGCACGAGCTGGCGCATCTGGTCGAGCCGAGCCACTCCGCGGCGTTCTGGGCACTGCTGCAGCCCTATCCGCACACCGAGCGGGCACGCGGCTACCTGGAGGGTTACTCGGCCGGGGCGGTCGTTGGTGCCGCCGCGCCGGCGGAGCGCCCGGGCGAGGCCTGCTGAAGGGTGGCCACGGCTCGCTCGATGCCCCGCCGGGCGTCCGGGGCCAGGCTCTCGGGCAGCTCCTCGACGGCGAACCACGCGACGTCCAGCGACTCGTCGCTGACCTGCAGCTGCTGGTGGGTGTCGGCGACCGCGGCGAACTCGACATCGAGGTGCCAGTCGACGATGCCCGGCGCGCACGGGGCGGCATGGCGGGACAGGTGCACCGGGTCGGGATGCACGCTGACCGACAGTCCCGTCTCTTCCAGGGCCTCGCGGGCCGCCGCGTCGGCGAGGCAGCTGTCGCCGTCCTCGAGATGCCCACCTGGCTGCACCCAGGCCTTGATCTTGGGGTGCAGCACCAGGGCGGTGCGGGTCAGGTCGCCCGACAGCACGATCGCCGAGGCTGTGACGTGGCTGGGAGCCGCGTGCCGGGTGAGCAGCGCGGGCCCGTCCTCGTCCAGCAGCGCCCGCCAGGCCCACGCCTCGAAGCGGTCCTCGGCGCTGGCCCGTGGAGCGTGGGCCAGGGCGTGACGCAGATCGGTGACCAGCTCCTCGCCGGGGGTCCAGATCACCGGGGGCCGTCCGGGTCGTCCTCCGCCTCGTTCTTCGGGTCATCGGTGGGCTCGTCCGTCCGGGGGTCGGCCCGATCGGCCGGGCTGTCGGTGGTGCCGTCCTGGTCCTGCAGCAGCGCAGCGAGGGCGGCATCCAGCTCGTCGTCCATCTGCGCGGGGGTCCGCCCCGCGGCGAACCCGGCCGGGTCGGCGAACGCGTCCGCGTCGGGAACCAGGTCGGGGTGCCGCCAGAGGTGGTCGCGCCCGGGCACGCCGCGGGTCTGGGTGAGCTCGGACCACACCGCGGCCGCCTCGCGCAGCCGCCGTGGGCGCAGCTGCAGGCCGACCAGCGAGGCGAAGGTGTGCTCTGCCGGCCCGCCCGCCGCGCGCCGCCGGCGCACCGTCTCGCGCAGGGCGTCGGCGTGCGGCAGCCGGCCGTGGGCTGCGGCGTTGACCACCTCGTCCACCCAGCCCTCGACCAGGGCCAGGGCGGTCTCCAGCCGTTCCAGCGCCGCCTCCTGGGCCGGGGTGTGCTCGGGCTCGAACAGCCCGCTGGACAGTGCCTGCTGCATCGCCTCGGCGTCAGTCGGGTCGATCTCCCGCACGGCGGTCTCGATCGCCGCGGTGTCGATCTGGATGCCCCGCGCATAGTCGACCACCGTCGTCAGGATGTGCCCGCGCAACCACGGCACAGCGGCGATCAGCCGGGTGAACGCGGCCTCGCGCAGCGCCAGGTAGAGGCGCACCTCGTCGGTCGGCAGCTCCAGGCCCTCGCCGAAGTCGGACACGTTGGCCGGCAGCAGCGCGGCCCGGCCGACCTCGAGCAGGGGCAGGGCGGTGTCGCCGCCGCCGACCACCTCACGGGCCAGCGCGCCGATCGCCTGTCCCAGCTGCAGGCCGAAGAAGGTGCCGCCCATCGAGCGCATCATCGGCAGTGCCTCACCGATGGCGCCGCGCATCTCCTCGGGGGCCTGTGCCGCCAGCGCCTCCCCGAGCGCGGCACCAACCCGCTCGGCGATCGGCTCGACCACGCCCTTCCAGGTCGGCAGGGTCTGCTCGACCCACTCGGCCCGGCTCCAGGCGTGGGTGCGCACGGTGGCTGAGGGCAGGTCGGTGACCCGGTCCAGCCAGACGTCGGCGGTGCGCAACGCCTCGGTGACCTGACGGGCGGCGGTCTCGCCGACGCTCGGGTCACCGCCCTCGGCTGCTACCTGACGGGCGATGTCGTGGGCCATCTGCCAGTTCACCGGGCCCTGCTCCGACGTCGCGATCAGGCGTTGCACCTGGGCGAACATGGCCTGCAGCGAAGCCGGGTCGGTGGGGATGCCGGGGATGGACGACAGCATCTCGGTGAGTTCGGGCGGGATCTGTGCCTCACCGGGCTCACCGCCGAACATGGCCCGGAGCATCTGCGACAGCGGATCGTCGTCGGGCTGCTCGTGCGGGTCGGGCAGATTGGCGCCGCTCATCCCCCCACCGTAATCCTCTCGGCCGCCGATCCTCTCGCCCGCCGATCCTCTCGCCCGCCGATCCCGTAGCCCGCCGATACTGGGGAGCGAGCCGTACTCTGGCGATGTGGAGCCCCAGCCACCCGGCCCGGACGCCGATTCCCGGCCCGACCTGGTTCGACCCGGTGGCGGCGGGTCGGGTGCCGGGTCGGCGGTCGCTGCGGGTGGCCCCGGGCCGGCTCGGACGGGCTGCTTCGACGTCGGCAGGCTGCACCCGTCGACGGCGATGCTGCTGGTGGCCGTGTTCTCGGCAGTCCTGTTCGGCTCGGCGATGATGCTGGCGCCACTGCCGTACGCCGCCGTCATGGCCGGGCCGACCAGCAACACCCTGTCCGACCACGCCGGTACCCCGCTGATCGTGATCACGGGACAGCGCACCTACCCGACCGACGGGTCCCTGGACCTGACCACCGTTCGCATCTACGGCGGTCCCCGCTCGCGGGTCTCGCCCTGGCAGATGGTCTCCGGTTGGCTCGACGGCGACCAGGTCGTCGTCCCCGAACGGGTGTTGTTCCCGCCGGAGCTGACTCCGGAGCAGGAGGTGGAGGAGAACCGGTTGGAGATGGTCTCCTCCCAGCAGAGCGCGACCGCGGCGGCGCTGCGCGTCCTCGGCTATCGGGTCACCGAGGAGGTCCGAGTGGCCGGGTTCACCCAGACCTCGCCGTCGAAGGGCACATTGCGCGAGGGGGACGTCATCGTCTCGGTCGGTGGGACGGCGACCCCCGACGGGGAGACGCTGCGTGCACAGCTGCAGAAGGTCCCAGCCGGCAGCACGGCGGGCATGGTCGTCCGTCGGGACGACACCGAGCTGACGGTGACGCCATCGACACGCCGCAGCGACTCCGGGGCAACGGTGCTCGGCGTCCTGGTAGAACCGGTCTACACCTACCCGTTCGAGGTCACCATCCAGATCGAGAACGTTGGCGGGTCCAGCGCCGGCACCATGTTCGCGCTCGGGATCATCGACAAGCTCACCCCCGGCTCGTTGACCGGCGGTCGTACGGTCGCCGGGACCGGCACCATGGACGCCGACGGCACCGTCGGGCCGATCGGGTTCATCCAGCAGAAGATGGTCGGCGCCCGCCGGGACGGCGCCACGGTGTTCCTGGCCCCGACGGACAACTGCGACGAGGTGGTCGGTCACATCCCGGATGGGCTGTCCGTGGTGGCGGTCTCCACGCTGGGTCAGGCGCGTCAGGCACTGGAGCAGATCGCGGTCGGCGGCGATGAGGCGGACCTGCCGCGCTGCGGCTGAGGTGACGCCCCGAAGCAGGGCGGACGACGGCCCGGACGGCGAGGAGCTCCGCCGGGATTCAGTCGCGCAGGGTGTGCTCGAGCGCCTCGACCAGGCTCGGCACCAGGTCGTGCCCCAGCGCCACCCGGTCGTCGCTGTCGTGCTCGCGGGAACGGATCGCGCACGCGTTGGTCCCGTCCCGCAGCACCGCGGCGGCCAGACGCAGGTCCTGACGCTGCGGGTGGTCGACGACGAACGTGGCGGCAGCCTGGGGGTCCTGCGGCAGGTCGGCCTCGGCCTGCGGGGGCAGGACCACTCGTTCCACGACCAGCGCGGCGCCGTCCACGGTCTGCGGCCAGACGATCCGGGCGAGCAGCGACTCGACGGTCTCCGCCTCGGGCAGATCGTCCTGCTCCACGGCGGTCAGGTGCTCGGCGTCGGCACGGGCGGCCGTCACCACCGGCTCGGGCAACCGGTGGGCCAACTCGGGGTCACGCTCCAGCGCCCCGGCCGTGCGGACCAGGGCGAACAGTCGCACGGCTCCGTCCCAGCCGCCCGCGGCGACGTGCTGCTCCAGCTCGCGGACCAGGGTCAGGACGGCGCGCTCGCGCGGGTTCGGGGGCGGGCGCATGTCCCGATCCTGTCACGTTCGTCCTCTGGACGACCATGCGCATCGGGAACCGTTGGGGCCATCGATTAAGTTGGGTGCTTGTGAGCGAAGGCGACGCAGACCAGGGCCGGGCACCGAGAGCGGCGACACTGCCCAAACGACGCAGGGGCGCGTTGGCGCCCACGCTGGCGGTGCTCGGGGTCTTGGTGGTGGTGGTGCTCGGCCTGGCCACGGTGTGGACCGATGTGCTGTGGTTCTCCCAGCTGGGCTACATCTCGGTCTTCCGCACCCAGGTGGTGACCCAGGTCGCGCTGTTCGTGCTGGTCGGTCTCCTCACCGCCGCTGCCGTGTTCGCGAGCATGTTCATCGCCTACCGGTCCCGGCCGATCTACGCGCCGATGGCCGTCGACACCGCGAGCCTGGAGCGCTATCGGGAGAGCATCGAGCCGCTGCGCAAGCTGGTCGCCGTCGGGGTGCCGGCCACGCTGGGCCTGTTCGCCGGGTCGGCGGCCAGCCAGCGCTGGCAGACCTTCTTGCTGTGGTGGAACGCCGTCGACTTCGGGACCAACGACGCCCAGTTCGGGATGGACATCTCGTTCTTCGTCTTCACCCTGCCCTGGCTGCAGTTCCTGTCCGGACTGCTGACCATGATCACGTTCCTGGCCGCTGGTACCGCCCTGGTGATCCACTACCTGTACGGCGGGGTGCGGCTGCAGGGTCCGGGACCACGGTTCACCACCGCCGCGCGGATGCAGCTCGGCCTGATCGCCGCCATCTTCCTGCTGCTGCGCGGGGTGGACTTCTGGCTGAGTCGCTATGCGCTGACCACGAAGCAGACCTACCTCAACATCACCGGCCTGACCTACACCGACGCCACCGCCACCCTCAACGCGCGGGGTGTGCTCGCTGCGATCGCCACCATCGTGGCGATCCTCTTCGTGGTCGCGGCGTTCGTCGACCGCTGGCGGATGCTGCCGCTGTACGGGCTGGTGCTGCTGGTGGTCTCGGCGATCGTGGTCGGAGGCCTGTACCCGGCGGTGATCCAGCGCTTCCGGGTCACCCCGAGCCCGCAGAACTTCGAGTTCCCCTACATCCAGAAGAACATCGACGCGACCCGGACCGCCTACGGCCTGGACCGGGTCGAGACCCAGCGCTACAGCGCGAAGACCGAGGCGTCGCTTCAGGACCTGCGCAACGACGCCGGCCTCATTCCGGGGATCCGGCTGCTGGACCCGGCCCTGGTCAGCGACACGTACAAGCAGCTCGAGCAGAACAAGCAGTACTACCAGTTCGCTGACGCCCTGGACGTCGACCGGTACGCGGTGGACGGCGACGTGCGCGACACCGTGGTCGCGGTCCGGGAGCTGAGCCTGGACGGCGTGCCGGCTGACAAGCGGAACTGGTTCAACCTGCACTTCGTGTACACCCACGGCTTCGGTCTGGTCGCCGCCTACGGCAACGAGCAGACCGCCGCCGGGGCGCCGGTGTTCTTCGAGGGTGGCATCCCGGTGCGGGGCGGGTTGGGGGACTACGAGCCCCGGATCTACTTCGGCGAGTACTCCCCGGAGTACTCGATCGTCGGTGGTCCACCGGACGGCCCCAAGCGCGAGCTCGACTTCCCGGACGACGCGAGCCCGACCCAGCAGGCGAACACCACCTACGCCGGTGAGGGCGGCGTGGCGATGGGCTCCTACATGCGCAGGATCCTGTACGCACTGAAGTTCCGCGAGCAGAACATCCTGCTCTCGGAGGGAATCAACTCCCAGTCCCGGATCATGTACGACCGCTCGCCGAGGGAACGGGTCGCCCAGGTCGCCCCGTACCTGACCCTGGACGGCGACCCCTACCCGTCGATCGTCGACGGGAAGGTGGTCTGGATCGTCGACGGGTACACGACGTCCAACAAGTATCCGTACTCGGCGTTGCGGCTGCTCAACGAGACGACGAGCGATGCGATCACGGCGACGGCGCAGTCGGTGGCGGCGTTGGCCGGGCAGCAGGTGAACTACATCCGCAACTCGGTCAAGGCCACCGTCGATGCCTACGACGGCTCCGTGACGCTGTACGCCTGGGACGAGGCCGACCCGGTGCTGCAGGCCTGGCGCAAGGTGTTCCCGGGCACGGTCAAGCCGCTGTCCGACGTCAGCGCCGACCTGATGTCGCACCTGCGCTATCCCGAGGACCTGTTCAAGGTGCAGCGCTCGCTGCTGGCCCGCTACCACGTCACCGACTCTGCGTCGTTCTTTTCCGGTGGCGACTTCTGGCAGGTGCCGCCGGAGCCGACCGCGCAGACCGACACCGCGCAGCGCCAGCCGCCCTATTACCTGAGCATCGCGATGCCGGGGCAGGACGAACCACGGTTCTCACTCACCTCGGCGTTCATCCCGCCGCCAGGCGGGCGGAACACGCTCAAGGGCTTCCTCGCGGTCGACGCCGACGCCGGCAACACGGCCGGCAAGAAACGCGACGGGTACGGGACCTTGCGGCTGCTGCAGCTGCCGACGGACTCGATCAAGGGTCCGGGGCAGATGCAGAACGACTTCAACGCCAACCCGACGGTGACCACGGAGCTGGCGCTGCTACGTGGAGGCGCCAGCGGTGCGTCGGCGGTCGAACTGGGCAACATGCTCGTGTTGCCGGTGGCCGGCGGTCTGCTGTACGTCCAGCCCGTGTACGTGCGGGGCCGCGGCGAGACCTCCTACCCGCTGTTGCAGAGGGTGCTGGTCGGCTACGGCCAGGAGATCGGCTTCGCGGCGACGCTGGGCGAGGCGCTCAACCAGGTGTTCGGCACCACCGGCGGCGCGTCCGAACCGGCGCCCGATCCCGTAGCCACGCCCGGTGAGACACCGGACACCGGTGGAACACCACCCGGTGGAACCGGCACGCAGACCGAACTGCAGGCGGCGCTGACCCAGGCCCTGCAGGCGATCAAGGACAGCGAGGCGGCGCTGGCCGCCGGTGACTTCACCACGTACGGCGAGGCGCAGGAGCGGCTCAAGGCCGCAGTGGAGCGGGCCAACCAGGCCCAGGCGGCGCTCGGGGAGACCTCGTCCTCCGTCACCGTCTCGCCATCGCCATCGCCATCGCCATCGCCATCACCGTCGCCCTCGCCCGCCGGTTGAGCCTGGCTGCGGTGGGTCGGGTCACGCTGCGGCGGCCGCGTGATCTGACCCGCAGTCGCCGGGCGTGGCGTCCGTGCCCGGGGCCATGCGCGATGAACCGCGCAGCCTGCTCGGGCGTCGATTTGCCTGGGCGTCACGGCCTCACGTACTCTGAGCAGGCCAACGCGGGGTGGAGCAGTTCGGTAGCTCGCTGGGCTCATAACCCAGAGGTCGCAGGTTCAAATCCTGCCCCCGCTACCACGAAGTAGCAGGTCAGAGGCCGGTTCCGGAACCTTCGGAACCGGCCTCAAGATCTTGTGCTAGCAGATGTTAGCGAGGACCAACCGGTTCTGGGCGGAGAGGAGAGGACCATCACAATTCGGCCGATGCCGCACCCGAGCACGCCGTCCGGCACGGCTACGTAGTGACCGTTGCGATGCTGCCGGAGATGGCGGCAGCCTTCATGGCCGAGTGGGAGGGTGAGCGCACTCCGTGGTTCGACCTTCTGCGCCAGGGTCTACCTCTGTCTGCGGAGGCTCGAATCATCGGGTGTGAAGTCGTCGGCGCGGAGGAACACCTCAACTTCCACTCGTGGCACTGTCACGGGTACGCGGCCGATGTGCGCGCCGATCTGGGCGTCGTCCTCAACGAGCGGCTCATCCCAAGCCTTCCCCTAGCCCAATCGATCCTCCGCTGGATGCTCGAGCGCCCCATCGCTGAGGCGCCCAAGCCCGTGCCCTGGACAGTTGTGGCCCTAGCAATGTCGTAACACCCCACCCGTCCGCCGCACGCAGGTCGGCTACGTCAAGGCCGCGCTCGCGGCGGCAAGAGCGTGCTGTGCCGCCTCTCAAGGCCGTGGCAATCACTACAAGGAGGCGACGCGGCGGACAGGCTGACCGGTGGCCGCGGACACCGTGTCGTAATCCCGATCGTCGCAGAGAATGATCAGCCCTGAGCGTTCTGCCGTCGCCGCGATGAGCAGGTCCACCGGCCCCGCCGAGCGGTGCGCACCCCGCTCGGTCAGACGCTGCTGTACCTCCTCTGCCCGTTCGTAGGCTCGGTCGCTCATCGGCACCCAGGTGAAGACCTCACGCAGTAGTTGCTGCTTGTGCAAGCGATCCGCCAGCGATCGCGCCGAGAACAGGAACTCAAGCTCCACGACCGGACAGACGGCAATCACTCCGGCCGCCAGGAAGTCCGACCAGGCCGCGCGGTGCTCCTTCTGCAGGATCCGGAACAGGCCTGAGGTGTCGATCAGGAAGCGGGCTGCGCTCACCGGCGGTAGGCATCCTTGTTGCCGAGGAACTCGTCGAACTCGCCCTGGTCGGCCATCTCCCCCAACTGCTCCAGCGCCCGCAGCCGCAGGAACCGCTGGCTGACCTCGTGCAGCGCCGCGTTCACGGTGTCCTTCTTGGTTGTGGTGCCCAGTACCTTCGCAGCGGCAGCCAACGCCTCGTCGTCGATCTCGATGGGAGTCTTCCGTACGCCCATTCGATCACCTCCGGATATCTTGGATATCTTAGCACGATGTGCGAGACGTCCACAGGGTCGCCTGCCCGACCGCCCAGTCTCCGCCGGCCAGCGCGAATCCGTAGGGCGCGAGGGCTGTAAGGCCGACCCGCGCGAGCCTCTCGTGAAAGGGATCCTGTGGTGGTCGTTGGTCAGGCCGCAGTGGCCAGGTCCGGGAACCGCCGCTCCCAGACACGGCGGACTGGGGCGGGTAGGAACAGCTGGGTCCATGACGAGCGCAGCCGTGTCTGGTCGAGCAGCGCGGTGACGGTGTCGATGCTGGTGGCCTCGACGAGGACCCGCTCGTAGAACACGTTCCGGTCGGCGGGCTGGTCGAGGTCGTACGTCGTCCTCCCGGTCCAACCGATGTCCCCGGGCAGGCGAACGCCGCCGTGCGTCGGCCCCGCCAGCTCGCTGCGGTCTGAAGGCGTATGCGGCCCGACCGTGTCGCTGGTCGAGACGGGTGACACAGGAGATGACCGGAGCACTCGTCACGGGCATTGGAGCGGGGCTCGGGTGTACGGATCCGGCGATCCAGGCTGGTACCGCGCGGTGCCGAGAACCGGGACGAAGGCCCTTTCCTTCGGGAGGAGGGTCTATGTGGTGTGCACGGTGCGCACAAGATCTCACAGGTTCACGTCGGGGCGTGCGACGACAGCCCCACAAAGCCGTCGGCCGCCACCTCATGTCCCCGGGCGAAGAACCTCGATGACGCATCTGGGACCGTGGGCGCGAGCCAGGCGCGCGTCAACGGTCAGCAGTGGCGCGTCGAGCGCCTCCGCCAGCGCGACGTAGGCGGCGTCGTAGATCGTGAGGGTCTCGCGCAGCTCCCAGCACCGGGTCAGCAGGGGTCGGTGTTGGGCACGTTGCAGAGGGAGGTCGACCAGGTCCGCGAGCGCCAGCCGAGCTCGGCGGTCGTCGAGCGCACCCCGGCGGGCCTGGCGACGAAGGACCGAGGCGACCTCGAGGTCCACCAGTTCTGGTGCCGCCAACGACTCGCCCCGCAGCCGGGCGCGGGCGGCGTCCCCGTCCTGGTCGTCGTCTGCGAGGGCGACCACCAGAACGCTGGCGTCAACGACGATCACGATCGGCGCGGACGGCGGCGACTGCGGCCTTCGAGGGGATACGGCCACCGGAGCGACCACCAGCCCGGTCAAGCACCTCCTCCAGAGTGGGTTCGCTGGCCTCCCGGATCAGCCGCGCCCTCAGGTACTCCTGCAGCGATTGGTGCGCGGCGGCGGCCCGCTGTCGCAGCACCTGGTGTGTCTCATCCGGTACGTCCTTGATCTGAATGCTCGGCATGGCGCCATTATGGCGCTGGTGGCGCCACAATGCCACTACTCGCCTCCTCGTGGCGGTGGCGGCCTCGGCCCTGGCGGTGCCCTCGGCTGGTACCTGGCTCACGGTCCAAGCAACCGCCCGCCCAGGATCACGACGCTTCGGGCGGGTCGAGCGGGGAGCGGCGTACCGCCACGACCTCGGGATGCGGCGTGGCTCGGTCCGCCACCGCTGCGGTGTCTGCGTGGCGTGCTGGCTGTCTGGCCCACTACCTGCTGGGCCTGTGGGTGAGCCTTGCCGGTGATCGGAAGTCTCGAGCCTTGCGTAGGACGGGCTACTTCATCGGGCAAGTGGTTCTGATGCCGGTCTTCGCCGCCATGGAATGGGCCGCCGTCCGTCGCTCCGCCAGCCGTCCCTCACCTGGGCTCTGATCGGGCAGGGTTGCGGCGAGGCGGTGGTGGAGGCACTGTGAGCCGCCGCCTGTTCCACAAGCGCGTCAGTCTCGGCGAGTGCAGGTGCGCGGTGAGGCACGCCTGCGCCGGGCAGTCGAGCACAGGGCTGATCGAGGGCGCTGACGGGGTGGGCACGACCTGACCTTCGTCGCCTACCTGATGAGGCGTGTCATGACGAGCCGTCGCTCGGGCCCGCACCCGGTTCGCCGAGAGCGCGAAGGTACTCGCGGTCGGCCGTAGCGAACTCCGCCAGCCACGCCGGCTCCTGGCCGGCGTCGGGCAGGACCCTGCCGAACTCGACCATCTGCTCCGGGGGTAGGTCGATCAGGTAGACCCACACTCCGCGGGGCGCCATCTCGACGACCCGGGCCACGGTCGCGGCGAGCTCGGTGGCCAGACGCCGCTTCAGGTCGGGCCCCCGGCTGCCGCCGCGGATCGTCCCGGACACGAAGACCAGGTCGTCCTGCAGCGGCCGTCCGCCCAGGAACCGGTGGCCGGGGCGGACCTCGTCGACGACGACCTGGGCGAACCACGTCGGCGCCCCCGTGACCTGCGCGTGGGTCTGGGTGATGGCCGCGGCCAGCGCCGACCTGGCGTCGGCGTCGAGGCGTCCCTGCGCGACCTGCACGGTGTAGGTGGGCATGGCGGCAAGGCTAGGACGGCGGCCAATGGCCGCGCCGGCTGGGACCGGCGGACGACACCCTTGCTAGCGTCCGCGTAGACCCTGCCGATCCGTTCCGTCGTCCGAAGTCTCGTCCGAAGCGTCATCCGATCCGTCGGGTGAGGAGCCCTGCCCAGATGTCCCGCCGCGTGCTGGCAGCCCTGGTCGGTGCCGCACTGCTCGCTGCTGCCTGCACGGGCGACGGGGGCGGCGGTGCTCAGGCATCGGGCGCCGCCGCGCCTGGCGAGCCCGGGCGACCGGGCGCCGACGTCCCGGCCCGCAGTGCGGCGGACCTGGTGATCTGGAGCGGACCGGCGCACGCTGCGGCGATCGAGGCGGTGGCCCAGGGCTTCGGCTCCGAGCGCGGGGTCACCGCCGACGTCCAGGTCGTCCGGGGTGATCTACGGGCCGCCGTCATCTCCGCCGACGCCGCGGGCGCCGGCCCGGACGCGGTTGCCGGCCCCCACAACTGGATCGGTGACCTGGCGGCCGGCGGAACGATCGCACCGCTGCGCCTGCCGGCCGACACCCTGGCCGGCTACGCCGACCTCACTGTCGACGCAACCACCTACGACGGCGCCCTCTACGCGCTGCCCTACGGCTTCGAGGTGCTCGCCCTGTTCCGCAACACCGCCGCGGTCCCCGCCGCTCCGAGAACCCTGGACGAGGCGGTCAGCGCCGGGCAGTCCGCTGTCGACGCCGGTGTGGTCGAGTCGGCGCTCAGCCTGCGGCAGGGGCCGCAGGGCGACGCCTACTTCATGCAGCCACTGCTCACCTCGATGGGCGGCTACCTGTTCGGCACCACCGCATCAGGCGGCTACGACCCGGGCGACCTCGGGATCGGCGGCCCCGGGTCGATCGCCGCGGCGCGTCGGATCCATGAGCTCGGCGAGCAGGGGTCCGGCGTGCTGCGCCGTTCGATCGGCGAGGACACCGCAGACGACCTCTTCGCCCAGGGCAAGGCGGCCTTCCTGATCTCCGGCCCCTGGGTCCTCAAGCCGGTCCGGGCGGGCGGTATCCGGTACGCGATCAGCACGATCCCGCCGTTCGCCGGGCAGCAGCCGGCTCGGTCGTTGGCCGTGGTCCAGTCCCTCTACGTGACGACGAGCGGTCGCCACCGCCGGCTCGCCGAGGAGTTCGTGGCCACCGTCGCGAGCGACCGACGGGTCATGCGCACGCTGTACGACGGCACCGCCCTGACCCCGGCGATGACCGCCGTGGCCGAGGCGGTCGGCTCCACAGACGCCGACGTCCGGGCCTTCGCCCAGGCCGGCAGGAGCGCCGAGCCGATGCCCTCGATTCCGGCGATGAACCAGGTCTGGGGGCCGCTGGGGGAGGCCTACGCCGCGATCATCGGCGGTGCCGACCCGGAGCGGACGATGCGACAGGCCGGCATCACGATCGCCGCGGCGATCGACTGAGCCGTGCCCGGGACGACGACGTCGCCCTCGCAGTACCCCCTGGGGTATCTGCTAGGCTGGTTCGCGTGATTCGACGACCCACGCCGTCCATCCGTCGCGCGGCCGCCGTCCCCCGACTGCTCGTCGCGCTCGCCGCCGCACTGCTCACCCTGACCTGGCTGACCGGCTGCCAGTCCACCGCCAGCGCGCCGGCGGCGCCCGCCGCCTCGGCCGACTACGCGGCCGTCATCGACGTGCGCACCCCGGCCGAGTTCGGTGACGGGCACGTCGAGGGCGCCCAGAACATCGACGTCAACGCCTCCGGCTTCGACGAGGCGATCGCCGCCCTGCCTGACTCCGGCACCTATCTGGTGTACTGCCGCAGTGGCAACCGGTCCGCCCAGGCCGCCGATCGGATGCGCCAGGCGGGTCTGGAGGTCGTCGACGGCGGCGGCCTCGACGACATGCGCGACGCCGGGTACCCGTTCACCTCCTGACCGCCGCTGCCGATCGCTGTAGATCGTCAGTCCCCCCGAAGGACCCAAGGAGTCGTCCATGTGCAGCCCCGCCACCTGTCGGACCTGCGGCAAGGCCACCTACACCGGCTGCGGCGCCCACGTCGAGCAGGTGCTACGCAGCGTCTCGAAGCCCGACCGTTGCTCGTGCAGCCCCGAGCAGCGCAACACCGGCGGGTTCTTCAGCCGGCTGTTCGGTCGCTGACCCACCCCGACGCACCAGCGCCACCCACTCCACCGGTCGGATCGCGACGGTCCGGCCCCCGACACCACGGGGGGCCGGACCGTCGTGTTGTCCGCTAGGTCGACCTTCACCAGGTCGAGGGTCCGTCGATCGGCTCAATGATGAGCCGCGACGCGCCGAGAACAGGGCCACAGACGTCACGCTGCACGCGCAGCTGAACAGGAGGCCCCTGCCATGGCATCGATTCTGGTCGTCGACGACGACCCGGACATCTGCGCGCTCCTGGAGTTCAAGCTTCAGGGCAGCGGCCACCAGGTGAGCGTCGAGCACGACGGTGAGGCCGCGCTCGCCGCGCTGGAGTCCAGCGACGTCGACCTGGTGCTGCTGGACTGGATGATGCCGCGGATGGGCGGCCTCGAGGTGTGCCTGGCCATGCGGGCCGACGAGCGGTTGTCCCGGATCCCGGTGCTGATGCTCACCGCCAAGGCCCAGGAGGCCGACGTCCAGCGGGGGCTTTCAGCCGGTGCCGACGACTACATCCTCAAGCCGTTCAGCCCGCGCGAGGTGGCTGCGCGCATCGACGCCTCCCTGGCTCGTGCGACC
The DNA here is from genome assembly GCA_963724535.1 of uncultured Actinomycetota bacterium. Taxonomy (GTDB): domain Bacteria; phylum Actinomycetota; class Actinomycetes; order Actinomycetales; family Kineosporiaceae; genus JADJPO01. The sequence goes on from CAVRVD010000016.1 coordinate 214,779, forward strand.
CGTTGAGCCGGTCGGCCTGGCCTTCGTCACCGTTCTGACCCAGTCCCTCGTCCTGGTCGTCGTCGTCATGGTGGCGCTCACCGTGGCGGTCCGGGCCCGGCGCCGACGGGCCGATGCGCGGCGCCGCGCCGCCGAGCGGGTGGCCAGACCGGTACTGATGCAGGTCCTGGCCGGACGCGACGACGACGAGGGCGGCGCCACAGACGGCGCCCTCGAGGAACACGCCGTCGAGGAGCACATCGGTCCCTACCTGGAGGCGATGGCCGCCGGCCTGGCCGCGAAGCTGCGCGGCGCCGACCGCGCCGCCCTGGTCGAGCTGCTGGACCGGCGCGGCAGCCTGGACCGGGCCATGCGCCAGACCCGGTCACTGCGCCCCGTCCGGCGGCTCCAGGCGGTCGAGCTGCTCGGGGAGCTCGGCGCCGACCGCGCGGTACCGGACCTGGCCGCCCGGCTGGACGACCCGGACGGCGAGGTGCGCCGCGCGGCCGTCCGCGCCCTCGGCCGCACCGCCTCGCCGGACGCGGTCCCGGCCCTGCTCGCCCTGCTCGAGCCCGGTGGCCGGTCGATGTCCGGCCACTACGTCACCCTGGCCCTGCTGCGGATCGGCCCGGCCGCCGTCCCCGCACTGGTCACCGCAGTGTCCGGCGCCGGCCCGCACGGTCGGGCCGCGGCGGCCCTGGTGCTCGGTTGGCTCGGCGAGCCCGCCGGGGTGGCCGCGTTGCGCTGCGCGCTCAGCGACCCCCATCCGCCGGTCCGGGCCGCGGCGCTGGAGGCGCTGGGTCGGATCGGGATGCCCGGTGCCGCCGACGACATGGCCGCGCTGACCACCCCGGACCACCCCGAACCGGTCCGGCTGGCCGCCGTGCAGGCCCTCGGCCGCCTCGGCGACCCGAGGGTGGTCGAGGACCTGGCGGCCCTGCTGGGCGAGTCGCTCCTGATCAGCCGCACCGTCGCCGAGGCGTTGCTGCGGATCGGTCCGGAGGGTCGGGCACGCCTGGCCGAGCGCCGCGACCTGCCCGAGGCCCGCGAGCTGCTCGCGCGCTCCGACCCGGACCGGCACCCGACAACGGACGGACCCGACGCCGCGCCGGACCCGGTCGGCAAGGAGCTGAGCACGCTATGAGCTGGAACCTCTCCGGCGTTGTCATCGCCTTCAACTGGCTGGTCCTCGGCTACGCCCTGGCGATCGCCGCCACCCAGCTGCTGCTGCTGGGCGGGTCTGCTGTGAGCCTGACCCGGACCCTGCGGCGCACCACCCCCAGCCGCACCGACGACATCTTCGCCCACCCGGGCACCCCGGGGCTGTCCGTGCTGGTCGCGGCATACAACGAGGAGGCGACGATCGTCGAGTGCCTGCGATCGGTACTCGCTCAGCGCTACCCCGAGCTGGAGGTGGTCGTCGTCGAGGACGGTTCGACCGACTCAACCTTCCAGGTCATCGCCGAGGCCTTCGACCTGGTGGAGGTGGAACGGGCGACGGCGGACGACGTGCCCACGGCCGGCGCCGTGCTCTCCGTGCACGCCCCCCGCGGCGGCGGCCCGCTGGTCGTGGTCCGCAAGGAGAACGCCGGCCGGGTCGCCGATGCGCTGAACGTCGCGATCAACGTCGCCCGGATGCCGCTGGTGTGCACCCTGGACGCCGACAGCGTGCTCGACCCCGACGCGCTGCTGCACGTCGTGCGGCCCCTGGTCGAGCGGCCCGGCAAGGTGCTCGCCGCCGGGGGAGTGGTCCGCCCCTCCAACGGGATGCGGCTGCGTCGCGGCACCGTCGAGTCGGTCGAGCTGCCCCGACGGATGCTGGTCCGCGCCCAGATCGTGGAGTACCTGCGGGCCTTCATGCTCGGCCGGATCGGCTGGACCTCGCTCAACGGTCTGCTGATCATCTCCGGCGCCTTCGGCGCCTACCGGCGCTGCGACATCGTGGACGTCGGTGGGCTGCAGCGGGACAGCCTCGGTCAGGACGCCGACCTGGTGGCCACCCTGCACCGGCTGGCCCGGCGCAAGCGAGAACGCGGCTACCGAATGATGGTGGTGCCGCAGGCGGTCTGCTGGACCGAGGTGCCCCAGCACCGGCGGGACCTGCGCCGCCAGCGCCGCCGGTGGGCGCACGGTTTGGCCCAGGTGCTCACCCGGCACCGCGGCGCCATGCTGAACCCCCGCTACGGCCGGTTCGGGATGGTGGTGCTGCCCTACCACCTGCTGTTCGAGCTGCTCGGGCCGGTGGTCGAGGTGCTCGGTCTGCCTGCGGTGCTCGCCGCCTGGTGGCTCGGTCTGCTCAACCCGGTCTACGCGCTGGCCGTGTTCGGCCTCGCCGTGGGCTTCGGACTGCTGGTCTCGGTAGCTGCCGTGCTGGCCGACGAGGCGATCGGCGAGCACTACAGCCGCTGGCGCGACCTTCCGGCCCTCGTGCTGGCCGCGCTGTGGGAGACCACCGTGCTGCGCATCCAGCTGTCGTGGTGGCGTGCCCAGGGCCTGCTCAACGCGCTGCTGCGCCGCGGCACCACCTGGACGGCGATCCCCCGCGCCGGGTTCTCCCGGGCCCGGTGAGCTGGGTGCCGCACTGATCGGGCCGCTCAGGTCGGTGCCGTTGCTGCCGACGGGGTCCGGCAAGTGCGGACGGACCGCACGCACGACTGCGCCGAGGTGAGCACGGTGGACACGACCGCGGTGCCGGAGGACTGCCCGAGCGGAGACCACCGCTGTCGGGAGCAGGTCGCCGCCCGGCTCGGGGCGGTCGAGGCGGCCGCCGCCGAGCTGGAACGCCTGCGACACGACCTCGTCAGCACCGTCAACCACGAGCTGCGCACACCCCTGAGCAACATCCTCGGGTACTGCGAGCTGCTCGGTGAACGGGCCGATCTGCCCCCTGCCGCACAGTCGATGGTGGACGTGATCGACCGGAACAGCCAGCGGCTCGTGGCGCTGATCACCGACCTGTTACTGCTCGCCGACCTGGACGCCGGGGCCACCGCGGGCACCTGGCAGCCGGTCGACCTCGCCGAGGTGCTGTCCTCGGTGGCCGAGCGGGTCGGCCCGCTGGGGGCCGGGGCCGGGATCACCGTGTCCGTCGACGTCGTCGTGCCCGGCCCGCAGGTGGTGGGTGACCGCAACCAGCTGGAGCGGGCGGTGCATCATCTGGCCGCCAACGCGGTGAAGTTCGCCGTCGGGGGTCGCTGGGTGCTGCTGCGCGCCAAGGCGGGGCCGGACGGGGTGGTGGTCGAGGTCAGCGATGACGGCGAGGGCATCGACCCGAGCGAGCTGCCGCACCTGCTCACCCGGTTCGCCCGCGCCCAGCGCGCCCGCACCGACCAGGTGCCCGGCGCGGGTATCGGGCTGTCGGTGGCGAACTCCGTGGCCGAGCACCACGGCGGCCGACTCACCTTGGACTCCTGCCCGGGGCGGGGCACCACGGCCCGGATGGTGCTGCCGGAGAGATCAAGTCTGGCCCCGGACCTGTCGACGTCGTCCAGGTGAGGCCCGTCGCAGTCGTCCGGCGCGACCTGGCCGCGCTGCTCACCTTCGCCCTGGTGCTGGCGTTCGCCCAGGAGATCGGGCTCAACCTGACCTTCCCCCCGGTCGGGATCGCGGCCTACTGGCCCGCGGCGGGAGTGGCCATCGGCGTGCTCTGGTGGACGCCGCAGCGGCGCCGTCCCGCCGTCCTGGCCGTGCTCGCCGCCACGAACCTGATGGGCAACCTCGCCCACCAGGCCCCTCTCGCCGTGGCCGGCGCCTTCGCCGTGGTGAACGTCGTCGAGGCCTGGGCAGGCGCCGCCCTGCTGACCGCCCTCCTGCGCCGCGAGGGCGAGCATCCCACCCGCGCCGGATCGCGGTGGGTGATCCGGGGTCTGCTGCCGGCGGTGTTGCTGTCCGCGCTGTTCGGCGCCCTGCTCGGCGCCGTCGCCCTGCACCTTGCCGGTTCCCCCTCCCCGATACCCAGCCTGGCCTGGACCTGGTTCACCGCCGACGCCTTCGGCGCCCTGTCGGCACTGCCGGCGATGGAGGCGGCGCGGCACTGGTGGCGGCACCTTCGTCGGCCCGGTCGCCGGCCGGGGCGGCGTGAGCTGGCCGAGGGCCTGGCCCTGCTGATTCTCCAGACGGCGCTGTGCCTGATCGTCCTGGCACCCAGCGCCGCCCCCCTGCATCCCCTGCAGTTCGCCATCCCGATGATGCCCGGGGTGTTCTGGGCGGTGGTCCGGTTCGGACCGCGCAGCACCGCGGTGCTGCTGCTCGGGGTGAACACGGCCATGGTCTGGGCGGCCGCGGGCGGCCGCGGGGTGTTCGCCGGTGCGGAGTCGGCGACCGGCACGATGCTCACTGTCCAGGTGCTCGGGGTGCTGCTCCTGCTCGGCTCGCTGCTGATGGCCGACATGGTTGCCGCTCGCCAGCAGGCCGAGGAGGACGCGGGCAGCCGGTTGCTCGCGTTGGAGAACGCGATGGAGGGCATCGCCCTCGTCGGACCGGACGGCACGTTGCAGCGGGTGAACGCCGCCTACGCGGCCCTGCATGGGCGGGACCGCGAGCAGCTGCTGGGCCGGTGCTGGACCGACGGCTTCGACCCCGCCGATCCGGCCACCGCCGACCTGGACGGCACCGACCTGACCGACCTGTTGCCCGGCGGGGACCAGATGGTCCGGCCGGTGGTGCGGATCCGCCGTCCCGACGGCGCCACCCGCATCGTCGAGCTCACCCTGGTGCCCGAGCCGGACCCGCACGCCCCCGCGGGGGCGCCGCCGGTCGGCGTGCACTGCCTGGCCAGGGACGTCACCGAGCGCCGGGAGGCTGCCGACCTGGTGGACCGGCTGTTCCGGCTCTCGCCCGAGCTGCTGTGCGTCCTGGATGCCGACGACCGGTTCTGCCGGGTGAACCCGGCCTGGACGCTCACCCTGGGCCACCCGGTCGAGGTCCTGCTCGGCGAGAGCATGCTGACCCTCGTCCACCCGGGCGACCTGGCCCGCACGAGCGAGCAGCTGGCCTGCGCTCGGGCCGGCACGGAGGCCGCTGGGGTGCAGACCCGGTACCTGGCCGCCGACGGCTCCTACCGGTGGCTGCACTGGAACGCCGCGGCGGACGACGAGGGCCAGCTGCTCTACGCCGTGGCCCACGACATCACCGCCACGAAGATGACCGAGCACGCCCTGGCCCACGCGCGCGACGAGGCCGTTGAGGCCTCGCGGCTCAAGTCGCAGTTCCTCGCCACGATGAGCCACGAGATCCGCACCCCGATGAACGGCGTGATCGGTCTGTCCGAGCTGCTGGAGGAGACCACGCTGGACCAGGCGCAGCGTGGCTACGTGACCGGCATCCGCACTGCCGGGACGTCCCTGTTGTCGGTGATCAACGACATCCTGGACTTCTCCAAGATCGAGGCGGGCCGGATCAGCCTGGAGGAGACCGACTTCCTCGCCCGTGGGTTGCTCGACCAGGTGGTGGACGTGGTCGGCCAGGCCGCCGAGCGCAAGGGCCTGGACCTGTGCGTGGACGTCGACCCGGAGCTGCCCGAGGTCCTACGCGGTGACCCGGCCCGGCTGCGCCAGGTGCTGGTGAACCTGGTCGGCAACGCGGTGAAGTTCACCGACAGCGGCTCGGTGACGGTCCGGGTGGACGTCCTGACCCCGGCCGAGGCGGGCCTGGCGGCGCCGACCGAGGCGGCCGACGAGAACCGGCCGCCGCCGCTCCCCGTTCGGTTCGAGGTCAACGACACCGGGATCGGCATGGACGACGCGACCCTGTCCCGGCTCTTCCAGCCGTTCACCCAGGCCGACGCCTCCACCACCCGGGTCTACGGCGGTACCGGGCTCGGCCTGGTGATCAGCCGTGAGCTGGTCGAGGCCATGGGCGGCTGGGTCGGGGTGCAGTCCGCGCCGGGGGCCGGCACCACCTTCCGGGTGGTCCTGCCGCTGGCGCCGGGGTCGTCGGCGCCGGACGGCGCGGAGGAGCCGGAACAGACCCGGCAGCGGGGGATGGCCGGCGTCCGCGTGCTGGTCGTCGAGGACAACGAGATCAACCAGGCGGTCGCGGTCGGGATCCTGCGCCGGCTCGGCTACGAGGTGGACCTGGCCGAGGACGGCGTCGCCGCCCTGGACCTGGCCGGGCGCCGGAGCTACCAGGCGATCCTGATGGACTGCCATATGCCGCGGATGGACGGCTACACCGCGACCCGGCGGCTGCGCGAGTGCGGCGACACCGCCAACGTCCCGATCATCGCCATGACCGCCTCGGCGCTGGCGGCCGACCGGGACCGGTGCCTGGCCGCCGGGATGAACGACTACCTGGCCAAGCCGGTCCGAACCGCCGACCTGGATCGGACCCTGCGCCGCTGGGTGGCCCCGGAGCGGGTGCGAGTGCCGGCCCCGCGCGCACCGAGCGCACCGGGCGCACCGGGCGGCGACGAGATCGCCGGGATCAGCGAGCGGCTGGCAGAGCTGGCCGGCGACCACAGCCCGCAGGAGGTGGCTCTGGTCCGAGGCATCGCCCGCTCGTTCATCGACCGGTCGGCGGCGATCGCCGCGTCCTTGATCGCGGCGCTGGAGACCGGCAACACAGCCCTTGCCCAGCAGTACGCGCACAGCCTGCGGGGCGCGGCAGCCAACCTCGGTGCCGGCTCCCTGGCCGAGCTGTGCCGGCGGTTGGAGGGGCGCGGCGCCGACGACGAGCAGGCGGTCGCGCTGGCCGCGGCGGACCTGCCACCGCGGCTGGCCGAGGCGTGCGCGTCGATAGAGGCCTGTCTGGCCGGACCGGGCGGGCTCGCCGCGCCCGACCGTCCCGAGGGGACGTGTGGGGAGTTGCCCGAGCGGGTCAGGGTGCGGTCTGGCGCGAGCTGATCGCCCGCTCCACCCGGGCCAGCAGATCCCGGCCCAGGAACGGCTTGACGATGTAGTCGTCGACGCCGCAGGCGTACCCCCACTCCAGGTCATGGTCCGCGCCTCGGGCACTCACCATGATCACTGCCGTGTGGGCCAGCTCGGGGTGCTGGCGCAGCTGCAGGCAGATCTCGACCCCGGAGCGATGCGGCAGCAGCCAGTCGAGCAGGGCGACGTGCGGGCGCAGGCGCAGGGCGGCGGTCAGCCCGGCTTCGCCGTCCGCCTCGGTCCAGACGTCGTACCCGGCCCGGTCCAGCAGAGTGACCATGAGGCTGCGCAGGTCGGGGTCGTCGTCGACAACGAGCGCGGTCGGCATGTCCGGTGTATCGGCAGGTGCGCCGTCCGGGCTGAGCCGGCTCCGGTCATCCCACGGTGGCGTAGGCCTTGCTGACGGTCAGGGTCCGCAGACCAGAGGCCTTGACCGCGGCCATGTGCGCGGCGAACACCTGCGGGGTCACCGAATAGGTGCCCCCACCCGAGTCGACCCCGTGGTAGACGAGGATGGTCCAGGCGTTGGCGTTGGCGGCCTCGCTCATCCAGCTCGCGACCGTCGCCGCGTCGGTGCCGGAGGTCACGTACTTCATCCGCAGCCGTGAACGATCGATGCTGCCGGCGACGTTGAGCCCGCCGTCGGTGGTCCGCGCGGTCTGGTAGATCTGCGCGGCGCGCGAGCGCACGGTGTCGTTGTAGGCGCCGTAGGGGTAGGCCAGGGATCGGACCGTCCCGAACGAGGCCTCCAGCCTGCCCTTGCTGCCGGCCAGCTCGGCGGTCAGCTGGTCGCCGGACAGCGTCGGCAGGTTGGCGTGTGTGGCGCTGTGCGAACCGATCTCGTGACCGGCGGCCTGCAACGTCCGGGCCTGCGCCACGCTCATGTAGGAACCTGCGCCGATGTTGTTGGCGATGAGGTAGAAGGTGGCCGGGATGGCGTTGGCCGCCAGCACCGGGCGGGCATTGTCGTACTGGTTGGTCAGCCCGTCGTCGAAGGTCACCGAGACCAGCGCCGCCGACGCCGGCGCCGGCTTCGGGGCGGGCTTCGGCGCCGAGCGCAGCCGGAGCAGAGTGGCGTCGACGTCCAGCGTGCCCGGTGAGGTGAGCAGCCGCTCCATGCTCATCCGGACCGTCCCGGCCGGGATCGTGAAGGTGATGCCGGACCGCTTCCAGCCGCGCACCGGCGGTGCCGGGGTGAAGTTGCGGTAGCTGACCCGCCCCCGGGCATCGACGTACCGGGCCCGCAGCACCGTCGTCGTGTTCGACCGGTAGGCGTCGCCGTAGGTGTAGCTGCCGCCGCCGCGGACGGCGACCGGCGCGAAGCTCCACCCCGCGTACCCGGTGCGCCGAGCGGTGACCTTGGTGCGCACGAAACGCCGCCCGTCGGCCGCGCCGCCGTACAGGTACCGGAAGCTGCGGGCGTTGGACCCGGACGCGATCTGCAGCCAGGACCCAGGCTTGGCGCCGGCCGAGCGCTCCACCGAGGGGTTCGGTACCGAGTTGGTCACGGCCGACTGCGATGCCGCGCTCGGGCTGAGCAGCGCAGCCGTCAGGGCCAGAACGAGGGCTGACGCGCCTCGGGTGGCGCGAGACCGACGAGGATGCATGGGGTGGCCCCCCAGAGCCGATGTGGTGAAAGTGTCACAATCCGTTGTCTAGCGGTGACGACCCTAGGCGCGTACCGACACCGCTGTCCGCTGATTGGCCAAGTCGACGGATCGGGTCCGCACAGGCAATAGGCTTGCCGGGCTGGAGACCGGGTCGCCCGCCCCGTCGGCGGGCTCGCACGAGGAACGGTGCAGTGGCTGAGAGATGGCGCCGCTGCGGCAGCTGCCGCAAGGTCAGGCCGATCGAGAACTTCACCACCGACGAGTCAAGCTGTCAGGACTGCCGCAGCGGCGCGGCCAACCGGGCGACCCATGGCCGCGCGGCGTCGGGCGGGGCCGCGGTTGCGGGTCGCGTCGGGACGCCGGGCGGGCAGGTGAGCACCGTGACGACGAGCCCGGTGCGGGACCTGACCGGTCGTGGTGACCCCGAGGTGCGGGCGCGCCGTGCCCGGTTGCGGGCGCTGGACCGGCTGGTGGAGTGGTACCCGGACGACTTCGCCCTGCTGCTCGCCGAGGAGCGGTCCGCCGAGCGACTCTGACCGGCTCGGCGCGGTCCCGAGCGGCTCTGCCGTCCCCGCGAGGCTGCCCGCGCGGGTGCGCGCCGCTCGGCGAAATGTGGGGTGGCATGTGTCACCGTCGCCACACCCCCCGCCCTTGGGCCTGAGGGTTACCGTCCAGACATGGCCACGATCGGGGCGACCGGCGGGCCGGAGACTGCCGGTGTCGAGGTCCGCGAGCGGATAGCCCGCGCCGGCCTGGAGCTCTTCCTGGCCAATGGGTACGAGCGGACCACCGTCGAGGCCATCGCCGAGCGGGCCGGGGTGGCCCGGCGGACGTTCTTCCGCCACTTCCGAGCCAAGGACGACGTGATCTTCTCGGGGCACGACCGGGTGATCCAGGCGGTCAGCGGACACCTGGCCGCCCTGGACGACATCCCGCCGCTGCGCGCGGTGTGCAGCGGGACCCGGCTGGTCTTCCGCAGCTACGTGGACGATCCGGATGTCTCGGTCCAGCGCTACCAGCTGATCCGCTCGGTGCCCGCCCTGCGCGACCGCGAGATCGCCTGGGTGTCGCAGTACACCCGGCTGTTCGCCGGCTACCTGCGCAGCCGGCTGCTCGCCGACCCCGAGGGCGACCGGACCGCTGAGGTCGCCGCGGCCGCGATCGTGGCCGCGCACAACCACGTGCTGCGGCACTGGCTGCGCTCGGGTGGCACCACCGACCCGTTCCCGGCGCTGGATGAGGCGTTCACCTGGGTCACCGCCCGCTTCGGCAGCGGATCGGACTCCACCGTGGTGGCCGTGTTCCGGCCCGGCGACTCGATCGAGGACGTCGTTCAGCGGATCTCCCGCTCGCTGTAGGCCAGCCGCGGGTCCGATGCCGGGACGTTGCCGAAAAAAAGATGTGTCCAAGTCGACATTTGGGCCCTCTGGACCCTTGCATCGGGCATTCAGTGTCGCCAGGCTGGCACTGAGTGCCACCCATGGGCGGGTCTCGACGGTGAGACTGGGGTGGCGCCGGCTTGGAGGACCTTGACCATGACGAGTTCCATGGTGACCGCACTGCCCCCCCGCGGTGTCGCTGCGTGTGAGGCGCTCTTCGTGGTCGCCACGCACAAGGTGCGCGATGCCGCCGCATCCGGGCCCGGACACTGGGTGCCCTACGGCACCGAGCACGCCTGGCGTCCGGGCACCCGCCGCACCCTGTGCGGTGAGTTCACGAACGGGTGGACGGTCTTCTGGGAGCGGCAGTTCTGTGCTCGCACCACCTCGGCCTGCCCGACCTGCGTCGAGATGACGCTGCCGGAGGCGTCACGGCGCCGGCTGGACCCGATCCGGCGCGAAGCCTCCTGAGGCCTCGATCAGGCTCGTCGGCGGGATCTGCGCCTGGATCGGGGCGATCCTGCTCCTGGACGCCCTGCCGCTGCCCGCCGCGGCGGCGGAACGGCACGGCGATCTCGAGGTCGTCCGTCAGGTGCTGCTCGGGGCCGCCACCTGGTGGGTCCTGCTCGCCGTCCTGCGCCGCCTCGAGCCGCTGGTCCGGGCGCAGTGCGCGGTGGTGGTGGCTCTCGCCACGATGGTCGAGTACACGTTCTCGCCGCTACTGGAGGCCTACGTCTACCGGATCGGCACGGTGCCCCTGTACGTCCCTCCCGGCCACGGCCTGGTCTACGTGGCCGCCTGGTCGCTGGGGCGTACCGCCCTGGTTCGCCGGCACAGCCGCACGGCGGTCCGGCTGACCGTCGTCCTCGGCTCGGCCTGGGCCCTGGTCGGGCTGAGCGGGCTGCTGGACGGGCGCCACGACGTCCTGGGTGCCTTCTGGTTCGGCTGTCTGCTGGGCTTCCTGCGCTGGGGTCCGAGTCGCCTGCTCTACGTCGGCGCCTTCGTCGTGGTCAGCTACCTGGAGCTGGTGGGGACGGCCGTGGGCACCTGGTCCTGGGCCCCGGTGGACCCGGTGCTCGGGGTCATCGGGCAGGGCAACCCGCCGTCCGGTGCGGCGGGCGGCTATGGCTGGTTCGACCTGTACGCCCTGCTCGCCGGACCAGCGGTGCTGGCCGCCGCCACCAGGACCCGCACCGCTGTATCCGGGGCCTGGCGCGAGGTCTACAGCGGCGTCGCCGCCGTGCTGTCCCGGTCCTGACCGTCGGCCACCGGACCCAGCAACCCCAGGACCTCCTCGTGCAGCAGGCCGTTGGTCGCCACCGCGTTGCCGCCGAAGCACCCCTCGGCGCCGTCCAGCGAGGTGAAGGTGCCGCCGGCCTCGACGACCACCGGCACCAGGGCCGCCATGTCGTACATGGCCAGCTCCGGATCGCCGGCGATGTCGACGCCGCCCTCGGCCACCAGCATGTACGACCAGAAGTCGCCGTAGGCCCGGGTGCGCCACACCGCCCGGGTCAGCGTCTCGAACCCCTCACCGCGGCCGTGTTCGGCCCAGGTGTGGTAGCTGGAGTAGGACAGCGAGGCATCGCTCAGCCGGGACACCGCGGACACCGCCAGGCGTCGTGCCGAGGACAGGCTGCGACCGGTCCAGGCTCCCTGGTCGTGGGCGGCCCACCAGCGTCGTCCCATCGCCGGGGCGGAGACCACGCCCACCACCGGGTGGCCGTCCTCGACCATGGCGATCAGGGTCGCCCAGACCGGGACCCCGCGGACGAAGTTCTTCGTGCCGTCGATCGGGTCGACGATCCACTGCCGCTGGGCGTGCCCGGTGGGGGCGAACTCCTCACCGATCACGGCGTCGCGCGGGCGGGAGCGCTTGAGCTGGCCGCGGATGATCTCTTCGGCCGTCTTGTCCGCGTCGGAGACGGGGGTCAGGTCCGGTTTCTGCTCCACCTGCAGGTCCAGCGCCCCGAACCGGGACGTGGTGTGGGAGTCCACCATGTCGGCGATGACCAGGGCCAGGCGCAGGTCGTCCTCATAACCGGCCACCGTGCGTCCTCGCTCTCGCGTCGCGGCGCCACCTCACGCCGTTCTCGCAGACCGTACCGCTCGGGTGCACCGTCCGGGCCGGTTCGAGCGGTCGCCACCGCCGGCTGTGGGCGCCGGCGATGGTTTACTGATGTGTCAGGTGTCGTAGGTTCACCGCTAGCACCGGCAGAGAGGGGTTTCACGGTGTTCGACACCATCACCGGCATCCCGGTCCATCCGCTCGTCGTCCACGCCGTCGTGGTGTTCCTGCCCCTGGCCTGTCTGGCGACGGCGGCGGTGGCCGTGCGCCCAGCCTGGCGCCGGTTCGCGCCCTGGTTGGCCGCGGCCAACGGCGCGGTCATGGTGGCCACGTTCGTCGCCAAGGAGTCCGGGGAACGGCTGGAACGGCGGATCGAGCAGTTCCAGACCCCGCCCGGGCTGGAGGAGCACACCCAGTGGGGGGACCGGCTGTTCCTGCTGTCCGTGGCCCTGTTCCTCGCGGCGCTGGTCATCTTCTTCACCCGTTCGATGCGGGGCCTGGCCACCGTGGTGGGCGTGCTGGTCGTTGTCGGTGCCCTCGCCACGATCGGGGTCACGGTCTACGTGGGGCACAGCGGTGCGACCGCCGTGTGGCAGCAGACGATCGAGAACACTACGCCCTGATCACCTCGAGAGCGGGGTCACCCCGCTTGCTGGGACACGGCGGCGCGACTGCGGAAGCAGACCATGCCAGGACACCACGCCCGGAGGACGGCTGACCTGGCCGGGGCGTCGGGTGGAGAACCCCTCGGACATCATCATCCTGGTCCGGTGCGCGCATCTGGGCGGCGCAGCAGCAGTGGGAGAGCGTCCATGGCCGCGCTCGCAGCAGTGGGCGCCGCCTCGGCCGAAGCCAGCGTCTGCTCGGTCCACTCCAGCAGCCCCGGGACGTCGATCCCGTGCGGCGCGCGGGCTGCGTAGGGAGCGATTCTGGACTGCCCGCGGCGCAGCACCGCCCTGGCACCCGTCGGATTGCCGCGCAGCAGATGGGTAAGACCGACGGCGAGCTGCGCCAGGCCCTGCCACAGGTCACGTTCGCCGGCCGGGGCGCTCTTCCAGACCCCTTCGAGGATCTCGTGGGCGTGGAACGGCCGGCCCGCGTCCAGCAGCCGCTGGGCCTCGTCCAACGCCTGGCGCGGCGGCAGGACCAGTCCGTCGGGGACGCGCTCAACTCCCGCGCTTCCACGGGCGAGTGGCCTGCCCAAACCGTCCCGGGGCCGCGCGTTGCGCGGTCGGCCGCTGTCATCCCGCTCGCGCAACCGATCACCGCCCCTCGGCTGCGTTGCGTACGACCGCACCAGCGAGCGCGGCGGCCTCCAGCTCCAGTGCGACCGCGCCGGGGCACAGCCCCAAGGCACCTTCCGAAGAGGAGTGGCACGCCCTACGTCCGGACGAGCATCGACTCGATACGTCGCTCAGGTCGGCTCGGGCTCCATCTCGATCGCCCCGCACGGGCACTCGTGCATACACAGGCTGCAGCCCTTGCAGTAGTCGAGGTTGAACTTGTAGGTGCTCGAGTCGGTGATCTTCAGGACCGCGTTGTCCGGGCAGACGCCGTAGCAGTTGTCGCAGCCGAAGCAGTTGCCGCAGGACATGCACCGACGGGCCTCGAACAGGGCGCTGCCGGCGTCCAGCCCGCCGACCACCTCCTCGAAGGTCGACTGGCGGCGCACGGCGTCCAGCACCGGGCGGACCGTCTTCGGGGCGTCGCTGTAGTACCAGGTGTTCATCGTCTCCAGCGTGGCCAGCGCCGGCTTCGGCGGCGGTGTGTAGCCGGTGCCTCGCAGGTAGCCGTCGATGTGCCGGGCGGCCTTCTTGCCGTGCCCGACGGCGACGGTCACCGTGCGCTCGGACGGCACCATGTCGCCACCGGCGAAGACGCCCTCGGCCCCGGTCATCAGGTTCTCGCCGACCTGGACGACGCCGTCGGTGACCTCCAGCCCGGGCAGGTTCTCCAGCAGCGACAGGTCGACGTCCTGGCCGAGCGCGAGCACCAGTGAGTCGGCCTCGAGCTCGTCGGTCTGACCGGTGGGCTGGGGGAAGCCGGAGTCGTCCAGCTCCATCCGCTCCACGACGAGCTTGCCCTCTTCGGCCCGCTTGATCGTGGACAGCCAGCGCATCATCACGCCCTCGGCGAGCGCCTCCTCGACCTCGGTGTCGTGCGCTGGCATCCGCTCCCGGGTACGCCGGTAGACGATGATCGCGTCGGTGGCGCCGAGGCGTTTGGCGGTCCGAGCGGCATCGATGGCGGTGTTGCCGCCGCCGTAGACGACCACCCGGCGGCCGAGCAGCGGGCGGTCCTCACCCTCCATCGAGCGGAGCATGCTCACCGCGTCGAGGATGTGTGCGGTCTCCCCGGCCGGGATGTAGGCCCGCTTGCCGATGTGTGCGCCGACGGCCAGGAACGCTGCGTCGAACGTGCCGGCGGCCATCGTGGCCTCCAGGTCGTCGATCTTGCTGTTGAGCTTGAGCACCACGCCCATGTCGGTGATCCGGGAGACCTCGGCGTCCAGGACGGAGCGGGGCAGCCGGTAGGAGGGGATGCCGAACCGCATCATCCCGCCGGGAACCGGCCCGGCCTCGTGGATCTCGACGTCGTGGCCCAGCCGGCGCAGGTGGTAGGCCGCCGACAGCCCGGAGGGCCCGGCACCGACCACGAGCACCTTCTTGCCGCTGGTCTGCGCCGGCCCGTCGATGCCCCAGCCGCGCTCGATGGCCAGGTCGCCGAGGAAGCGCTCGACCGAGTTGATCCCGACCTCCTGGTCGACCTCCCTGCGGTTGCAGGCGGTCTGGCAGGGGTGGTAGCAGACCCGACCCATCACCGCGGGCAGCGGGTTGTCCTCCATGATCTGGCGCCAGGCCGCCTCGTAGCCGTTCGCGCCCTTGCCGTCCGACCCCTCGTCCGCGACGTCGCCGGCCTCGGCGGCGTACAGCCATTGCTGGATGTTCTCCCCGGCCGGGCAGGCGTTGTTGCACGGCGGCATCCGGTGCACGTACACCGGACGCTCGGTGCGCCAGGACCCGGTCAGGTTCGCCAGGCTCGACCCGACGTCCAGGGTGATCGCAAAAGGCTTCTCCATCAGTGGTTCCCGCCCTCGTCGGTTCCGTTCATGGCCTCGCCGTCCTCCAGCAGCCCGTATCGCTCGATGTTGCGGTCCGCCGCGGCCTGCAGCCGCTCGATCACGTCGTCTCGCCGGGTGGGCGAGTACAGGTGGGCATAACGTTTCTGCATCCGCAGGTACTCCTCGACCCGAACCTGGCGTCGGATCGGCGTGGCGGCGGTGACGTCGCCGCGCTCGGCCTCGAAGACCGGGAACAGCCCGCTCTGGGTCGCCGCCCGGGCCACCTCCACGGTCAGCCCGGCCGGGCTGCCCCAGCCCAGCGGGCAGGGCACCAGGACGTGGACGTACCGCGCGCCGTGCATCCCCATCGCCTTGGTGACCTTGGCCTCCAGGTCGCGCAGGTCGGCTACCGTGGCGGTCGCGACGTAGGGGATCTCGTGGGCCATGGCGATCCGCGGCACGTTCTTGCCCTGGCCGAACACGTTGCCCGGCTGCGGGCCGACCGCCTGGGTGGTCATCGTGCGGGCCGCGGGCGGGGTGGCTCCCGAGCGCTGCACGCCGGTGTTCATGTACGCCTCGTTGTCGTAGCAGATGTAGAGCACGTCGTCGTTGCGCTCGAACATCCCGGACAGGCAGCCGAAGCCGATGTCCACGGTGCCGCCGTCGCCGCCCTGGGCGACCACGCGGGTGTCGGGTCGGCCGTCGCCGACGCCGCGGGCCAGATCCTTGGCGGCCCGCGTCTTCAGGGCGGCGGCGACCCCGGTGGCCACGGCCGGAGCGTTGCCGAACAGGGAGTGCAGCCAGGGGATCTGCCAGGACGTCTCCGGGTAGGGGGTGGAGAACACCTCTAGGCAGCCCGTGGCGTTCACCGCCACCATCCGCCCCCCGGCGGCGGCCATCGCGGCGTCCAGGGCGTACCGGGCGCCGAGCGCCTCGCCGCAGCCCTGGCAGGCGCGGTGCCCGGAGGTCAGTGCGTTGCTGCGGTGGGCGTCGGACTGCACCGAGCGTTCCTCGTCGGCCACCAGCCGGTTGCCGACGGCGAAGCTGCCCACCTGGTAGAACTTCACCTGCTGGGCGCTGTGGTGGGGCGCGTGGTTCGGGGTGGTCTGCTGGGTCACGAAGCGGCTCCTCGGTGCGCTCGGCGGGGTGGACGGGTCGGCCGGGACGACGATCGGCTCACACGGGCCCGGCGGCGACGGCGCCCATGTCCCGCAGGATGTTCTCGGCCTCCGGGCCGCTGCGGCGCCGTTCGCGCTGACGTTCCAGCTCCTTGTCCACCATCTCCTGGTTGAGGTCCAGGAAGGTCAGCGCCTCCAACGAGTCGGTGTACGCCTTGGCCAGCATCTCATGCAGGCTGGCCCGGGTGATCGGTCGCCCGCCCAGGCCTGCGATCACCGTGTAGCCGTGCAGGTGCACGCCGGACAGCGCCATCCGGATGTTGGCCGACAGGGGTCCGCCGATCCCCACCGACAGCGCCTTCTCGAGCACCACGACCCGCTGGGCGTCGGCCAGCACCTTGCGGACCGCGTCCAGCGGGAACGGGCGGAACGAGCCGATCCCGAGGGCGCCGACCTTGACCCCGCGCGCCCGTTCGGCGTCCACGACGTCCTCGATGGTGCCGAGAACCGAGCCCAGGGCCACCACGATCGTCTCGGCGTCCTCGCACCGGTAGGGGTGCACCAGCCCGCCGGAGTCACGGCCGAAGGCCTGGGCGAAGTCTGCGGCGATCGCCGGGATCCGGTCCAGGGCCTGCATCTGCTTGGCGTGGGCGAGGTAGCGGACCTCGGTGAACGCCTCCGGTCCGACCATGGCGCCGATCGAGACCGGCTCGGCCGGGTCGAGCACCTGGCGCGGGCGGAACGGCGGGAGGAAGGCGTCGACCTGCTCCGCGGAGGGGATGTCGACGCGCTCGACCGCATGGGTGAGGATGAAGCCGTCCATGCAGACCATCACCGGCAGGGACAGCTCCTCGGCCAGCCGGAACGCCTGCACGTGCAGGTCGGCGGCCTCCTGGTTGGTCCGTGCGTACAGCTGCATCCAGCCCGAGTCGCGCTGGGACATGGCATCGCTGTGGTCGTTCCAGATGTTGATCGGGGCGCCGATGGCCCGGTTGGCCACCGTCATCACGATCGGTAGTCCCAGGCCGGAGGCGTTGTAGACCGCCTCGACCATGAACAGCAGTCCCTGGCTCGCGGTTGCTGTGTAGGTTCGGGCACCCGCTGCGCTGGAGCCGATCGCCACCGACATGGCGGCGAACTCGCTCTCGACGTTGACGTACTCGCACGGACTCAGCTCGCCGCTCTTCACCAGCTGGGACAGCGCTTCGACGATGTGGGTCTGTGGGGAGATCGGGTAGGCGCAGATGACGTCCGGACGGCAGGCCGCCACGGTCTCGGCCACCGCCCGCGATCCCTCAACCTGTCGTAGCACCCGACAACTCCTTCGTCTCGCTGATGACATGGTCGTAGGCCAGCCGCGCGGCCTCCACGTTGCCCTCGCCGACCTTGCCCGAGAACGTGCTGCGGATCGCGTCGGACACGGCGTCCAGGGAGATCAGGCCGGCCGCGGCGGCGAACCCGCCGAGCAGGGCCGCGTTCGGCACCGGACGCCCGACGGCGTGGCGGGCGAACTCGCCGGCCGGCACGGTGAGCAGCCGGCTTCGGTCGTGCCGCTGGTACAGGTCGGTCAGCCCGAGGTCGCCGAACTCCCGCTCGGAGTTGATCAACACGTACCCGTTGGGACGCAGGCCGCTGAACACGTCCACCTGGTGCAGCAGGGTCGGGTCCTGGATGATCACCGCGTCCGGGTCGACGATCGGTTCGCGGGTGCGGATCGGCTTGTCGTCGATCCGGCAGAAGCTGACCACTGGGGCGCCGGTGCGCTCTGAGCCGAAGCTCGGGAAGGCCTGGGCGTGCCGTCCTTCGCCGAAGGCCGCCAGGGAGAGCAACTCGGCTGCGGTGACCACCCCCTGCCCGCCGCGGCCGTGGATGCGCACCTGGAACATGGGACTCCCCTCGGACGTCGCGCAGCGACCGTCGTACGGACGGCTGGCGTGTGGACACAAGACGTTGCTTGGGACGCTATGCGGGGGCCCGGCGGACCGTGTGGGTCGTTCGTCCTGCTGTCTGGACGACTGGTCGTGACGATCATGCGCCGGGGTCGTCGGTGCGCCCGCGCAGCAGCCGGCGTAGCGAGTCCAGCCGGGACGGCCCGGCCGGACCGGCCCCGCCGGCGCCGACGAAGGCGTCCAGCGCGCACTCGGGCTCGTCGTGGGTGCAGCCCCGGGGGCAGTGTGCGGTGCCGGGAAGCAGGTCGGGGAAGGCCGCCACGATCCGGTCGACGTCGACATGGGCCAGACCGAAGGAGCGCACCCCCGGGGTGTCGATCACCCAGCCACCCCCGGGCAGCCGCAGCGCGTACGCCGAGGTCGAGGTGTGCCGGCCCCGGCCGGTGACGTCGTTGACCTCGCCGACGGTCCGGTCGGCGCCGGGCACCAGGGCGTTGACGAGCGTGGACTTGCCGACCCCGGAGTGCCCGATCAGCACGGTGACCCGACCGGTCAGGGCCCGCCGGACGTCGTCCAGACCAGTGATCGCCGCCGCCTCGCCGTCCGAGGTTGTCGAGGATACCGAGGTGACCACCGCCGGCAGGCCGAGCGGGGCGTACTCGGCCAGGAACGGCTCGGCCGGGGCCAGGTCGGCCTTGGTCAGGACCAGAAGCGGGTCCAGGCCGGCGTCGTAGGCGGCCACCAGGCAGCGGTCGACCATCCGCGGCCGGGGGACCGGGTCGGCCAGGGCGGTGACCACGGCCAGCCGGTCGGCGTTGGCCACGATCACCCGTTCCACAGGGTCGGTGTCGTCGGCACTGCGCCGCAGCGCCGAGCTGCGCTCGGCGACCCGGACGATCCGGGCCAGGCTGCCCGGCGCCCCGGAGATGTCGCCGACCAGGGCTACCCGGTCACCGATGACGACCCGGGCCCGACCCAGCTCCCGGGCGGTCATCGCCATGATCACCTGCCCGGGGTCGTCGGCGTCGCCGTTCGGACCGCCGAGCACGCAGGTGTAGCGGCCCCGGTCGACGGTGATCACCCAGGCGTCGACGGCGCCGGTGTGCCGGGGCCGCTCCTTACTGCGGGGGCGGGTGCCACGCCGGTTCGGCCGGATCCGGATGTCGGACTCGTCCAGGTCTCGGCGTCCTCGCCCCGGTGGGCTCATCGGTCGCCGGACGCCTCACCGGACGACGCGTCGGCGCCGGCCAGCATGTCCGCCCACAGCCGTGGGAAGTCCGGCAACGTCTTGGCGGTGGTGGCGATGTCCTCGACCCGGACCCCTGGCACCACCAGTCCGATCACCGCACCGGTGGTGGCGATCCGGTGGTCGGCGTAGCTGGCGAAGACCCCGCCGTGCAGTGACCGCGGCCGGATCACCAGACCGTCCTCGGTCTCGGTGACGTCGCCGCCGAGGTTGGTCAGGCCGACGCGCAGCGCGGCCAGACGGTCGGTCTCGTGGCCGCGGATGTGGGTCAGCCCGTGCAGCTGGGACGGCGAGGAGGCCAGGGCGGCCAGCGCCGCCACCGTCGGTGCGATCTCGCTGGCGTCGTGCAGGTCCACGTCCACGCCGTACAGCTCGCCGGTGCCGCGGACGGTCAACCCGGAGCGGTCCAGGCTCACCTCGGCGCCCATGGCGTCCAGGACGTCGCGCATCGCGTCGCCGGCCTGGGTGGTGTACTGCGGCCAGCCGGGAATGTGCACCTCGCCCTGGGTCAGCGCCGCGGCCGCGATGAACGGCGCCGCGTTGGACAGGTCCGGCTCGACCTGGACGTCGAGGGCACCGATCCGGCCCGGCTCCACGACCCAGGTGGCTGCCTGGGGGTCCTCGTCGACGACCACCCCGACGTCGCGCAGCGCTTCGACGGTCATCGTCACGTGCGGCTGACTGGGGATGGGTGGGCCGACGTGGCGCAGGGCCAGGCCCTCGTCGAAGCGGGCGGCGGCCAGCAGCAGCCCCGAGACGAACTGGCTGGACGCCGAGGCATCGATCTCGACCTCGCCGCCGCGGACGTGTCCGGAGCCGCCGATCCGGATCGGGAGATGGTCCCCGGGCGCCGCCTCGATCGGGACGTCGAGCGCGCGCAGGGCCGCCACCACTGCGGCCAGCGGCCGCTGCCGAGCCCTCGGGTCGCCGTCCAGCTCGACCTCGCCGGAGGCCAGCGCGGCCACCGGCGGCAGGAAGCGCATCACGGTGCCGGCCAGCCCGCAGTCGATCCGAGCCGGGCCGCGCAGCGCCGCCGGGGTGACCATCCAGTCCTCGCCGAACGGTGACGGCCCCGGGACGTCGTCCACCCAGACTCCCAACGCGCCCAGCGCCTGAGCCATCAGCAGGGTGTCCCGCGAGCGCAGCGGGGCGCGCAGCCGGGACGGCTCGGCCGCCAGCGCGGCCAGCACCAGGTAGCGGTTGGTGAGCGACTTGGAGCCGGGCAGCGCCACCGTGGCCAGCACCGGGTGATCGGCGGTGGGGGCGTCCCACAGAGTCGGCGACTCGCTCACGATGCGCGAGCCTATCGGCGCTGCGCTCAGGGCATCGGTCGACGGCCGGGGCCGGACTCAGGCCACCGGGAGGACGTCGTGGGCTGCCTTCTGCGCCGAACGGACCGCGTCGCGGGCCTCCAGCCGAGCCTGGCGGCGCAGCTGCCGGCCCGCCCACGACGCCTGCCGCCGGGCGCGCCGGGCCTGCCGGGAGGCGCGATGTGCGCTGCGCTCGAGCTCGTCGACGGCGTGCCGGCCGCGCCAGGCCAGCCCGGGCCGGCCCTCGGTGTCCACCGCGGCCAGCAGCAGCCCGCCGAACAGGCCGACCTCGCGCAGGAACAGGCCCCGCTCCGCCCGACGCTGCTGCGGGTCCTTGAGCTCCCAGAACGGGTGGTCCACGTAGGTCGCCGGCACCGAGCTGGCGGCCAGGGTGAGCGCAGCGAGACGGGGCATGGTGCTGGTGCCCAGCAGCGCCCCTGCCCCGACCATGACCGCGCCGTTGGCACGGATCAGCAGCTCGCCGTCCTTGGGCGCCCCGATCGCGGCGGCCAGCCGCTCGGCGATCGGCTGGGCCCGCTCGGCACGAGTCATCGGGTGCAGGAATGCATCGACCCCGCGGGCGATGAACGTGGCGGCCAGCAGGGGACGGGCGATGGTGCGCACGAGGCTCATGACACCCACTCTGGCGCGGCTCGGCCGGGCATGCCACCCCCGATCGCCGGCTTCGGCTGGCGCGGCTGAGGTGCCGTCCGGTCTGGCAGGCTGGGCAGGGTGTGCGGACGCTACGCAACGTCCCGTCGGCCCGAGGACCTGGTCGAGGACTTCGACATCGAGTTCACCACGGGTCCCGGTCCGGGGCAGGACCCGGCCCAGGACGGGTCTGCGGCTGACTACAACGTCGCCCCGACCAGGTCCGCGCCCGTCGTCCTGGAGCGGGCGCCGCGTCGTGCCGAGCCGGCCGCGGACGGCGAGGTCGACGACGTGCCGCTGGCCGCCGTCGACGAGGACGGCGAGCCGACCGCCGACGCCGCCCTGGACGCCGCCGTGTCCTCGGACGCCGACGGGCCGCCGGCCGTGCGCTGGCTGCGGCTGTTGCACTGGGGCCTGGTGCCGTCCTGGGCGAAGGACCGCTCGGTCGGCTACAAGATGATCAATGCTCGGTCCGAGACGTTGCTGGACAAGACCTTCCGTCGGGCCGCCCTGGGCCGGCGGTGCCTGGTGCCGGCCGACGGCTGGTACGAGTGGCAGCGCAGCCCGACCGAGCGCGACGCCAAGGGCCGCCCGCGCAAGCAGCCGTTCTTCATGCGCCCGGTGTCGGGGGAGCCGATCGCCTTCGCGGGGATCTACGAGTTCTGGCGCGACCGCAGCGCCCACCCGGACGACGAGTCCGCCTGGCTGACCAGCTTCTCGATCATCACCACCGAGGCCGAGCCCGGTCTGGTCGCGGTCCACGACCGGATGCCGCTGGTGCTGCCCCCCGACCGCTGGGAGGCCTGGCTGAACCCGCAGCTCGCCGAGGAGGACGCCGTCCGGGCACTGCTCGCCGCGCCGCACCCGGGACGGTTCGCCGCCGTCCCGGTCAGCACCCGGGTGAACTCGGTGGCCAACAACGGTCCCGAGCTGCTCGAGGAGGTGCCGCGCGAGCAGCTGCGCGGGGTCCTCGACCCCGCCACCGGCGAGCTGATCGGCGGCGGGGATGTCGCGCTCTTCTGAACCCCCTGGCGCGGCCACCCCTGCGGTCACGCCTGCGGTGACCCCCGGGCTGGCGGCCGGCGAGGTGCACCTGGTCGACACCCCCGGCGGCCTGGCCCGGCTCACCGTGCACCGGCCGGGGTCCCGGCTGCGCGGCACCCTCGTCCTCGGCCATGGCGCCGGTGGCGGGATCGGCGCGCCCGACCTGGTCACCGCGACCGTGGCGGCGCTGGACAGCGGATGGCAGGGGGTCCTGGTCGAGCAGCCCTGGCTGCTCGCCGGCCGCCTGGTGGCCGTCGCCCCACCGCGCCTCGATGCCTCCTGGACGGCGGCGCTGACCGCTCTGGGCGCCTCCGGCGGGTTCGACCCGGACCGGCCGCTGGTGCTCGGCGGGCGCAGCGCCGGTGCCCGGGTGGCCTGTCGGACGGCGCAGGCGCTGCACGCACGTGCCGTGCTCGCCCTGGCCTTCCCGCTGCACCCGCCAGGTCGGCCCGAGCGCAGCCGGGCCGGTGAGCTCGCTCTGGCCGGGGTGCCGCTGCTCGTTGTCCAGGGCCGGCGGGACCCGTTCGGCACGGCCGGGGAGATCCGCGCCGCGTTGGCCGAGCAGCGTCTGGACGGACCCGGCGGCGACGTCGAGGTGCTCGAGGTGGACGGCGACCACGGCCTGAAGGCCGAGCCGCAGAAGATCGCCGTGGTCGTGTCGGGCTATCTCGATCGGATCGCCACCTCCAGCTGAGCCAGGATCCCTTCCGAGGCGGGCACCCTTCGCGCCCGGAATGACGCCACCCGTCGCGGTGTTCCCTGCCCCAAGAGGGTTCGCGGGTGCAGACCGCGGTGACGGCGCCCGCGGGAACGGGTCCGACGGAGGGAGCAGGTTTTGCTGGTCGCGGTGACCGACGACAGGCCGTTCGACGAACGGGGCGGCACGTCCGGCACGTCGGTGTGGCCGGTCCCGAGGGGTGCCCGGGACGCGGGAACGTTAGGCTCGGCCGCGATGAGTGAGGACGAGGTCTCGAGCAACCGGGCTCCCGCGGACGAGAGCGCCGAGCGGCGCGCGGAGCGGTTCGAGCGCGACGCGCTGCAGTATCTGGACCAGCTGTACTCCGCGGCACTGCGGATGACCCGCAATGCCGCGGACGCCGAGGACCTGGTCCAGGAGACCTTCGCCAAGGCGTTCGCGGCCTTCCACCAGTACCAGCCCGGCACCAACCTCAAGGCGTGGCTGTACCGGATCCTGACCAACGCCTACATCAACAGCTACCGCAAGAAACAGCGCGAGCCGCAGCAGTCCGGCTCTGAGGAGATCGAGGACTGGCAGCTCGCCCGCGCCGAGTCGCACACCTCCACGGGGTTGCGCTCGGCCGAGACCGAGGCCCTGGACCGGCTGCCGGACTCCGATGTCAAGGCGGCGTTGCAGCAGATCCCGGAGGAGTTCCGGATCGCGGTCTACCTCGCCGACGTCGAGGGCTTCGCCTACAAGGAGATCGCCGACATCATGGGCACCCCGATCGGGACCGTGATGTCCCGCCTGCACCGCGGGCGGCGCCAGCTGCGCGAGCTGCTGGCGGACTACGCCCGCGAGCGGGGGCTGGTCGGTGCCGCCAGCAGCGAGGGCGGTGCCTGATGAGCTGCGGCAACCCGCACGAGACCGATTGTCGTGAGGTCCTGGACCGGCTCTACGAGTACCTGGACGGCGAGCTGACCCACACCGACACCGACCGGATCCGCCAGCACCTCGAGGAGTGCTCGCCCTGCCTGAGCGAGTACGGCCTCGAGGAGGCGTTGCGGGCGCTGTTGCGCCGCTGCTGCGCCTGCGAGCCGGCACCGGCCGAGCTGCGGGCCCGGATCATGGTGCAGATCACCCAGGTGCGCCTGCAGATCGACGGCTGACCTGCAGATCGACGGCTGAGGTGGCGGCGCGACGCCGTCGCAGTCAGCTGTTCGGCCGCTTGCCGTGGTTGGCGGAGCTGCCCTTGCGGGCCTTGCGCTTGCGGGCGCGACGGCTCATGGTTGTCCTCCTCCCGGGGGCGCCGACGAACGGTGCCGAGTCGATACCGACGTGACACGGGTCTGCCGCCGCAGCGGCGCGATCCCGGCACATCCTGGCACACCCCGGTACCCGCGGACGGCGTGGTCCATCGTGGCTCAAGCCCCTGAGCTGAGTGGTCGATGGGCCAACGGTGAGCGAGATCTCCGAGCAGTACCAGACGCGAGTGGCCCCCTACTTGAGTGCCTTGTCCGAACTGCTCGGCTCGGACCTGCACTGCAAGGTCGGCTCGCCGCCCCGGATCCGGATCGACGGGCGGCTGCGCCGCCTGCAGGCCCCGGTGCTCAACCCGGCCGACACCGAGGCGATGCTCGACGAGATCATGGACCGGCCGGACCTGCGCGCGCACTTCGAGAAGACCAACGAGGCCGACTTCGCCTACGCCGTGGCGGGCATCGGCCGGTTCCGGGTGAACGCCTTCCGGGCCCGCGGGTCGGTGGGCATGGTCTTCCGCCGGGTGGCCACCGGGGCGATCCCCCTGGAGACCCTGGGCATGCCGGAGGCCGTCGGCGCGCTCGCGCTGGAGCCGCGGGGGCTGGTCCTGGTCACCGGCCCCACCGGGTCGGGCAAGACCACCACCCTGGCGAGCATGGTCGACCTGATCAACCGCAACCGCGAGGTGCACGTGGTCACCATCGAGGACCCGATCGAGGTGCTCCACGAGGACCAGCTTGCGATGATCAACCAGCGCGAGATCACGGTGGACACCGAGGACTTCACCGGGGCGATGCGCGCAGCGATGCGCCAGGACCCGGACGTGATCCTGGTCGGTGAGATGCGGGACGAGGAGACGGTCAAGGCAGCCCTGGCGGCCGCCGAGACCGGGCATTTCGTGATGTCCACGCTGCACACCACCGACGCCCGGGAGACGGTCACCCGGATCATCGACTTCTTCCCGCCGCACGAGCAGCGCCAGCTGCGGCTGACCCTGGCCAGCGTGCTGCGCGGGGTGATCTGTCAGCGGCTGGTGACGCGGGCCGATGGCAAGGGCCGCTGCGTGGCCGCCGAGATCTGCGTGAACAACGGCAGGATCAGCGAGGCGATCATCGACCCGGGGAAGACCTCCAGCATCGAGCAGCTGGTCGCCGACGGCGCCTTCTACGGCATGCAGACCTTCGACCAGCACCTGATCGCGCTGCTGCGCGACGGCGTGATCAAGCTCAGCGACGCGCTGTCCGCCTCCAGCAACCCGCACGACCTGCAGGTCGAGCTGCGTCGGCAGGGTCTGGTCGTCGCCTGATCCCGA
Organism: uncultured Actinomycetota bacterium; assembly: GCA_963724535.1. GTDB lineage: Bacteria > Actinomycetota > Actinomycetes > Actinomycetales > Kineosporiaceae > JADJPO01. The sequence continues at coordinate 240,254 of CAVRVD010000016.1, forward strand.
CCGCGGTCCCCCTACGCTGTGCCGAATGGGGACGGCACGGCTGAGCTTCACGGTCACCGAGCAGGACACCGCGCGGGCCCTCGGCAGCGGCGACCTCGAGGTGCTTGCCACCCCGCGGCTGCTCGCCTGGTGCGAGGCGGCAACCTGCCGAGCCGTCCAGGACGACCTGGCGCCGCAGCGCACCAGCGTCGGCACCCGGGTGCGGCTGGACCATCTGCGGGCCAGCCCGGTGGGGGCGCTGATCGAGGTGCGTGCCGACGTGGTGCACACCGACGGGCGGCTGCTCGAGTTCGACGTGGCGGCGGTGGACGGCGCCGGGCAGGTGCTGGCCACCGGCTCGGTGCGCCGGGTCGTCGTCGACACCCAGCGGTTCCTGGCGCGGTTGACGAGCTGAGCTGGAACCGGCGTCCCGAGGGTAGAACCCAGGTCAGAAGCCTGCGGCGGCCGTCAGGCCTTCTTCGTCTCCCAGAAGATCGTGTCGATCTCGGCGATCTTGGCCAGTAGCTGGTCGGCGACGGACTCCTCGAGCGAGCCCTTGGTGCCGCCGGCCCCGGCGAGCTTGGTCGCCTCGTTGAAGAGGGCGTGCAGCTGCGGGTACTTCTCGAAGTGCGGCGGCTTGAAGTAGTCGGTCCACAGCACCCACAGGTGGTGCTTGACCAGCTCGCTGCGCTCCTCCTTGATCTGCAGCGCACGGGCGCGGAACGCCTCGTCGTCCGAGTCGTGGTACTTGGTGATGGTCGCCTTGACCGACTCCGCCTCGATCCGCGCCTGGGCGGGGTCGTAGACGCCACAGGGCAGGTCGCAGTGGGCGCTGGCCGTTGTCGGGCGGACGGCGCTGAGCAGGGCGTCGAGCAGACGCGTCGGCATCCGGGCACTTCCTTCCATCGGTCGGGTCCTGGTCTGGGGTGAACCTGGTCGAACGCTACTCCGGACGGGGGCGAGGCGCCCGACGGGGCCCGCGCGGCGAGGGGCGGCACCAGAGGCCGTGGTGTTTCGGGCGTGTCCCCACCAGGTGGGGACAGGGGTCCCAAGAGAGCGGTTCCCCGAATGCGACGGCGTTTCGGGCACCAGAAAGTAATCGACTCGATACGTAGCGTGTAGCACTAACAGGCCAATCCGCGATAGAACAAGAGCCGACACCACTGGCTGACACCCCCAGGGCCATCTGGGCGACAGCCGGAGAGCCGGCACCGGATGCGCTGGCGCAGGGACCCACCACGGATGACCGAGGCCGAACAGGGGCTGTACAGGGATCATGCGATGCGGGGGAGGGTCGTGAACGAGACCTACGGCACCGACGTGCTGGGCCGGGCTCGAGCCGGTGACGAGCGGGCCTTCCTGGCCCTGTACCGCGCCGCACAGCCCGGCCTGCTGCGCTACCTGTCCGTGCTGGTCGGCGCTGATGCCGAGGAGGTGGCCATCGCGACCTGGGCAGAGGTGAACCAGGAGCTGGCTGCCTTCACCGGTGGGCTCGACTCCTTCCGTGGCTGGGTGGCGGGCATCGGTCGGCGACAGGCAGGTGAGCTCCGCCAGCGCCAGGTCGGCGAGGGGCAGGCGTCCCGGCCGATCGACGTTCTCGGTGGCCCGACTCCGCCGCGGGCGGCCAGGGCGCTGCGGACCATCGCGCAGCTGCCGGGCGTGGAGGCCGAGGCGATCACCCTGCGCGCGGTGATGGGGATGGGGGAGAGTGAGGCGGCCGGCGTTCTGGGCATGGGCCGGATCGCCTTGCGGCGCACCGCCGAACGCGGACTGCGGGCCCTGGCCCGGCGCCTGGAGCCGGTACCCACCGCGCCCCCCGTCGACGACCTGGCTGCGGCCGATCTGCCCCGGTCCGGCCGGCGCGGCGTGGAGTCGGCACCGACCGAGGTCATCACCGTGGACGACACGAGGTTCGGTGCACGGGTGGACGCCCGGGTCGATACGGGGATCGATACGGGGATCGAGGTGTCCCGATGAGCATGCGTTTTCCTGGTCCTCGCCGTCCGGTCGGCACTGCGGCACCGGAGCCGAGCGGCGTGCCGATGCTCACCCTGGTCGGCGAGGTCGACCGACGGACACTGCGGGTCCTGGACGGCCGTGCCCCGTTCGGCGCCGGATGCGACTGCCTGGTCTCCCTGCTGGCCGACGCCTGTGTCGCCGCGGACGAGCTCGAGCTGCGCGGCGAGGCCGAGGTGCTTGCCGGCTACCGCGCGGCGCGGCAGAACCGCGTTCGGCACCGGCTGCCGGTTGCCGTCTCGGCCCGTCGATCGGGCGCCCGCCGCGCAGCCCGCCCGTCCCGCCGCGTCGGTGCGGGCGTCACACCGTTGATCGGTTCCACGATCGCCGTGGCCGCCTCGACGGTGGTGCTGATGCTGGCCGGCTCAGGAATGCTCGGCATGCCCTCGAGTCGGCTCACGCCGGGCCCTGCAGTGCCCACCCCGGTGCAGGCGGTGTCCGTCTCCGTCTCCGGCGCCGGGCACCCGGCCGGCACCGGCGGCGTGGCCGCCGCGGGCTCATCCGGTCCGGCCTCGCCGTCCGGGTCGCCCGGTGCCTGGGACACTCAGGACGGCGGGGGAGCCGACCCGGCCGGGGCCGCCGCCGGGCCTGGCCAGCAGATCGCCGGCACCGCCTCCCGGGCGGCCGATGCGACGTCCCCGGTGCCGGAGACGAACGGGACCACTGCCGACGGCCAGTCCGACGGCCCAACCCAGGCCCCGGCGCCGCCCTCGTCAGCACGGCCGTCCGGCACCGGCCCGAACCGCAGCGGAGGCAGTGGAACCCGCACCGACGGGTCCACCGGTGGGGCTCGCCCGGCCAAGGGCTCCTCCGGCGGTGGGACCACGAGGAAGGACTCCGCGGGGACGGGCTCGACGGGCGACGATCCGCAGAGGAAGGCGACCACGGGCGGCGACCCGAAGGGCGACGGGGGCAGCAGGTCCGGGCGGGACCCGAACGGGGTGCGCGGCAAGGCGAAGGACGTCGCCCCGACGGCGCCCGTCGGCGGCGAGGACCGGCTCGACCCCGCCGCCGAGTCGCCGTCGGCCACCCAGGACGGACGGGTGCTGACCGGGACCGGGACCGGGCCCGCGCCCGAGGGCGTCGAAGTGACCGGTCCGGTCCTGGTGCTCGGTCGGGTCAGCGAGTCGATCGTGGCCGGTGAAGGCCTGTCGCCTGAGCTGCCGCGCGGCGCCTGCATCGCCTGGCGGCTGGGCCGCAGTCATCCTCGGGAGCAGGCCGTCCTGATCGCCCCGCCCGGCTACGAGGAGACGCTGGACGTCCTGTGCCGCGACCTGCTGATCCGTACCCGCTGATCCGTACCCGCTGATGCGGGCCGGCGTCACAGCCGGCGGGGCCGTGGCCACAGCCGGGCCAGGACCACCCCGACCACGTCGTGCACGGGCACGGCGCCGACCAGCCAGGAGTCGACGCCCTCGGCCGGGTTGTCCCGTTCCACCCACCAGCCGCCGTCCTGGGCGAAGGTGATCCGCTTGACCGACAGCGGTCGCTCACCCGGTAGCCGGACCAGGCCGATCCGCCCGGGCCGCGGCCGGTGCCGGCCGACCAGCAGCAGGTCGCCGTCGCTCAGGGTGGGCTGCATCGACGAGCCCTGGACACGGACCAACGACCACACGGCGTCGATTCTCGCCCATCCGGGACGCCGCCACCGGGTGCGGCATTCCGCCGCCGGGGATGGGCCAGCGGCCGGTAGCGTGACGGTCATGCTTGCCGCCTACGCCGCCCGTCTGAACCCCGACGACCCGCTGAGCGCGCTGGAGGTGGGCGAGCGACCCTCGCCGCAGGCCCCCGACGGGTGGGCCAGGGTCACCGTCAAGGCGGCCAGCCTGAACCACCATGACCTGTGGAGCCTGCGCGGGGTGGGTCTGGGCGCCGACGCGTTGCCGATGATCCTCGGCTGCGACGCGGCGGGCATCGACGAGGACGGCAACGAGGTCGTCGTCCACGCCGTCATCAGCGACCCCGACTACCGCGGCGACGAGACCATGGACCCGCGCCGATCCTTACTCTCCGAACGGTTCCAGGGGTCCCTGGCGGACGAGGTCGTGGTGCCGAGGCGCAACCTGGTGCCGAAGCCGGCGGAGCTGTCCTTCGCCGAGGCCGCCTGCCTGCCCACCGCGTGGCTGACCGCCTACCGGATGCTGTTCACCCAGTCCGGCGTGTCCCCGGGCGCGACGGTCCTGGTCCAGGGCGCCGGCGGGGGGGTGGCGACCGCTCTGATCGTGCTCGGCCGCGCCGCCGGGCTGCGGGTCTGGGTCACCAGCCGGGACGAGACCAAGCGACAGCGGGCCCTCGAGCTCGGCGCCGACGCGGTGTTCGAGTCCGGGGCCCGGTTGCCTGAGCGGGTGGACGCGGTGATGGAGACCGTCGGCGCGGCGACCTGGAGCCACTCGCTGCGGTCGCTGAACCAGGGTGGGGCCGTGGTGATCTCGGGGGCCACCTCCGGCCCGAACCCTAAGGCCACCGAGCTGAACCGGATCTTCTTCCTGCAGCTGCGGGTGATCGGCTCGACGATGGGCACCAGGGCGGAGCTGGAGCGGCTGATCCGGCTGTGCGTGGCCACCGGGGTACGTCCGGTCGTCGACACCGTGCTGCCGCTGGAACAGGCCCGGGACGGCTTCGCCAAGCTCGCCGAGGGCGATGTGGTCGGCAAGATCGTGGTGACCCGCCCCTGAGATCTTCCGCGCCCGGCGGACCGGGTATCAGTTCTGCAGGACGCCCAGGAACTGGTGCCAGCCTCCGTGCAGGACCAGCCAGGCGATCAGCCCGTATCCGGCCTGGCCGGGGTGTCGCCCGTCGCCGGCGGCCAGGTCGGTGAGCCAGTCCTCGTGGGTCAGCAGCGGAGTGAAGGTGTCCACGTAGGTCACCCGGCGGCGCTGGCAGACGTCGGCGAAGGCCCCGGACAGCTCTCCGATCTTGGCATTCAGCCGCTCGTCGGGCCCAGGTGGGGGACCGACCACGAGCGTTGCCAGCTGCCGCAGCGCGCACTCGTCGAGCAGGTTGGCAAGGTTCAGCCGCGAGCGCGGCAGCGACACCAGCTGGTAGACGTCCTCCCGGCCCAGGCCGACCACCACCCGGCAGTCCTCGGTGGCGACCCCGGCGAACCGTCGCGAGCTCTCCTCGCGCCAGCGTGCGAGCAGGTCCGCAGTCGTCTCACCGGGCACCCCGAGCGGGAAGACGACGGTCTGGGCCTGCTCTCGGGGCGTCCGGGCGGCCACCCGGCCCACCCACCCGAGGGCCCGCGGATCACCGATCCCGGCGACCAGGTCGTCGCCGACCACGCACACCCGCAACCGCCGGACGCCGTCCGACCCGGCCTCGTCCGCCGCCAGCGCCTGACGCCGGTAGCTGCCGGCCTGGCCCGCGGGAGGGTCGGACTCACTCATCGTCGTCCAGTCGGGCCAGCCAGGTGGCCAGTCGTTCCACGGGGGTCTCGAACTGCGGGTGCTCGTCGACGAAGTCGCGCAGCCGTTCGGCCAGCCAGGCCAGGCTCACCTGCTCCTCGCCACGGCGGGCGGCCAGCTCCTCGATCCCCCGGTCGGTGAAGTACATCCCGGTATTCTCCCCCGGCCGCCCGCGGGCGCGGGGTCCGGCACGCGGGAGCGCGCGGGTCAGCGGTCGAACGCCTGGGCGAGCAACGTGGCCTGCTCGGCCTGGTGCTTCTTCGACGAACCGGCCGCCGGCGATGCCGCAGCCGGCCGGGACACCCGCAGCAACGGGCGCCCGCCGAGGTGTTCGGGCAGGTTCAGCGCAATGAACGGCCAGGGGCCCTGGTTGGCCGGCTCGTCCTGGATCCAGACCAGCTGGGCGTTCTCGAACGGGTCGAGGGCCCGCAGCACGTCGTCGGCCTCCAGCGGGTAGAGCTGCTCCAGCCGGACGATCGCCGTCCGGGTGTCCTTGCGACGGGCCCGCTCGGCCACCAGCTCCCAGTAGATCTTGCCGGAGCACATCAGCACCCGGTCCACGTCGTGCACCCTCTCGGCCTCGCCGATCACCGGTCGGTACGTGCCGGTGGTGAAGTCCTCCGCCGCCGAGCAGGCGGCCTTCAGGCGCAGCATCGACTTTGGGGTGAACACGACCAGCGGACGGCGCGGTCGCGCGTAGGCCTGCCGGCGCAGCAGGTGGAAGTGCGAGGCGGGCGTGGACGGCTGGGCCACCGTCATGTTGTGCTCGGCGCACATCTGCAGGTAGCGCTCGATCCGGGCCGAGGAGTGGTCCGGGCCCTGGCCCTCGAAACCGTGCGGAAGCAGGAGGACCACCGAGGAGCGCTGGGCCCACTTCTGCTCCGAGGAGGAGATGAACTCGTCGACGATGGTCTGTGCCCCGTTGCCGAAGTCGCCGAACTGGGCCTCCCAGAGCACCAGAGCGTCCGGCCGCTCGACGGAGTAGCCGTACTCGAAGCCCATCGCGGCGAACTCGGAGAGCAACGAGTCGTAGATCCAGAACTTGCCCTGTTCCTCGGACAGGTTCGCCAGCGGCGTCCACTCGGCCGCGGTGATCTTGTCGGTCAGGACCGCGTGCCGCTGCACGAAGGTGCCGCGCCGGCTGTCCTGACCGGCCATCCGGATCGGGGTGCCCTCGAGCAGCAGCGAGCCGAAGGCGAGGACCTCCCCGAAGCCCCAGTCGATGCCGCCCCCGGTGACCATGGCGGCCCGACGCTCCAGCAGCTGCTGCAGCTTGGGGTGGACGGTGAAGCCCTCAGGTGGGCTGACGTGGGCGTCGCCGATCCGCTTGAGCACCGCCGGGTCCACGGCCGTGGTGACCGTCCTCGGGGTGTCGTCGTCCTGCTGCTGGGCCAGCGGCAGCTCGAGGCCGGCGGTCGCGGTCGGCTCCTGCGGTGGCGCGGCAGCGGCTTCGCGGGTCTCGGCGAACACCCGCTCCAGCTGCTCCTGGTAGTCACGTAGGGCGCTCTCGGCGTCCTCGACGGTGATGTCCCCGCGCCCGATCAGCGCCTCGGTGTACAGCTTGCGGACGCTGCGCTTGGCCTCGATCAGGCCATACATCAGTGGCTGGGTCATCGAGGGGTCGTCGCCCTCGTTGTGGCCCCGCCGCCGGTAGCAGATCATGTCGATGACGACGTCCTTGTCGAAGGCCATCCGGAACTCGAACGCCAGCCGGGCCACCCGGACACAGGCCTCCGGGTCGTCGCCGTTGACGTGGAAGATCGGCGCCTGGATCATTCGGGCCGCGTCGGTGCAGTAGACCGTCGAGCGAGACGCGGTCGGCGAGGTGGTGAACCCGACCTGGTTGTTGATGATCACGTGCACGGTCCCACCGGTGCGGTAGCCCCGCAGCTGGGACAGGTTGAGCGTCTCGGTGACCACGCCCTGACCGGCGAACGCGGCGTCGCCGTGCAGCAGTACCGGCAGCACCGAGAAGAACGCCGAGCCCCGGTTGAGCCGGTCCTGCTTGGCCCGCACGACACCCTCCAGCACCGGGTTGACTGCCTCCAGGTGCGAGGGGTTGGCGGCCAGGTAGACCTTGGTGGTCTCGCCGGACTCGCCGGTGAAGGTGCCCTCGGTGCCGAGGTGGTACTTCACGTCACCGGAGCCCTGGACGCTCTTGGGGTCCTGGGTGCCCTCGAACTCCCGGAAGATCTGCCCATAGCTCTTGCCGGCGATGTTGGCCAGTACGTTGAGCCGGCCCCGGTGCGGCATGCCGACGCAGACCTCGTCGAGCTGGGCGCCGGCGGCCTCCGACAGGACGGCGTCCAGCAGCGGGATGACGCTCTCCCCGCCCTCCAGGCTGAACCGCTTCTGGCCGACGAACTTGGTCTGCAGGAAGGTCTCGAACGCCTCGGCCGCGTTCAGCCGGCGCAGGATCCGCAGCTGCTCCTCGCGGGTGGGCTTGGCGTAGGCGTGCTCGATCCGCGCCTGCACCCACTCGCGCTGCTCGGGGTCCTGGATGTGCATGTACTCCACGCCGACGGTGCGGCAGTAGGAGTCGCGCAGTACCCCGAGGATGCTGCGCAGCGGCAGCACCGGCTGCTCGCCGAAGCCGCCGGTCGGGAACTCCCGGTCCAGGTCCCACAGGGTCAGCCCGTGGTTGGTGACGTCGAGGTCGGGGTGGCGGCGCTGCTTGTACTCGAGCGGGTCGGTGTCGGCCATCAGGTGGCCACGCACCCGGTAGGCATGGATCAGCTCCTGCACCCGCGAGGTCTTGTTGATCTGGTCCTCGTGGGAGATGGAGATGTCCTGCACCCAGCGGATCGGCTCGTAGGGCAGCCGCAGGGAGTGGAAGATGCGGTCGTAGAAGTGCCCGTCGCCGAGCAGCTTGCCGTGGATCTGGCGCAGGAAGTCGCCGGACTGCGCTCCCTGGATGATCCGGTGGTCGTAGGTCGAGGTCAGCGTCATCACCTTGCTGACCGCCAGCCGGGCCAGGGTGTCGTCGGAGGCCCCCTGGTACTCGGCCGGGTACTCCATGGCGCCGACGCCGATGATCGCGCCCTGCCCCTTCATCAGCCGGGGCACCGAGTGCACCGTGCCGATGGTGCCCGGGTTGGTCAGGCTGATCGTGGTCCCGGCGAAGTCGTCGGCGGTGAGCTTGCCTGCCCGGGCGCGGCGGATCACGTCCTCGTAGGCGCCCCAGAAGTGGGCGAAGTCCATGCCCTCGCAGTGCTTGATGCTGGGGACCAGCAACTGGCGGGTGCCGTCCGGTTTGGCCAGGTCGATGGCGATGCCGAGGTTGATGTGGGCCGGCTTGACCAGGACCGGCTTGCCCTCATCGGTCTCGCCGTAGCTGCGGTTCATCTCCGGCATCGACTTCAACGCCTCGATCAGGGCGAAGCCGATGATGTGGGTGAACGACACCTTGCCGCCGCGGGCCCGCGCCAGGTGGTTGTTGATCACCACACGGTTGTCGACGAGCAGCTTCGCCGGGACGGCGCGGACGCTGGTCGCGGTGGGAACGGTGAGGCTGGCCTCCATGTTCTGGGCGACCCGGGCTGCCGAACCCTTGATCGCCACTGCCTCGTTGTCGGCGCTCTCCTTGCGCAAGGAGGTGCTCGGGTCGGGCTCCCGCGGCACCTGGGCGCCCCGGGGTTCGTTGCTGAGCCGGGGGACGGGCTGGGGGGCCGGTGCAGTGGCAGCCGGCGGCGGCGCCGGGGCGTCGACGTTGGCCGGCGGCGGTTCGGTGGCCGGGCGCTCGGGCTTGGCGGTGCGGGCCGGGGCCGCCGGAGCCCGGGTCTGGGCGGCCTGGGTCCCGGGGGTTTGCGCAGGGGCCAGGCCGTTGCCGGCGCCGGCCGCTCCGTCCGAGGTGGCGGACCTGCCGACGGACTGTGCTGAGTCCGAGGGCTGGTAGTCGGCGAAGAACCCCCACCAGGCGGGGTCGACGGTGTTCCGGTCGGCCAGGTACTGCTGGTAGAGCTCATCGACCAGCCACTCGTTGGGGCCGAAGGCCGGCTGCTGGGATGGAGAGTTCGGGGTCACGGCGCGCCCACTTCCGGTACTCGACAAGGCGTCATCGGCTCGATCTATCCACATTAACCGCTGCTGGCCGCCGTGCCGACGTCCCGAGAGCGCGCCGACCGGCGGGCGATCGCGGTGGCGCGCCGAGCGGTTGCGCAGGCCGGGCGGCCTCCGCCCGGCGTGCGCCAGACTCATCGGATGCGCTTCCTGGACGGCCAGCAGCCGGATGCCGACGTGCACCACGACCTGACCTATGCCGACGTCTTCCTGACCCCGAGCCGCTCCGGCGTCGCCTCCCGACTGGACGTCGACCTGGCGACGGTGGACGGGACCGGGACCACGGTGCCCCTGGTGGTCGCGAACATGACGGCGGTCGCGGGCCGGCGGATGGCCGAGACGCTCGCCCGCCGCGGTGGGTTGGCGGTGCTTCCCCAGGACATCCCCCTGGACGTGGTGGCCGACGTGCTGCGGCAGGTCAAGGCCAGTCACCCGGTTCTGGAGACGGCGGTCACCCTGGGGCCGGACAGCACCGTCATCGACGCGCTGCATCTGATCCCCAAGCGCGCGCACGGGGCGCTGGTGGTCGTCGACGACGCTCGGCGCCCGCTCGGCGTGGTCGCCGAGTCCGACTGCCGCGGGGTCGACCGGTTCACCCAGCTGCACCGGGTGATGACCCCCGACCCGCTGTCCCTGGACCTGGTGGTGGTGGAGGGGCCGGACGGGCTGCGCACCGCCTACGAGGTCCTGGACGGCGCTCGTCGCCGGTACGCGCCGGTGGTGGACGGCGCGGGCCGGCTCGCCGGGGTGCTCACCCGGATCGGTTCGCTGCGCTCGGCGCTGTACCGGCCGGCGCTGGACGCCGACGGGCGGCTTCGGGTGGCGGTGGCGATCGGCATCAACGGGGACGTCGGGGCCAAGGCCGCCGGGGCGCTGGCCGCCGGCGCCGACGTGCTGGTCGTGGACACCGCGCACGGCCACCAGGAGCGGATGCTGGAGGCGCTGCGCCAGGTGCGCTCGGCCGTGGACGACGTCCAGGGCGCCGGCGGTGGGCCGAAGGTGCCGGTGGTGGCCGGCAACGTGGTCACCGCTGCCGGGTGCGAGGACCTGGTCGAGGCCGGCGCCGACATCGTCAAGGTGGGCGTCGGCCCCGGCGGGATGTGCACGACCCGGATGATGACGGCCGTCGGCCGACCCCAGTTCTCCGCCGTCCTGGAGTGCGCCCGGGCGGCCCGCGACCTCGGCCGGCACGTCTGGGCGGACGGTGGGGTGCGCTACCCGCGGGACGTCGCGCTGGCCCTCGCCGCCGGGGCCAGCCAGGTGATGGTCGGCTCGTGGTTCGCCGGCACCCACGAGAGCCCGGGCGACCTGCTGACCGACGAGCAGGGCCGGCCCTACAAGGAGAGCTACGGGATGGCCTCGGCCCGGGCGGTCGCGGCCCGGACCCAGGGCGACGGTGCATTCGACCGGGCCCGCAAGGCGCTGTTCGAGGAGGGCATCTCCAGCTCGCGGATGTACCTGGACCCGCGCCGTCCGGGGGTGGAGGACCTGATCGACGAGATCGTCTTCGGCGTCCGCAGCGCCTGTACGTACGCCGGGGCGGCCACCGTGGAGGAGTTCCACGAGCGCGCCGTCATCGGCGTCCAGTCCTCAGCCGGCTTCGACGAGGGACGGGCACTGCCACGCAGCTGGTGAGGGACCTACGGCCCGCACTGGGCCTAGGCTATCGCGGTGACCGCCTGGCTGATCCTCGCCGTGGGCGTGCTCCTCACCTTCGGCACGGCACTCTTCGTCGCCGCCGAGTTCTCCCTGGTGAGCCTGGACCGGCCGATGGTCGAGCGGGCGATCGCCACGGGGGACACCAGGGCCGAGGGCGTGCTCGCCGCGGTGCGTTCCCTGTCCACCCAGCTCTCCGGGGCGCAGGTGGGCATCACGCTGACCACCCTTGTCGTCGGCTACCTCGTCGAGCCGTCCCTGGCCACCCTGCTCAGGGGACCCCTGGCAGACCTGGGCCTGGCCGAGACTGCGGTCGAACCGGTGGCGGTGGGGGTGGGGCTGTTCCTCGCCACGGTGTTCTCGATGATCTTCGGTGAGCTGCTGCCGCAGAACCTGGGTATCTCCGTGCCGCTGGCCACCGCGAAGGTGGTCGCCGGTCCGCAGCGTGCCTTCACCCGCGCCGTCCTGCCGTTGATCACCCTGCTGAACGGCAGCGCCAACCGGTTCCTGCTCAGCGTCGGGGTGGAGCCGCAGGAGGAGCTGTCCAGCGGACGAACCCCCGAGGAGCTGGCTGCCCTGGTCCGGCGCAGCGCCCAGGCCGGCACCCTGGACGAGCAGACCGCAACGCTGATCACCCGCTCGCTCGACTTCAGCGCGCACCGTGCGGACGACGTGATGACGCCCCGGGTGCGGGTGCAGACGACCGAGCTCGATGACAGCGCCGCCGAGGTGATCCAGCTGGCTCGGCGCACCGGCCACAGCCGGTTCCCGGTCGTGGACGAGGACATCGACGACGTGGTCGGCATCGTGCACCTGAAGTCTGCGGTGGCGGTGCCCCGGGAACGCCGGACGGAGGTGCCGGTCGCTGCCCTGATGTCCGAGGTGCTCCGGGTGCCCGAGACGCTGCGGCTGGACCCCCTGCTCCTCACCCTGCGCCAGCGGGGCCTGCAGCTGGCCGTGGTCGAGGACGAGTACGGCGGCACCGCCGGCATCGTCACGTTCGAGGACGTCATCGAGGAGATCGTCGGTGAGGTCTCCGACGAGCACGACCGCAGCCGCTCCGCGGTGGTGCGGCGCCGGGACGGCTCGTACAGCCTGTCCGGCCTGATGCGCCCGGACGAGGTGCGTGAGGCGATCGGTCTGGCGGTCCCGGACGGCCACGCCTACGAGACCGTTGCCGGCTTCATGCTGGAGCAGCTCGGTCGGCTGGCCGAGGTCGGAGACCGGGTGGCCGTGCCGGGGGCGGAGCTGACCGTCGAACGCGTCGACCACCACCGCATCGACCGGGTCCGGGCCGAAGCCCGGGCGGTCCTGGCCGAGCCCACAGGTGTGGCGGGCAATGCGCCCCTCCCTGCCCAGGTGGCCCGATGAGCACCTCCACGGCGCTGGGCGTCGGGGTCCTGCTGCTGTTCCTGAACGCCTTCTTCGTCGGGGCGGAGTTCGCCGTCATCTCCGCTCGCCGCAGCCAGGTCGAGCCACTGGTCGAGGCCGGTCGACGTGGGGCCCGGACCACCCTGTGGGCGATGGAGCACGTGTCGCTGATGCTCGCGGCGGCGCAGCTGGGCATCACCGTGTGCTCGTTGGGGTTGGGCGCGGTGGCCGAGCCCGCGGTGGCCGGGTTGCTGGAGGGGCCGTTCCACACCCTCGGCGTCCCGGAGGAGCTGATCCACCCGGTCTCCTTCGCCATCGCCTTGGCCGTCGTCATCTACCTGCACGTCGTGGTCGGCGAGATGATCCCGAAGAACCTGGCGCTGTCTGCGCCGGAACGCGCGGCCCTGGTGCTGGCACCCGCCCTGGTCCTGGTGGCCCGCGCGACCTCGCTGCTGATCAGGGTGCTGCGGGCGATCACGAACTCGCTGCTGCGGTTGCTGCGGGTCGAGCCCAAGGAGGAGCTCGCCAGCGCCTTCACCGCCGAGGAGGTGCACGCGATCGTCGCCGAGTCCCGCAAGAAGGGCCTGCTGGAGCCCGGCCATGACCTGGTGACCGGTGCCCTGGAGCTGTCCCAACGCACGGCGTCCGACGTCATGGTCGGCTGGGACCGGTTGGTCACGGTGACCGCCGGGTCCACCCCCGAGGACGTCGACCGGTTGGTCGCCGAGACCGGCTACAGCAGGTTCCCGGTGGTGGCGGCCGGGTACGGTCCCACGGAGTTGGTCGGGTACCTGCACCTGAAGGACCTGCTCTACGCCGACGACGGGCGGTACACCGCCCCGGTCCCGGACAAGCGGGTGCGGGCACTGGTCACGGTCGCCGCCGACGACGAGATCGAGGAGGTGCTCGGGGCCATGCAGCGGTCCGGTGCGCACCTGGCTCGGGTTATCGGAGTCACTGAGAGTGAGGGACCGATGACCCAGGGAGTGGTGTTCCTGGAGGATGTGCTGGAAGAACTGGTCGGCGAGGTCCGGGACGCGACGCAACGCTCCAGTGCGGTGATGAGAGCGGCCGGTTTCGGTCACATTCCGTGACCTAAGTCACCCGCCAATGTCCGGAAGGGCATGCTTGTCGTGGGGTGACATCGTGAGACTCATTCACTCTGAGTGAAGGCGTCTTCTCACTTACCGTAATCGTTTTCCTACCCCAGAGTGATCCAGCGTTAAGGGTTCGCCATGACGCGCTCAAGACACGCCACGGAACTTGCCGCGACGCGTGACCGACCAGTTATATGGCGCTCGGTAGGCAGTGCACCTGCTCAAACCCGGAGGCCCGTTCCGTGACGTCGCGGTGTGTCGACGCCCCACCCGTGGTGAGTGAGCGTCGACGTTCTCGTCATTCGGGGCCTTCCGTCACCTCTCTTGACAGCGACTGGGACGAGCTGCTGGCCGCTACCCTGCGCCGTGACGTCCCAGCGAATCCGGTCTGCGTGGGTGCGCTCCCCCCAGGTGTGGTCGACACCCGCCCGCACGGGATGCGCGTCATCGACCTGCGCGACGGTGTGCAGATGCGGGACGGGGTCATCGACACCCGGCCGAACGCCCGCGCCGCCGACGCCGACATACCCCCGAGCCCGTTCGCGATGGACCCGGTCGATGCACCCGCCCCGGTCGATGCACCCGAGCCTCCCGCGCCCAGCGCGACGTCCGGCGAGGGCGCCGCCGTCCAGACGCCCGCGGCCCGCACCGGCCCCTCGCCCTACCTGCGTCGCTCCGAACTGCGTCGGCTGGAGGCCCGCGCGGCCAAGCGGTCCTCGCCGACGCTCAGCGTCCCGCAGGTGGGCATCGCCAGCGCCCTGGGCCTGGCCACTATCGCCGCCCCCCTCAGCGGCGCGCTGACCGCCCCCGGCCAGGCCGGGATGAACCAGCTTGCTGCCGGTAAGACCTCGACCGCGTTCGTGGTCGCCGCCGCTCCGCCCTCCCCGCTGCACTTCCCGCAGACCGTCCCGGCGGCGCCGAACGCCGTCGAGGCCGCCCGGGTGGTCGTCGACGACGCCCACCTGGCCAGCGTCCCGCAGGCCCTCGCCCCGCCGAGCCGGCTGCTGGTCACCCGCGCCTCGCGGGGCAGCACCGGCCGCGCCGTCCTGCCCGGCTGCGACGGTGTGCTGCCGGACGGCGCCCGCAGTGCCGCCAACGGCAAGCTGCCCGCCTCTGCCCTGTGCACCCTGTGGGACGGTTCGGAGAAGCTGCGCGCCGACGCCGCGGTGGCCTTCGCGAAGCTGAACGTCGCCTACAAGCAGGACTTCGGCAAGGACATCTGCGTCACCGACTCCTACCGGACGCTGAGCGAGCAGTACACGGTCAAGTCGCTGCGCGGTGGGATGGCCGCTGCCCCCGGTACCAGCGAACACGGTTGGGGCCTGGCGGTCGACCTGTGCGGGGGCCGGGCCGTCGGTGGCTCGGCCATGTTCACCTGGCTGCGGGCCAACGCCCCGCGCTACGGCTGGGACAACCCGAGCTGGGCGCAGACCCGCCTCTACGAGCCCTGGCACTGGGAGTACGTCGCCGGGCAGTAGGAGAGCGCCTCCTCATGCCCCAGCTGGGGCCGGGACATCCCCTGACCCGGGGCCGCCTGCGAGGACGTGCCACCCAGGACCATCGAGGCGAACTGATTGCCGCCGACGACATGGGCCACGAGGTAGCGGACGTCCCATTCCTCGCACGGCGTCGGGTCGCCCCACCGGTCGCCGGGGACAGCATCGACCCGTGCGGCGAATGTCAGCGTCGCGACGTCGAGGGCGTCCAGAGATCCATCCGCACATTATCTCGCCGCATCGGGGGCTCAGGTCCTGCGCCGTAGACTGAGCGTTGTGCCCAGAACCTCGGCGGCTGCCAAGGCAGCTCGTTCGATCGAGGCCGCGGCCCTCGCGGGTCTTGCATCCGCGATTCTCCTGGTGTCCGCTCGGACGCTGTTCGCTCTCGCGCCGAACCCGAACGACGCGTCGGTCGCCCAGTGGTATGCGGACACGGTCAACCAGCGGTTGATGGTGGCGGCGGTCAACCTGATCGTGATCGGCTCGATCGCGTTCCTCTGGTTCGTCGCCGTCATCCGGCGCAGGGCGGGAATCCGGGAGAACCGATTCTTCGGCACCGTGTTCCTCGGCAGCGCGCTGCTGTCCGCGGGCGCCTGGATGATCGGCGGCTTGCTGTTCACCGTCCCCGCGCTCGACGCCTATCTGTTTGGATCCGTTCAGGGTGCAGCCCAGGTGTCGCCGTGGCAGGCAGCAGGTCTTGCGACGGCCACGATCCTCGCGGTCCGTCTCGAGGCGGTCTTCATCATCTCGACCACGACCGTGGCTCGTCTCTCGGAGGCTTTCCCTCGCGCCCTCTTGCTTCTCGGTTACGGCGCCGGGCTGCTGCTCATGGTCGCGCCGGTGCCCGAGGAGGCTTTGGCCTGGATCTTCCCCGCGTGGATGGCGGTCGTGAGTTGCGCTCTCCTGGTCCGACGTCACCACGTCGAGAACGAGATCGGTACCGAACTCGAGTCGTCGGGGTGAGGAGGGCGGGCTACAGCAGACCCTGCGAGCGTGCGGCCTCGACCGCTTCGCGTCGGCTCGATACCTCGAGCTTGCGGTAGATGGCTCTCACCTGGGTCTTGATCGTGTTGACAGATACTCCACGCGCTTCGGCGATCTCCGATATCGACAGGCGCGAGGGCAGTTCGCGCAGGACGACCACCTCCCGTGCGCTGAGCCGCGCGACCATCCGGACGGCGCTGGCCGGGTGCTCGGCCGCGGCTGCCTGGATTCGACGAACGAACCCCTCCTGTCGGCCGTAGCGGCCCTGGCCCGAGACGATGAGATCACGCAACGGGGCGTCGTCCAGGAACGGCCGCACGAGGTCCAGTGGCTCGGCCAGGGACAGGGCTGATTCGAGGTGGGCGCGGGCCACGATCGACTTGCCGTGATGCCACTCGAGAACCGCCGCGAAGAGCAACGCTCGGACCGTCGAGGTGACGACGTGACAGCTCGCTCGCCCGGTGATCACGCTCTGCAGCTCCCGAAGCGCCGCGTCCGTCCTGCCGTCACCGTGCAGGAGCATCGCGCGCAGAAGGGCGCGCTCTCCCGGGTCCACCTCCGCCGCGGTGCTGACGTCCAGTACCGAGAGAGCCCAGGCAGGTTCTCCGAGGTCCAGGCCGATCCGAACGAGCTCTGGTGCTGCGGAGGCGAGCAGGGCGGGACATCTGTGCATGGGCGAGTCGCTGGAACGCCGCCCGGTACTCGACCAAGGCCTCGAAGGGCTCCTCCTCGTCAGCAGCGACCAAGAGTGCGACAGTCCGTGTGGCCAGCTCGACGTCTGGATCGGCGTGGCGCCCCAGCGCCAGCGTGGCCGCCGCGGCGTTCCGACTCGCGGTGGCGTGGTCGGCCCGAAGGTAGGCCGACCAGGCGGCGAGCATGTACGCGTGCGCGGTGGCTCGCGACCCGGTCCATCCGCGACGCGCCGCCAGCTCGAGGGCCTCGTCGGCGTGCCTCCTCATGTCCGGCAGCCGGCTCATGCTCGCTTCGGTGCCGGCGATGAAGGACAGGCACGACAGCCGAAGGCCGTCGCGCCTGGTGAGGTGGGCCACCCTGCCCACCTGCTCGAGGTCAGCGATCGCGTCCTCGTACCGACCGACGTACAGCCGGGCGACCCCTCGGTGATGGCGGGCGAGCAGGGCAAGGTCGTCGTCTTCCTCAACGCCGGACCAGGTGGATTCGAGCTGAGCCAGCTCGTCGGCAACCCGGTCGTCGTATCGCGCGCGGGCGAGGGCGATCGTGGCCGCGAGCGTCGCGCAGACCTGATCCGCGGACTCCCGTGTCGCGCTCATATCGACCTCCGCCAGCCACCGGTCGGCTCGGTCGACCTGCTCGAGTCGATCCGTACGGCCCGCCAGTACCAGGTGCTCCATGGCATGCAGAGGGTCGCCGCGGTCGAGGTACCACTCGGCGGTCGCCTCGGACACCGTCGGAGCGCGGCGGGAGCCTGGGCCGACGTCGGGCCGGTCATGACGGACGGGGGCGTCTCGCCGATACCGCGCGAGGCACGCCCATACCAGGGGCAACGGGCCGGTCTCGTCACCCGCCTGATCGCGTCGATGATCGACGCTCTCGTCGTGGTCGCCACACTGACCGCCGCATACGTGACCCTCGCTGGCGCGTTGTTTCGTCCTCGACCCCCTGGGGTTCCGCATGCCGGCGACGTCGCTGCTGCCGAGCCTGGGCGCGGGATTGGTCGTACTTGTCGTCTACCTGACCGCGGCGTGGTCGACCACGGGGCGGACGTACGGGTGCCACGTGATGGGGGTGCGCGTCGTCAACTTCCGCGGTCGACGCCTGCGGGTCGCCGGTGCCCTGGTGCGCGCCGTTCTCTGCGCAGTGTTTCCCGTGGGGCTGTTCTGGTGTGCGGCCAGTCGGGGGCATCGCTCGCTCCAGGACATCCTGCTGCGCACGTCGGTCGTCTACGACTGGCAGCCCAGGTCATCCTCGGATGGCGCGCCCGGACAGCCGTGAGCATAGGTCAGCGATCCTGTGTCGGGGACACGTCGCGGTAGGGACCGCCCAGCAGCTCGCTGGCGTCCCTGGGCGCGGCAACCTCGATGACCACACCGTCGTCGAGCCCGCCGTCCCCGGGCTCCCTGGCTGAACTCGGATCTCGACGCGGAAGACGCCGGGCGCGCGGGTCAGGCGTTCCCAGGACGGGGGGTCCTCCACGCAGGGTGATCTCGGACCCGCGGAAGTGCGATGCAATCAGGCGTGGACGTCGCGTCGGTCTCCCTCGTTGCTGCCTCGGTCTTCGCCTGGGGGGTGCTCTCAGGCCGGCTGGAGCGGGCGGATCTGACCGCCCCCATCGTCTTCGTCGCCGTGGGGGTCTTCTTCACCCACGCCGTGCCGATCCTCGACTTCGCGCGTGACAAGGAGAGCGCCAAGCTGGTCGCCGAGGTGACCCTGGTCTGGATCCTCTTCTCGGACGCAGCGCGCGTCGGGGTCGCAGACCTGCGACGCGACATCGGGATGTACGTACGTCTGCTGGGAGTCGCTCTCCCGCTCACCATGGTCGCCGGCACCGGGCTCGCCGTGTGGCTGCTGGACGGGACAGACGTCTGGCTTGCCCTGCTGGTGGGCGCGGCCCTCGCGCCGACTGACGCCGCCCTCGGTGCTCCGGTGATGACCAACCCTGCCGTCCCGGCACGGGTGAGGAGTCTGCTCAATGTCGAGAGCGGGCTCAACGACGGGATCGCCACGCCCGTGGTCACGGTGGCCATCGCCGGCGCGGCGACAGCCGAGGCTGTCGGCGGTTCACCGACGGCGGGGCAGGCGGTGCTCGAGCTCCTCGTCGGTCTAGGCATCGGCGTGGGCCTCGGGCTGGCCGGGGGATGGGTGCTGCGCTGGTCACGACAGCGGCACTGGCTGACGGAGGAGTTCACCGGACCCGCCGTGCTGGCGCTCGCGCTGCTCGCTTTCACCCTTTCGCTCCAGGTGGACGGCAACGGCTTCGTGGCGGCGTTCGTCGGGGGGGTGGCCTTCGGCCACGCGGCGGGGCGCGGGACGCCGAGCGACGTCCGATTCGCCGAGCAGACCGGGGCCATGTCATCGCAGATCGTCTGGTTGGTCTTCGGGGCGCTGGCAGTACCGATTGCCTGGGCACAGCTCAGCTTGCCGGTCGTGCTCTACGCGGTTCTGAGTCTCACCCTCGTCCGCATGGTCCCGGTTGCCGTCTCCGTCCTGGGTTCGGGTTTGGGATGGCCGACGGCGGCGTTCCTGGGGTGGTTCGGCCCGCGAGGCCTGGCCTCGGTCATCTTCGCCGTGTTGGCCCTGGAGGAGCTCGGTGCGGCGGCGGACCAGGCCGCTGGCGTGATCTCGATGACCGTGCTGCTGAGCGTTTTCGCCCATGGTCTGAGTGCCGACCCGCTCTCACGGCGTTACGGCGACCGCATCAGGTCGTCGAACGGGACTGGCAAGGTAAGGGAAGGCCCCGGACTGGCCTCATGACACGGATGTCGGCGACATCGATGCCTACCTCCTGCAGGCGCCGCGTGGTCTCGACCAGATCGGCGTCGTCGTCTAACCGGCCACGCAGAACCGTCCTCTGCGCAACGATTCGCGGCGACATCGAAGCGAACATCTGAAGCAGCGCAGGGCCCATCCGGCCGGCCACCCTGATGTCGTAGACGTCCGACATACGGTCACTCTCCAGGCTGCTCGGGGATCGTGGTCCGTCTGACCTCCACCACCTGCAACCCGAACGTTCGCAGGAAGGCGAGCATGCCGTAGAGAGCGGCTTCATCGACGACCGTCCCGCGCAGGAGGGTAGTTGCGGGCTCAGTGGTCGCCTCGAGGCCGGCGAGCTCGGCGAGCGCCTCGGGCGGTATCGAGCCCTCCACCCGGATCTCGTAGTCCTCGTCGCGCATCGAGCCCACCCCTCCGCGTGAAGGCGCCACTACCCGCAGGGGTCGTGCGACCGACATGTGCGTTCTCGGCTATACCTTCACCCAGCGGATGGGCGCAGTCGCCACCCGCGAGGGGTGAACTCTTGCCGACACCGTGCTGATGCCTACCGGCGTCACGCAGACGGGGTGACGCGCGAAGACGAAGTAATTGGCTATCGTAGATCATTCAAGAAGACGCAAGCGGCAAGTTCCTCGCCACCAGCATCGAGAATGTAGCTACAGAGCGGCCACCCGCTTGGGCACACGCTGTAATCGTTCCGAGCAGCGTCACGCCGTCGTGTCTATGTCAGCGGCAGGAGGTATCGTGGCGGCCCCGCACCGCGACTACTCCAGGGTGGCCATTTCTCCGAGCGGGGATCCGACTGTTGTCTCGAAGCTGAGGATCCCGACCACCCCTGCTGCAACGGTGAGACGGGATCGATTGTTTGACCTGCTGTCATCGGGGACCGAGCGATCGTTGACTCTTGTGACGGCGATGGCGGGGACCGGGAAGACCGCACTTGCCGCCTCATGGAGCCACGAGGTCCGCCGCACGAGACACGTGGCCTGGCTGACGCTCGAGGAGTCTGACAACAGGCCGGGGACGTTCTGGTTCTACGTCTGCGAGGCACTGCGGAGTGCGGGTGTCGACCTGCCCGGCGTGCCGACGGTTGACGACGCCGAAGAGGTCGAGCCGTCGTTCTGGGTGCGCCTGGTCAGCGACCTTGCCAACTGCCCGGAGCCTGTCGTGCTCATCCTCGACGAGTTCGACGCCATCACGGACCGACGAGTGGCAGACGCTCTGGTCTACACGATCCGCCGTGCCGGCCCGATGCTGCGCATCGTGCTGATCTCCCGGATTGACGCGTTCATGCCCGTATCGACGTACCGTCTGCGCGATGAGTTGACTGAGATCCGGGCGGCGGACCTGGCATTCACCGCGGCCGAGGCCGGTGAGTTGCTGAGACTGAACGGCGTCGAGCTGCCGTACGGCGCCGTGTCATCGCTCGCGTCGCGGGTGAATGGTTGGGCGGCTGGTCTCCGCCTCGCCGCGTGGGCCCTGGACCGGGTGGAGGACCGGGTTGGTTTCGTCGACCACCTGGCCACCAGGGACGACACGCTGCCCGACTATCTGCTCTCGGAGGTGCTCGCCGAGCAGCCGGCCGACATGCGGGACTTCCTGCTGCGGACCAGCATCCTCGAGCGGGTCTGGCCCGACCTGGCGAACGTGCTGACCGGCCGGTCCGACGGGTGGCGCACCCTGAGCCGCTTGGAGCGGGATTTCGCGTTTGTCCAGGCAGTCCAGCCTTCGCGCGAGTGGTTCCGCTACGGACGGTTGTTCGCCGACATCCTTCGCCTTCAGCTACGCGTGGAGCAGCCGGACGTGCTACCGGAGTTGCACCGTCGTGCGGCTCGATGGCTCGCTGACGCCGGAGAGCTCGAAGACGCCGTCAAGCACGCCGCCGAGGTCGACTGGCGATTCGCGGCGTCGCTGCTCGTGGACCACCGGGCCGTGGGGAGTCTGATCACCAGCCCGGCGACGAATGGGCTGGCCAGGTGCGTCGCCACCATGCCCGCCGATGTGACGGGCGCCGACTCGGCCGTGGTACTCGCAGCCCGCGCGCTTTCCTCCGGCGACCGCGATGCAGCGATTGTGCGACTCGCAACGTTGAGCGGTCCCAACGGCGGTGATGAGCCGCGAGCTGCGCTTCGCCTGGCCACCGCGCTGGTCACGATGGAGCTCGCCCGGGTCGGCGTAGACGTCGACGCCGGGTGCGCGGCTGCGACTGCGGCGCGCGCTGCTCTGTCCGAGCTGGACGTTCCCCCAACGGCAGACGCAGCAAGCAGGATGGCCGTCCTCGCCCTTCACGGCGAGATCCTGCTCTGGGCCGGCCGCCACGATGAGGCCGAGGGCGTCCTGCGCGAAGGGCTGGCGCTCGGCGCCTGCGACGGCGCCGAGCGAGCTCAGCTGGATGTATTCGGTCTGTTGGCGATACTCGAGGCCATACGCGGGCGGCTTCGCGCGGCCTCGGCGCTCGTCTCCACCGCGGGCGAGCTGTCTGCGGTCACCGTCCGCGCCGGAAGCCGCCATCCGGCGCGCGCGGTCGTGGCCTCGGCCATTGTCTTCTTCGAGCGTGGCGACCTGACCTCCGCGCGTCGCGAGCTCAGACGGATCCGGGCTCAGGGTCACCCCGACAGCCCCCTGGTTGCCATGTTGGCCGTCGACCTGCGGGCGCGGCTGGTGAACGGGCGGCCCGAGCGCGAGGGCGCCTTGCGCGCGCTTCAGGTGTCCCGAGCCGAGGCCGTTCGGCGCATGGGCGGCCGTCCGCTCCCAGAGTGGCTGGACCTGCGTATGACGGTGACCGAGTCCGCGATCCTCGCCCAGTGCGACGAGCGCAAGATCGCCATTGCCGCCCTCGAGGCGTTGGCGCCGGGCAGGCCGGACAACGTGGCCATACGGGACGTGGCGCTCGCCCGGGTCTGGGTCGCGGCCGGCGAACCCGACACGGCGGCCCAGCTCTGTGAGCCTATCGTCGCCGCCGGGACCACGGCCCCGGCGTCAGTGCTGACGGATGCCTGGCTGGTGAAGGCCCGCGTGGCCGCGCAGTCGGGCCGCACTGCGCAGGCGGGTGCTGCTCTGCGCCGAGCGCTCGGGCTCGCCCGCCGCGAGAACCGCCGTCAACCATTCGTCGTCGACGCAGCGTGGATACCCGAACTGACCAGGCTCTCGCCGCTGGTGGCGGCCGAGGCGGTATGGCTCGGCGAGCCGTGGCTCCCGGGGATGCCCGGTCCTTCCCGTGGGCCAGGACACTCACACGGCAGTGACCCAAGACCCGCGAAGATGGAAGACCTGAGCGCCCGAGAGCTCGAGGTCCTGATACGGCTTGCGCAGATGATGTCGACGCAGGACATCGCGGAGCACCTGTACGTCTCGCCGAACACCGTGAAGACCCATCTCAAGAACATCTACCGAAAGCTGGGCGTGTCACGACGCAATGAGGCCGTCCGGCGGGCGCGCGAGCTCAAGCTCCTGTGAACGGAGGCGCGCTGCTTCACCCGGCCTGGGTGAGGCGGCAGCGCTCTGGTTGCGAGAACGTCACACGTGTTGTCCGCGCGCGATTCGAAGGGGAGCTCCATGCCAAACGGCCGGCCCAACATTCTCGTTCTGTGGGGCGACGACATCGGGATCACCAACCTGAGCTGCTACTCCGACGGTCTGATGGGCTACCGGACGCCCAACATCGATCGGATCGCCGACGAGGGCGCCCGCTTCACCGACTACTACGGCGAGCAGAGCTGCACCGCCGGCCGTGCCGCCTTCATCACCGGCCAGAACCCGATCCGCACCGGGCTCAGCAAGGTGGGGATGCCCGGCGCCGACCTCGGCCTGCGCCCCGAAGACCCGACGATCGCGACCGCGCTCAAGGCCCAGGGGTACGCCACCGGCCAGTTCGGCAAGAATCACTTCGGCGACAAGGACGAGTTCCTGCCGACCAACCACGGCTTCGACGAGTTCTTCGGCAACCTCTACCACCTCAACGCCGAGGAGGAACCCGAGGACCCCGACTACCCGGATCCCGAGCAGTTCCCAGACTTCCGCGAGAAGTTCGGACCCCGTGGTGTGATCCACAGCTACGCCGACGGCCGCATCGAGGACACCGGGCCGCTCACCAAGAAGCGCATGGAGACCATCGACGACGAGATCATCGAACCGGCGCAGCGGTTCATCCGCGATGCCGCCGCCGGCGATACGCCGTTCTTCGTCTGGTTCAACACCACCGGCATGCACTTCCGCACTCACATCGCCGACGAGATCCGGGGCCAGGCCGGCCGGTGGCAGTCCGAGTACCACGACGCGATGGTGGAGCACGACAAGCGGATCGGCCGGATGCTCGACCACCTCGAGGAGCTGGGGATCGCCGACGACACCATCGTGCTCTATAGCACCGACAACGGGCCGCACATGAACACCTGGCCCGACGGGGCGATGACGCCGTTCCGCAGCGAGAAGAACTCCTGCTGGGAGGGTGCGTTCCGGGTTCCCTCTCTGGTCCGCTGGCCCGGCCGGATCGCACCCGGGACCGTCCTCAACGAGCTCGTGAGTCACGGCGACTGGTTCCCGACCCTGCTGGCTGCGGCGGGGGAGCCCGACATCGTGGGCAAGCTCAAGGAGGGCCACGAGCTGGGCGCCACCGCGTACCGGGTCCATCTCGACGGCTACAACCAGCTCCCCTACCTGACCGGTGAGGTCAACGAGAGCGCCCGGGACTCCTTCTTCTACGCCTCCGACGACGGCGACCTGATGGCGCTGCGCTTCTACCACTGGAAGCTCGTCTTCCTCGAGCAGCGCGCCACCGGGACCCTCCAGGTCTGGGCCGAGCCCTTCACCAAGCTGAGGCTGCCGAAGCTCTTCAACCTCCGCACCGACCCGTTCGAACGGGCGGACATCACGTCGAACACCTACTACGACTGGCTCATATCTCACGCGTACCTCTTCGTGCCGGCACAGGCGTTCGTCATGCAGATGGCGGCCTCGCTGCAGGAGTTCCCGCCACGACAGGAGTCGGCCAGCTTCACCGTCGGCGACATGCTCGACACGCTCAGGGCGGGCCTGCCGAGCTCATGACCAGCGGCTCCGCCTCCGCGGTCAGGCGCACAGACGATGCTGTGGTGCGGGTTCCGGGCGGCTCCTACACGATGGGGTCGGACCGGCACTACCCGGAAGAGGCACCCACCCACCGGGTCGCCGTCGACGGGTTTCGGATGAGCCGGACGACGGTCACCAACCGCGAGTACGGGGTCTTCGTCGAGGCTACCGGGTACCAGACCGTGGCCGAGCGCCCACTGGACCCGGCCGACTATCCCGGTGCCCCGGCGGAGAACCTCGTCCCGGGGTCGCTCGTGTTCACCATGACGCCGGGTCCGGTCGACCTGCGCCACCTCAGCCAGTGGTGGACCTGGACGCCGGACGCGTGCTGGCACCGGCCGGAGGGCCCGGGCAGCAGCATCGACGACCGGCTCGACCACCCGGTGGTCCACGTCGCGTTCGAGGACGCCGCTGCCTACGCGGCCTGGGCCGGCCTCCAGCTGCCGACCGAGGCCGAATGGGAGCTCGCGGCCCGGGGAGGTCTTGACGGCAAGGACTTCGTCTGGGGCGACGATGCGGTGCCCGGCGGGGTGTACCTGGCCAACTTCTGGCAGGGGGACTTCCCCTGGCGCAACAGCGAGGCCGACGGCTTCGCCGGGACGGCACCCGTCGGCTCGTTCCCGGCCAACGGCTTCGGCCTGTTCGACATAGCCGGGAACGTCTGGGAGTGGACGACCGACTGGTACGCCGACCGGCATCCGGCGGACGCCGACAAGCCGTGCTGCGTTCCGTCCAACCCCCGTGGTCCGTCTGTCGAGTCGAGCTACGATCCGGCCCAACCCTATGTCAGAGTCCCTCGCCGCGTGATCAAAGGGGGCTCGTTCCTGTGTGCCGACGAGTACTGTCGGCGCTACCGGCCGGCCGCCCGCCGGCCTCAGATGGTCGATACCGGAATGAGTCACGTCGGGTTCCGGACCATCTCGCGAGAGGGACCACCCGTCGGTGAGTGATGACTTGCTGCCCTCGTGGCGTGATGGGGCCGCCCGCGCGGCACTGGTGAACTTCCTTGCCCGCGCCGAGGACATCCCGCCGGAGGACCGCCTCGCCGTCTTCGACAATGACGGCACCCTGTGGTGCGAGAAGCCCCGCTACCCGCAGCTCGACTTCTTCGTCTGGCAGCTGCACCAGGCGGTTGCCGAGCGACCTCGGTATCGCGACGTGCCGGAGTACGACGCGCTACTCCGCGGCGACATGGCTACTGTCGCCGGCTTCGGGCTGGAGCGCGTCGCGGTGGCACTGCTCGGCCTGTTCGACGGGATCGAACCGGAGGCGTTCGAGGATCGAGTCCGCGCCTTCTTCGAAGATTCCCGCCATCCCACCCGCGGTCGGCGTTACGACCAGATGACCTACCAGCCGATGCTGGAGCTGCTCGACTCGCTCGAACAGCGGGGCTTCACCAACTGCATCGTCACCGGCGGCGGAACCGAGTTCGTGCGGGCCGTCAGCCGGCGCCTCTATGGCGTCCCGCCGGAGCGCGTGGTCGGCACGCTCGTGACCTACGCGTTCGACCGGCATAACGGTCGTCCCGTGCTTCTGCGGACCACGAGTGTTCAGGGTGCGGCCAACGAGGGCCCGGCCAAGATTGCCAACATTCAGGTCGCGCTCGGGCGCAGGCCGATCCTCGCCGCCGGGAACTCACCGGGAGACGCAGAGATGCTCGACTACACCGCCGCCGGAGACCGGCTCGGCTTGGCACTGCTGGTCAACCACGATGACGAGGTGCGCGAGTACGCCTACGAGAGCGAGGCCGCGACATTCGGCTCGCAGGAGCCTATCTCCGCCACCGCGGCTCGATTGGGGTGGACACAGGTGAGCATGCGAACGGACTGGGCCGCCGTGTTCCCGCCGGTCTGATCACGATGCCCGCCGACGAGCCGGACGAGATCGCGACGTTCTACGACGCCCACCCGTATCCTCCGCCCCTCGACGGTCTCGAGCGGTACCAGCGTGGTTGGACCGAGGAACGGGGTCGCGTCGAGCATCATCGGATATGGCCGAACCGTCGGTTTCTCGCCGACCACGAGATCTTGATCGCCGGATGCGGCACCTCGCAGGCGGCGAAGTGGGCGGCGCGCTATCCGCGCGCACGCGTCGTCGGGATCGACGTCAGCGCAACGAGCATCGAGCGGACCAGACGTCTCGCCGAGCGACACGACCTGCGGAACCTGGAGCTCCACCACCTGCCCATCGAGGAGGTCGAGCGGTTGGGCAGGGCCTTCGATCAGATCGTGTGCACCGGCGTCCTCCACCATCTGGCCGAGCCCGAGGCCGGTCTGCTCGCGCTGCGTCGGGTGCTGGCCGCGGGGGGCGCCCTGGACGCCATGGTCTACGCCCGGTACGGACGGACCGGCGTCTACATGCTGCAGGAGTACTGCCGGCTGCTCGGGGTTCGTCCCGACCCGGGCGAGATCGATGACCTCGTCGCATCGCTCCGCGAGCTCCCGCTCGGCCACCCACTCAGCCATCTGCTGCGCAACATCCCGGACTTCGCCGACGACGACGCGTTGGCCGATGCCCTGCTCAACCCCCGCGACCGGGCGTTCTCGGTTCCCGAGGTGTTCGCCCTGCTGGACGCGGCCGGTCTGCGCTTCGGCCGATGGACACGCCAGGCTCCCTACCTACCGCAGTGCGGAGCGCTCACCGAGCTGCCCCACGGTCGTCGGATCGCCGAGCTGCCCGTTTCCGACCAGTACGCCGCTCTGGAACTGTTCCGGGGCATCATGGTTCGCCACAGTTTCATCGCCTCTCGAGGTGACGAACCGGCCACCGACCTGCGATTCGACGACAACAGCGCGCGCACGTACGTCCCTGTCCGGACGACAACCTCGATCGCGGTCGAGGACAGACTCCCGGACGGCGTGGCCGCCGCGTTGCTGAACCGCGCCCACACCTTCACTGATCTGGTCCTCTTCGCAACACCTGAGCAGAAACAGATCTGGGAGCTGATCGACGGGCACCGAGCGATCGCAGAGATCAGCGACGATGTCGCCTTCTTCGAACGTCTGTGGTGGCACGACCTCATCGTGATCGACGCATCGTCGCGGGGCTCCATCGGTCCGTGAGCCGCCTGGGTCGCGCGCGCCCATGCTCGAGGCTCACTACTAGCACTCAGGGGCTGGTGCCAGCAGGGCTCACCCCGATGGAACCAACGGAGGCGATGCGATGTCCGAGACACTGCAGGTCGATGCGATCGGCCCGGTCGACGTGGCCGTGATCATGTTCGAGGGCAACCGCTTCAACGGCGACGTGGCCCCAGCACTGGCCGAGTTGCAGGGCCAGGGGACGGTCCGGATCATCGACGCTGCCTTCGTGCTGAAGGAGGCGGATGGCACTGCGTCGGTGGTCGAGGTCGAGGACGCCGACGTGGCGGAGGCCTTCGAACGGGTGACCGGTTCCCAGCTGGACCTGTTGAACGACGTGGACCTCAACGGGATCGCCGCTGGTCTGCCCGCCAACTCGTCGGCGCTGGTAGTGGTCTGGGAGAACTCCTGGGCGGCCCGGTTCGCCGGCGCCGTCCGCGAGTCCCACGGCCAGCTGGTCGCGTTCGAGCGGATCCCCCGGGACATCGTGCTGCGGGCCGTCGCAGCCCTGGAAGAGGAGTAGGCACTATGCGCAGACGTGTGGGACGCCCTGGGCTGATGGGGACGATGGCGCGCACTGCCGTGATTGCCGGCACCGCAACAGCGGTCAGCGGCAACGTGCAGCAACGCCAGGCACAGCGTGCCGCTCAGCAGCCACCGGCTCAGCCCGCGCCGGTGCCGGCATCTTCCTCGACCGAGGACCGTTTCGCCAGGCTCCGGGAGCTCGGCGAACTCAAGACCGCGGGACTGCTCACCGAGGAGGAGTTCGCCGCGGAGAAGGCGAAGATCCTGGCCGGCTAGCCGTCGGTGTCGGGTTGCTGCCGAGGTCCGAAGAACTTGTGCAGCAGCTCGCCCGACTTGGCGGCCACGACGAGGAACCGGTTGTGCGGGTACTGGTAGATCTGCTCCGCGTCATAGGCGAAGGAGTTGACCGACGGCACCGCGTCGAACTCCTGGAACTGCACATCGCGGAAGAACAGGCGCAGGTCGTTGTAGACCAGACCGAGCTGGTCGGGGGTGATCCAGACGTCGGCCCGCGAGTTGGTGTCCTCGGCGGTCATGTTCATGTCCCACGTCGCGTGGTTGTGCGGCACCCGGGCGGCGGTCGCGCCGGGGTAGGAGCAGAACTCCAGCGCCACCACGCCGCCGGGTCGCAGACTGCGGTGCATGGCCCGCAGGATGTCGATCCGGGTCTGGCGCATGCAGATGTGTTGCATGGTGATCAGCGAGTACACCAGGTCGTAGGACTGCGGCGGCGCCTCGCCGCAGTCGTGCCCGTTGGTGGACCAGAACTGCGAGCGTTGCAGGGCAGGGCTGGTCCTTGCGTGGGTGAGCATGTTCTCGCTGATGTCCACGCCGTCGATGTTGCGGAACCCGAGCCCGGCGAAGGCCTCCATCACCCGGCCGACGCCGCAGCCGAAGTCGAGGATCCGCAGGTCGAAGTCGACGGGCTCCTCGTTGGGGCGGCGCCGCAGGTACTCGTTCATGATGAACTGCGCCTGCCAGTTCGCCTGCTGGCGGATCACCGGGTACATGGCGCCGACCATCGCTTCGGCGTCGGTGCGGCTGGTCGTGTGCTCCTCGTAGATCGAGCGCTGCCGCTGCGCGTACTCCTCGATCGTGTCCATGGATGCTCCCATTCGAGCCGGGCGCGGATGCCGTGGCGTGTCGCTGCTGTTGTCGACACCCGCCAGGCCCACATTGAGCCCCGCGGGCGTGGCGGTCGGACGACGGGGGTGGGGCGCCGCGGCCCGGCCCACCGGCCCGTTCGGCTCACAGAGCGGCGGACGGTCGCCGTTAGCGCCAGCCGACGGCATCACGCACCTAGGGTCCCATCTGGTCGCTCGGCCAGTCGCCCCAGTCGCGGTCGCGTCGTTCGCGCCTCGCGAGGGGGTCCCACCGGCGGACCATCCACCAGCTCGCTGTGGCGATCAGGATGGCGAGCCCGACGACGGTCAGCCAGAGGATCACGATGTGCCCCCGCTCGGTGTCTGCTCTGCGATCCACAACAGCGCGTCGTCGTGGGCTCGGCGCACGGTCTCGCCGATGAACGCGGTTCCTCGGTAGACACTGCCCTCGCCGAACTCGTCGATCGCGCCGGTCTCGTGGAGCTGGCGGATCATCCGGGAGTTGTCGGTGACGATGACGAGCCTGCTGTCGACCTGTCGCAGCGATCGGGCGTAGGTGCGTAGGACGTCGAGCAGGGTCGCGCCGGCGTCGTCGGCGCCGCGGATCCGCAGGATCACCACCGAGTTCCGCGAGGTTGGGGTGACGTCGGGCATCTGGTCGAGCAACACGGCTGCCGTGGCGAAAAAGATCGCCCCGTACGGTTGGAGCACGACCACCTCGCGCGTGGGTAGGACGGCAGGAGGGTCGGCCTCGATGACACGGCCGTCGTCCCGGAACACCACTCGGCGGGTGACGAGCCGTGACGACTGGCGGGCTACGAACAAGATCACTGAGATCCCGACGCCGACCAGGACCGCGTACTGAAGTGGAATGATCATGGTCAGGACGAGCGTGATCGACATCACCGTCAGGGGAACCGGCCCGGTTCGGGCGATCGAGAGCACCTTGGCAGGCTTGACGGTGCCGACACCGACCACGATGAGCAGCGCCGCGAGGGCCGGCATCGCGACGAGCTTGACGGCTGGGGCGAACACGACGATCACCACGGCCATGACGGCGGCGGCGAACAGCATGGCCCGGCGAGTTCGCGCGCCGGCGCTCACCACCAGCGAGCTGGCCGACATCGAGCCGCCGACCGGCATCCCCTGGAACAACCCCGCCACGATGTTGCCTGCCCCTTGGCCGACGAAGTCCTGGGAGGCATTGGGGGGGCTGCCGTCAGGATTCGGGAACGCGGCCGATACCCCCGCACCCTGGACGAGGCCGACGAACGCCAACGCGGCAGCGGGGACGACCAGTGACGGCATCTCGCTGATGATGGGGAGCTGGACGAACGGAAGCGAACTCGGCACGTCGGCGATGTCGCGCACCAGGGCGACCTCGCGGTCGAACGCTCGGAACACCGCAGCAACGGCCGATCCGGCGAACACCGCCACCACCAGACCGAGAGAACCCAGCCGGGTCCGCTGCAGGTATACGATCAGAGTGATCGACACCACTCCCACGACAACCGTCGGGAGATCCACACGGCCGAGGTGGAGCAGCAGATCGAACGCCCGCAGGACGCGGTTGTCGCCGCTGGCGTCGTAGCCGGTGAAGTCGTCGAGCTGACCGAGCACGATGTTCAGGCCGACCGCGGTGACGAAGCCGGTCATGACCGAGTTCGAGACGAAACGCAGGAACGAACCCAACCTCAACAACCCCGCGACGACCATCACCGCGCCCGTCAAGATCGTCAAGGTGAACAGCGATCGAGCCGGATCGTCGCGTCCGGCGAGATCGACGTCGGCGACAATGATCGACATCGCTCCGGTGGCCTGGACGGCCATGAACGCCGTGCTCGTGAACAGCGCACCGCCGGCCACTCCGTACATGTACGCATAGAGGCCGGCCACAGGGTTCACGCCCGCCAGAAGGCCGCTCGCCAGACCGTCGGGCACGCTCTCGATGCCGAGCACCAGCCCGGCCATCGCGTCATCCTTGGCGGTCCGGCGCATGAACAGTGAGCGCGGTCGGGTCACGGGGTACCGGATAGTGGTTCCTCCTTGTCCCCGATCCGGGCCATCTGCGTGGCCGCACGTCGACACACGCGACGCTAGGCCCGGAATTCGCTCGCCGCCTCACCCACGGCGGGGGAGGGCCGCTGTCGCCCGACGGGGTTAGCGTGATACCGGCCGCATCGTCGTGCGTAGAGGTCAGGATCGGTTCTGGGGCTGCTGCGGACGTGTGCCGGAGCCGGGAGGGCGAGCAGAGATGATGGAGCATCACAACGGCGCCGGAGCCATGTCGCTGGACGGACGCACGTTCGCCGGCCACCTCAGTCTGGACACGCCGATCCTCACCGGCGACCTGGTGCTGGTGCGGAGTCCGGCCATGACTCTGCTGGGTCAGGTCCTCGACAAGAGGGCCGACGGTGATGCCGTGGCGGTGGAGGGCGCGCTGCTCGCCCGCGTCGATGAGGGTCCCCAGCTCAGGATGTTCCTCCCGACGCCGTTCTCGGGTGCGGCCTTGGAGGCCGTCACCGCGGATGTCTTCTCCGCCCACCAGGCGTCGGTGCGGGCGGACCTTCCGGTGGCCTCCGTCCGGGTGGTGGAGCAGGAGAACCCCGCCATGCTCCGGTCCAAGGGCTTCAGCCGTCACACGTTCCTGTGCGGGCAGAGCGGATCCGGCAAGACATACGCCCTCGGCGTCATCCTCGAGCGCCTCCTGCTGCACACCGGGCTGCGTATGGTCGTCGTGGACCCCAACGCCGACTATGTGCGCCTGGCCGAGCAGCGACCTGACCTGGACGAGCAGACCGCCTCCCGACTACGGGCCGTGTCGGTGCGGGTGCTGAGGGCGGCGGCTCCGGGGCAACCCGCGCCTGCGGTCGGTGGAATGGCGACCGACCCGCTCTGCGTGGCGTTCCCCGAGCTCTCGCCGGCGGCCAAGGCGGCGGTCTTCCAGCTCGACCCCCTGAAGGACCGGGACGAGTACAGCATCCTGCTCGGATACGTCGAAAGGCTCCGCGCGGGCGAGGTCATCGACCTGGCTGCCGAGTTCGAGGCGAGCACCACGCCGGCCGAGGTCGCCCTGGGGCAGCGCATGCGCAACCTCGGGGTGGGCGACTGGAACCTATGGTCGCGAGGGCGGGCTCCGATCGGCGAGTTCCTCGATGCCCGGGCCCGCGCAACGGTCCTGGACCTGTCGGGGTTCGCCACGGCCGGTGAGCGCTCGACGGCCACAGTGGCGTTGCTGGACTACCTGTGGGGGCGGCGCGAGGAGCGCACGCCCACGCTGGTCGTCATCGACGAGGCGCACAACGTATGCAGTGCCGACCCGCAGGACCAGATCCAGGCGCTGGCGACTCAACGCCTCGTGCAGATCGCCGGTGAGGGGCGCAAGTACGGGATCTGGCTGCTCCTGTCGACCCAACGCCCGTCGAAGATCCACCCGAACGTCGTGTCCCAGTGCGACAACCTGGCCCTGATGCGGATGAACTCCCCGGCCGACCTGGCCGAGCTTGCCGCCGTGTTCGGTTTCGCCCCCGCGAGCATGCTCGCGATGTCCCCGTTCTTCCGTCAGGGCGAGGTGCTGTTCGCCGGTCTGTTCTCGCCGGCGCCGACGGTCGCGCGGATGAGCCGGCGCTATACCCTTGAAGGAGGTTCGGACGTCCCGTTCCCGGCGGCGCTCTGAAGGCTCTCGGTGCCGGACAGTCGCCATGGATAGGCACGGGGAGCTCGTCGACCATACGTGTGGGGCTGGTGCAGGGACGTTGAGGAGAACGGACGGAGCGAGAGGTGGTGCGTCGCTGTGACCGCACCGAAGAGAGCCCGACCCCCGCGATACAGCTAGGGGGGCGCAGACAGCTCTGTAATCCTCGTCGGACCCTGACTCGCGTCGCCGGCGGGCCTCCAGGGTGGCATGTTCCGAATCGCCGATGCCGCCAGGCCGAAGAATGCCACGTCGAAGATCATCTGAACCGTGACGGCGGCGCGGGCCATCTGCCCGGCAGCATGGACGTCACCGAAGCCGACCGTGGTCAGCACGGCCACCGAGAAGTACAGGGCGTCGACGCGGGTGGTGAGGTCGACGAACTGCTGCGGGTCGCTGCGAGCCAGCGCACTGTAGGCGAGCGCGAAGTAGAGCACGCCCGCGCACAGGGCCACCACCAGGCCTCGGAGCCGGGCGGTGCCGGTGGCGGCGCGCTGCCGGTAGGCGATCACGCGCCACGTGATCAGGACGCTGATGCCGACCAGACCCAGGCTGAAGGCCGAGATCACGAGCCAGGGCGCTACCTCACGTGGGCGGGGCAACGGGACGAGGAAGTAGACCAAGGTCATCACGGCCGTGGCAGAGACCGCCTCTGCAGCAGCGCGCCAGACCCGCCTGCGCACCACCCTCGCCGTCGGCCCTGCCGCGGCGCCGGGGATGGTCACGAGCTCATCTCCCGGTGCGCCACGCGGTAGTCGTGGACGGGACGGAACCGGTCGTAGAACGTGACGATCAGGGTGAGCAGCAACAGGAAGAACAGCGTGTGGCCGGCCTCGAGGCGGGGTTCGCCGGGGAGTAGCCACCGAACCACGACGACGAACACGAGGTTGACGAGTGCGCGGGTGGCGAACGCCAGGGCCAGGCGCTCGATCCCGAGACGGCGACGTGCCGTGAACAGCCCGACGGCGGAGTTGAAGGCGATGAGGACCGCGACC
The DNA here is from genome assembly GCA_963724535.1 of uncultured Actinomycetota bacterium. GTDB lineage: Bacteria > Actinomycetota > Actinomycetes > Actinomycetales > Kineosporiaceae > JADJPO01. The sequence goes on from CAVRVD010000016.1 coordinate 274,248, forward strand.
CCGACCGTGACCTGGGCCGCAGTGGCAGTCATCCCCGGAAGGATCATCGCGAAGATCGCGCAGACCAGACCGACTAGGACCAGCTTCTCGACGAACGCCGCACCGAACACCGCCCAGTGCCGGCTGACGAACGCCTCCCGCTGCGCCGTCGTGGCGATCCCGGGTGGCAGCGGGGCGGCCGCGAGCGCGAGCGGGTGGACCGGCGGCGCGACCCTTGGGCGCAGCACCCGATAGGCGACCGCCGCCGCACCGAGCGCCAACACCGCCAGCACGCTGGCGGCCACCGGGTGGGCGTTGATCTCGTCGGTGGTGTCGAGCTGCGCGATGTGGATCCAGTACTCCTGCGGCAGTTTGATGAAGATCCAGATCACGACGATGGTGCCGATCACCCCACGACGCGACCACCGGGCCGGATCCCAGCGGGTGCGCACGCTCTCATAGGCGATGAAGAAGTACTCGAAGGCATTCGTGAAAACCAGCAGCAACCACCGCAGCTGCAGGGCCTCGAAGAGGGCGACACCGACCAGTCGCCAGTAGAACAGGAAGCGCCCCCCCGAGAACGCCGTCGAGTTGGTCCAGTTACGCATCGTCGCGATCAGAGCGAGCGACAGGTAGAACACATCGAGAGCCTTGTCGTAGCCCTGGTACCAGTCGAGCTCCATGTCGGTGAAGGCCTGGAACACCGTCTGATCGACACCGTCGACGACCAGGCACACCAGGATCGCCGGCAACGGGAACCGCGGAATCAGGAGCGGGAACCCCAACCGAGCCAGTACGACGATGAGGAACACCGCGACGTTCGTGGCATTCACCAGGCATCGTCCTCCGGCTAACGCTGCACGGTCATGGCCCTGGCCCGGGCTGCGGTTGGCCCGGGGCTCCGGGCGGCGGGTATGCCTGCCCCGCGGCGGGGTAGCCCGGCTGCGCGGCCGCGGGGTAGCCCGGCTGCGCAGCGCCAGGATAACCCGGCTGTTCGGCCGCTGGGGGGGTCGGCTGGCTGGCGTGCCGTGCCGATTCACGGGTGCGCTGTAGCCGAAGCTGGTCCCGCTCGATCCGCTGCGCGAGGCTCTCTCGCCGGTACGTCACCCAGTCGATGAGGCTGTTCACGCCCAGCCCGAGAAGGCCATAGACCAGCATGGCGAACAGGATCGAGACGTCCAGCGTGGAGCCCTCTGACGCGGACACCGTGGGGAAGATGCCGCGGAAAGGCTCCATCACGCGGGTCAGCTGGCGGTACACCCACTCGCTGAAGCCGGCATCCGGGTTGGCGTTGAACAACAGGAGGAAGAACCCGAACACGAGGATGATCATGGACGCGATCACCCACGCATAGGCGAGGTAGGAGACCCCGCGAGCCGCCGTCGCGAATGCCGATCGTCGGCGCAGGGTGTCCACCTCGCGTTGGATGTCAGCGGCGTCCTCGCGGCCAGTCGGAGTACTCACGGCTCTCCCATCGTCATCCCTGGTGGTGCTGAGCGACGTCGGCCGCCTTCGATCCTTCGCGTCGCCAGGCGCCGCGGATCGACGATCGGCGTCGTACCCTTGCGGGCGGCTGACAACCGACGTCCCGGGACATGGGAGACCGATCGAACCAGCCACGGCAGTCGCCTTTGCCCGTAGCCGCTCTCAACCTAGGACTGCCGCGCGCGTCCCGACGTCACCCCCTCTGGGTGAACTGCGGACGGCGCACCGAACCCATCCTGAGGACGGTGCCTGTTTGAACGGAGCCGGTCCCGGAGCGTTCTCCAGCGTGTCCGTCGCCGCGGTCTCGGCCGCCGGGCCGGTGTTCACCATCGGTGAGATTCGCTATGGCGTTCTCCGCAATGCTCGTCGCCGTCCCCGGGGTCTCGGTCGGGGCGCCCTTCAGCATGGTGTTGCTCGCCGGCCTCACCGTCGGCACCGGTGCCGTCAACGCCAGCGTGGCCGGCGTCGCCGTCGTCACCGCCTACACCGTGACGTCGGGCCTGGGCTGGTTCGGGCTACCCGGCGTGGACACGGCCGTCGACCACGGCGAGGGCACCGTCCAGAGCGAGCTGTTCACGGTCGCAGAGGACGGCAGACCCCGGGATCGTTGACGGCCGCAACCGCTCCCGTGTGACGGGGCGTTGGGCGTTCCCGGTCCGATGATCTCCTGTTAGCGTCGATCTCGACCGTGTGATGGGGAGGTTCGTCTCGTGAGCACGTCACCCACTCCGCTGCCCATGCCGACCGTGCGAGGACACGGCAACGACGACGTCGGCGAGCGGGGTTGGTCGCCGAGAGGCGTCCACATCCTGGCGAAGCCGACCGGGGCGATCTGCAATCTCGGGTGCAGCTACTGCTTCTTCCTGGACAAGGAGGCGCTGTACGAGGGTGACTGGTTCCACATGTCCGAGGAGATGCTGGAGACCTACATCAGGTCGTTGATCGACGCGCACCGGACGCCCCAGGTCACCGTGGCGTGGCAGGGCGGGGAACCCACGATGATGGGCCTCGACTTCTACCGCAAGGCGATAGAGCTGCAAGACCGCTACTGCAGGCCGGGCATGTCGTTCCTCAACACGATCCAGACCAACGGGACGCTGCTGACCGACGAGTGGTGCGCCTTCCTCGCCGAGCACGGCTTCTTGGTCGGGATCAGCATCGACGGCCCGCGAGAGCTGCACGACGCCTACCGGGTGAACAAGCGGGGGAAGGGCACCTTCGACAAGGTGATGCGGGGGCTCCGCCTCCTCCAGAAGCACGGGGTGGAGTACAACGTCCTCACGACCGTCAACCGCCTCAACGGCGACCACCCGCTGGAGGTGTACCGCTTCCTGCGGGACGAGGCCCACGCGGACTGGATGCAGTTCATCCCGGTGGTGGAACGTGTCGATGCGGACGGCGCGCCGGCGGACCTGCGGGGCAGTCACGCCTCGCCGCGGTCGGTCGGTCCCGAGCAGTTCGGAACGTTCCTCACGACGGTGTTCGACGAGTGGGTGAGCAACGACGTCGGCCGGGTGTTCGTGCAGACCTTCGAGGCGGCGGCGCGGAACTGGGCGGGCATGGAGCAGTCGGGGATGTGCGTCTTCAACGAGACCTGCGGGCTCGGTCTCGCGCTCGAGCACAACGGTGACCTGCACTCCTGCGACCATTTCGTCGACCCGGAGTTCCTGCTGGGCAACATCGGTGAGAACACGATCGAGGAGTTGGTCGCGAGCCGCCGGCAGTACCAGTTCGGTCAGGACAAGCGGGACTCGCTGCCGCGGTACTGCCTCGAGTGCGATGTGCGATTCGCCTGTCACGGGGAGTGTCCGAAGAACCGATTCCTCACCACTCCCGATGGCGAGGCGGGTCTGAACTACCTGTGCGCCGGGTTCAAGGACTTCTTCCACCATGTCGACGTGCCGATGAAGATCATGATCGGGCTGATGCGCCGCGGTCACCCGGCTGCCGAGGTGATGGCGGTCCTGGCGCGGGAGGGTCAGCCCCTCGTGGACCACTGGAAGGACGCAGGCCGACCCCACCCGCGAGCCCGCGGCGGTGAGCTGCCCACCTCGCAGCCTCGCGACGTCGGCATCCCCCGCCCACCCGTCACCACACGAGGACGGCGCGCCGCGGGGAACAGACCCGCGACGACGAGGTGAGGCAGCTCGGGCCACAGCCGAGTTGACGTGCCGCGGGGACGTCGGGCTGCCGGGCAAGGCGCCGCCAGAATGCGGCTCGTCCAGCCGGGGCTCAGACCCAGGCAGGCGCGCCTGGGCCCGAATCATCCTCAACGAGTGATGTTCTCGACGGGCCCGGCAGATTCGATGGCGTCATGGGCACCGCGGAGCGAGGGGACCACGAGATGGACAATGGCGACCAGAGCATCGTCGGGGGCGATGCCTCGGATCTGGAGCAGCTCAGGGCCGAGCGCGACCGGTTGCGCGCCCAGGTGGAGGCATTGGCCGCTCGCCCGGAGCGGCGCAAGCGGGTTCGTCGGATCGTGACGCCGGTCCTGGCTGCGCTGGCGGTGGTGACGTTCACGCTTGCCGTGGTGGGGACGTGGGCGCGGGCGACGGCGTTGAACACCGACCAGTACGTGGCCACGGTGGGGCCTTTGGCGAGTGATCCCCGGGTACAGGAGTACATGGCGGTCGCGATCACCGACGGAGTGTTCGAAGCCGTGGACGTCCAAGCGGTGATCACGACGTCGGTGGAGCAGGTGTTCCCGGAGCGGGCCGAGATCCTGGCTGGGCCGTTGACCAACGCGGCGAGAGAGGCCGTAAGGGACCAGGTGAGGAACCTGCTGCAGACCGATGCGTTCCAGCAGTTCTGGGTCGAGGCGAACCAGTTCGCTCACTCGAGGGTGATCGCCGTCCTGAACGGGGAGACTGACACGGTGAGCGCGCAGGGCGGCAACGTCGTCCTGAACCTGATCCCCTTGGTGAACCTGGCTCTTGCCCAGGTGGGGGGCGTGGCGTCGAGTCTGCTACCCGCCGACGTCACGATCCCCGAGATTCGGGTTGAGGATGTCCCGGCGCAGGCGGTCGCTCAGTTGGAGCAGGCGCTCGGGGTGAGCCTGCCTGCCGACTTCGGTTCCATCGTGGTCTTCCAGTCCGACGCGCTGCCGGCAGCGCGGACGGCGGTGCGCCAGTTCGATCGGTTCACGCTCCTTCTCGTGCCGTTGTGGTTGGTCCTGGTGGCGGCTGCACTGTGGCTATCGCCCCGCCGGCGTCGCACGCTGATCCAGATACTCGTCGGGTCGGCTTTGGGGGTGGTCCTGGTCCGCCGGACGGCGCTGGCCTCGCAGGGCTACCTGCTCGATCAGGTCAAGCCGGAGAACCGGTCGGTGGTCGCCGCGGTGAGCGACCAGGTGAACCTCAGCCTGCTCAGCTACACCGGTGTCCTGCTGTCCGTCACGGTGGCGGTCCTGGTCGTCACGTTGCTGACCGCGCCCTACCGGTGGGCAGTGCGGCTGCGTACCTGGGTCGCCGACCTCGGCCGGGCCCTCGCCGGAGCCTCCGAGGGCGTGGGCCGTGAGCCGGTGGTGGCCTGGGTGCGCGAACACCGTGACGCGTTGCTGATCGGCGGAGCCGCGGTCGGGGCAGTCGTCCTGGTCCTCGTGGACCTCTCCTTCGTCTGGTTCCTGACGGTCGTGGCCGTCGTCGCGCTGTTCGAGCTGGCTGTGTTCCGGACCGCCACGACCGCGGCCAACGAGAGGCCGGCACCGGTGTGAACCTCGGCAGGGAATGACCCTCCGGTTCTACCCGATGTGGTCGGTCGCGATGAGGGCTGCGGTGTAAGCGAGGCTGTTGGTGGCGGTGTGGGCGAGGATCGGCGCCATGAGGCTGCGGGCCCACACCCGCAGCGCGGCGAAGATGAGCCCGGCGAGGGTGGTGACGGCCACCGTGCCCACCACCGCACCGGCCACGACGAACGGGGAACCGTCGGTCGTCCTCCAGGCGGGCAGGATGTGCCACAGGCCGAACAGGACCGAGGTGGCGATTATGGCCGTCCTGGGTGGGTGGTGGCGCAGGAGGACGGCGAGGATGACGCCGCGGAACAGGGTCTCCTCGAAGACCGCCGTACCGAGTGGGATCTGGACCAGCGGCACGAACCAGCGGTCGAAGGCCGAGGCGGGGCGAACCGCCTCGGCCTCCAGGACGGCTTCTGCCGCGGGGATGACGAGTGCGACGGCCAGCCCGGCGGCCACCACGGCCGCCGACGCCAGGCCGACGGCCAGGCCGCGGAGGATCCTGTCCCGGTGCAGCCCAAGCTCATCCCAGCTCAGCCCGTTCGTCCGGGCGAGGGCCACGAGCGCGGCGGCGACGGCGAGATTGGCCGGTACCTCCCAACGGCCGGGCAGCACGAGGTGCCCGATCAGGTTCCACGCCGCGGCAATCACCACCACGGCGACGAGCAGTCGTCGCACAGGGCGCGCGGATCGCTCGTCGAGATCCGGCGGGCGGGAACGCGTCACGACGGAATCCTCCCGGGAATCGCTCGTCGAGGGCCAAGGCGGCCGGCCGTTCGGCTACTTCTTGTGGCCGATGATGTCCCGCAGTCCTGTGGTGTCGTCACCGGTCCAGCCTTGGGGTGGGTAGATCGCCGCCCACGCGTCTACTGGGTTGGCCCCGTACACATGACCATGACCGGCTGGGACGCCGGTGGAGAACGCCAGATCGGCCGCGGTCTGCCAGAACGTGATGATCGGCACCCAGAACATCTCCCGGGATACGTCCGGTCCGCGGGGGTCGTCGAGCCACTCGGGCGACCTCCACAGCAGGGACGGTTTCCAGTAGGTGATCGGATCCGACGAGTTCTGTAGGTACACGATCCGTGAGGGCGTCCACGGGCCCGGCGGTTCCTGCAGATCGGCCGGCATGACCGCGAACCGGACGTGTTGCCCGCCGCCGTACACCGGACGCCACACCGGGCTCCCCGGCTCACGGTCGTCGCTCAGGCCGTTGTGGATCACGTTCTGGAACACCGGGCCGGCCAGCAGGACACCGTCCGTTCTGGCGATCATGTCGTCGATGCCGGCGAACGCGGACTCCGTTCCGAACGAGCCGAGGCTCTCCCCGAACAGCAGCAGCTTGGGCCGGGCGTCCTGCGGCAGCTGCGACCACCGCTGGTACACAGCGTTGATCACGCCGGCACCGGCGTCCGCGGCCTTCTGCTGGTCGACCAGGAAGGAGATCCAGCTGGGCAGGTAGGAGTACTGCAGGGAGACCAGGGCGGTGTCGCCCCCGTGCATGTACTCCAGCGGATCCGATGCCCGTGGGTCCACCCAGCCCGTTCCGGTGGTGGTGAACACCGCCAGCACGTCGCGGTCCCAGGCGCCCGCGCGGTCGAGCTCCTTCAGCGCGAGGTTGACTTGCCCCTCCACCGTGTTCGCCGACCTCAGCCCCACGTAGACCCGAATCGGCTGTTGGGCCGTCTGTCCCGTGAACGCCGAGATCTGCTCGACCGTGGGCCCGTTCCCCACGAAGTCCCGACCCTTGACGCCGAGGCTGTCCCACGGCACCACCGAGTCCGGGCTGCCGGAGCGTTCTGGGGCGGTCGGCCGTTCGATCCCTTCGGAGGTGCCGTCGTTGACCACGGAGAACGACTGGTTCAGCGCGCTCACGAGCGGGTTGAGCACGAATCCCTGGATGAAGCCGATCACGATGACCGTGGTGAAGCCGAGCCCGACCGGGACCGAGACGACCCGCGGCAGCACCCGGTCGATGAGGCCGACGAGGCCCCGGCCGAGGGCTCGGATCAGGCGGGAGATGACCAGCACCAGGTAGCCCACGATGACCGAGACGGCCAGGATCGCCCCCCATGTCCAGGCGGCTTGACCCGGCATGCCCATCAGGTCACGGACGACCCCCTGCCAGCGGCCGCCCAGGAAGAGGGACAGCGGCAGCAGCACGACGGCCGCACCCAGTACGACCCACCAGGCGATGCGCTTCGTGCCCGCCCCCGGCTCGCTCGTGATCACCTTGCGTAGGCCCGCGGACACCGCGCTGCCCAGCCCGTAACCGATCACCGCGGTGACTCCGGCGATCGCCCCCTGCAGCACGATCGCCCGTGGCAACAGTGACGGGGTGAACGACAGGCAGAAGAACACCAGCGCCCCGGCCAGACCCCCGAACGGGAGGCGCCGCCAGAACACCCACCGCAAATGAGCGCCCCACGTCCGTCTCGTCGGCGCGGCGGCGTCGCCTGACACAACGTCCGGGGGCCCGGCGGACCGAGCGGGTGGCTGGGTCATGCTTCGATGTCCTTCCTGGTCAACGGATGCGTGCGCACGCGCCTGCCCCTACTCGACCTGACCGCGCATGCCGCGAGAGCCTACGCGGGCCTTCCGTGCGCCGGCTTCCCCCGTTGGGGGCGATTCCGCCGGCGACTACCACACCACGTTCACAGGCGGGCAGATCGTCCGGCACATGCGACACGAGCACCCCACCACGTCCGCCGCTTCGGGGGCCTCGTCGCTCGTCGTGCGGGTTTCGCCGGTGGGCCGCCCTGAGCACCCGACCAACCGGGACGAGTGGGCGTTTCGAAGTCGACCGGACCTCCCGGTGCAGGTTCACTTCGGCCATGACCCCCGTGCCGACGCGGGGCGTACGCGGTGGCGTGGCCACTGCGCTCGGTGCCGCGATCGCCCTTGCCCTCGTCGTGTTGCCGGCCGCCCCTGCGACTGCCCAGGCGCAGGACGACGTGGTGGAACGGCGGCTGGTCCAGACCTACGCACCCGTCCTGCGGCTCCAGAAGCAGGACGAGCCCTGCGGTCCTGGCGAGGGGTATGACCCGGTGAACGTCGACGTCGTCCTCGGCAATGCAGAGGTGGCGCTTCGCGGGCCCTGGGACCGGGTGAACCTCGTGAGCGTGGGGCCCACTGCCGACGACCTCGGCGCGGGGCTGGCGGGCTACCACCTCAACTTCCCGGGCACCGCGCTCGACGCGGGGTGCACCTATGAGCAGTGGCAACGGCGCGCGGCCGAGGGCAGCAGTCCGACCGCGTATGCGCAGGTGGTGCACGAGGAGGACCGCCCGGACAAGTTGGCCGTGCAGTACTGGTTCTTCTACGTCTTCAACGACTACAACAACAAGCACGAGGGCGACTGGGAGATGATCCAGCTCGTCTTCGACACGAATGATCCGCAGCGCGCTCTGACCGACGGTCCGGCGCAGGTCGGCTACAGCCAGCATGAGGGTGCGGAGCGTGCCGGCTGGGGTGCGAACAAGCTCGAGATCGTCGACGCGACGCACCCCGTGGTGTATCCGGCGGCCGGCTCGCACGCGCACTACTTCGATCCCGCCGTGTTCCTGGGACGCACCGCCGACCAGGGCGTCGGCTGCGACGACACGACGGGTCCGGCCCGTGAGCTGAGCCCTGCGATCGCGTTCGTGCCGTCCGCTTCTACGCAGTACCTGCCGGCGTACCCGTGGCTGGGCTACGAGGGGCGCTGGGGCGAGTTGCAGGATGCGTTCTTCAACGGGCCCACGGGCCCGAACATGAAGGAGCAGTGGACGCACCCGATCACGTGGGCCGAGCAGACCTGGCGGGACACCGCCTTCGCCGTCCCGCTGGGCGGCCAAAGCCTGGGCGGGCCCTGGGCCACGGATCTGTTCTGCACCGGGGTCGGGGCCGGATCCGATCTCCTGCGCCGTACGCTGGCCAACCCGACGCTGGTGCTTCTCACCCTGGCCGTCTTCGCGGCGCTGGTCATCGCGGCGGCCACCCGGACACGGTGGGGTCCGGCCGATCCGTTACCCCTGGTACAACGCCGGTCCTGGGGTCAGGCCCTCGGCGCGGCGCGCGTCGCCTACACTCGGCGGCCGTTGCTCTTCCTCGGCCCCTGCAGCGTGTACGTCCCGCTGATGCTCCTTGCGGCGGGCGCGCAGTGGATCCTGTTCACCTTCACGGGCTTGGGGGACTTCGAAGAGGTCGCCGGGGAGCGGCAGGGGTACGTCGTGGCGGTCGTCCTGCTGATCGGTGCGGTGTTCGCTCTCCTGGCCTACATCGTCGTGATCGGTGCGACCGCCTGGTCCGTTGGCGAGCTTGACCACGGGCGAGACGGCACCGTCGTCTCTGCTGCTCATGGCGTCGGACGGCGCTGGCGTGCTCTCGCCGGCGGCACGACTCTCATGGTCGCCGTGGTGTCGTTGCTCACCCTGCTGCTGGTAACGGTCCCGGTCGGGATCTATCTGCTGGTCCGGAGGGCGTTCTTCGTTCAGGCCATCGTTCTGGAGGATGCTGGGGTGGGCGAGGCGTTCGCCCGCAGCAAGGCTCTGGTTCACGGACGCTGGTGGCACACGGCACTGGTGAGTGCCTTGGTCGTGGGCCTCGGTGTGGTGATCGGCCCCCTCGCCGGGGGTTGCCCTGATCTTCGTCACCCAGACGTCGTTCGCCGTGGTCAACCTCGTCTCCGGCCTGGTCTACGCGGTGACGATCACGTACGTGGGGCTCGTGCTGACCTACCTGTACGCCGACCTGAACCGGCGGTCGATACCCGATCCGTCGCACCAGACGCCGCCGGGTCCGTAGGTCGCAGCCCTCAGTCCGGCTCCGTCCGCCTCGCCCTCGCTTCGAGCTCGGCCCTTCGCCACGGTGCGACTCCGTCGATCTCGGCGCCGAGCGAGATGCTGAGAATGGTCCGGACCACGACCAGGATTCCCAGGACCGAGACGCTTTCCAGCGAGGCCTCGACCGCGACCGTCTGGATCACGTCGGCGGCAACGAGCAGTTCCAGGCCCAGCAGCAGGGTGCGTCCGAGGCGCCGCCGGGTCCGTTGGTAGTCCGCACGACCTCGGGCAAGGCCGACCAGCGAGTCCGTGCCGACATAGAGCGCGCCGACAACGAGAACGAGCACGCCCACGGCCTCGAAGGCGCGGACGATCTCCTCTACCAACGAGGTCCACTCCACCGGGCACCCTCACGCGTGGTCCATAACCGGCCTAGCCAGCCGCAGACCGACCTTATGGTTCAGCTGAGGATCTTTGCCTTCTGGGCGGCGAACTCGGTGTCGGTGAGCACACCGTCGTCGCGCAGCTTGCCGAGCTTGGCGAGCTCTTCGGCGGTGCTCGGGCCACCGACGGCGACCGAACGGATGTAGCTCTCCGCCGCCCGCTGCTGGTGGACCGCCTGGTCTATCGCGCGCTGCTGCATCGCGTCACCACGAGCGATCAGGTAGACGAACACGCCGATGAACGGGACCACGAGCACGACGATCGCCCAGAGCGCCTTCCCCCAGCCGCTGAGGTCATGGCTGCGGAAGATGTCCATGAAGACGGAGATCGCGATCCAGATCCAGGCAACCCACAAGAAGAACCACAACATTGACCAGAACAAGTCGAACAGGGGCACGACTACCTCCTCAGTCACCACACGACTCAGTCACTACACGACTCAGCCACTACGCGACTCAGTCATACACGATCAGTCTCTTCACGACGGTCCCCTTTGCCTGAGCCTCTCGAGAGCGGCCACCGACGTCGCCACCCGAAGTGGGTGATCCTTGCGTCGGGGTTGGCCCAAATCCTCGTCGGGCGGGTGCGGGCGACGTGCTCCTCAGCCTCGACCGGCTCCACCAAGCCCCGACTCGCTGGCGCGGTCAGGGCTGTCGCTGTACCCCCGGCAGGATTCGAACCTGCGCCACCGCCTCCGGAGGGCGGTGCTCTATCCCCTGAGCTACGGGGGCTCTGGACTCCCCGACGATATCAGCCCACCAGGCTCGCTCGAGCCGCCGTCCACCCCGCCCGGATCGCCGGAAGCGGTGTCAGTCCGTGCCGGTCTCGGCGAGCAGGCCGTCGAGGAAACACGCCGCCTCCCAGGCGGCCCGCTCGGCGTCGCTGTCCTCGATCGCCGTGACCAGGGCCACATGGTCGTCGTCGTCGATCCGTCCCGAGCGGCTCAGGTTGTTCCGCACACTCTCGTGCAGTGCGCCCACGACGTTCTCGTACAGGTCGATCAGCAGCGGGTTGTGCGACGAGCGGACGATCGCCAGGTGCAGCGCGACGTCTGCGGTCACCGCCAAGTCGGCGTCGTCGCGCCGCGAGGCCGCGTTCCGCTCGGCGATGAGCCGGTGTTGCTCGGCGACGTCGTCCGCCGTGCGGTAGAGCGCGGCCAGTCGGGCGCCGCCGACCTCAAGGGCCCGGCGGACCTCCAGCACGTGCCGGGCCCGCGACCCGGCGACCTGACGGCTGACGGCCCCGGCCAGCTCGCTGGCGGCCAGTACGTAGGTCCCCGATCCCTGACGTCGCTCAAGCAAACCGGCGTGCACCAGGGACTGGACCGCCTCGCGCACCGTGTTCCTGCTCGTCCCGGTCAGCTGGGACAGCTCGGTCTCCGTGGGGATGCGACCGCCGATCGGCCAGCTACCCGACGTGATCTGGCTGCGCAACTGCTCGATGACCTGATCGATGAGGCCGGCGCGCCGCGCCGTGCGCAGTTGGGGCAGGGCTGTCGCCTCCATCTGCGTCACCGCCGTGCCGGCCTGTCCATTACCGCATGATAACTCGCCGTGCCCGGCGACACGGGGTGTGCGCCGTCACCGGACGGCGGCCGAGGTCCGGTCACGAAGGGTGAGCGCTGCCCGATCGCCCGGCCCCTGCAGAACCTCACCGCAAGCGACCGGCTCAGCCGCCCTCGGGGATGGTGAGCGGCAGGCTGATGGTGAATCTGGCTCCCTGCCCCGGGCCGGACTCGACGTCCAGCCGACCGGCGTGCTTCTTGACGATCACCGCATAGGCCATGCTCAGGCCCTGCCCAGTGCCCTTGCCGACCGACTTGGTCGTGAAGAAGGGGTCGAACACCCGGCGCCGGACGTGCTCGGGCATGCCCGGTCCGTCGTCCGCGACCACGACCTGCACCTGGTCGACGTGCAGCGCCGTGCTCACCCGGATGGTGCCCAACCCGGTGGCCCCGGTGCCGCTGCGCTGCTGCCCGATCGCGTGGGCGGCGTTGATGATGATGTTCAGCAGCACCTGCTTCAGCTCGCCCTCGAAGCAGGGCACTGCGGGAAGGGCGGGATCGAGGTCGAGCTGCAGGTCCGCGACGTACTTCCACTCGTTGCGGCATACCTTGACCGTGCTCTCCACCGCCCGGTTGAGGTCGGCCCCGGCGCGTCTCGAGCCCGGGTGGGAGTAGTCCTTCATCGCCTTGACGATCTCCGCGACCCGCTGCAGCCCCTCCTGGGACTGGCTGAGCGCGCAGGGGATCTCGGACGCCAAGAAGTCCATGTCGGCGAGCGCGACGGCCCGCCGGGCGGCCTCGACCTGCTCCTCGGCCGACCCGACTGTCCCGGCCGTCTGGGACAGCACCCGGTTCACCTCACGCAGCGCGTCCAGCACCCGGCCTACGCCGTCGGCCACGAACCGGGTGTTGTCCGAGACGTACTGGACCGGGGTGTTGATCTCGTGGGCGATCCCGGCGGCCAGCTGCCCGATCGACTCCAGCCGCGAGGCCTGGGCCAGCTGTCGTTCGAGCTCGCTGAGCTGGGTGATGTCGGCGGCCACACCGATGACGCCGCTGACCTCCTGACGCGGCGGGTCGACACGGGTCGGCACGAGCAGCGGGCCGCGCTCGCCGTAGGGCAGGACGCTGAGCAGCAGCTCGTGCCGCTCGTCGGCGCCCTGATGCAGCAGCACCCGCACGTCGAAGTGCGGCCGGCCGGTGGCGAAAACCTCAGCCTCGAGCGCGGGCAGCAGCTCACTGAGCTCATCCGTGACGGGCAGATCCGCCTCACTGCGGCCGAGCACCTCCGCGGACGCGGCGATCCGGCGCAGGCCGAGGAAGGCCCGGTTGACGCCCGAGTAGGTCAGGGCGGCTGGCTCGGTGGGCGACGCGGCGTCGTCGCCGGGTGCGGGCGTGTGGTGCCGGGCGGCCGTCTTCCAGTAGACGAGGTGCGGGATCGAGGCGAGCACCCGATCCAGGAACGCCTTCTCGGCGGCGATCTCGTCGGCCAGAGCCTGGACCCGCTGGTTGGTGCTGCGCAGCTGCTGCTCGGCGCGGCGTCGTTCGGTGATGTCCCGCTCCACGCCGACGAAGCGGTGGATCCGTCCGTCCACCAGCACCGGCTGCACCTTGAGATGTGCCCAGTACGCCCGGCCGTCGGTGCGTTCCGCCGGCAGGTCGACGTCCACCCGTAGCCCCCGGTCGATCCGCGCCGCTATCGCGCGGATCTCGCCGTCCGCAGGGTCGCCGTCCGCAGGGTCGCCGTCCCCGGAACGCCACAGGTCCATCCGGCGCCGGCCCACGGCGTCCTGCTCGCTGTGGCCGGTCAGCTGGCAGAAGGCGTCGTTGACCCACTCGATCCGCCCGGCGGCGTCTTGGATCACGACGGCGTCGTCGGTGTGCTCGGCGACCAGCGCCAGCAGCTGAGCGTGCTCGGTGATCCGGACCAGCTCGGCCTGGGTGGCCATGGCGCGGGTGATGTCGACGATGGAGACCACGGCCTTGGCCAGGTCATGGCCGGAGACGGCGTGGGCCCGGACGACGACGAACTCCTCGGTCCCCGCCCACCCCCAGTGCAGCTTGACCTCGTCATGCTGCCGGCCGCCGTCCAGCACGCCGCGCACCGTGGCGTGCAGCCCGGTGACGTCGTCGGGCCGGGCCAGGTTCGTGGTCAGGGTGAAGAAGTCCGAGCCGATGGTCGAGTCGGGCAGGCCCAGGGAGGCGATGGCCTGGTCCCAGTTTCGGTTGGCGCCGAGCAGCGTCCCGTCTCCGGCGAGGATGCAGATCCGACCCTCCAGCGAGTCGATCACACACCGGAGCAACTGTTCGGCCGCGCTCCCGCTCCGGGCGCCGTCAGGTCCGCTGCCGGCCTGCGGGCCGGTCGACGTCGTCGTCATCCGGCCATCTCCGGTTCGGCCTCCTCAGCGGCGAGCAACCGGTCGCACATCGCGTTCCAGCTTTGCCAGGTCTGCGGATGGGTCCGCGCCGCGACGACCGCAGCCGCCTGCTCCGCCGGAGCGTCGGGGCACAGGCTGCGCCGGGCGGCCAGGGTGAGCACCAGCTCCTCGAGGCCGGCCCCGGGGTCAGCCGGCGCGGTGGACTGTCCCGCGACGAGGTGGACGACGCGGGAGGAGAATCCCCACAGGCCGAGCAGGTAGGCGCCGGCCTGCGCGACCGTGCATCCGAAGTGGGTGCGTTCCAGGCTGGTCAGCGCCTCGGGATCGGCGAGTAGCCCCGGGTCCTGCTCGAGCGCCTCCTCGAGGCCGGTGGCGGCCTCGGGGCGGCCGACGGCCAACACCAGGGAACCGATGTCCAGCAGGGTCGCCGCCAGGACCGCCGAGCACAGCCGGCCGGGCGCCCAACCCTCGGCGGCGCCGATCGTGCGGACCATGACGCCGCGGCGTAGCGCCCGGTGGCGCAGCTGCTGGGTCTGGAGCGGGTCACCGCCCCCGAGCAGGCGGAAGGTGGTCCCGGTGGCGACCAGCGCCTGAATGGTGTCCAGCCCCAGCATGGTCACGGCGTCGCGGACGGTCTCGATCTGCCGGGGGATCCCGAAGAAGGCCGAGTTGGTCAGCTTCAGCAGCTCCACGCAGGTGGCCACGTCCTTGTCGATGATCCGGGTGACGGTCTCTCCGGAGCAGTCCGGCCGCGCCAGAGCTGCGGTGAGCTCGTGGTAGACGGCCGGCATCGTGGGCAGGTTCGTGGTTCCGCCGATCAGGTTGCGAAGGGCAGGGTCGGTCAGCGTCCGGCGCACCGTGAGCGCCCGGTCGACCACGGCGGCGACGGTGTCGATGTCGCACGGCTTGGACAGGAACTGGTGGGCCGAGGCGGCCGCCGCCAGCACCGCGCTGCGCTCGGCCTCGCCGGACAGCACGATGCGCACCGTGCCCGGGTACAGCTGCTGGACCCGACCGAGCAGCTGCGCGCCGTCCATGCCAGGCATCCGCATGTCCGAGACGACCGCGTCACAGTCCTCACCGGCCATCAGGTCCAGGGCTGCGCTGCCCGAGTCGGCGAACAGCACCTGCCAGTCGACCCCGTGGCCGTACAGGCCGCGGCGCAGCCCTGACAGCAGGTGCGGCTCGTCGTCGACGAACAGCACACGCGGTGCGGTCGGCATCCGTCGTTCTCCCGGGCGTGGCGAAACGTCCTCGTGGCCACAGCCATCGGCCCGTCGGGCCGCCCCCTTGAGAGGACGCAACGGACCGCGCCGCGGCGCACCGGGCGGCAGGACTCAAGGGCGCGCCCGGCGCTGACGATGTGCAGTCTGGTTCATTGGGTGTGAGGTTCGTCGGTGGAGATGAGGGGGCGATGAGCCCGCGGGTGCTGATGGTGGACGACGAGCCGCGGGTCCTGGACGCTCTGCGCCGCACCCTGGCCGGCCGCTACCAGGTCGCATGGGCCGATTCCGGGCAGGCCGGTCTGCAGGAGCAGCGGGCCGCGACCGTGAGCGGGCAGCCGTTCGCGGTCATCGTCTCGGACATGATGATGCCGGGCATGAACGGTGCTCAGTTCCTCACGGCGGCGCGGCAGGCCGACCCGGACGTGGTGGCCCTGATCCTGTCCGGTCAGGCCGACCTGGACAGCACCATCAGCGCCGTCAACGACGCTGGGCTGTTCGGCTTCCTCACCAAGCCCTGCCCGCCGGAGGTGCTCACTCGGGCTCTCGACCGTGCCTTGGACCAGCACGCCCTGATCCTCGCCGAGCGCGATCTGCTCGAGCGCACGGTGCGCGGAGCCGTCGACATGCTCACCGAGCTGATGGCCAGTAGCAGCCCGTTGGCCTACGCCCGCTCGACGCGGATCAAGGAGATCGTGGCAGCGATCAGCCCGGCCCTCGGGCTGTCGCGGGAGTGGGCGCTGCTGCTGGCGGCACGCCTGTCCCAGGTGGGCTGCCTCGCAGTGCCGGTCGAGGTGCTCCAACGGGCCTACGGCGGCTCCGAGCTGAGCGCCGAGGAACGGGCGGTGTACCAGAGCCACCGCACCGGCGCCCGGGCGATGTTGGAGCGCATCCCGCGGCTGGAGACGGTGGCACAGTGGATCGGCTCGCAACCGCTGTCCGCGCAGGAGGCGCCGCCTCCGGACGCGGGCCCGGCCCAGCTGGCCTTCTGTGCCTCGGTGTCCCTGGTCGAGGCCTACGAGGAGAGCGACGACAGCGCCACGGCGGCGGCGGTGGTGGCCCGGTCGGGGTTCTACCCGGCCGACCTGGTGACCGAGCTCAACCAGGCCCGGTTGTTGCTGGTCAGCGCCGCGGGAGTGCTGCGCCAGGTGACCGTCGGCGAGTTGCGCGAGGGCATGGACCTGGAGCAGGACGTCGTCACTGGAGCCGGTCTGGTGCTGGTCCGGCGGGGTGAGCCGGTGACCGAGACGCTGGTCATCCGGTTGCGCAACTTCGCGGACACCGTCGGGATCGTCGAGCCGATCCGGGTGATCGACTATCGGGGTACCGCGCACTGAGGCCACGGCCCGAGCAGCCCTGCCCGCCTCGGCCGGTCGGGGCCCGCCGAGCGCGTACCCTGAACCGGTGATTCCCGCCGAGCTCGCCGCGGCCATCCGCTCCTGCCTGAGCGACGCCGTCCGTTCCGGTGACCTGGTGTTGGAGTCCTCGGCGATCCCCGAGGAGATCCGCGTCGAGCGCCCCAGGCAGCGCGAGCACGGCGACTGGTCGACCAATGTGGCCCTGCAGCTGGCCAAGGCCGCCGGCCGCCCTCCGCGCGAGCTGGCCACCCTCCTGGCCACCCGGCTGGGCGAGGTGACCGGGGTCAAGAGCGTCGAGGTGGCCGGACCGGGCTTCCTCAACGTCGTGCTGGACACCGCGGCTGCCGGTGAGCTGGCCCGCACCATCGTCGAGAGTGGCCCGGTCTACGGCACCG
Organism: uncultured Actinomycetota bacterium; assembly: GCA_963724535.1. Taxonomy (GTDB): domain Bacteria; phylum Actinomycetota; class Actinomycetes; order Actinomycetales; family Kineosporiaceae; genus JADJPO01. The sequence goes on from CAVRVD010000016.1 coordinate 291,510, forward strand.
GGAACGCCCTGACCGGGCAGCGGCTCAACCTGGAGTTCGTCTCGGCGAACCCGACCGGCCCCCTGCACCTGGGCGGCACCCGGTGGGCGGCGGTCGGGGACAGCCTGGCCCGGATCCTGACCGCCCTGGGCGCCGAGGTCACCCGCGAGTACTACTTCAACGACCACGGCGTGCAGGTTGACCGGTTCGCCCGGTCGCTGCTCGCCCGGGCCAGGGGCGAGGCGTCACCCGAGGACGGCTACGGCGGCGCCTACATCGACGAGATCGCGACCCGGGTGCTCGCCGACGTCGCCGCTGCCGGCGAGACCGACCCGCTCACCCTGGACGACGCGGCCGCCCAGGAGGTGTTCCGCGAACGCGGGGTCGCCCTGATGTTCGAGGAGATCAAGGCCTCGCTGCACGACTTCGGTGTCGACTTCGACGTCTACTTCCACGAGAACGACCTCTACGCCTCCGGCGCCGTCGAGCGGGCCATCGAGCGGTTGCGAGCCCTGGACCGGATCTACGTGCAGGACGGCGCCACCTGGCTGCGGACCACCGACCTGGGCGACGACAAGGACCGCCCCGTGATCAAGAGCAACGGCGAGACCGCCTACATCGCCGGTGACCTCGCCTACTACCTCGACAAGCGCGAGCGCGGCTTCGACCGGGCGATCATCATGCTCGGCGCCGACCACCACGGCTACATCGGCCGGATGATGGCCATGTGCGCCGCCTTCGGGGACACCCCCTGGGTGAACCTGGAGATCCTGATCGGGCAGCTGGTCAACCTGCTGGCCGCCGGCCAGCCGGTCCGGATGAGCAAGCGCGCCGGCACCGTGGTGACCATGGAGGATCTCGTCGAGGCCGTCGGGGTGGACGCCGCCCGGTACGCCCTGACCCGCTCGGCGGTCGACTCCGCCATCGACATCGACCTGGACGTCTGGCGACGCAATACCAACGACAACCCCGTCTACTACGTCCAGTACGCCCATGCCCGGCTGGCCGGCATCGCCCGCAACGCCGAGCAGGCCGGGGTGCGTCGCGCCGACGCCTTCGAGGCGGCGCTGCTCGACCACGAGACGGACGCCGCGCTGCTCGCCGCGCTGGCCGAGTACCCCCGCATCCTCGCCCAGGCCGGGGAGCTGCGCGATCCGCACCGGGTGGCCCGCTACCTGGAGAACCTGGCCGGGCACTTCCACCGCTGGTACGACGCGACCAGGGTCACCCCCCGCGCCGAGCAGCCGGTCACCGACGCCCACCGCACTCGGCTCTGGCTCGCCGAGGCCGCCCGCACGGTGTTCGCCAACGGCCTGGACCTGTTGGGGGTCAGCGCCCCGGACCGGATGTGACCAGCACCGGTGCGCGAACGGACATGCGACAGATCAGATCTGACCGAGCAGATGTGAGGACCGCACAGCGATGAGCGCACACGAGGCCGGGGTGTTGCACGCACCCGGGTATGGCGGGGTGGCCACCGTGCCGGGATGGCTGCGTCCACCGGGCGACGTCAACGAGCTGCTGGCGCCGCTGTGGGCGCGCTCCGTACGGCGGGACGAGGGTGCGGACGGCGTGCTCCAGGTCGGCGGCGTGGACGTGGCCGACCTCGCCGACCGCTTCGACACTCCCGCCTACGTGCTGGACGAGGCCGACTTCCGGGCCCGAGCCAGGGCGTTCCGGGACGCCTTCGCCGAGGCCTTCCGGAGCGGGTCCGGCTCCGGGGAGGCCCGCGCGGCGGGCCAGGTCTACTACGCCGGCAAGGCGTTCCTGTGCACCGAGGTGGCCCGGTGGATCCGCGATGACGGCCTCAACCTGGATGTCTGCACCGGTGGTGAGCTGGCCGTCGCCCTGCGTGCCGGGCTGGCCGGGGAGCGGATCGCGTTGCACGGCAACAACAAGAGCGACGCCGAGATCCACCGAGCGCTGCAGGCCGGGGTCGGCCGGATCGTGCTGGACAGCCCGGAGGAGGTCGACCGGGTCGCCGAGATCGCCGCTGCCCTGGGCGTCCTCGCCCCGGTCATGCTGCGGGTGACCGTCGGCGTCGAGGCACACACCCACGAGTACATCGCCACCTCCCATGAGGACCAGAAGTTCGGTGTGTCCCTGGCCGGTGGTCAGGCCACCCGGGCCGCCGCCGCCGTCCTGGCCCGCCCGCAGCTGCGGCTGCTCGGCCTGCACAGTCACATCGGCTCGCAGATCTTCGACACCGAGGGCTTCGAGGTGGCCACCCGGCGACTGCTCGGTCTGCACGCCGAGATCGTCCAGACCCACCTCGACGGTGACGACTCGGCCCTGCCCGAGCTGGACCTGGGTGGCGGGTTCGGGATCGCCTACACCTCAGAGCACGACCCGTTGGAGCCGCACGCGCTGGCCAAGTCCCTGGCCGCGATCGTGATGCGCGAGTGCGAGTCCGCCGGCGTCGCCGTGCCCCGGGTGAGCGTCGAGCCGGGGCGGGCGATCGCCGGGCCGAGCACGTTCACCCTCTACCGGGTCGGGGCGGTCAAGGACGTGCTGCTCGACCACGGTGCCCGGCGTCGCTACGTCAGCGTGGACGGCGGGATGAGCGACAACATCCGCACCGCCCTGTACGGCGCGGACTACTCCTGCACCCTCGCCTCGCGCACTTCGCCGACGCCGCCGGTGCTTACCCGTGTGGTCGGGAAGCACTGCGAGAGCGGCGATATCGTCGTCCGCGACGAGTTCCTTCCCGGCGACGTCAGCCGCGGCGACCTGATCGCGGTGCCCGGCACAGGCGCCTACTGTCGCAGCATGTCCAGCCAGTACAACCACGTCCCGCGCCCGCCCGTGGTGGCGGTGCGGGACGGCACGGCCCGACTGCTGGTGCGCCGGGAGACCGAGGACGACCTACTCGCCCTGGACGTGGGATGAGCGGGACGATCGAGATCGAGGAGGGCGGCGTGCAGCCGGTGAAGGTGGCCCTGCTGGGCTGCGGGGTGGTCGGCACCGAGGTTGCGAGGTTGCTCACCCGGCACGGTGAGGAGCTGTCCCGGCGGGTCGGAGCACCGCTACGGCTGTCCGGCATCGCGGTGCGCCGGATCGGGCGCACCCGCGGCCTGGACGTGCCCTCGGGCCTGTTCACGACCGACGCAAGCGCCCTGGTCAAGGACGCCGACGTGGTCGTAGAGGTGATTGGCGGCATCGAACCGGCCCGCGGGCTCATCCTCGAAGCGATGGCGGCGGGGGCCGGGGTGGTGACCGCAAACAAGGCTCTGCTGGCCGAGGACGGTCCGGCTCTCTACGCGGCCGCGGCCGAGCACGGCGTGGACCTGTACTTCGAGGCGGCCGTGGCCGGGGGAATCCCGCTGCTGCGCCCGCTGCGGGAGTCGCTAGCCGGTGACCGGGTGACCCGCGTGCTCGGCATCGTGAACGGCACGACGAACTATGTGCTCGACAAGATGGACTCCACCGGAATGGGTTTCGCCGAGGCCGTGGCTCAGGCCCAGGCCCTGGGCTACGCCGAGGCCGACCCGACCGCTGACGTGGAGGGCTTCGACGCCGCGGCGAAGGCAGCGATCCTGGCCAGCCTCGCCTTCCACACCCGGGTGAGTGCTGCCGACGTCCACCGGGAAGGGATCACCGAGGTCTCCGCGGCGGACATGGCCGGCGCGGACCAGATGGGATCGGTGGTCAAGCTGCTGGCGATCTGCGAGCGGGCCACCATCGCGGAAGCGAACGGTGTTGCGCGTGAAGGAGTCTCGGTTCGGGTGCACCCGGCGATGATCCCGCGCAGCCATCCGCTGGCCGGCGTCCGAGAGGCCTACAACGCGGTGTTCGTCGAGTCCGAGGCGGCCGGCGAGCTGATGTTCTACGGCCGCGGAGCCGGAGGCCAGCCCACCGCCAGTGCCGTCCTCGGCGACGTGATCAGCGTGGCCCGCAACCGGCTCGCCGGTGGCCACGGCCCACGGGAGTCCGCGCACGCCGACCTGCCGGTGCTGCCGATGGGTGAGGTGGTGACCCGCTACCACATCAGCCTCGACGTGGCCGACCGGCCCGGTGTGCTGGCCCAGGCGGCCCAGGTGTTCGCCGACCACGGGGTCTCCATCGAGACGGTCCGCCAGCAACACCTCGGCCCCTCCCGGGACCGCCCCCACCAGGGCCCGTCCGGCGCCGGTCGGGAACGAGCTGCCCTGGTCGTGGTCACCCACTCCGCCACGGACGCCGCGCTGGTCGCCACCGTCGAGGCGCTGGCCGCCCTGGACATCGTCGAGGGCGTGCAGAGCGTCATGCGGGTCGAGGGGTCCTGACGGTGCGGGCGGGCTCTGCCGGACCGAACGGTGGCTCCCCCCTGGTGCGGCTCGGCGTCCCGGTCACCGCCCGGACCCCCGCATCCAGCGCCAACCTCGGCCCCGGCTTCGACTGCCTGGCCCTGTCCCTGGCCCTGTATGACGAGGTCCGGGTCGAGGCCGCCCCCCGCGCCCAGGGGCAGCCCGGGGTGTGGATCGAGGTCGCCGGTCAGGGGGAGGGCAGTGTCCCGCGGGGGGAGGATCATCTCGTCGTCCGCAGCGTGCGGGCCGGGCTGGTGCACGCCGGCGTCGGCCGCGCCGACGACCAGCCCGCGCTGCACCTGCGCTGCCGCAACGCGGTCCCGCACGGGCGCGGCCTGGGATCCTCGGCGGCGGCGATCGCGGTCGGGCTGGTGCTCGCCCGGGGCCTGCTCACCGATCCCGACCGGCTGGACACCCAGGCCGTGTTCGACCTGGCCACGGCGGCCGAGGGTCACCCGGACAACGCCTCCGCGGCCCTGTTCGGCGGCTGCACGCTGTCCTGGACCACTCCGCGGACCGGCGCCGGGGTGCTGCCCCGGGCACATCTCGTCCAGCTCGATCTCGACCCGCGCATCTCGGCAGTGCTCTGTCTGCCGAACGCCGAGCTGGCCACCTCACGGGCCCGGGCGATGTTGCCCGAGCAGGTGCCGCACGCCGACGCCGCCTTCAACGCCGCCCGCAGCGCGCTGCTCGTGCACGCCCTGGCCGGCCGGCCGGACCTGCTCCTGGAGGCCACCCGCGACCGGCTGCACCAGTCCCAGCGGGTTCCGGCGATGCCGGCCAGCGCCGCCCTGGTCGAGGCGGTGCGGGCGCGCGGTCAGGCCGCGGTGGTCTCCGGCGCCGGCCCGAGCGTGCTTGTGCTCGGCGAGCGGGGGGCTGCGCTCGCCGCAGTGGCCGAGGCCATGACCGGCGACGCCGAGCGGCTCGGCCCGTGGCAGGTGCTGGCGCTGGACGTCGACCGCTCCGGCACCAGCCTGCAGGACGCCCCGCCCACCGAGGGCCGGCTGCCGGTCGGTTCCGATCCGCATCAGCGCTGAGACCGGGCCCGAGACCTGGTCGTGGGAAATCCGGCGGGGGTCGGCGCCGTCGACGTCCTCAGCGCGACGCGGCACTCAGTGATGCCGTACTCAGTGATGCCGTACTGAGTGATGCCGTACTGAGCGCGATGAGGTGGGGCGGTGTGGCGCGACCGGGTCCCGTCGGTGTTACAGTGTGTGGCGCAGCCACTCGGAGGCTTCGATCCACGAGCCCCAATTCGCTGTCCGACACCGCGCACTTCCCGGACCTGTCTGGTGTGTCTGCGCGTAAGTTCACCGGCCCGGGCCTGTCGTTGCCCGGGCATCGACCCGCTCCACACCCGCTGCCGGGTGCGGAGGCGAAGGGAAACCCAGTTGACCGACTCCACCGAGATCGCCGACGCGGCCACGCCCGCCAAGAACCAGGCGACCAGCGGCGCGGCGACGCCCACTCAGAACGGCACCTCCGACTCCGGCGCCCCGGGCGCCCCAAGCGGGAGCCTGTCCGCGCTGCGGTTGCCCCAGTTGCAGGCGATCGCCGCCGACATGGGCATCACCGGTACCGGCCGGATGCGCAAATCGGACCTCTTGGAGGCGATCCGGGCGCGTCAGGGCGGCGGCTCGTCGTCGAATGGACCGGGTCGCGGCCGGGTCAAGCGGCCGGCTCAGCAGCCGGCGACCGACGGTGGGTCGGGCTCCGAACCGTCCGCTGCACCCGAGCGAACGGCGGAGACCGCAGGCCAGGCTCGCCGCGACGGTGGTGAGCCGAAGGGCGAGCCCAAGGGTGCGCAGAAGAGCGAGCAGAAGAGCGAGCAGGGCCAGCCCCGGGAGGGGCGCGAACCCCGCCCGCAGCGTGACCGCGCCCGTGACAACCAGCGGGACAACCAGGGTCAGCAGCGCCAGGAGCATCAGGGTGGCTTCCCCGACGATGACGAGGGCGAGGGCCGCGGACGGCGGCGGCGCGGGCGCTACCGCGACCGCAAGCGTCGTCAGCGCGGCCCTGGCGGCGATGCCGGCATCGCCGAGGAGCCGGAGATCAGCGATGACGACGTCCTGATCCCGGTCGCCGGAATCCTGGACGTTCTGGACAACTACGCCTTCCTGCGCACCTCCGGCTACCTGCCCGGGCCGAGCGACGTCTACGTCTCTCTCGGCCAGGTCAAGAAGCACGGGCTGCGCAAGGGCGACGCGGTGACCGGCGCCGTCCGGCAGCAGCGCGAGGGCGAGAACCAGCGGCAGAAGTTCAACGCCCTGGTCCGCCTCGACACCATCAACGGGTCCACCACGGAGGAGTCCCGTAGCCGGCCGGACTTCGGCAAGCTCACCCCGCTGTACCCGCAGGAGCGGCTGCAGCTGGAGACCGAGCCGAACCAGCTGAGCACCCGGATCATCGACCTGGTCGCCCCGATCGGCAAGGGCCAGCGCGGGCTGATCGTCTCCCCGTCGAAGGCGGGCAAGACGCTGATCCTGCAGGCGATGGCCAACGCGATCACCCGCAACAACCCGGAGTGCCATCTCATGGTCGTCCTCGTCGACGAGCGGCCGGAGGAGGTCACCGACATGCAGCGTGCGGTCAAGGGTGAGGTCATCGCCTCGACCTTCGACCGCCCGGCGGACGACCACACCACCGTTGCCGAGCTGGCGATCGAGCGGGCCAAGCGCCTGGTCGAACTGGGTCACGACGTGGTCGTCCTGCTCGACTCGATCACCCGGCTCGGCCGCGCCTACAACCTGGCCGCACCCGCGTCCGGGCGGATCCTGTCCGGTGGTGTCGACTCCTCGGCCCTGTACCCGCCCAAGCGGTTCTTCGGTGCGGCCCGCAACATCGAGAACGGTGGCTCGCTGACCATCCTGGCCACCGCCCTGGTCGAGACCGGCTCGAAGATGGACGAGGTGATCTTCGAGGAGTTCAAGGGCACCGGGAACATGGAGCTGCGGCTGTCCCGCGGCCTGGCCGACAAGCGGATCTTCCCGGCCGTCGACGTCAACGCCTCCGGCACCCGGCGTGAGGAGATCCTGATGTCGAAGGAGGAGCTGTCGATCGTCTGGAAGCTGCGTCGGGTGATGGGTGCCCTCGAGCCCCAGCAGGCCATCGAGCTGCTGCTGGACCGGGTCAAGGGCACCAAGAGCAACGCTGAGTTCCTGATGCAGGTGCAGAAGACCACTCCGGTCCCCGGTCGCGACGACGACTGACCGGGGCGTTCGCCGGACGGCTAGGACTTGCTGCTCGACCGGTCCGCTCCCTGCGCCGGAGCGCTCTCGATGCGGTCCTGCGCCCGGCTGAGCACCCGGGCTGCGGCCTCCCGCCCGCCCAGGCCGAACGCCAGGGCGGCCGCTGCCGCCGCACCCACGACGACGGCGCCGAAGGCCAGTTGGACGATCGAGTCCGCGATGCCCATGAACGACAGGCCCATCGCGACGAACAGGGCGAGCGTCGCGTACCGGACCACCTGGCTGGCCGTGCTGCCGGCCATCAGCCGGGCCAGCAGACCGGCGATGGAGAAGCCGGCGGCGATGATCGCGCCGCCGAACAGCACCCGGCCACCCAGGCCGAGCACCTCGCTGAGGAACGCGGTGATCTGCGGGAAGCCGAGCAGCTGCGCCGCCATGACGGCGAAGAACAGGACCAGCGCCACCTGGGCGACCGTGGTGATGGTGGTGACGGCGCTGCGCTCGCGCGGCAGGACGTCGGCCTCGTGCAGCGCCCGGTCGACACCGAGGCCGGTGAGGATCTGACGGAGCAGGTCACCGGCGAAGCGGGCGATGAACACCCCGATGGCCAGCAGCAGAGCGGCCGCCAGGATGTTGGGGACGGCGTCGAAGATGGCGGTGAGCATCCGGGTCGCCGGCTCCGACACGGCGGCGATGCCCAGGATCTGCAGCGAGGCGATGGTCACCACGATCATGACCAGGCCGAACACCACCGCGCCGGCCGTGTTCGCCAGATCCGTGCTCGTCAGGTCCGTGCTCGTCCGGTCCGTGTCCGTCGGATCCGAGCCCGCTGTGGTCGGACGGGACATGGTCGAGGTCGCGCCGGCCGTGTCCGTGGTCGCCGCGGTCCCGGTCTCGCTCTGCACCCGGGACATGCCGGCCCGCAGGAACCTGCCGAGGTCCACCGTGCGCAGCGCGGTCTCCACCAGCTGACGGACGATCCGGGCGAGCACAAGGCCGATGACGAAGACGAACGCCGCACCGAGGATGTTCGGCAGGTAGCCGAGCACCGTCTGCAGCATCACGGTGATCGGCTGCAGGACGCTCTCCAGTTGGAAGACGTTGAGCACGGTCACCAGGCCGAAGAGCCATACGACCAGGGACGCGATCGTGCCCAGCGACGCCCCGAGTGACTCGCCGTCACCGTCTCCTCGGTCCAGGGCCGGGACCCTGGTGACCAGTCTCGTGATCGCCGTCTTGACGACCCGGGCCAGCACCCAGGTGATGACCAGGATCAGGACGACGATGCCGATGCGGCCGAGCAGCCCCACCCAGCCGATGTTCTCCAGGTCGTTCATGTGCTCACTCTCTTCGGGAGGCGAACGGATCACGCCACCCTGCCGCTACCGGGGGTCTGGGTGCACACGTTCGGGGTCGCGACCCTCGGTTCGTGCCCGGATCGAGACCGACCTGACTTGTGGCTGGGCAGGAATGCCAGGGTCGGAGGTGCGGTTGTCGACGTGGCACACTGGTGCTCGGCTCCGGTTCACGGTCCGTGACGCGGACCGACCCGGCGGCCATGACCTTGAGGAGACTCGCGTGAAGAGCGGCATCCACCCGGACTACGTCGACACCACGGTGACCTGTACCTGCGGCGCGACGTTCACCACTCGGAGCACGGCCAAGAACGGCGTCATCCACGCCGACGTCTGCAGCCAGTGCCACCCCTTCTACACCGGCAAGCAGAAGATCCTGGACACCGGAGGCCGCGTGGCCCGGTTCCAGCAGCGCTACGGCAAGAAGCCGGCCGGCAAGTAGCCCGACACTCGGCGCCGATCGCCTCGTCCGTAGCTACGGACGACGCGACCGGCGCCGAAGTCGTGTTCGGGCACCAGAGCAACAGCCCGGATCCGCAGACCAGACCAGGAGAGGACGACGCGTGCCGACCGATGCGCTGACCGGCGCCGTCCAGCCGTTGCTCGCCGAGCACGCCCTGCTCGAGCAGCAGCTCGCCGATCCGGCCGTGCACACGGACCCGGCGATGGCGCGTCGGCTCGGCCGGCGCTACGCGGAGCTGACCGGCGTCGTCGAGGCCTACCGGTCCTGGCTGACGGTCACCGGAGACCTGACCGCTGCCCGCGAGCTGGGCGAGCTGGACGACGCCGACGCCGCGCTGGCCACCGAGACGCACGCCCTCGCCGAGGCCGAGGAGGTTGCTCGAGAGCGGCTGCGGATCCTGCTGCTGCCCCGCGACCCGGACGACGACCGGGACGTGATCCTCGAGGTCAAGGCCGGTGAGGGTGGTGTCGAGTCCGCGCTGTTCGCCGCCGACCTGCTGCGGATGTACCTGCGCTACGCCGAGCGCAGGGGATGGCGCACCGAGGTCATCGGCGCCACGGAGAGCGAGCTCGGCGGCTACAAGGACGTCTCGGTGGCCGTCGCCGCCAGGGGCACCCCGGCGCCGGGGGAGGGGGTGTACGCCCGGCTCAAGTACGAGGGCGGCGTGCACCGGGTGCAAAGGGTGCCGGTCACCGAGTCAGCCGGCCGGGTGCACACCAGCGCCGCCGGGGTGCTGGTGCTGCCCGAGGTCGAGGACGTCGAGGTCGAGGTGCGCGAGGAGGACCTGCGCATTGACGTCTACCGCTCCTCCGGACCCGGCGGTCAGAGTGTCAACACCACCGACTCGGCGGTGCGGATCACCCACCTGCCCAGCGGCATCGTCGTCTCCTGCCAGAACGAGAAGAGCCAGCTACAGAACAAGGAGTCGGCGCTGCGGATCCTGCGCGCGCGACTGCACGCGGCCGCGGTCGAGGCGGCCGAGGCGCAGGCCTCGGCGGTGCGGCGCTCGCAGGTGCGCACCGTCGACCGCAGCGAGCGGATCCGGACCTACAACTTCGGTGAGAACCGGATCGCCGACCACCGCACCGGCTACAAGGCCTACAACCTCGACGTCGTGCTGGACGGCGCCCTCGACGCCGTGATCGCCTCCTGCGTGGCCGCCGATGAGGCCGCCCGCCTGGCCGGGCCGCAGGGGTGAGCAGCACCCTCGCCGAGGTGGTTCGCGCCGTCGAGCGTCGGCTGTCGGCCGCCGGGGTGCCCAGCCCCCGGGTGGACGCCGAGCTGCTGGTCGCCCACCTGCTGGGCACCGGCCGCGGTGAGCTGGGCGCGGCGGTGCTACGCGGCATGCCCCTGGACGGCGACGCGACCAGGGCGCTCGCCGGGCTGGAGGACCTGGTGCTGCGCCGGGTGGCCCGCGAGCCGCTGCAGCACCTGACCGGTCGGGCGGCGTTCGCCGGCATCGAGCTGGCGGTCGGCCGGGGGGTCTTCGTCCCCCGTCCGGAGACCGAGGTGCTGGTCGAGGCCGCGGTGCGTGAGCTGGACGGCGTCCGGGGCGATCCGCTCGTCGTCGACCTGTGCACCGGTTCGGCCGCCATCGCCCTGGCGGTGGCCGACGCGGTCCCGACCGCTCGGGTGGTCGCTCTGGAGCTGGACGAGCGCGCCATTTCCTGGGCGGCGCGCAACGTCGCCGAGCTGGCGGCGGGCGAGCGGGTCGAGCTGCGGGCCGGCGACGTCCGCGACGCGGCGGTGGCCGGCGGGGTGCTCGCCGACCTGGTCGGGCAGGTCGACCTGGTGACCGCGAACCCGCCGTACATCCCGCCCGACGCCGTCCCGGTGCAGATCGAGGTGGCCGAGCACGACCCGGCGCCCGCGCTGTACGGGGGAGGGGAGGACGGGCTCGAGGTGCCGCGCGCCGTCCTGGCCACCGCTGGGGTGCTGCTGCGCTCCGGCGGGCTGCTGCTGATGGAGCACGCCGATGTCCAGGGCCCGGCCACCCGGCGTGCGGCGGACCGGGCGGGGTACGCCGCGGCGGGCACCCTGCTGGACCGGTCCGGTCGCGATCGGGTGCTGCACGCCCGCCGTCCGGCCGCCGATTCCGGCTGCACGACGCCGGGGTGACACACTCGGCGGGTGGCCCTTCGTTTCGACTGCACCGAGCCGGCGGGCCGCCGTCGCGGCATCGACCGGGCGGTGACCTCGGTCGGGCTCGGGGAACTGGTCTGCTTCCCGGTCGAGTCGTCCTATGCCGTGGGTTGTGACGCCTTCTCCCACATCGGGACCGATCGCCTGCGCGCTGTCAAGGGGCACGGTCGGCGGACCTCGCCACCGGTGATGGTCGGCCACCCGCGCACCCTGGACGGCGTGGCGACCGGCCTGAGCACCGCGGCCCGCGACCTGGTCGCGGCCTTCTGGCCCGGACCGCTGACCCTGCTCTGCCGCTCCCAGCCAACCCTGGACTGGGATCTCGGCGACGGCGGCGGCTCCGGCGGGACGGTCGCCGTCCGGGTGCCGCTGCACCCGATCGCCCTGGAGCTGCTGGAGCGCACCGGCCCGATGGCGGTCACCGGAGCCAACCCGCCGGGGGTGAGCCGCCAGCCGCTGTCGTGCACCGAGGTCCGGGAGGCGTTCGGCGACGACGTCGACGTCTACCTGAACGGCGGGCACCTGACCGGGGCCGGGGTGTGGGGCAGCGGACCCTCCACGGTCGTCGACGTCACCGGCGAGGTGCCACGGCTGCTGCGGGCCGGGGCGGTGGACGTCGCGACCCTGCGCGAGGTGGTCCCCGACCTGGTCGCCGAACCCGCCGACGCCCCCGGCACTCCCGGCTGAGGGCATGGCGCATGCGTGCCTATCTCTACGTGCTGCTGGTCGCCGCGGCGGTCACCTACCTGGTCACCCCGCTGGCCCGCCGGGTGGCCCGGCGGATCGGTGCGATCACCCCGGTGCGCGACCGCGACGTGCACGCCGTGCCGATCCCACGGATGGGAGGCACGGCGATGCTGATCGGCTTCGCCGCTGCCCTGGTGGTGGCCAGCCGGATGCCGTTCACCGAGCCGATCTTCTCCGGCGGCGCGCCGTGGGGGGTGCTGCTCGGCGGTGCGGCCGTCTGCGCCCTCGGCGTCGCCGACGACCTGTGGAGCCTGGACGCTGTCACCAAGCTCGCCGGGCAGGCCCTGGCCGCGGGCCTGATGGCCTGGAAGGGCGTGCAGCTGCTGTTCCTGCCGATCGGTGGGGTCACCCTGCTGTCCTACGCCAGCCTGTTCGTGGTCACCGTGGTCGTCGTCGTGGTGACCATCAATGCGGTCAACTTCGTCGACGGCCTGGACGGTCTGGCCGCGGGCATCGTCGGCATCGCCGGATCGGCCTTCTTCGTCTACTCCTACCTGCTGGCCAAGGACGCCAGCCCGGACGACTACTCCTCGCTGGCCTCGCTGGTCACCGCGACCACCGTGGGGTGCTGCCTGGGCTTCCTCCCGCACAACTTCAACCCGGCCCGGGTCTTCATGGGCGACTCCGGCTCGATGCTGCTCGGGCTGCTGGTGGCGGCGTCCACGATCACCATCACCGGTCAGGTGGACCCGGCCGTGGTCTCCAGGGCCCAGATCGTGCCGGCCTTCTTCCCGCTGCTGCTGCCGCTGGCGATCCTCGCCGTCCCGCTGGTCGACCTCGGGATGGCCGTGATCCGGCGGACCCGGGCCGGCCGCAAACCCTGGCACCCGGACGCCGCGCACCTGCACCACCGGCTGCTGCGCCTGGGGCACAGCCACACCCGCGCCGTCCTGATCTTCTACATCTGGACGGCCATCGTCGCCTTCGGGGTCGCGCTGATGGCCTTCATCCCGATCGGCGTGGCGCTGACCGGCGGGGTGGTCGCGGTGGGCGGGGCGGTGGTGCTCACGCTTGGTCCGCTACGCCGTCCGAAGCGCGGTGCCGGGCCCGTCGGCTGACAACTATGGGTAACCATCCGGGCTCTTGTGATTGACTTCACGAGGGGTTGGAACGGGAGAAGGGCAGGTCATGACCGAGAGTCTTCCGGTGGCGCGTGAGGTGTCCGCTGCCGCGGTCCTGCTGCGCGCGGCGCTGCTCCCGACGGCCCTCGTCGGCGTCGTCGCCGTGGCCGTCTCGGCCCTGCAGTCGCCTCCGGCGATGGCCGGCGCGGCGATCGGCGCGCTGCTCGCAGCGCTGGCCTGCAGCATCCCGGCGGGAGTCATGCTCCTGGCCGGGAAGTGGTCTCCACCTGCGGTGATGGGACTGGCGATGGCGGCCTACCTGGTTCTGGTGGTCCTCTTCGGTGTGATCTACCTGGCGCTGTCGTCGGCGTCCTGGCTGTCTCTGCCCCACCTCGGCTGGACCCTGATGGCCGCCTCGGCGGTGGCCATCGCCTGGCAGGTCCGGGCCGTCGGGCGGATCCGGGTGCTGGCCTTCGGGTCGGCACCGCCGGACCGGGACGGTGCGCCGTCGTCGGGCGGTCGCGAATGATCGGGGGGATTCGCGCACGCGCTGTGACTGATAGGGTTTCGCACCGATGGACGACGACGCCCGGCCGAGCGGTCCGCTCGGGGAGGCCGCGGCGTGGACCGTCCTGGCGCACCTGATCTCCGGACCGGCCGTGTACGGAGGCCTGGGCTGGCTCGTGGACCGCTGGTTGGGCACCGATCCGGTGTTCCTCCTGGTGGGCATCCTGGGTGGTATGGCCCTGGCCCTCTACCTGGTGTGGTTCCGGTACGGTTCGCACGATCGACGCCCGCCTTCGGCGTCTTCGGACGCCGGTCACACTGAGTGAGGACACCTGTGAGCCTGATGCTCGTCGCCAGCGCAGAAGGCGGCTTCGAGGCCCCGGGTCCGCTGGACTTCTGGCAGCCGCTTGTCGGCGGCGACACCCAGTTCGCGCTGACCCGCTCGATGGTCGTGGCCCTGCTGTCGGTGGTGCTGATCAGCGCCTGGCTGCTGCTGGCGACGCGCCGGATGTCCCTGGTCCCCAGTAAGGGGCAGTGGCTGACCGAGTCGGTCTACGGCCTGGTCCGCAACGGCGTGGCCCGCGACATCATCGGCAGCAGGGAGTTCCTGCGCTTCGTGCCACTGCTGTTCACCCTGTTCATCTTCATCCTGGTGAACAACTTGTTCGGGATCACCCCACTGATCATGTTCCCGACGATGAGCCGCTTCGGGTTCCCGCTGGCGCTCGCCTTGATCGTGTTCGTCGTCTATCACGTGGTCGGCATTCGGAGCATGGGCTTCGGCGGGTACTTCCGGCACATGGTTCCACCCGGTCTGCCCAGCTGGATCGTCCCGTTGATCTTCATCCTGGAGCTGGTGACCTACTTCGTCACCCGGCCGGTCACCCTGTCGCTGCGGCTCTTCGGCAACATGTTCGCCGGCCACATCCTGCTCGTGCTGTGCGTGCTGGGCGGCGAGCACCTGCTCTTCGGCGACGGTGGCATCGGCCTCAAGCTCGCCGGCGTCGGGGCCTTCCTCGGCGGCTTCGTGATGACCTTCTTCGAGGCCTTCGTGCAGTTCCTGCAGGCGTATGTCTTCACCCTGCTGACCGCCCTGTACATCGCCGGCTCGCTGGCGGACGACCACCACTGACCCACTTCCCACCACTGATCCACTGCCCACCACTGACCCACTGCCCACCACTGACCCACTGCCCACCACGACAGACCGCAGCACCACAGACCCGCACCGCCAAGAAGAGAGAGAGATCATGACTGGTTCCCTCGCCATCGTCGGCTACGGCCTGTCCGCGATCGGCCCCGGCATCGGCGTCGGCCTGATCTTCGCCGCCTATGTCAGCGGTGTGGCTCGCCAGCCTGAGGCCCGCGGTCTGCTCCAGCCGATCGCGATCCTGGGCTTCGCCCTCTGCGAGGCGCTGGCCATCTTCGGTATCGCCCTGGCCTTCGTCTTCTCCGGCTAGCGGCTACTGCGATCAGCTAGACAAGCCCCGAGGACAGAAGGAGAGCACCGTGGTCAACCTCGCGACGGTCGTCGCCGCCGAAGGTGAGAGCGGGGTACTGCCGAGCTGGCTGGACTACCCGGTCCTGCCGCACATGGGCGAGCTGATCTTCGGGTTCATCGCCTTCGGCGTCCTGTACTTCGTCATCGCCAGGACCGCCGTTCCGCGTCTCGAGCAGGCCCACGCCGACCGGGTGGAGGCCATCGAGGGCGGCATGAAGAAGGCCGAGACGGCGCAGGCCGAGGCCGCGGCAGCGCTGAAGCAGTACCAGGACCAGCTGACCGAGGCCCAGGGCGAGGCGCAACGGATCCGGGAGCAGGCCCGCGCCGAGGGCGCCCAGATCATCTCCGAGATGCGTGAGCAGGCCCAGGCCGAGGCCACCCGGATCACTGTCGCAGCGCAGCAGCAGATCCAGGCCGAGCGGCAGCAGGCCGTCGTCCAGCTGCGCAGCGAGGTCGGCACGATGGCCACCACCTTGGCCTCGCGGATCGTCGGTGAGTCCCTGACCGATGACGCCCGGGCCGGCCGGGTCGTCGACCGCTTCCTCGATGAGCTGGAGAGCACCGCCGGCAACGGCGCCGCGCACCCGGCGGGTTCGGGGTCCTGATGCGCGGAGTCAGCCGGGAGTCCCTGGCGCAGGCCACCGAGCGGCTGGAGATGCTGCTCGGCGGTGTGGACGCCGCGGCGGCGGGCGACGTCGCCGACGACCTGTTCGGGGTGACCGGGGCGTTGGCCGACAACCCCGGCCTGCGCCGGGCACTCACCGACCCCTCCCGGGACGGCGAGGCCAAGGCGGCTCTGGTCGCCCAGCTGCTCGGCGGCAAGGTCTCCGAGGCCGGCCTCGACCTGGTCTCCGGCCTGGTCCGCAGCCGCTGGTCCTCGGCCAGTGACCTGACCGACGCCATCGAGCAGCTCGCCATCTCCTCGGTGCTGGCCGCCGCCGAGAAGGCCGGCCGGCTCGATGCCGTCGAGGACGAGCTGTTCCGGTTCTCCCGGACCGTCGCGGCCGACCAGGGCCTGCGGGACGCCTTCTCCATGCGCACCGAGGGCACCGAACGCAAGGCGGAGCTGGTCCGGCGCCTGCTCGGGGAGCCGGCCGCACCCGAGACGGTGCGCCTCGCCGTCCAGGCCGCCGTCGCCCCGCGCGGGCTGCGCACCGAACGGGTGCTGGCCTCCTTCGTCGAGGCTGCCGCGCGGCGGCGCCGACAGCTGGTCGCCGAGGTGACCGCCGCCACCCCACTCACCGAGCGGCAGCGCGAGCGCCTGGCCGGTGCCCTGCAGCAGCTGTACGGGCGCGCCGTCCGGCTGAACGTCGATGTCGACCCCGAGGTGCTCGGCGGCATCAGGGTCGAGGTCGGCGGCGAGGTCCTCGACGGCACCGCCGTCGGCCGCCTCGACGAGGCCCGCCGCCGGCTCACCGGCTGACCCGACACCTCACGTACCCACCACCCGACAGCGAGAGAGAGCAGGGACCGACACCATGGCGGAACTGACGATCCGTCCGGAGGAGATCCGGGACGCCTTGGACGCCTTCGTCCAGTCCTACGAGCCGGGTGCGACCTCACGTGAAGAGGTCGGACGGGTGGCGGACGCCGGTGACGGCATCGCCCACGTCGAGGGCATGCCGGGGGTGATGGCCAACGAGCTGTTGACCTTCGAGGACGGCACCCTGGGCCTGGCGCTGAACCTCGACGTCCGCCAGATCGGCGTCGTCATTCTCGGTGACTTCGCCGGCATCGAGGAGGGACAGGAGGTCCGCCGGACCGGCGAGATCCTCTCGGTGCCGGTCGGCGACAAGTTCATGGGCCGGGTCGTCGACCCGCTCGGCAACCCGATCGACGGGCTGGGCGACATCGAACCGGAGGCGCGTCGCGCGCTGGAGCTGCAGGCGCCCACGGTGGTCCAGCGCCAAGGCGTGAACGAGCCGTTGATGACCGGGATCAAGGCCATCGACTCGATGACCCCGATCGGGCGTGGCCAGCGGCAGCTGATCATCGGTGACCGGCAGACCGGCAAGACCGCGGTGTGCATCGACACGATCATCAACCAGAAGGAGAACTGGGCCAGCGGCGACCCGAAGAAGCAGGTCCGGTGCGTGTACGTGGCGATCGGCCAGAAGGGCTCGACCATCTCCGGAGTGCGCCGCGCTCTGGAGGAGGTCGGAGCCCTGGAGTACACCACGATCGTCGCCGCTCCGGCGTCCGACGCCGCGGGCTTCAAGTACCTCGCCCCGTACACCGGCTCGGCGATCGGCCAGCACTGGATGCACGCGGGCAAGCACGTAGTGATCATCTTCGACGACCTGACCAAGCAGGCCGAGGCCTACCGCGCGGTCTCGCTGCTGCTGCGCCGTCCGCCCGGTCGTGAGGCCTACCCCGGTGACGTGTTCTACCTGCACAGCCGGCTCCTGGAGCGGTGCGCCAAGCTCTCCGACGAGATGGGCGCCGGCTCGATGACCGGCCTGCCGATCATCGAGACCAAGGCCAACGACGTCTCGGCCTACATCCCCACCAACGTCATCTCGATCACCGACGGGCAGATCTTCCTGGAGTCCGACCTGTTCAACGCCAACGTGCGTCCGGCGGTCAACGTCGGCATCTCGGTCAGCCGGGTCGGCGGTGCCGCGCAGACCAAGGCCATGCGCAAGGTCTCCGGCTCGCTACGGGTGGACCTGGCCCAGTACCGGGCGCTGGAGGCGTTCGCGATGTTCGCCTCCGACCTCGACGCCGCGTCCCGGGCCCAGCTCGCCCGCGGCTCGCGACTGGTCGAGCTGCTCAAGCAACCGCAATACTCCCCGTATCCGATGGAGGAGCAGGCGGTCTCGATCTGGACCGGCACCTCGGGTGAGCTCGACTCGGTCCCGACCGAGGACGTGCTCGCCTTCGAGCAGGAGTTCCTCGACTACCTGCGGCGCAACACCTCGGTCCTGGACACCATCCGGGAGACCCAGGTCGTGGACGACGACACCGAGGCCTCGCTGAAGACGTCGATCACGGAGTTCAAGTCCCGCTTCCGTGGCGGGACCGGTCATGCCATCGGTGCTCTGGGCAAGGAGGCACACGAGGAGGCCCTCGAAGAGGAGGCGGTCGAGCAGGAGAAGATCGTCCGGCAGAAGCGCGGCTGACATGGGTGCGCAGCTTCGTATCTACCGACAGCGCATCCGCACGGTCAACGCGACCAAGAAGATCACTCGCGCCTTCGAGCTGATCGCGACGTCACGGATGGTCAAGGCACAGCAGCGCACCGCGGCGTCCGTGCCGTACACCCGGGCGATCACCCGAGCCGTCTCAGCAGTGGCCACGTACTCCAACGAGGACCACCCGCTGACCACGGAGAAGCCGGACGTGAGCAGGGCGGCGGTGCTCCTGGTCACCTCCGACCGTGGCCTGGCCGGCGCCTACTCCTCCAACGTGATCAAGGAGGGGGAGCGGCTCGGCGAGCTGCTCCGTGGTGAGGACAAGACGATCCAGACCTACATCGCCGGGCGCAAGGGCGTGGCCTACTACACCTTCCGGCACCGCGAGATCGCCGGGCAGTGGAGCGGGTTCTCCGACTCGCCGACCTTCGAGTCGGCCAAGCTGATCGCCGACACTCTGATCCAGGCGTTCCTGACCCCGGTCGAGGAGGGGGGTGTCGACGAGATCCACATCGTGTACACCCGGTTCGTCAACATGGTGACCCAGGAGCCCGAAGTCGTCCGCCTGCTCCCCCTCGAGGTGGTCGAGGGCGACGAGCCCCCGGCGCCGGACGACGTGCTCCCGCTGTACGAGTTCGAGCCGTCCGCGGGCGCGGTGCTCGACTCGCTGCTGCCGCGCTACGTCGAGTCCCGGATCTACAACGCCCTGCTCACCTCGGCGGCCAGCGAGCTGGCGGCCCGGCAGCGGGCGATGAAATCGGCGACCGACAACGCCGAGGAGCTCATCAAGCGCTACACCCGGCTGGCCAACACCGCACGCCAGGCGGAGATCACCCAGGAGATCAGCGAGATCGTCGGCGGCGCAGGAGCACTCGCCGATGCCGACGCCCGCAACTAGCCAGTTGTGACCCGAACCCGGAAGCGATGCGTGAGAGAGACATGACAGCCACTGCCGTTGAGTCGTCGACCCAGAGCGAAGCGGCCGGAGTCGGCCGGGTGTCCCGGGTGATCGGCCCTGTCGTCGACATCGAGTTCCCGAGCGATGCCATGCCGGAGATCTACAACGCGCTCAAGGTGGAGGTGGCCATTGGCGATACGAGCCGCACCCTGACCCTCGAGGTCGCCCAGCACATCGGCGACAACATGGTGCGCGCGATCTCGATGCAGCCGACGGACGGGATGGTCCGGGGGTCGGCGGTGGCCGACTCCGGCGGACCGATCACCGTCCCCGTGGGCGACGTGACCAAGGGCCATGTGTTCAACACCATCGGTGAATGCCTCAACCTCAAGCCGGGTGAGCAGCTCGAGGTGAAGGAGCGCTGGGGCATTCACCGCAAGTCCCCGGCGTTCGACCAGCTCGAGTCGAAGACCGAGATGTTCACCACCGGCATCAAGGTGATCGATCTGCTGACCCCGTACGTCCTGGGCGGCAAGATCGGTCTGTTCGGCGGCGCCGGTGTCGGCAAGACGGTGCTGATCCAGGAGATGATCTACCGGGTCGCCGAGAACTTCGGTGGTGTGTCGGTGTTCGCCGGGGTCGGCGAGCGCACCCGCGAGGGCAACGACCTGATCGCGGAGATGACCGAGACCGGGGTCATCGAGAAGACCGCGCTGGTCTTCGGCCAGATGGACGAGCCGCCCGGCACCCGACTACGGGTGGCGCTCTCGGCGCTGACCATGGCCGAGTACTTCCGCGACGTGCAGAAGCAGGATGTGCTGCTGTTCATCGACAACATCTTCCGATTCACCCAGGCCGGCTCGGAGGTCTCGACGCTGCTCGGCCGGATGCCGTCGGCGGTGGGCTACCAGCCGACCCTGGCGGACGAGATGGGCGTGCTCCAGGAGCGGATCACCTCCACCCGTGGGCACTCGATCACCTCGATGCAGGCCGTGTACGTGCCCGCCGACGACTACACCGACCCGGCTCCGGCCACCACATTCGCGCACCTGGACGCCACCACAGAGCTGAGCCGGACGGTCGCCTCGCTGGGTATCTACCCCGCTGTGGACCCGCTGACCTCGACCAGCCGGATCCTGGACCCGCGCTACATCTCCGAGGCCCACTACGGAACTGCGGTGCGGGTCAAGCAGATCCTCCAGCGGAACAAGGAGCTCCAGGACATCATCGCCATCCTCGGGGTCGAGGAGCTGTCCGAGGAGGACCGGATCATCGTCAACCGGGCCCGCCGGATCGAACGGTTCCTGTCCCAGAACACCTTCGTCGCCAAGACCTTCACCGGCCTGGACGGGTCCTTCGTGCCGCTCGAGGACACGATCGAGGCGTTCACCAAGATCGCGGACGGGGACTTCGACGACGTGCCGGAGCAGGCGTTCTTCATGTGCGGCGGTCTGGACGACGTGGAGCGTAGGGCGGCCGAGATCAAGAAGCAGACGGGCTGAGGCCGGGGATCATCTCGGTCGCTATCCTTGGTCATGGGCAGCACATGCTGTCTGCTCGCGGCCCCATCGCAGCGGGAGGTACTCCGTGCTACTGCAGGTCGAGCTGGTCTCGGCCGACCAGAAGGTTTGGTCGGGCGAGGCCTCGATGGTTGTCGCGCGGACGGTCGACGGCGACCTCGGCGTGCTGCCCGGGCACACCCCGGTGCTGGCAGTACTCGCCCCCTCCGACATCACGATCCGGCCCAATGAGGGCGGTGAGCTGATCGCTCACTGCGACGGCGGCTTCCTGTCCGTTGAGCACGACCGGGTCATGATCGTCTCGGACAGCGCGACACTGGGCGCCAAAGGCGCCGACGGCTAGGGCGTGAGCGGCATGGACCTGCTTGTCCTTCCTGCCGCTGTGCTTGGCGTACTCGCCGCCGCCGTCCTCGCCGCACTGCTGTTCCTGCTCGTCCGCCGCACGATGCTCAGTCGCGGTGTGGGCGCCTTCGAATGCTCGTTGCGCCGTCGCCTCGACGGCGGGAGATGGATGGCGGGCATCGCCCGCTACGCCGACGACCGTCTCGACTGGTTCCGCCTCGTGGATCTGTCCTGGCGACCACACCGGTCACTGACCCGGGCCCAGCTCACGATCGTCGATCGGCGCCGTCCGGCCGGTGGGGACGAGACGGTGCTGTCCCCGGACTGGGTCCTGGTCCGCTGCCGGCACGACCAGACCACGCTCGATCTCGGGATGAGCGAGCTGGCCTACACCGGACTGGCCACCTGGCTGCAGTCTGCTCCCCCCGGCGAGCACCCCGTACTCAACTGACTGCACTCAACTGACTGCTTCGCGGCGGGCGCCTCGGCCTAGTCGTGGTCGGAGTCCGGGGAGGTGCCGTTGCGGCCCCCGCCGGGCTGCCAGAGGACGTCGCCGTCGCCCTGTCCCAGGTTGGCGTACCGGCACAGGATGAACAGCAGGTCGGAGAGCCGGTTGAGGTACTTGGCGGTCAGCACGCTCACCCCACCGTCGTCCTGGCTGCCGTGCACCTCGATGGCTGCCCACACGGACCGTTCCGCGCGCCGAGCGACCGTTCGGGCCACGTGCAGGCGGGCTGCGGCCAGTGAGCCGCCGGGCAGGATGAACGAGCGCAGCGGCTTCAGGTCGTCGTTGAACCGGTCGCAGGCCGCCTCCAGCTCAGTGACGTAGTTCTCCGTGATCCGCAGCGGCGAGTACTCGACGCGGGCCCCCAGCGGCAGGCACAGGTCGGCCCCGACGTCGAACAGGTCGTTCTGGACCCGGGCCAGCAGCGCGGCGACCTCGCCGGGCAGCCCGCCGTGGGCCAGAGCGGTCCCGATCATGCTGTTGGTCTCGTCCACGTCGGCGTAGGCGACCAGGCGCGGGTCGGTCTTCTTCGTGCGGCTGCCGTCGCCGAGGGACGTCGTGCCATCGTCTCCGGTCTTGGTGTAGATACGCGTCAGGTTCACCATGACGACCACCCTACGGGCGCGAGCGTCCTAGGGGTCGGCGAGCAGCACCAGGGCCCTGCCCTCGTCCTCGCGGAACACCATCACCGTCGGACCCTCGGTGGTCGGGGCAAGCGTGGCCCGCAACCCGGCGTCGAGGAGGCGTCGGCGGATCATCTCCGCCTCGACCACCGTGGCCGGGGCGGCGACCTGCACCAGCAGGCCGTACTCGTCGGGGGACCCGGTCTGCGCCCGTCGCTCGACCAGGGAGTGCCCGTGACTGAACGTCCACCGCAGCAGCAGGATCAGCACGCCCAGCGCCAGCAGGGCCACCACCGGCCCGAACATGAACGAGATGCTGGTGCGGTAGGTCACCCGCCCAGTGTGCGCCTCGACCCCTGCGCTCACCATCCCGTGCGGCAGCGGCGGTCCCAGGGGTGAGGCTAGTCACCGGAGAGGGGGTGCCGACGGCGCCCGCCGCAAAGTTATGGTCCGGACATGGCCAACCGTGACCGTCCATGGGTGATAAGGACCTACGCCGGGCACTCCAGTGCGGCCGAGTCGAACGCGCTGTACCGGCGCAACCTGGCCAAGGGCCAGACCGGGCTGAGCGTGGCCTTCGACCTGCCGACCCAGACCGGCTACGACCCCGACCACGTCCTGGCCCGCGGCGAGGTGGGCAAGGTCGGGGTGCCGATCAGTCACGTCGGTGACCTGGGCGCGCTGTTCGAGGGCATCCCGGTGACCGAGATGAACACCTCGATGACCATCAACGCCCCGGCGATGTGGCTGCTGGCGCTCTATCAGGTCGTGGCCCTCGAGCAGGCCGGGGTGGACGATCCCGAGGGCGCCGACGCCGCCGCGGTGCTGGCCCAGCTCGGCGGCACCACCCAGAACGACATCATCAAGGAGTACCTGTCTCGGGGTACCTACGTCTTCCCCCCCGGGCCGAGCCTGCGCCTGACCACCGACACCATCGCCTACACGGTCACCACGATGCCGAAGTGGAACCCGACCAACATCTGTAGCTACCACCTGCAGGAGGCCGGGGCCACCCCGGTGCAGGAGGTCGCCTTCGCGCTGTCCACGGCGATCGCCGTCCTGGACGCGGTGCGCGACTCCGGCCAGGTGCCGGCCGAGCGGTTCGGCGAGGTCGTCGGCCGGATCTCCTTCTTCGTCAACGCCGGGGTGCGCTTCGTCGAGGAGATGTGCAAGATGCGCGCCTTCGTCGAGCTGTGGGACGAGATCACCACGCAGCGCTACGGGGTCACCGATGCCGCCCAGCGCCGGTTCCGATACGGCGTCCAGGTCAACTCCCTGGGACTGACCGAGGCGCAGCCGGAGAACAACGTCCAGCGGATCGTGCTGGAGATGCTCGGGGTCACCCTGTCCAAGCGGGCCCGGGCCCGCGCCGTCCAGCTGCCCGCCTGGAACGAGGCGCTCGGCCTGCCCCGGCCCTGGGACCAGCAGTGGTCCTTGAGGATCCAGCAGGTGCTGGCCGCCGAGTCCGACCTGCTGGAGTACGAGGACCTGTTCGACGGCTCGCCGGTGGTGCAGGCCAAGACGGCCGAGATCGTCGGCGGCGCCCGGCAGGAGATGGCCCGGATCGCCGAGTTGGGCGGGGCGGTCGCCGCCGTGGACAGCGGCTACCTCAAGTCGGCTCTGGTCGCCTCGCACGCCGAGCGGCGCCAGCGCATCGAGTCCGGCGAGGACACCGTGGTCGGCGTGAACGCCTACACCACCACCGAGCCGAACCCGCTGACCGCCGACCTGGACGCCGCGATCCAGACCGTCGACCCCGAGGTGGAGGCCAAGGCCGTCGCCGCCATCCAGCAGTGGCGACGTGACCGGGACGCCACCGAGGAGGGCCGGGCCGCCTGGGCGGCCGCGATCGAGCGGTTGAAGGCGGAGGCCGCGAGCGGGGCCAACCTGATGCGGGCCAGCCTGCAGTGCGCACGGGTCGGGGTGACCACGGGGGAGTGGGCCGGCGCGCTGCGCGAGGTCTTCGGCGAGTACCGCGCCCCCACCGGGGTCTCCGGCGCGGTCGGGGTCGCCGACCACGGCGCCGACCCGGCGTGGGCCCGGCTGCGCGAGGACGTCGCCCGCACCGGGGGCGAGCTCTGCGGTCCGGGTGGGCGGCTTCGGCTGCTGATCGGCAAGCCGGGGCTGGACGGTCACTCCAACGGTGCCGAGCAGATCGCGGTGCGGGCCCGGGACGCCGGCTTCGAGGTGATCTACTCCGGGATCCGGCTCACCCCCGAGCAGATCGTCGCCTCGGCGGTCGCCGAGGACGTGCACTGTGTGGGGGTGTCGGTGCTGTCCGGCTCGCACATGGAGCTGGTGCCCTCGGTCCTGGAGGGAATGCGCGAGGCCGGGCTGGACGACGTCCCGCTGGTCGTCGGTGGGATCATCCCGGAGGCCGACGGCAAGGCCCTTGTCGCACAGGGTGTTTCCGCCGTGTTCACGCCGAAGGACTTCAGCCTCAATGAGATCATGGAGCGGATCCTCGGCACGATCCGCAGGGCCCGCGGCCTGGACGCCCTGGAGCCGGCGCCGGCCTGACCGTCGGGTTTCACCGGCTCGGACTCACCAGCCCGGGTGGCCCCCGCCGATCAGCGCGCTGGCCAGCTGGTCGGTGAGCATCCGGGCCGCCAGGACGACACGCTCGGCGGCGTCCGGGCCGGCCTCGTCGGCCCAGGCGGCCAGCTCGCGGCGCATCGGACCGCGCACCGAGGCCACGTGCAGGCAGTGCCGTAGGTAGCGCTGCGGCAGGTCGGTGCGGGCCGAGGTGGCGGACAGGTGCTCGACGTCGGCGGCGAGCACGGCCACCTCCTGGGCCAGGGTGACCACCACGTACGCGGCGCCGGCCACGTAGGCGGCGTCAACGTCCTCGCGAGCCGCCTCGGCCCCGCCGAGCGCGTTCACCGCACCGATCGACGTACTCATCGTCGTGCTCATCGTGGCCGCATGCCGTCCCCGCCCCGGGTGCGGTCCGCCCGCCGACAGTGCCACGTCCCGCAGATCCGCCTCGACCCAGCCCGCCACGTCCAGGCCCGAGGCGGGCAGCGCCGAGAACGGCCACACTGCCTCCGCCTGCTCCACCGAGGGCATCGGCACCGCGGTCCAGGCGGTGCTCATCCGGCGCAGCCAGGCGAGGTACCGGGCCACCGAGGTGACCGCATCGGGGTCGCCGAGGCGCTCCGCGGCGGTGTATCGGGAGATCCAGGTCTGGCTGTCCAGCTCGGTCAGGAAGGCCATCCGGCGGGCGTAGTCGTGCACGCTGCCGGCGCGGCGGGGGTCCTCGCGCAGACTGACCGGGGTCGGGGTGGGAGCGGCGGCGCTGCCGCGCCCGGGCGGGGTCGGGATGGGCCTCATGAGGGTTCTGTCGGCCGATCGCCCGGTCGGCCCAACCGCCAGGGGTGAGAATCCACCGAACAGGTCAGGCGTCCTCCGACCAGGCGCGGGCCAGCCCGGCCACGATCCGCTCCAGCCGCTCGGTCGAGGTGGCCAGGTTGACCCGGGCGAAGCCCTCGTAGCCGGGGCCGAACCACCGGCCGGGGTGCACCATCACCCGGCCGTGCTCCAGCGCCCGCGCGCACGGGTCGGCCAGGCCGGTGCCGCGGGCGTCCACCCAGGCCAGGTACGTGGCCTGCATCGGCGTCCAGCGAACCTGGGGCAGCTGCTCGGCGAGCAGCGCGTCGAACCGGGAGCGCTGGGCGTCCAGGTGGGCCAGCACGCCGTCCAGCCAGACCTCGCCGGCGGTGTAGGCGGCGACCGTGGCGACGATCCCCAGCGTCGAGGTGGCGTGGTTGGCGACCAGTGGGACGGCGCGCAGCGCCGCCAGGTCCGCCGCATTGCCCGCGATGACCTGGGCGCACTTGAGTCCGGGCAGGTTGAACGCCTTGGTCGCCGCGAGCACCGTCGTGACGTGTTCCGCGGTGCCCGCCACGGCGCTGTACGGGATGTGCTTGGCGCCCGGCAGCACCAGCGGGGCGTGGATCTCGTCGCTGATCACCCGGGCGCCGTGGACCAGGACGACGTCGCGCAGGGCCTCCAGCTCCGCGCGGGTGAAGGCCCGGCCGAGCGGGTTGTGCGGGGCGGACAGCAGCACGGTCCGGGCACCGGCGGCCAGCGCCGCGCCGATCCCCTCGACGTCCAGCCCCGGTGACGGCCCGCCGTCGCGGCACGGCACGGTGACCAGCGTCCGTCCGGTGACCGCGGGCACCTCGAGGAACGGTGGGTAGGCCGGCACCGGCACCACCACCGGCGCCGGCTCGCACAGCGTCTCCAGCACCAGCCGGACCCCGGCCATCACGTCGCCGCAGGAGACCACCCGGTCGGCCTCGACGGCCAGCTCGAAGCGTCGGCCCAGGAACGCCGAGGTGGCCTCACCCAGGCCAGTGTCCCGGTCCATCGGCGGATAGCCGGTCACCCCCCGGTCCACCGCGTCGTGCAGCGCGGCCCGGACGACCGGGGCCGTCGCGACGTCCATCTCGGCCACCCAGGCGGGCAGCACGTCGGGTTCGGCGTAGGTCCACTTCACCGACCCGGCCCGGCGCAACGTCGCGTCGTCGAGATCCCAGTCGGG
This sequence comes from uncultured Actinomycetota bacterium, assembly GCA_963724535.1. GTDB lineage: Bacteria > Actinomycetota > Actinomycetes > Actinomycetales > Kineosporiaceae > JADJPO01. The sequence goes on from CAVRVD010000016.1 coordinate 318,307, forward strand.
TGCCTCTGCTGAGCGCCGGTCGGGTTCCACCCGAGGCAGTCTGACAGGACCGGGAGGTGGTCGCGTCCGGGAGCGGCTCAGGCCGAGCGGACCAGCCCGAGCGGCGTGGGCCGAAACTCCGGGAACACCGAGCCGACCTCGGAGATGCCGAACCGGGCGGACAGCACCTCGGCCATGATCGAGCGGTAGTCGGTGGTGGCGGCCAGGTCGCCGTCGTCCAGGGCCCCGGCGGACAGGCCCGGCCAGTCGCCGTAGACCTTCCCGCCGTTCACCCCGCCGCCCATCACCAGCACGGCGTTGCCGTGACCGTGGTCGAGGCCGCGCGAGCCGTTGTGGGCCAGCCGCCGACCGAACTCGCTGAGCGTGACCAGGGTGACCCGGTTCAGGTCCTCGCCGAGCTCGCTCGCGAACGCGGCCAGGGCCTCGCTCAGCTCGGTGAGCTGGCGGAAGATCCAGCCCTCCGCACCGTTGCCCATGTTCTGGTGCATGTCCCAGCCGCCGAAGTCGACGGTGGCGAACCGCATGGCCAGACCGGCCTTGATCAGCAGGGCCACGTCGTGCAGGGCCTTGCCCAGCTCGCAGGCCGGCCATCGCCTTGGTCCAGGCCGACAGCGGTACCAAGTCCTCGTCGACGCCGACCCGGACCTCGCGCAGGCCCTGGACGGCGAACTTGGCGTTCGGCCCGTACAACGAGCCGGGCATCGTGGCGTTGCCGACCTGGGCGCCGGCGAAGGCTCCGGGGTCGGTGAGCAGGCCGATGCTGCGGTCGATCCTGCCGGCGTCCCACAGCGGGTACAGCGCCGCCAGGCCGGGGGACAGCCCGAACCGGGAGTCGGCCGCCTTCAGCGTCGAGGCCGGGACGGCCAGGTCCGGTCGGCTCGCCCGGTAACCGGCCTCGCCCGCCGGGACGACGGCCGACAGCCCGTCGAACCCGCCACGCAGGCTGAGTACGACGAGCTCGTCGGCGCCGGTCGTCGGCGCAGCCGCACTGCGACCTCGCGGTGGGACCGGTCTCGACGGGGGACATCGGGGTCCTCTCGATCAGCAGGCCAGATGTTCGGCGAGCAGGTGTTCGGCGAGCAGGTGTTCGGCGAGCAGGTGTCAGCGGGTCAGAAAGGCGGGTGAGGTCAGCAGCACCAGCGCGGTCAGGGCGACGGTCTCGTCCCGGTTCCAGCCCGGCCGGTCGAAGGTCCGGGACAGGCGGGTGGCGGCGAGCAGGGTGTTCGCCGCGGCCTTCTCCTGCGCCGTGGGCAGCCGGCCGAGCAGCCGCCGGCCCACCGCGTCGATGGCAGCACTGCGGTTGGCCGGTGGCTTGGCCAACAGCTTCTTCGGTCCGGGCAGGGTGAGCCGGTCGTCCCACCAGCCGTGCACCAGCCCGGAGGTGTCGTTGATCAGCTGCAGCGCAGCGGCCGGGGACTGCCAGGCCTGCGCGACGTCCGGGAAGCCGTCCGGGGTGGGCCAGTCGTAGGGCACGTGGCCGACCTGGCCCAGCCTCCACTACAGCCGCAGCACCGGGACGACCGCCGTCCGGTTCTTCAGGTAGGTCTGCGCCAGCGCCGCCACCAGCTCCTTGGACGGGGAGTCGGAGACGAACCGCAGGGCCAGCTTGCGGCAGATGTGCCGGGCGGTGGCCTGGTGGGTGGCCAGGGACCGGACGAACCGCTCCTGGGCGGCCCGGCCGGTGCTGCCGCTGCCGTTGGCGACCCGCTGGCCCAGCACGGTCACCGGTTTGGTGTAGTGGCGCTTGGAGCTCCAGGTCGTCTTCCCGCTGTCCCAGGAGAAGTCCCACCCGGTGAGCAGCAGGGCGGCCTGCTTGACGTCCTTCTCGGTGTAGCCGCCGGACACCCCCAGGGTGTGCAGCTCCATCAGCTCGCGGGCGTAGTTCTCATTGGGCTCGGTGCGCCTCGACTGCACGCTGTCGAGGTAGCTCAGCATCGCGGGGATGGGTGGAGCTGGCCACCAGCATGTCCTCGAAGCGGCCCAGGGCGTGCGCGCGGATCACGTCCGCGTCGTAGCGGTGCCGGGCCCAGGATCCCTTCTCGGCAGGGGCCGGCACGTGCAGGTGGTCCGACCAGAACTCGACCATGATCTCGGCGAGCTGGTGGGTGCTCCAGATCGACCGGCCCAGGTGCCGCAGCGCCGGTTCGTAGAGGAACGTGTAGTAGGCGTCGTTCTGGCCCTTCATCGCGTGCACCCGGTCAGCCGACCAGCCCAGCCGCGGTGGGTCCGTAGGTGACCCGGCGCACCAGGTGCTCGACGTCCAGGCTCGTGGCCAGCGGCACCGGCCGCACGGCAGGTGCTTCGCCGGCGGCCCGGGACGGGGACGGCGACGCCGGCGCCACCGCGACCCCGCCGCCGCCGGTGCCGGCCGACCGGGCGAGGGGGCTGGGTGCCCCGGCGGGCTCGGAACCACCGGCCACGGCCACGTCCGCGGTCCGCTCCGACAGGGCGACGGCGGCCAGGGTGCCCACGGCTGCCGCGGCGGCCGCCGCCCCACCGCCTCGCGCCGGCTGAGGGTGACCGGTCCGAACCCAGCGGGTGGCTGCTGCTGCCCGGTCGCGTCGTGGGTCCGGTCAGCGGACCCTGCGGGGTCGCCGGTCGCTGGGCGACGAAGCCTGGCCGCGCGGCCGCGGGTGCGCCCGAGGGCGTGCTTGCGGGCCAGACGCTCGGCACGCCGTCCGCCCGAGTTCCCCGGATCCGAGCTCATGCGGTTCAGCCAACCAGTCGTGCCGGCACAGATCGATCAAGGACCCGCAAGGCATGGTCAAAGCCTGCGCACGTCCGGTGTGGCGAGCCGGTCCAGCGCGGCGATCACCTCGGCGGCCAGACCCCAGGACAGGCTCGGCGCCCAGCTGCCGACCCCGTAGCAGTGCAGCACCTGGCCACCTCCCGGCCCGATCGCCCCGTGGTCTGCCTCACTCTCGATCTGTTGTGCCTCGATCTGCTGTGCCTCGAGCCGGACCCGGTCCCGGTCGGCGTGCACCACGGTTCGCCGTCCGGTGATCGGCCGGCCGGCCAGGGCCGGCTCGTGCTCGGCGGCCCGGGCCAGCAGCGCCTCGTCGTCCCCCTCCTCCTGCGGACCCAGGGCCACCGCCAGGACGGCGCTGGCGTCGTCGGGCAGGACCCGCCACCGCAGGCCTGAGTCCGCAGCGGTGACCGCCGTCCAGGCCCTCACCGCCGGGGCGTCCACCCGCAGTAGCCGATACACGCCCGGGGTGACCCGCCGGTCCGGGACCAGCGCCCGGGAGGCCACCCCGGTGCAGTTGACCACCGGTCCGGGGGCGGTCGGAAGCGTGGGCAGCGACATCCGGGTCAGCGTGCCGCCGGCGGCGAGCAGCCGGCGGGTCAGCGCCCGCAGGTAGGGCACGGGGCTGATCACGGGCACCTCGAGATCGCTCAGCGCCAGATCGCCCGCCTCGTCGGTGGCCGGCGACCCGGCCGCGGACCCGCCGACCAGGTGTCCGCGCAGCAGCCGAACGCCCGCGCCAGGGGGTTCGCTGCCGGCCATGGCCTCCAGGGTGGTGCGCGTGGTCAGCGCCCACCGCGCGGCGTCCGCGCCGAGCCGGGGCGGGGGTGGCAGCCAGCAGGAGGGGCCAAGCGACGAGGCGGTCTCGCCGGGCAGGTCCCGGGCCAGCACGTCGACCTGGCGACCGGCTTCGGCCACGGCCACGGCGCAGGTCAGTCCGACCAGCCCGGCGCCGACCACGATCACGCGTTCGCTCACGTCCACACCACCGTCGGTCGGCCTCGATGCTCCACGACCGCCGGTGCACCTGGGGCGCACCTCGGGCCTCAGAACAACCTGTCCTCCGCCGTATCGTGGCCCTGCAGCGCGTCGTAGTCGAGCCTCAGGCACCGGATCCCGCGGTCGAGGGCCAGCACCCGAGCCTGGGGCCTGATCTCCTGGGCGGCCAGCACACCGCGCACCGGGGCCAGCAACGGGTCGCGGTTGAGCAGGTCGAGGTAGCGGGTCAGCTGCTCCACCCCGTCGATCTCGCCGCGTCGCTTCACCTCGACCGCCACACTCGTCCCGTCGCCGTCGCGCACCAGGAGGTCCACCGGACCGATCGCGGTCGGGAACTCGCGACGCACCAGGGTGTAGCCCTCACCGAGGGTGTGCACGTGCTCGGCCAGCAGCGCCTGCAGGTGGGCCTCCACGCCGTCCTTGACCAGGCCGGGGTCGACGCCGAGGGAGTGCGAGCTGTCGTGCAGCACCTCATGCACCCTGACCACCAGCCGGTCGTCGGTCTTGGCGTGCTGCACCGTCCAGAGCTGGACGATCCCGGCGTCGATCTGTTCGGCCGACGGCTCGGCGAGCGTCAGCCGGCACGGCGGGCTCATCCAGTTCAGCGGCTTGTACGAGCCGCCGTCGGAGTGCACCAGGACGCTGCCGTCGGCCTTGACCAGCAGCAGCCGGGTCGCCAGCGGAAGGTGGGCGGACAGGCGACCGGCGTAGTCGACCGAGCATCGGGCGATGACGAGACGCACCCGACCACGCTACCGGTGGCCGCCGAGGTGTGGCGTGCGCCGCACTTTGTGTCCACTGCTGGTCCCTCCTGCGGTGCGAGACTGCGAAAAGCAGGCCTGCCGAACGGGCCGGGCTGTCCAGCAGGGCTGTCGAGGAGGGCACCATGCAGCGCGAGTTCACCACCGTGGCCGTGATCGGGCTGGGAACGATTGGGGCCGGTGTCGCCGAAGTGATGGCTCGCGAAGGCCTGAACGTGATCGGGGTGGAGGTCGACGACGCCGCGGCGGAACGTGCGAAGGGCCGGATCAACGCCTCCGTGACCCGGGCGGTCGAGCGCGGCAAGCTCACCGCCGACGAGGCGGCCGCCCTGCTCGGCCGCATCACGCACACGGTCGACCTGGACGACGCCGCACCCGCCGACCTGGCGATCGAGGCGGTGCCGGAGCGGCTGGCGCTGAAGAAGGAGATCTTCGCCAAGCTGGACACGATCCTCGGCGAGCACGCGGTGCTGGCCACGAACACCTCCAGCCTGCCGGTCACCGACATCTCGGTGGCCACCGGCCACCCGCGCCGCGTGGTCGGCATGCACTTCTTCAACCCGGCTCCGGTGCAGAAGCTGGTCGAGGTGATCCGCACCGTGGTCACCGACCAGGGCGTGGTCGACGACGTCTTCGGGCTGGCCGAGCGGCTCGGCAAGACGCCAGTGGTGGTCGGGGACCGGGCCGGGTTCATCGCCAACACCCTGCTCATGGGCTACCTCAACCACGCGGCGAGCATGCTCGAGGCGCGCTACGCCACCCGTGAGGACGTCGACGCCTCGATGGTGCTCGGCTGTGGGCTGCCGATGGGACCGCTGGCCGTGATGGACCTGATCGGCCTCGACACGGTCTACGAGGTGCTCGACACCATGTACCACCAGGACCGCGACCGGCTGCACGCGCCATCGCCGGTGATCAAGCAGATGGTCACCGCCGGCCTGCTCGGCCGCAAGAGCGGGCGCGGCTTCTACAGCTACGCCAAGCCCGGCTCCTCGACCGTGATCCCGGACGCGACGACCCCGATGCCGCGGATGGCCGGACCGTCGGTCCGTCCGATCACCAAGGTCGGCGTGATCGGCTCGGGGACCATGGCCACCGGCATCGTCGAGGTGTTCGCCAAGGCGGGCTACGAGGTGGTGTTCGTGGCCCGCAGCGATGCCAAGGTCGAGGCGGTGCACGGCAAGATCACCAAGTCCCTCGACAAGGCGGTCAGCCGCGGCAAGCTCGACGAGGACACCAAGACCGCTACCCTGCAACGGGTCTCGGGAGCCACGACGGTCGCTGACCTGGCCGACGTCGACCTGGTCGTCGAGGCCGTCGTCGAGGACCTCGAGGTCAAGCAGGCCCTGTTCGCCGACCTGGATGCCGTGTGCAAGCCGGGTGCGGTCCTGGCCACCACCACCTCCTCGCTGCCGGTGATCGAGTGCGCGGTGGCCACCAAGCGCCCCAACGACGTGGTCGGCATGCACTTCTTCAACCCCGCCACCGTGATGAAGCTGGTCGAGGTGGTGCACACCGTGGCGACCGGCCCCGACGTCGTGGACACCGTGGTCGACCTGTGCGGCAAGATCGGCAAGCACCCGGTGAGCTGCGGCGACCGGGCCGGGTTCATCGTCAACGCGCTGTTGTTCCCCTACCTCAACGACGCGGTGCGGATGCTGTCCGAGCACTACGCCACCGCCGACGACATCGACCTGGCGATGAAGAACGGTACCGGTTACCCGATGGGTCCCTTCGAGCTGCTCGACGTGGTCGGCCTGGACGTCTCGCTGGCCATCCAGCGCACCCTGTACCTGGAGTTCCGCGAGCGCGGCTGGGCGCCGACCCCGTTGCTGGAGCAGATGGTCACCGCCGGCTACCTGGGTCGCAAGACCGGGCGCGGGTTCCGCATCTACTCCTGAGGCCCGGCAGCCGCGTCGTCGTCCCGAGCGAGCCTCACCCGCACCCGCACCCGCCGCCGCAACAGCCTCCGCCGGACGGTGCCGGGTCGGCCGCAGCGGCCGGCGAGCCGGTCCGGCCGGTCACGGCGACCGTGGGCAGCAGCCGGACCGTCTCGACGTGGCCGGCTGGGCAGGGCGCAGGGTCGTCGATCCGGGCCATCGGGCGGAGCACCTCGAACCGCGTTCCACACAGGCGACAGCGCATCTCGTAGGTGGGCATGGCCCAAGCGTAGGCGCCGGGGGTGACAGCCCGCCCCGCTGACTAGGCTGGCGGGATGACCGCGGTGCCCCTGGTCCTGCTGCACGCCTTCCCGTTGGACGCCTCGATGTGGGATCCCGTCGCCGCCGACCTCCGGGCGGCCGGGGTAGCCGTGCTCGCCCCGGACCTGCCCGGGCTGGGTTCGGCCCCGGTGCCGGACGACGAGCCCGACCTGGCGGTCAGCGCCGACGCCGTCGCTGCGGCCCTGGCCGCCGCCGGGCATCAGCGGGCCGTGCTGGCCGGGGTGTCCATGGGCGGCTACGTCGCGATGGCCTTCGCCCGCCGGCACCGGGAGCGGCTGGCCGGCGTGGCCCTGGTGGACACCCGGGCCGGCGCCGACGACGAGGCGGCCCGGGCGAACCGGGAGCGGGTGGCCCAGGCGGTGCTGGGTGCGGCCGGGGCCGAGGCGTTGCTGCCGATGGTGGACGGCCTGCTCGGCCAGACCACCAGGACGTCGCGACCGGACCTGGTCGCCGACGTCCGGACCCGGCTGCTGGCCGCCCGGCCTGAGGGGGTGGCCTGGTCGCAGCGGGCGATGGCCGCCCGCCCCGACAGCCTTGCGACCCTGCGCGGGCTCGACGTCCCGGCCTCGGTCGTGGTCGGCGAGGAGGACACCCTGACCCCGCCCGAGGCGGCCCGGCAGATGGCGCAGGCGCTGCCCGACGCCGTCCTGAGCGTGGTCCCGGGCGCCGGGCACCTGGCCGCGCTGGAGAACCCGGACGCCGTGACGGCCGCGCTCACCGCGCTGCTGCTGCGGGTGCGGCCGGCCTGAGCGGGCGACAGCGATGACCGGGGGTGTGGAGCTACTCGACGCCTACGCCGACGACGGGCGCCACCTCGGCGCCCTGCCGAGGGCTGTTGTGCACCGGAATGGTTTGTGGCACAAGGTGTTCCACTGCCTCGTGGTCGCCGACCGCGGGGGCGTCCCGACGGTTGTGCTGCAACGCCGCGGGCTCGACAAGGCGGGGTTCCCCGGGCTGCTCGACCTGACCGCCACCGGGCATCTCGCGGCGGGGGAGAGTGTCGCGGACGGCGTGCGCGAGCTCGCCGAGGAGGTGGGCCTGCGGGTGCCGTTCGCCGCCCTGACCCCGCTGCCGGTGCGCCGGATGGTCGACGCCGACGCCCGGGCCGAGGGGGCCAACCGCGAGCTGGTGCACACCTTCCTGCTCCGCGACGACCGGCCGCTGCGCGACTACACGCCGGCCCCCGCCGAGGTCGCCGGCCTCCTCGAGGTGGCCGCGGACGACGTCCGGGCGCTGTTCGCGGCCCGCCGCCGCGGCGTCCCCGCCCGGGGGACCGACCGGACGACGCAGGTGGAGCTGAGCGACTTCGTCCCGGACCTCGGCGGCTACTGGCCGGATCTGATGTCGGCCGCGACGGCGCTGGTCCTCAGCTGCGCTGCTGACGGGGGATCAGCACCTCCTGGATGACCAGCAGCACCCCGGCGGCGATCGGGATGGCGATCAGGGCGCCGAGCACCCCCAACAGCGTGCCGCCGGCCAACGCCGCGATCACCGTGAGGAACCCGGGCACCTTGACGGTGCGGGACATGATCCGCGGGGCGATCAGGTAGTTCTCGATCTGCTGGTAGACCAGGTAGTAGACGACCACGACGATCGCGTACTTCCAGCTGACGAACAACGCGACCACGGTGACCACCACGGCGCCCAGGGTGGCGCCGACCAGCGGGATCAGCCCGAGGATCCCGACCGTGATCGCCAGGACCAGGGCGAACGGCAGACTCAGGATCAGCAACAGCACATAGGTCAGGATCCCGTTGATCGAGGCGACCGTGATCTGCCCGCCGATGTAGCCGCCGATCCGTCGGATGATCTCGTCGCCGAGCAGCTGCACCCGTGGGCGCCGGGAGGCCGGCACCAGCTCATAGACCGCCTCGCGCAGGGCGTTCAGCGAGGCGGTGAAGTACAGGGTGAGCACCAGGACCGTGAACACGCTGAACGCACCGGAGATCACCGCCTGCCCCGCTCCGAGCACCCCGCCGAACAGCTGCAGCACGGTCTCGCCGCTGCTGAGCCGGGTCTGCAGCTGCTCGGTCATCGTGGTGAAGACACCGAACTGCTCGTCCAGCCGCTGTACCCACGGCGCGTCCTGGAAGGACTGGACCCACGCGGGCAGCTGTCGGCTCAGGTCCCCCGCCTCGGCGACCAGCGGGGGCACCACGGCGAAGCCGAAGGCGACGAACAGCCCGATCACCGCGATGAAGACGATGGACACCGCCTGGCCACGGCGCATGCCCCGGCCGGTCAGGGCGCGCACCAGCGGATCCAGGGCCAGGGCCAGGAACAGGGCGACGACCACGAGGGTCAGCACCGAGGACAGCTGACCGAGCAGGCCGAGCAGGAACCAGGCGGCGAGCACCCCGGTGGCACCGAAGAAGCCGATGACGAACGGGTGGGAGTGGTTGATCGGGGGCCCCGGGAGGCCGAACGGGAGTGCGGCCGACCTGCTCGGGACCTCGCCGCCGTGCTGGGCAGGGGCAGGACCGGCCTCGGCCGCTGAGGTGTCGGCCACTGGGTGTCGGCCACTGAGGTGTCGGACGCCGGCCGGACCTGCGGGGCGCTGGGCGGTTCGATCGGCTCGTCGGACGGGGCCGGCGTCCCTGCCGCGCTCATCGCCGCCGGCAGGACCTCACCGAGGGTCCACGGGTCGGCCGCCCGGCGCTCCCGTTCGGCGACGGCGGCGCGGTGTCGCTCAGCGAGCTGTTCGGCGACATGACGAAGCCGGGCTGCGCGCACTCTGCGTGGGGTCCAGGGACTCACGCCGTCAGAGTGCCACGCGCCCGGCCTCGTTGTGAGCCGTCGGGGTCAGGTGTTGCTCTCAGCCGCGCGCCGGCTCCTCCTGGGTGAGCTCCCTCGCCGGCTTCTCGTCCTCCTGGGCGATGTCGCCGGCCGTCGGCACCCCGTCGGCCAGGTCGCGCCCGTGGTCGGAGTTGCCGTGCTCGTCCTGCCCCTTGTTCTGGCCACCGGTCAGCTTCTCCAGGCCGGGCAGCGGCACCGTGGCACCGAGCAGCGACCGCAGCTGGTCGAGGGTGCCGGTGATGCTGTCGCGCTGGCGGATCAGCTCGTCCACCTGGCGCTGTGCCGCCCGGCGGTTGCGCTCGGTCTCGGCCTTGGCCTCGGAGAGCATCTTCTCGGCGTGCGAGCGAGACTCGGCGACCACCTGGTCGGCGTTGCGGCGGGCGTTGGTGACCAGGCCCTTGGCGTGCTCGTCGGCGTCGCGGCGCACCGACTCGGCCTGCTCGACGGCCTTGGCGGCCCGCTGCTCGGCGGCCGCGGCCCGCTGCTCGGCCTCGGCGACCAGCTGCGTGGCCTGAGCGACTGCCTGCTCGTGCCGCTCGGCGTCCATGCGCTCCGCCTCCTCGCGGCGCGCGGCGAGGAGGACCTCCAGGTCGGTGGTCATCTGCTCGACCTTGACGCGGGTCTCCTCCTCCTTGCGAGAAGCCTCGGCGAGCCGGTCGTCGGCCTCCTTCTTCGCCGTCCCCCGGTGCTCGTCGACCTCGCGCTTGGCGGCGGCGCGCAGCTCGGTGACCTCACGCTCGGCGGTGGCCCGCAGCCGGGCGAGCTCGCGGTCGACGGTGGTCCGCTTCTCGCTGGTCTCGTGCTCGGTGACCGAGCGCAGCTTGGCGGCCTCGCGCTCGGCGACAGCGAGCATCTCCTCGGCCTTGCGGGTGGCGGTGGCGACGATCTCCTCGGCCTCGGTGATCGCGGTCTGGCGGACCTCGGAACTCTCCCGCTGGGCTCCGGCGGTCAGCTCGGCAGACTCGTTCTGTGCGGCGGCACGCAGCTGCGCGGCCTCCACGCGGGCCTGGGCGAGGGCCTCGTCGGCGTCCTTGGTGGCGGCGGCGATGACGTCGCTGGCCTGCTCCTCGGCGAGCCGGAGCAGCTGCTCGATCCGAGCGCCGAGACCGCTGTAGGAGGGGCGTTCGACCTCCCGGAGCTGGCGGTGGGCCTCGGCGACCTCGCCGGCGAGCTTCATCGCCCGGGCATCGACCTCCTCGACCCGTGCCCGCGCGTCCCGCAGCTGCGCATTGAGTGCCTCGACCCGTTCATCGACCTGATGCGGGTCGTAGCCGCGCATGACGGTCTTGAACGGCTGGTGGTGCTGGTCGCCGGCCACTTGTCTCGAGCCCTCCTCGCCCCCTCTGGGGCCTACTACGTGTCACGGAATCTCATGATTGCCTCGATGTGCCGGTCACGCAGAGCCGCATCGCGAACTCCCAGCTCGGGCTCCGGCGCTAAGCAGAGTACCCCGACCTTGCCCTGGTGAAGGTTGCGATGGACGTCAAAAGCAGCCTGTGGGGCTAGTGCAAGTGGATACGTTTTGGACAAGGTCGGATGGATGAGACCTCGTGCAATCAGATCGTTAGCAATCCATGCCTCTGCGTAGTTGGCGAAGTGTGACCCGATGATCCGCTTCAGGCTCATCCAGAGGTAGCGGTTGTCGTACGAGTGCATGAAGCCGGAGGTCGATGCACAGGTCACAATCGTGCCACCACGGCGAGTGACGAAGACGCTGGCACCGAAGGTCTCTCGACCGGGGTGCTCGAAGACGATGTCGACGTCGCGGCCACCGGTCAGCGCCCGGATGTCCGCACCGAGCCGTCGCCACTCGCCGGGGTCCTGGGTGTGCTCGTCGCGCCAGAACTGGTAGCTCTGCTCGGTCCGGTCGATGACCAGCTCGGCGCCCATCCGCCGGCAGATCTCGGCCTTCTCCGGGCTGGACACCACACACACCGGGGTGGCTCCGGAGGCCAGCGCCATCTGGGTCGCGTACGAGCCCAGGCCGCCCGAGGCCCCCCAGATGAGCACGGTGTCACCCAGCTTCATCGCCGCCCCGTTGGTGGAGACCAGCTGCCGGTAGGCGGTGGAGTTCACCAGCCCCGGGCAGGCCGCCTCCTCCCAGGTCAGGTGGTCCGGCTTGGGCATCAGCTGGTTGGACTTGACCAGGGCGATCTGGGCGAGGCCGCCGAAGTTGGTCTCGAAGCCCCAGATCCGCTGTTCCGGGTCGAGCATCGTGTCGCCGTGGCCCTCGGGGCGCTCCAGCTCCACCGACAGGCAGTGCGCCACCACCTCGTCGCCCGGCTTCCACACGTGCACCCCCGGCCCGGTGCGCAGCACGACGCCGGCCAGGTCCGAGCCCACGACGTGGTAGGGCAGGTCGTGCCGCTTGGCCATCGGCGAGATCCGGCCGTACCGCTTGAGGAAGCCGAAGGTCGAGACCGGCTCGAAGATCGAGGTCCAGACCGTGTTGTAGTTGACCGCGCTGGCCATCACGGCGACCAGCGCCTCGCCGGGTCCCAGCTCCGGGGTGGGCACCTCCTCGAGGTGCAGGCTCTGCCGCGGGTCCTTGTCCCGAGTGGTCATGCCCTCGAACATCTCCACCTCGTCGGCGTGCACCGTCAGGCCCGTGTAGGCCTGCGGGATCGACAGCGCTGCGTAGTCCTCGGTGGTGGCCTGACCGGACAGGATGGTGTCGAGGATCTTCTGCACTGCGTCCTCCAAGGCTTGTTGTGCCGGAACGCCGATGGTCGACGATCGTTCGAAACTACTCACCGCCTGCAGCCCGGGGGATGACCGAGAGGGTGAGGTGGGTCTCAGGCGACGGCCGCGGGCCGTCACCGACCTCATACACGCAGCAGCGCGTCCAGACGCCGGCGCATCATGACCAGCCCGAGCAGGCCGAGGCCGACCAGGTAGGCCACCGAGATCACCGATGCCGTCGACGGCGTGCCCAGCACCAGCTCACGGCACAGCACCACGCCCCGGTAGAGCGGGGTGACCTCGACCAGCCAGCGCAGCGCCGGCGGGAACGCCGAGACCGGGAAGAACGTGCCCGAGAACAGGAACAGCGGCAGCGTCACCAGGGTGACCTTGTCGAAGTCCTGCCAGCTGGACATGTAGGTGGTCAGTGCCATGCCCACCGCGCCGAAGGCGAAGGCGATCAGGGTGGCGGCCGGCAGGGCCGCGAGCGCCCACCACGAGGCGGTCGTTCCCATCATCGCCATCACCGCCAGGAAGGCCGTCGAGTAGATGGTCCCGCGCAGCAGGCACCAGGCCAGCTCGCCGCGGGCGATGTCGACGGTGCCGACCGGGGTGGTCAGGATCTGGTCGTAGAGCTTGAGGTAGCGCAGCTTGAAGAACAGGTTGAACGTCGCGTCCAGCAGCGCCCCGTTCATCGCCGAGGCCGCGAGCATGCCGGGCGCGACGAACGCGGCGTAGCCGATCGTGCGTCCGTCCACGGTGAAGCTCTCCACCAGCCGGCCGACTCCGACACCGATGGAGAACAGGTAGAGGACCGGCTCGGCGAACCCGGTGACGAACAGCTTCCAGGCCCCGCGGTAGGCAATGACGTTGCGCTCCAGCAGCACCCCGACGGTCCGGGTCGCACCGGCGCGCATCAGATCACCATCCGGCGGGTCAGCCCGGTCACCGCGGCGCGCCATCCGATCACCAGCAGAGCGGTCAGCACCACCACGTGGACGGCGGCGGCGCCAGGGCGCACCGTGTCCAGGGTCAGCATCCGGGCCAGGTCGACGCCGTGCCACAACGGGGTGAGCCGGGCCGCCCAGGCGAGTACCGGACCCAGGCCGTCAACGGGGAAGAACGCCCCGGAGAACAGGAACAGCGGGAACACCCCGAGTCGGTAGACCAGTCCGAATCCCTCCTCCGACGGCAGCCGCACGCTGATCGCGTAGACGCAGGCGGCGAAGGTCATCCCGACCAGGACCTGCGCGCCGAGCGCGGCCAGGGCGCCCCACCAGGTGGCGAAGACCCCGAACGGCGCGATCGCCAGGACGAACACCGTGCAGGTCAGCACCAGCCGGGCGCCGACATAGCTCAGATGGGCGCCGACCACGTCCGCCGGGGTGAGCGGGGTGGCCAGCATCGCGTGATAGGACCGGTCCCACTTGATCCGGCCCATCACCGGCCAGGTGGTCTCGGCGACCGCGACCTGCATGGAGTGTGCGGCGACCAGTCCGGGTACGACGAAGGCGAGGTAGGACGGCGCGCCGTCCAGGCTCTGTGCGCTGCTGCGGGCGTCGACGTAGCCGCCGAGCATGACCCCCATCGCCACCACGTAGAACAACGGTGACCCGAAGGAGAAGGCCACCCCGGACCGCCAGGTGCGCCGGTACACCGTCCACCAGTAGTCGACCTGGTCGGCCAGGCGCGCCGGGGCCCTCGGGACGACGGACATGAGCGCCTCAGTCCACCAGGGTCCGGCCGGTCAGCCGGAGGAAGACGTCTTCCAGGGTCGAGCGACGAACCAGCACCGAGGTGGGCCGCAGCCCGAGGTCGTGCACGGCGGTCACGACCTGCTCGCCGTCCTCGGAGTACAGCAGCAGGCGGTCGGGGAGCACCTCGGTCCGCTGGACGAGCCGGGCCAGCCGTCCGTCCAGCTGCCCGGCCACTGCTGCCGGCTCGTCCACCGCGAAGCGCAGCTCGGTGACCTCGCGGGTGCTGTACCGGGTGATCAGCTCACGCGGCGACCCCAGCGCGGCGACCCGCCCGCCGTCCATCACCACCAGCCGGTCGCACAGCTGCTCGGCCTCGTCCATGTAGTGGGTCGTGAGCACCTGGGTGACGCCGGCCTGCTTGAGCCGGAACAGCTTGTCCCACACCAGGTGTCGGGCCTGCGGGTCCAAGCCGGTGGTGGGTTCGTCGAGCAGCAGCAGGTCCGGTTCGTTGACCAGGGACCGGGCGATGGTCAGCCGCCTCTTCATCCCGCCGGACAGGTTCTCGACCCTGTCGCCGGCCCGATCGCGCAGCTGGACGAAGGCGAGCAGGTCCTGCGCACGGCGGCGGGCCACCGACCGGGGCAGGCCGAAGAACCGCGCGTAGACGTAGAGGTTGTCGACCACCGTGAGCTCGGTGTCCAGGGTGTCCTCCTGCGGGCAGACCCCGAGCCGGGCCCGGATCAGCGGCCCGTCGACGTCCGGGTCCAGACCGAAGATCCGCAGCTCGCCGCCGGTTCGCGGCGAGGTCGAGGCCACCATGCGCATCGTCGAGGACTTGCCGGCACCGTTCGGGCCGAGGAGGGCGAAGACCTCACCGCGGCGCACCTGCAGGTCGATCCCGCGCACTGCCTCCAGGTCGCCGAAGCTCTTGCGCAGCCCGGTGGCCTCGATGAGTGGTGCGTCCGCCGATCCGGCCCCCGCCGCCGGCATCCTCAGCCGTCCACCCGTCGCATGCGCCGAGCCTAATCGAGGCTGCCGACACCCCCGCCGCAGCCGGCCGGAGGCCGATCCCGGGGGTCGGTGACTACCCCGGGGTCAGTGACCGCCGACGGCGGGTTCGACCAGCTCGACGAGCACTCCGCCGGCGTCCTTGGGGTGCACGAAGTTGACCCGGCTGTTGGCCGTGCCCCGCTTGGGCTCGGGGTAGAGCAGCCGGACGCCGCGCTCGCGCAGCGTGGCCGACACCGCGTCGATGTCCTCGACCCGGTAGGCCACCTGCTGCAGCCCCGGGCCGCTGCGCTCCAGGAACTTGCCGATCGTGGTCTGCGGCGACAGCGGGGCGAGTATCTGCACGCAGGAGCCGGAGGAGCCCACGCCCATCATCGCCTCGCGCACGCCCTGCTCCTCGTTGACCTCCTCGTGGAGCAGGCGCATCCCCAGCACGTCGCGGTAGAAGCCGACCGCCGCGTCGAAGTCGGCGACGGCCACCCCGACGTGGTCGATGGCGGTGAACAGATCCGAGGGCAGCTTCGAGGACGAGGCGGAGGCTGGTGCGGGCGAGGCAGGGGTGGCATCGGACATTTGGCCAGGCTAGGCCGATCCCCGCCGCGAGGGACCCACCGCGGCTGTGAGCAGGACCACCCGGTGCTGACCGGTTTCGACGGCGGGTGAGGCGGGTGAGAATGGCGGACATGACTCCCGCGCGCAGCTCAGTGATCGTGGCAGGTGCCCGGACCCCGATCGGCACCTTCATGGGGGGCCTGGCCTCGCTCCCGGCGACCGCACTCGGGGCGGCGGTGATCACCGCCGCCCTCGAGCGGGCGAAGATCTCCGCCGAGGACGTCGACCAGGTGATCATGGGCCAGGTGCTCACCGCCGGGGTCGGGCAGATCCCCGCCCGCCAGGCCGCCTCCGCGGCCGGGATCCCGATGTCGGTCCCGGCGCTGACCGTCAACAAGGTCTGTCTGTCCGGCACCAACGCGATCGCCCAGGCCGACCAGCTGATCCGGCTCGGTGAGGCCGAGGTCGTGATCGCCGGTGGTCAGGAGTCGATGTCGCAGGCACCGCACCTCCTGCCCGGCTCGCGCACCGGGCACCGGTTCGGCCGCACCGAGCTGATCGACAGCATGGAGAACGACGGCCTGTGGGACAGCTTCACCGGACTCGGCATGGGGGCCCTGGCCGAGTCGGGCAACTTCGGGATCGCCGAGGTGAGCCGGGCCCAGCAGGACGCCTACGCCGTGGCCTCCCACGAGCGGGCCGCAGCCGCCTGGAAGGACGGGCTGATGGCCGAGGAGGTGGTACCGGTCACGGTGCCGCAGCGCCGTGGCTCGCCGGTGGTGGTCGGCCAGGACGAGGGCATCCGGCCCGACACCACGCTCGAGGCGCTGGCCCGCCTCAAACCAGCCTTCGTCGACGGCGGCACCATCACCGCCGGCTCGGCCTCGCAGATCTCCGACGGCGCCGCAGCCATGGTCGTGATGAGCCGGGCCCGGGCAGAACGGGAGCATCGACGCTGGCTGGCCGAGATCGTGGCCTACTCGACGGTCGCCGGTCCGGACTCCAGCCTCCAGGTCCAGCCCGCCAACGCCATCGACAAGGTCTGTCGACGGACCGGCATCTCCCCGGCCGATCTGGCCCTCGTGGAGATCAACGAGGCCTTCGCCGCCGTCGCGCTGTCGGCGGCCAAGCTGCTCGGCCTCGACCTGGCCACGGTCAACGTGGACGGCGGCGCCATCGCGCTCGGCCACCCGATCGGGGCCTCCGGCGCGCGCATCACGCTGCACCTGGCCTATCAGCTGTACCGGCGTGGTCAGGGGGTCGGTGTGGCGGCGCTGTGCGGCGGCGGCGGGCAGGGCGACGCCCTGCTGCTGCGCGCCGGACGTCGTCCGCAGCGACGGGGGGAGCGGTGAGAGCGAACGTGGACGTCGCCCAGCTGGTCGCCTCGGCCCGGGACGGCAGCCCCCGGGCGGTGGCCCGGCTCATCTCCCTGGTCGAGAACGCCCATCCGGCGCTGCGCGAGGCGATGACCGCGCTGGCGCCCCACACCGGGCAGGCCCGGATCATCGGGCTGACCGGGTCGCCGGGGGTGGGCAAGTCGACGTCCACCTCGGCCCTGGTCACCGCCCTGCGGCAGCGGTGGGCCCGGATCGGCGTGCTCGCGGTGGACCCGTCCTCGCCGTTCTCCGGCGGCGCCCTGCTCGGCGACCGGGTGCGGATGCAGGAGCACGCCACCGATCCGGGGGTCTTCATCCGCTCGATGGCCACCCGGGGCCACCTCGGCGGGCTGGCCTGGTCCACCCCGCAGGCGCTGCGGGTGCTGGACGCCGCGGGCTGTGACGTCGTCCTGATCGAGACGGTGGGCGTGGGCCAGAGCGAGGTGGAGGTGGCCGCGCTCGCCGACACCACCGTCGTCCTGCTGGCGCCCGGCATGGGCGACGGGATCCAGGCCGCCAAGGCCGGGATCCTCGAGATCGGCGATGTGTTCGTGGTGAACAAGGCCGACCGGGACGGCGCCCAGCAGACCGTCCGGGACATCCGGCACATGGTCTCCCTGGCCGGCCGCCGGCAACCGGGTGACTGGCGTCCGCCGGTGCTGACCACCGTGGCGAGCACCGGGCAGGGGATCGACGAGGTGGTCAAGGCTCTGGACGATCACCACGAGTGGGGCAGCACCAACGGCCGTCTCGGTGAGCGGCGCCGGCGCCGGGCCGCCGGCGAGGTCGAGGCGATCGCCCTGACCGAGCTGCGCCGCCGCCTCGGCGACCTGCGCGACGGCGGCCTGCTGGAGCACCTGGCCGCCCAGGTGGCCTCGGGTGGCTGCGACCCCTACACCGCCGCCGACCGGCTGGTCGCCGATCTCGAGGACAGCCAGCGCAGCCCGCTGCCGGCCGGGGCCGCCGCGACCACCGGGCCCAGCTCGGGCTGACCCAGGCTGCGCGCCTGGTCCAGGGCGGCATCGGCGGCGATCTCCAGGGTGAGGGCGTCGGCGACGTGCTCGCCGTCCAGCACGGCCAGACCGATGGTGACCAACAACGAGTCGCTGTCCCGCGTGGCCGCCCGCCAGAGCACCGGGGCCAGGTCGAAGGCCTCCTCGAGCCCGACGTCGGTCATCGCCGTGGCGAAGGTCAGGGCCCCCACCCGGTAGGTCACCAGACGCTCGTCGTACTGCGCGATGTCGGCCAGGCCTGCGGCGACCACCGACACCTGTCGCTCGGCCCACCGGCGTCCGTTGCGGGCGGTCAGCGCCTCGACGCCGTCCAGGCCGATCAGGGCCAGGCACAGCGGCGCGCTGCCGCGCCGGCCGTCGACCAGCCGCTCCAGGTCCCGCTCGAACATCTCGGCGGGACCGCGTTCGTGACCGGTCACCGCGTCGAGGAGGCGGTGCGCCGCAGAGCCGTTGCCGAGCATGCCGTCCCGGTCGGCATCCGCGGCCCGGCCATGAGCCGCCCGCCGGTGACTCGTGGGCCGTTCGGGGCAGCCGGTCGAGCCCGTGCGGACGATGACGGCTATGGTCCGGAATGTGCTGATCGCCTTCTCCGTCGCCCCGGCCGCCACCGCCGACCCCACCGGCTCGGTGAGCGCCGCCGTCGCCGACGCCGTCCGGGTGGTCCGGGCCTCCGGGCTGCCGCACACCACCGACGCGATGTTCACCACGGTCGAGGGCGACTGGCACGAATGCATGAACGTCGTCCGGCAGGCCGTCGAGGCGGTCGGCGAGCACGCCGAGCGGGTCTCGTTGGTGCTCAAGGCGGACATCCGCACCGGCTCCCAGGCGGGTCGCACCGGTGAGCTGCAGGCCAAGCTGGACCGGCTGGAGGCCGCGATCGGCACGGGCGAGGTCGGCGACGGTTGATGAGCCAGGTCCGGCCGGACCGGGGACCGCCGCGGTTCGTCGGGGCCGTCCTCGGGTCTTAGGCTGATCCTGGTCCGACAGACGTCCAGGCCAGGACCGCCCCGGAAGAACCCGCACGACGAAGGAGTCCCACGACGATGAGCGCCCAGCCCGGCCGTGCTCCGCAGCCGCAACTGAACCTGCACGGCGCCGTCGATCTCAGCTCCCTGGCTGCCGCCCGGCCGGCGGCGGGGCGGCGACAGCGGCGGCGGCCCGAGCGGTTCGGCGGGCTCGATGGTGGTCGAGGTCACCGACGCCACCTTCACCCGGGACGTGGTGGAGCCGTCGGCGACCGTTCCGGTGGTGTTGGACTTCTGGGCCACCTGGTGCGGGCCCTGCAAGCAGCTGTCCCCGGTGCTGGAGAAGCTCGCGGCCGAGTTCGAGGGCGCCTTCCTGCTGGCCACCGTGGACGTCGACGCCAACCCACAGCTCGCCCAGGCCTTCCAGGTGCAGTCCATCCCCTCGGTGTACGCGGTGCTGCAGGGACAGCCGGTGCCGCTGTTCCAGGGCGCCCAGCCCGAGGCGCAGGTGCGCCAGGTGATCACCAAGCTGCTCGAGGTGGCCGCGTCCAACGGGGTCACCGGCCGGGTGCAGCCCGCCGCCGAGACCGCCGAACCGGACGACGAGGAGTCCCCGCTGCCCCCGCACCACCAGGCGGCCTACGACGCGATCGACGCCGGCGACCTGGACGCCGCGGCGATCGCCTACCGCACCGCCCTGGACGAGGACCCCGCGGACGAGATGGCCCGGCTCGGCCTGGCTCAGGTCGGGCTGCTGCAGCGCACCACCGGGGTGGACGTCGCCACCGCCCGGTCCGCGGCCGCGGCCGACCCCGACGACGTGGACGCCCAGATCGTGGTCGCCGACGTCGACCTGCTCGCCGGGCACGTCGAGGACGCCTTCTCGCGCCTGGTCGAGACGGTCCGGCGCACCGCGGGGGAGGAGCGGGAGGCGGCCCGCACCCACTTGGTCGAGCTGTTCGACGTGGTCGGCGGCGACGACCCGCGGGTGGCCTCCGCCCGGCTGGCCCTGGCGAACGCGTTGTTCTGAGGCTGGGCGCGCTCTTGGGTCGAAG
Source organism: uncultured Actinomycetota bacterium (assembly GCA_963724535.1). GTDB lineage: Bacteria > Actinomycetota > Actinomycetes > Actinomycetales > Kineosporiaceae > JADJPO01. Next base: position 338,179 of record CAVRVD010000016.1, read on the forward strand.
GACCGCTTCACACGACAGAAATACACCTCCCATAACTTGGTGTTAGGGAATTCTTAGGCTAGTGCGCAGCCGTTCTCAACCGAGGGTGAGTGCCAATTCACCGGCTGCGGTGGCCGGCGACACAGCCGTGGCATCACCGCTGGTGAGAGACCCTTTTGCGGCGTGAGAATCCGTGTGAGCGGAAAAGCCCATTGCTGGACCCCTGCCTTCCCATGTGTGGTTGCATGGGGCTGTTTCGGGGGCTGTCGAAGGGCTTCGGAGCCAGCATTGTCGGTGACGTGAACGAGGAAGGGGACGCCGAGTGAGCGTGACCGGCGAGCAGGCTTCCATCGTCCTGAAGGTCTCGAACAGGGTCGCGTGGCCGGTCGCTCGACCGCGGGTCTCCGTCGTGGTGCCGGCGCGCAACGAGGCTCGCAACCTGCCACACGTCCTGCATCGGATCCCGGCCGACGTCCACGAGGTGATCCTCGTCGACGGGCACTCGGTCGACGACACCGTCGCAGTGGCTCAGCGCTGCTGGCCGGCGATCAAGGTCGTGCGCCAGACCCGCAAGGGCAAGGGCAATGCGTTGGCGTGCGGGTTCGCACAGGTGACCGGCGACGTCGTCGTGATGCTCGACGCCGACGGCTCGGCGGACCCCGGTGAGATCCCCGCCTTCGTCGAGGCGCTGGTCCAGGGCGCGGACTTCGCCAAGGGCACCCGGTTCGCCCGCGGCGGGGCCAGCCACGACATCACCCGCGTGCGGCAAGCGGGCAACGCGATGCTGAACGGTCTCGTGAACGTCCTGTTCGGCACCCGCTACACAGACCTGTGCTACGGCTACAACGCCTTCTGGGTGCACCTGCTGCCGGTGTTCGACCTGCCCGACGTCGCCCAGCCGGGTCCGGTGCGCAAGGACATGGTCTGGGGCGACGGGTTCGAGATCGAGACGCTGATCAACGTGCGGGTCGCAGCGGCCGACGCCGAGATCACCGAGGTCGGCAGCCGGGAGGGAAGACGTCTGCACGGCATCAGCAACCTCAACACCGTCCGGGACGGCGTCCGGGTGCTGCGGACCATCCTCGCCGAGCGGCGGCATCTCGGTCGACGCGCCGCGCGGTCGGTGGGGCTGCTCGCGCCCGACAACTGATGCTGCGGCACAGGGGGTCGGACGGCGCACCTCGTGGGGGCGAGCGCGTGGTCGTCGTCGGCTCGGGGTGGCGCTTCACCTCCGGGATCAGCTACTACACCTGCCGGTTGGCCAATGCCCTGGCCGACCGGTACGACGTCTCGGCGCTGCTCGCCCGGCGCCTGGTCCCGAAGCTGGCCTACCCCGGACGGCGGCGCGTCGGCGTCCGGGTCAACGACCTGGACTACCGTCCGGACGTCCCGGCCCTCGAGGTGCTGGACTGGTTCTGGGGCGTGGGGATGGTGCGCGCGCTGCGCCACCTCATCCGTCGTCGACCCACCCTTGTGGTGCTGCAGTGGTGGACCGGTGCGACGCTGCACACCTATCTGCTGCTGGCGGCCGTCGCCCGCCGTCTCGGCGCCACGGTGGTGCTGGAGTGGCATGAGGTGCAGGACACCGGCGAGGCGCGGATCCCCGGTGTGGCCCGGTACGTCTCGGCCCTGATGGGCCGGCTGCTCGCGCTCGCCGACGGGCACATCGTGCACTCGCAGTTCGACCTGGCGGCTCTGCGCGACCGGTTCGACATCACCGGTCGGCTCGAGGTGGTCCCGCACGGCCCGTATGACCATGTGGTGGTCGGCGACGACGCCCGGAACGGGACGGACCGCGACGCCGCCGAGGACGTCCCGACCGGTGGGCGCACGCTGCTCTACTTCGGTGTCGTGCGCCCCTACAAGGGCGTTGAGGACCTGGTGACGGCCTTCGGTCGGCTGCCTGAGGAGGTGGCCGCCGACGTGCGCCTGGTGCTCGCCGGTGAGACCTGGGAGGGATGGACGGCGCATCGGCGGGCGGTGCAGGACAGCCCGCGCAAGGAGCAGATCGTCGTGCGCGACGAGTACCTCAGCGATGCCGAGGTGTCGGTCCTGTTCGCGACCGCCGACGCGGTGGCCCTGCCCTACCGGCGGTCCTCCTCCTCCGGCCCGTTGCACCTGGCCATGAGCTCGGGGCTGCCGGTGCTGGTCACCGAGGTCGGCGGGCTCAGGGAGGCGGCCGGCGACTACGAGGGGGCCGTGTTCGTCCCCCCCGCGGACGTCGAGGCGATCGCGCAGGGACTGGTCGCACTGCTGGCGCGCAGCGGTCAGCGCTACCGCGACCCACGCAGCTGGGGCGACACCCTCGATGCGTTCGACCGGTTGATTCCTCGCCTGCGCGGACGCCCCGGGCCCCCCACGTCGGCGGCGCGTCCGTCCGCCGCGGACACCGAGCGGACGCCGAGCCGCACAACTTCCTAAAGGCTTTCTGAGGTTCACTTATCTCGTTCTTAACGAGCGTCCTGCCCCGACGATCGCACGTCGCGACGGCTGACCTGAGCGTGATGCGGATCTGCTCAGATTCCTTGACGGTAAAGGTTCCTCAAGGAACTCCGAAGTGCGCAGAACGCGGCGGGCGCTGTGGTTCGATGTGATCTCTCGAGGCACCGGAGCGGACTCGTCACCAGCGGTGTCGCACGGATGCAGGACCGGGCACGGAACAGTCGTTCAGCTGGCGCCGTCGGGGCGGCGTCGACGAAAGGGGAAGTCTGCCGGTGAGCATCACCGACGAGTACACCAGGATCGCCGGCCCCACTCGGAGCCGGCCGGCTCCGCAGGCATGGACGCCGTCCCGCCGTCAGCTGCGGCCTCCTCGCGTCTCGGTCGTGGTCCCGGCGCGCAATGAGGCTGAGAACCTGCCGCATGTGCTGGGTCAGGTCCCGCAGGACGTCCATGAGGTGATCCTGGTCGACGGTCACTCCACGGACGACACCGTCGCCGTGGCCCGCGCCTGCCGTCCTGGGATCAAGGTCGTCCACCAGACCCGCAAGGGCAAGGGCAACGCCCTCGCGTGCGGATTCGCCGCCGTCACCGGCGACATCATCGTCATGCTGGACGCCGACGGCTCGGCCGACCCCGCCGAGATCCCGGCGTTCGTGAAGGCCCTGGTGTCCGGTGCCGACTTCGCCAAGGGAACGCGCTTCTCCTCCGGCGGTTCGAGCCTGGACATCACGCGGATCCGGCGATATGGAAATCGCGGTTTGAACAGATTGGTGAATGTGCTCTTCGGCACCAAGTACACCGATCTCTGTTACGGGTACAACGCATTCTGGACGCGTATTCTGCCGATCTTCGACCTGCCCGAGACGCATCAGAACGGACTGGGCGCCACGGACATGGTCTGGGGTGACGGTTTCGAGATCGAGACCCTGATCAACGTGCGGGTCGCCGCGGCCGGGGCCCGGATCACCGAGGTCGGCAGCGTCGAGCTGGAGCGTTTGTTCGGGGTGAGCAACCTGAATGCCACCACCGACGGTCTGCGGGTGCTCAGGACCATTCTCTCGGAGCGCCGCCGCCGAGGGACCTCCGGTGCTCCGGTGCTCGTCGACCTCACCGATCCCGCCGCGCCTGTTCCCGGTGACGTCACGTCGTTGCCGGCAAGCGCCTGAGCCGACCTAGGATCGGTACGTCCCCGGGGGTCCGGGCGAGCAGGCTGTCGAGGAGCAGGTTCAGGTGACCCAGGGCACTGCCCGACCCCACCAGGTCGTCGAGGTGGATCTGGTGCGAGGTGTCCCGTCCCTGCATCGCCGGCCCGACACCGAGGTGGCCTGGGTGCTCGTCCGGTCGGACGGTGTCCCGGTCGGCGCGCTCACGCTCGAGATCCCGCCGCAGGGGCTGGCTGCCGACCGGGTGGCCGAGCTGGTCCGGACCCGGCTCGCGGACGAGCTGGCGGCCGCGCCGTCCGGTTTCCTGGCCGAGCACCGGGCGCACCTCGAGCGGGCCCCCGCCGCCACCGTCGTGGTCTGCACCCGGGAGCATCCCGACGAGCTGCGCCGCTGCCTGCTCAGCCTGGCCAAGCAGGACCATCCCGACTTCGTGGTGCTCGTCGTCGACAACGCCCCGGTCACCTCGGCCACCCGGCAGGTGGTCGAGGAGATCGCCGCCGCGGTGGACTGCCGCTACGTGCTGGAGCCCCGTCCCGGGCTGTCCCGGGCCCGCAACACCGCGCTGGCCCAGCCGCTGCACGGCTCGATCGTGGCCTGGTTGGACGACGACGAGGTCGCCGACCCGCTGTGGCTCAGCGAGCTCACCCGGGCCTTCGAGGGTCGTGACGACGTCCAGGGCCTGTCGGGTCTGGTGCTGCCCGCCGAGCTGGACACCCCGGCGCAGGTCTGGTTCGAGCAGTTCGGCGGGCACAGCAAGGGACGCGGGTTCATCCCCGCCGAGTTCTCGCCCCGGACCCGCCGCGAGCAGCATCCGCTGTTCCCGCTGCCGCCCTTCGGGGTCGGCGCGAACATGGCCTTCCGCACCGAGACCCTGCGCCGCTACCGCTTCGACGAGGCGCTCGGCGCCGGCACCGCCACCCAGGGCGGGGAGGACACCAAGGTCTTCACCGAGCTGCTCCTGGACGGCGCCACGATCCGGTACTGGCCGACCGCGCTCACCTGGCACTACCACCGCCGGGACCGGGCGGCGCTGGCTGGGCAGCTGCGCGGCTACGGCCTGGGGTTGACGGCCTACTACACGGCCTGCCTGGTCGACCGGCCCAGGACGGCGCTGACCCTGGCCGGCCTGCTTCCGCGTGGGCTGCGCACCGTGTTCGGCTCGGGCGGGCCCCGGTCCTCGGGCCTCGGCCCGGACTTCCCCCGAGAGCTGCTCGCCGACAACCGCCGGGCGATGCTGGCCGGTCCGTCCGTCTACCTGCGCACCCGGATCGGGCAACGACGACAGGCCCACAGACGAGCCCCGATGTGACGGCTGTGACGAGGTCGCCGGGGCCCGACAGAGCGCGTGCGGGGGTTTGACGATTCCTTAGCGATGTACGTTGTGAGCGGGCACGACGGATTCGGTACGTTCTTTCATCGTGAAGCGTGACCGGGCGGCCCTACGTGACCGATCTCTACCGACCTCCCGTCGGCGTCCGCCACCCCCCGCCACCGCCGCTGAGGCGACGGTGGCGGTTGTGTTGGCCGAGCCCACCCGGTCCGCCCGCCATGTCCAGCCCCACTCCGCGCGTCGCTCGCTGCGCGCCGGCGGCGCGGTGGCGGCGGTGTGCGCGGTCGTCGTCGGGGTCGCCGTGGTGACCGAGCCGGCGCCCGAGGACACCCTCACCCAGCTGGTGAAGCAGCCGGTCGTGAACGCCGCAGCGCGGCCCTCGCCCACCGCCCCGCTGACCGAGCCGGACGCCGAGCCGTCGCCGTCGCCGTCCCGGGCCGAGGACTCCGCGGCGTCCCGCGCCGAGCGCGCCAGGAAGAAGGGCACCCGGTCCTCCGACGCGCCGGTGGCACCCGCGAAGCTGTCCCAGCGCTCCTCGAAGCCCGAGCCGGCCCAGGTCGCCGCGGCCCAGGACGCGCAGCCGGCGTCGGCGGCGGCTCCGGTCGGCCAGGCACCGGCCGAGGAGGGTACGGCTGGCGCACCGGCCGAGGAGGGTACGGCTGGCGCACCGGCCGGCGACCCCGCCCCGAGCGAGGAGACCTCCACCCCGGCACCCGCAGCCACCAAGGCACCCGCAGCCACCAAGACGCCTTCAGCCACCAAGGCACCGGCAACCACCAAGGCACCCGCGGCCGGCGCGCCGGCCGCCGGTGGCTCGGTCTCCACGCAGCGTTCCGGCCTGTCCTGGGCCAGCGGTGTGCACATCGACTCCATGTCCCCCTCGACGGTCAGCGGGTTCGAGAGCTGGCGGGGTCGACCGGCCGACGTCGCGATGATCTGGCTGCCGGAGCGGTCCTGGTCTGACATCGAGACGCCCGACAACGACCTGAGAATGTGGCGCGGCCAGCCGTGGCAGATGGTCGTCAACGTCGCGATGCTCCCGGAGAGCGGGGGCGACCTGTCCAGCTGCGCGGCCGGGGCCTACAACCAGCACTGGACCGGTCTCGGTCGGGCCCTCAACGACGCCGGGATGGGCAACGCGATCATCCGGCTCGGCTGGGAGTTCGACGGGAACTGGTACCGGTGGAGCGCCTCCGGCAAGGCCGAGGCCTACGCCGGCTGCTACCGGCAGGCCGTCGACTCGGTCCGCCAGAACGCCCCGGGCACCCGATGGGACTTCAGCGCCAGCCGAGGTCCCACCCACGACGGGGGCCTGACCGACCCGTTCTCTGCCTACCCGGGTGACAACTACGTCGACTTCATCGGTGTCAGCTCCTATGACTGGTGGATGGCCGCGACCGACCGGGCCGCCTGGGACCGGTACCACATGAGCCGCGCCGAGGAGGGCCTACAGCTCTACCTCGACTTCGCCAGGTCCCACGGCAAGAAGCTCTCGCTGGCCGAGTGGGGCAACCGCACCAGCGGCGGCGGCGCCGGCCAGATCGGCTACGACAACCCCACCTACATCCAGTACATGCACGAGTTCCTGACCAACAACGCCGATGTCATCGGGTACGAGTCGATCTTCCAGGCCGAGGGCGGGCACTTCCACAACGGTGCTTCGCTGCCGAACGCCGCGGCCAGATACCGCCAGCTGTTCGGTGGCGGCTGACCCGCTTCCGGGGGTGCGACATCGCCGCTGTCGTCGCGCGATCCAGGGGTCATCGGGTGAACAGCGGACTCGGCCATGATGACATCGGACGATGCCATGGTTGGGTCCACCTTAAGGGTGGCCTAAGAAGCAGAAACCGCGCCGACGAGGTCGTTCGGGGTGGTGTTTCATGGAGCAATGGCACGTGGCGAGGGCCCCTCACAGTACGGGGTGACACAGTTGAAGACGGGCCTCGTCCTGCATTCCTGGACGGTGGCGAGCCCCGACCCCACTCGGCCCGTTCTGGTGGCCCTGCACGGCTGGGCCGACGACGGTGCCGTGTTCGCTCCGGTCGCCTGTTCGCTCGCCGAGGCCTGTGACGTGTTCGCTCCCGACTTCCCCGGGCACGGCGGTACCCCCTGGACCGGGTCGGGACCCTTCCGGTTCAGCGAGCTGGTGGCACCGGCCTGTGCGGCGGTCGACCACGCCGCCACGGCCGCAGAAGGGCGGCCGCTGGTGCTGCTCGGGCACTCGATGGGGGCCGCGATCGCGCTGCGGGTGGCCGCCCGGCGTCCGGGTGTCGTCTCGCACCTGGTGTGCGAGGAGCCGCCGGTGCCGCCGCGGATCGGCTGGCGTGAGCGTCGCAAGGACATCCGCTGGCGGCGCAGGATGCAGACGTTGGACCCCGCCGCCCGGATCGCCGAGCTCTCCCGGTTCGCCGAGTGGTCCCAGCCGGAGCTGGTCAGCTGGGCCGGGTCGATGGGGCGGGCCGACCTGTCGGTGCTGTCCACCCTGCGTCGATTCGACGACCTGTTGCCGACCCCCGATGTGCGGGTCACGGTGCCGCTCACCGTGGTCCTCGGTCAGGAGGAGGGCGGCCGCCGTGGGGACGCCGTGCTGCGCCGGTACCTGAACGCCGGCCACGGCGAGACCGTCGTCGTCCGCGTCGGCCGTGGCCACAACCCGCGCCGGGAGGACCCGGACGGCTTCGCCGAGATGCTGGTCGGCGTCCTGAACACGGCAGGCCAGCGCGGTGAGACCTCGGTGACGTGAGCGTCCGCCTGGTCGCGCCCCTGCCTGTCCGCCCGCGCCGGATACCATGGCGGCGGTTCTCCGCCGGTCGCCGGGCCTGCGCGGCACCATGACCTCGCGCCCGTCCGGCCGGCACCGCAGGAGGTCGGAACAGGTGGGTGGTCGGGGCGTGTCGCTGTCCGCCTACGCCACGGTAGCCCGCAACGCCACGAGCCTGTACGGCACCACCTTGGTCACCAGCCTGCTCGGCTTCGGGTTCTGGTGGCTGGCCAGCCAACAGCTGAGCCCCCAGGAGGTGGGGCAGGGCTCGGCGCTGATCTCCGGGGTCCAGCTGCTCTCGATGGCCTCGGTGATGGGGCTGGCCACACTCTCGATCAGCGAGCTCTCCCGCGACACCTCACGTGCGCAGACCCTGCTCACCACCGCGCTGACGGTCTGCATCGGCGCCGCGATGACGTTGGCGACGGCGTGCGCCCTCGTCCTACCGTTCGTCGCGCCCGTCTACCGGGCCATGGTGGGGGACGCCGCCAAGACCGTGCTGTTCGTGCTCGCCGTGGTCGTCACGACCTGCACGCTGATCCTCGACGACGCGTGCATCGGCGTCCTGCGCGGTCACCTGCAGCTGCGCCGCAACACGGCGTTCGCGGCGTTGAAGCTGGCGCTGGTGCCGGCGGTGGCCGTCCTCGCTCCGGTCGCGGCCGGGTCGCAGCTGCTGGTCGCCTGGGTGATCGGGGCGATGGCCTCCCTGTGGTTCCTGCGCCCGCTGCGCCACATCGGGGCCGGACCGCGCCGGGTCGACATCGGCCTGGTCCGGACCCGCTGGCGCGAGGCCATGAACCACCACTGGCTCAACATCGCCCTCGAGATGCCCCGGCTCACCCTGCCGGTGATGGCCGTGTCCGTGCTCGGGGAGGAACCGACCGCCGCGCTCTATGCGTCGCTGATGCTCGTCGCCTTCGTCAACGCCGTCCCGATCCACTTCTCCACCGTGCTGTTCGCGATCGCGCCGGGTGACGTCGCGGCGCTGCGGCACCAGGCGCGGTTCACCCTCACCGTCTCGGCGGTGGTCAGTACCGTGGCGGCCGGCGCGTTCCTGGTCCTGGCCCCGTTCCTGCTCGGGCTGTTCCACGACGACTACGCGGTCGCGGTGAACGCGCTGCGGGTGCTCGGCGCCAGCACCCTGCTGTGGTCGGTCAAGGCCCACTTCATCGCCGTGTCGCGGGTGACCGGACGGCTCACCCGGGCCTCGGTGCTCGGCACGATCGGCGCCGTCCTCGAGATCGCCGCCGCGTACCTGGGCTCCGTCTACTGGGGCGTGACCGGTACCGCCGTCGGACTGGTCGCCGCGCTCGCCGTCGAGGCCGTCGTACTGCTGCCGATCATCATTCTCACCCTGCGTCGGGCGGGACGTGACGGCGTGCCGCCGGACCCCTCCGCGGACCGGCCCGCGGCCGCGGGCCGTCGTGGCTGACCCGGTGACCTTCCCGGACGGGTCTGCCTCGGGCCGTAGCGGGCCCCGGTGCCCAGGCACCGCGCCCCCTGCCCTGGTTGGACGAGGACGAGATCCCCTCGGCGCGGCTGGTGGACCCCCGGCTGGCGCGGCGCACGATGGTGGGGACCTCCCTCGGCTTCGTCGTGGTCATGGTCTCCTTCGTCATGGGCCGTGCGGGCCTGGACGGAGCCACCGTGGTGTTCTGGTCGGGGCAGGTGCTGGCCTACGCCAGCGCGCTGATCCTCCTGGTCTCCCCGCACGTCCCGGACGGGTTCCGGGTGGGGATCGTGACCCTGGTGGCGGTCGGTCAGTCGGCGATGTCGTTCGCCTACCGTCCCGTCGTGTTCAAGTTCCCCGATGAGCTCCAGCACTGGCGCACCGCCGAGGACCTGCTCATCACCCAGGAGCTGCTCACCCCCAGCCCCACCCTGCCGGTCTCGCCGCAGTTCCCGGCGCTCGAGGTGGTCACCACCTTCCTGGTCCAGACCCTGCACCTGCCGCTGTTCCTGGCCGGGGTGATCGTGGTCAGCGTGTGCCACGTCGTCCTGGTCATGTGCGTGTACTCGTTCTACGAGATGGTCACCGAGTCCGGGCTCGTCTCCGGGATGGCGGCGATGCTGTTCTCCACGACGCCGCACTCCTTCACCTTCAACACCCTGTTCGTCTACGGCGCCTTCGCCCTGCCGTTCTTCGTCATGGCGCTGCGCTACGCCCTCAGTGACGACGGCCTCAGTGACGACGGTCTCGGCATCGCCTGGCGCTACGTGCTGGGATCGGTGGCCTGCGTCGGGGTGAGTGTGGTCTCGCACCCGCTGACCGCCGTGATCTCGATCGGGTTCCTCGGCCTGCTGGTCCCCGCGCTGGCCCTGGTCCGCGCCCCGGCCCGCCTGGTCGGCCAGTGCCTGTTCTCCGCCCTCGGCGGCGCGCTGCTGGCCGCGGCGTGGGTGACCCTGGTGGCCAAGGACGCGATGCTCTACCTCGGCCCCCCGATCCTGGACGTCCTGTCCGGGCTGCTCAGCTTCGGCGGGGCCTCGCCGGATGCGCCGGCGGCCCCGCCGCCGCAGACCAGCCTGGCCGAGCGGGCCATCGCGATCAGCAGCATCCTGATGGTCGGTCTGCTGATCTGCCTGGGCCTGTGGCACGTGCTGCGCTGGCGCCGCCCGGTGGCCAGCGCGCTGTCGCTGACCGCCCTGCTGTACTTCGGGGTGCTCGCCGTCCGGGTGCTCGATCCGCGGGGGGCCGAGATGGCCACCCGGGGGCTGACCTACGTGGTGCTGTTCTCCGGCATCCCGGTGGCGGTCGGGCTGCTCTACCTGTGTGGCCCGCGGCTGGGTTGGGGGCTACCGGTCACCATCTGGATGCTGCTGGTCGCCGGCGGGCTGGTCAGTGGCTGGCCGGCATCGTGGGAACGGCTGCCGGGCACGGTGTACATCGCCGGCTTCGAGAGCGGCGTCGATGCGGGCAACCTGGAGCTGTCGCGGTGGGCGCGCACGGCGATCGGCACCGACCGCCGGGTGGCCTGTGACCTGATGACCTGCTCCCTGGTGGGCGGGTACTCCCGGCAGCTGCCGGTCGAGGACGCCGGGGCGGTCTACTACGCACCTGAGATCACCCCCGAGGTGGTGGAGCAGGTGGCGGTGCTCAACGTCCACTTCCTGGTCGTGAACCGGTTGATGTCCGAGCAGCTGCCGATCACCGGCCGCTACTTCGGACGTGACCCGCTGGCTGACCGGCATGAGCGGCCCGTCGATCCCGCCGTGCTGACCAAGTTCGCCGCGGACCCGCGGATCGCCCTGGTCTACGACGACGGTCAGTACCAGGTCTACGACCTGCGGGGGCTGTGGAATGGCTAGGCGACCGGTGCGTGGGGCGTCGGTGCGCCGGGCCGTCGCCCGGCAGTCCGTGGTCAGCAACGCGCTGCCGGTACTCGCCCTCGGCTCGGTACCGGTCGCCCTGGTGGCACCGCGGCTGTCCTTCCTGGGCAGCCTCGGGGACCTGCTCACCGGCGCAGCGGCGGTGATGATGGTCGGCACGTCCTGGGGGTTGCTGGCCCGCCGGCTCGGACGGCGCGGCGTGCTCTGGGAGGCCATCGCCGTCGCCGGCCTGGTCGTGATCGGCTGGCTGGCCGTGTCGAACATGCTCGCGGCGGCCCTGCCCGGCGGGTTGACCACGGCGAACCGGCTGCTCGTCACGGCCCTGCTGCCGCTGGGCTGCGTGCTGTTCCTGGACGACGAGCCGCTGCTGTTCGACCCCTCGAAGCGGCCCGGCGCCAGGCCGCTCGCCGTGGCCGTGGCCTGCTTCTGCGTGGCAGTCGCCGCGATCACCGCCAACGTGTTGTCCGAGCGGGTCTGGCTACGACCGGACGGGCCGGCCCTGTACGTGGAGAATCTGCCTGTGCGGACGCTGATCCTGGCCAACCGGACCCCCGGACCGGCCCGGTACCGGATCCTCGTCGAGGGCGCCCAGCGCCGGATCGACCAGACGGTCACCCTGCCCGGCGAGAGCCAGGGGGCGTTGAGCCTGGACCGGCTCGGTGCCGGACCTGCCCAGGTCAGTGTGTTCGACCTCGACGAGGAGTCCGACCAGCCGATCCGCCGGTTGTCGCTGACCGAGCTCACGCTCGGCGGGACGCCGGCAACCCCCAGCCCCACCCAGAGCGGCACCGGAGGTGACGGTGCAGGATGACCCGTCGACCCGGTCGGCCATGGCCGACCGGGGCCAGGACACCGTCGGCGTGGTCGTCCCGACGACGGGTCGCGCCTCGGTGCTGCGCAGCGTGCGCAGCGCTCTCGAGCAGACCCGTCCGCCCGCCCAGGTGGTCGTCGTCCTCGACGGACCGGCCGAGCGACGCCCTGAGCTGCCGCCGGACGAGCGGATCGAGGTCGTCGTCACCGGCGGCGGCGGGGGTGCGGCCGCGGCCCGCAACGCCGGCGTCCGTCGCCTCCGGACCGACTTCGTGGCCTTCCTGGACGACGACGACGCCTGGCTGGCGACCAAGCTGGAGCAGCAGGTCGCCGCGGCCCGGCGGGAGCGTGACCGGGGCGCGAAGCACGTGATCGTCGCCTGCCGTCAGCTGATGGTCCTCGAGGACGGGCGGGTCGCCGGCCGATGGCCGCGGCGCCTGATCGCCGACGACCAGGACGTCGCCGAGTACCTGTTCACCCGCCGTGAGGTGCGCCCGGGGGGCGCGGCGATCGGCGCCTCGATGCTGCTGTGCGACCTCGACCTGGTGCAGCGGGTGCCGTTCACCGGCGAGACCATCCACGAGGACTGGGCCTGGGTGCTCGGCGCGGCTCGGGAGCCCGGCTGCCGGGTGGTGGCACTCCCGCAGGTCCTGCTCCACTACACCCAGTCCGGGACGGCGTCGGCCTCGGCGGCGATCAGCTGGCGCGAGTCGATGGACTGGGTGATGCGGCGCTCGGGATGGATCGGTGCCCGCCAGCGCGGCGACTTCCTGCTCTCGGTCACCGCTCCGCTGGCCCTGAGCGCCGGTGACCTGCCCGGGCTGCGCGAGGTGGTCCGGGCCGCGCGCCGGGAGGGCGCACCCGGCCGGTCGGCACACCTGTTCATCACCCTGCTGGCCGCGCGGGAGGGCCTGCGCTGGGCCGCCCGTCCGCTGAGCCGCCTCGTCGCGGGTCGACGTCAGGGCCGCGCATGAGCGTGCTGCGACCCGAGGGCCCGTCCCGGCGGACGGCTCGCGACGCCGACGCCGAGGCGGTGCCGGGCGCGGCCCGGCCGGGCGCCCGACACCGGCGGGCCGGCCGGCCGCGGCCTGTTCGGGTGTGGGCCCCCTGGGCGGTCGGCGGCCTGGTCTGCGTCCTGGCCGGCGCGGTGCTGCTGGCGGGACTGGCCCGGGGTGGCCCCCAGCAGGTCGTTCGCGGACCCCAACCCGTTCCCGAGGAGTCGCCCAGCGCCCGGCGCAGTGTCCAGAGTGTCGCCCCCGCACTCCCCGGGGCAGCCCTGCGGCCCAGTGCCCAGCGCTCGGGCCTGCCCTGGCCCAGTGGTGTGTTCGTCGGTCACGTCACCCCCAAGACGGTCGCCCAGTTCGAACGCTGGCGCGGCCGCCCGGTCGACCTGGTGCTGATCTGGACCGAGCGCACGACCTGGGCGCAGGTCACCGATCCCAGCGACCAGCTGCGCAGCTGGCAGGGCACCGGCCGCCGGCTGGTGATCGGCACGGCGATGCTGCCGGAGCGTGGTGCCTCCCTGCAGGCCTGCGCCCGGGGCGAGTACCGCAGGTACTGGCGTTCCTTCGGCCGGGCGCTGACCCGGTACGGGGCGGACGACGCCGTGATCCGCCTGGGCTGGGAGTTCAACGGGGACTGGTACAGCTGGAGCGCGACCGACCCCGATGCCTTCGCCGCGTGCTGGCGTCAGGTGGTGACCACGGTGCGCGCCGACGCTCCGGACGTGCTGTGGGAATGGAGCGTCAGCAGGGGGCGCACCGGTGCGCTGAGCGACCCACGTCGTGCCTACCCCGGGGACGCCTACGTCGACTTCATCGGTGTGGACAGCTATGACCACTGGCCGGCGGCCCGCAGCCGGACCGTGTTCGACAGCCACCACGCGGGCACCGACCACCACGGCATGGGTTTCTGGGCCGACTTCGCCCGCTCCCGCGGCAAGCTCCTGTCGGTGCCGGAGTGGGGCAACCGCACCGTCGGCGACAGCGTCGGCGGCGACAACCCGGACTACGTCCGCTGGATGCGGGAGTTCTTCGCACAGAACGCCGACCTGCTCGCCTACGAGGCGGTGTTCCAGGCCGACGGCGGCTCGTACGAGGGTGGCCGGCGGCTGCCCGCCGCGGCGGCCGCCTACCGGGCGGGCTTCGGCGGCTGAGCGGGCGTGGTCAGCCCTCGGCGGGGACCTCCGGCACCAGCCAGACCGCGCCCAGCGGCGGTACCCGCAGCTCGGCCGAGGCCGGCCGCCCGTGCCACGCGACGTCGGTGGCCTGGACCAGGCCGAGGTTGCCCACACCGGACCCGCTGTACTCACCGGCGTCGGTGTTGAGCACCTCGCGCCACCGGCCGCCGTACGGCAGGCCCACCCGGTAGTTCTCGTCGGGCACTCCGGAGAAGTTGGCGATGCACACCAACGGCTCGGTGCGGTCGACGTCCCAGCGCATGAACGAGAACGTGTTGTGGCTGGAGTCGTTGGCGTCGATCCACTCGAAGCCCTCGGGGGCGAAGTCGACCTCGTACAGCGCCGGGTGGGCCAGGTAGGTGCGGTTGAGGTCGCGCACCAGCTGCTGCAGCCCGGCGTGCCAGGGGGTCTCCTGCAGCCACCAGTCCAGGCTGCGCGACTCCGACCACTCGGCCTCCTGGCCGAGCTCGATGCCCATGAACACCAGCTGCTTGCCCGGGTGGGCCCACATGAACGCCAGGTAGGCCCGCACGTTGGCCAGCTGCTGCCACCGGTCGCCGGGCATCTTGCGCAGCAGCGAGCCCTTGCCGTGCACGACCTCGTCGTGGCTGATCGGCAGGCAGAAGTTCTCGCTGAACGCGTACATCAGCGAGAAGGTCATCTGGTGGTGGTGGAACTGGCGGTGGATCGGCTCCTTGCTCATGTAGGTGAGCGAGTCGTGCATCCAGCCCATGTTCCACTTCAGCCCGAAGCCCAGGCCGCCGACGTGGGTCGGTCGGGTGACCCCGGGCCAGGCGGTGGACTCCTCGGCGATGGTGACGATGCCGGGGCAGCGCTTGTAGGCGGTGGCGTTCGCCTCCTGGATGAAGGAGACCGCCTCCAGGTGCTCCCGGCCGCCGTAGATGTTCGGCGTCCACTCGCCGTCCTTGCGGGAGTAGTCGAGGTAGAGCATCGAGGCGACCGCGTCCACCCGCAGGCCGTCGATGTGGTACTCCTCGAGCCAGTAGACGGCGTTGGCCACCAGGAAGTTGCGCACCTCGGTGCGGCCGAAGTCGAACACGTGGGTGCCCCACTCGGGGTGGTCGCCCTTGCGCGGGTCGGCGTACTCGTACAGCGGCTGGCCGTCGAAGCGGGCCAGCGCCCACTCGTCCTTGGGGAAGTGGGCCGGCACCCAGTCCAGGATCACCCCGATTCCGGCCTGGTGCAGGGCGTCGACGAGCAGACGGAAGTCGTCGGGGGACCCGAACCGGGAGGTGGGGGCGTAGTAGGAGGTGACCTGGTAGCCCCACGACCCGCCGAACGGGTGCTCGGCGACGGGCAGCAGCTGGATGTGGGTGAAGCCGAGGTCCTTGACATAGGCGACCAACTGGTCGGTCAGCTCGCGGTAGCTCAGGCCCTTGCGCCACGAGCCGAGATGCACCTCGTAGATGCTCATCGGGGCGTTGTGGACGTCGCGCTCGGCCCGCTCGGTCATCCACTTCTGGTCGGCCCAGGTGTAGCTCGACTCGAAGACCACACTGGCGGTGGATGGCGGGATCTCGGTGGCGAAGGCCATCGGGTCGGCCTTCTGCCGCCAGCCGCCGTCCTTGCCGAGGATCTCGAACTTGTACCGGGCCCCGGCGGCCACCTCGGGCAGGAACAGCTCCCACACGCCGGTCGAGCCCATCGCCCGCATGGCGTGCCCGCGCCCGACCCAGTGGTTGAAGTCACCGATCACCCGGACCGCCTGGGCGTTGGGCGCCCAGACCGCGAAGGAGACCCCGGTGGAGGTGCCCATCGGTCCGTCGAAGTGCTGGATGTGGGCGCCGAGGACGTCCCAGAGCTGCTCGTGGCGGCCCTCGCTGATCAGGTGCAGGTCGACCTCGCCGAGGGTGGGCATGTGCCGGTACGGCTCGTCGACCCGAGTGGTGCCGACACCGTCGTAGGTGACATCGAGGCGGTAGTCGCTGACCTGCTGGATGGGCAGGACGGCGCTCCAGATCCCCTCCCACTCATGGCTCATCGGGTACTGGGAGCCGTCCGGGAGCACCACGCTCACCGACTTGGCGAACGGGCGCAGGGTGCGCACCGACACCGCGGCGTCGTTCAGGTGGGCACCGAGCACCGCATGCGGGTTCCAGTGCGCACCGGCGGCCACCTGGGCCAGCGTCGTCCGGTCGACCCGAACCGGCTGGGGCGTGCGGTCCTGTGCCGACTCCGGCGTCGGCGCCTTGGTGGTCGGGGCCTTGGTCGTGGGGGCGGACGCCCCGCGCTGAGCGGTCCTCGAGCGGCCACCCTTTTCCCCGGTGCCGGAGCCGGCAGCGGTGGCGGGGCGCTTCGAGGACGGGTCCTGGGCGTCGCGTGGCATGTGCGCCAGTCTGTCGGTTGAGCAGCGGCGGCGCTACCGACCTGCTGTGGCCGGCCCGCTCGGGAGTGGCATCATCGCCGCGATGGCCGTCGTCCTGCACGTATGTGTCGCCAACCAGTGCCGTTCGGTTCTCGCCGAGGCGCTGACCCGGTACGAGCTGGATCGCCGCGGCCTGTCCGGTGTGGTGCAGGTGGCCAGCGCCGGCACCCGGGCCCGTCCCGGGATACCCCCGTGGCCGCCGGCCGTCGAGCTGGCCCGCGACCGCGGATGGCCGGTCGAGGGCGTGCTGTCCCGCCCGCTGGACCCGGCGATGGTGATGGGCGCCGACCTGGTGCTGGCCGCCACCCGTCGGCTGCGCGACGAGGTGGTGGCCGCCGTGCCGTCTGCCCTGCGGCGCACCTTCACCTGGGCCGAGCTGGCCTGGTTGGTGGACGGCGCCGGGCCTGCCGACCTGGCCGCGGCCGTCGCGGCGGCCGGGCCACCCGGCACGGACGTCGAGCAGCGGCTGCGTGCCCTGCCGGCGCTGGCGACCGGACGTCGGGGACGCCGCCCGGCCCCGCCCCCGCACGAGCTGGACGTCGCCGATCCGGTGGCCTCGGCGCCGGCTGACCAGCCGGCGGCCCTACGTGCCGCCGCGGACCGGATCGTCGCCTCGACGGCCGCATGGCTGGACGTGCTCACCGCCCGCCCGTGATGTGATCCGAGTCATAGCCGGGCCCTGTAACTGTAGATAGTCACTCGGTTACTCATTGTGTGGCAGGATCGGGGCGTCCGGCGGCCGGAGTGGCTTCCGAGCGATGACAGAGCGACCGATGGGGGAGCGAGCGATGGGACAGACAGCGGCGCAGGCGAGCGCAGGCCGACCGACGGCAGAGCGCACATCGACGGCCCGGCTCGCACGGCGGGCGGCCGCGGTGGGTGTCGGGGTGCTGGCCCTCGGCGGGCTGGCACCGGTGGCGGCGGCCTCGGCGGCCTCGGCGGTCGGCTCCTCGGCCGCTGCGGCACCGGCCCACCGGAACGGCTCCCCCGGCCACCACAGGGTGCATGGGCGGGGTCCGGACGGGCACGGCGGGGAGCACAGCGGCGGGTCCCGCAGGCACCAGAAGAACCGCTCTGACAAGCGGTCCGGTAGCAGCGGGTCCGGTAGCAACCGATCGGGCAGCAACGGGTCCGGCAGCAACGGGTCCGGCGAGATCACTGGCCGCCCGGTCAACAACCCCGGCCGTCCCAGCAACGGGAACAACCAGAACAACGGCAACAACGGCAACAACCGAAACGACGGAAACAACGGCAACAACAGGGACAACGGGAACAAGAAAAACAAGGGAAACAAGGGAAACAGGGGCCACGGCGGCTGCCAGTACCCGCCGAGCGGTGCCCCGCAGGTCGTGATGACCGGCCCGAACCACACCCACCGTGGCCGCACGGTGACCCTGAACGGCAAGGTCAGCCGCAACGGCTGCGCGATCGGCTCGGTCAAGCTCGGTCTGTACAGCTCGCATGACGGGGCGACGAGCTGGGTGCAGATCCGGAACGGGCAGATCGACGCCAAGGGCAACTTCAGCTTCCAGGTGCCCTCGCACGCACTGCACTACTACCAGGCGGTCGCGGCGGCGGGGTCCGGCAACAGCATGTCCTCCTCGGCGATCCTCAAGCTGGAGATCTGGTAGTCCGTCGCCAGTACTCGGCGCCGACGGCAGGTACCACCGGGGGGACGCATCAGATGAGAGGCCGCAGGCGCCTGCTGCTGCTCGGCTCGGGGGTGCTCGGCGCCGTGCTCGCCGGCGCCACCGGCTGGCTGGCCTGGACGGCGGTCCAGGCCCGGGACGAGTTGCTCGCCGCCCGCGCCGAGCTGGGTCCGCTGCGCACCGAGGTGGTCCACGGCGATCCCGCTGTGGCGCAACGGATCAGCGTCTTGCAACAGCACGCGGCGGCTGCGGCCGAGCTGACCGACGACCCGGTGTGGGCGACGGCCGCCGCCGTCCCCTGGCTGGGCAGCCCGGTCGCCACGGTGCGCGGCCTGACCCAGGCGGTGGCCGCGGTGGCCGCGGACGGCGTCCCGGCCCTGAACGCGGCGACCACCGACGTGCACCCGGCCCGGCTGCTGACGGCCGGCAGGATCGACGTGGCCGGTCTGGCCACGGCCGCCGAGCCGTTGGGTCGCGCGAACGAGGTGCTGCAGGCCGAGCGGGCCCGGGTCGCCGCCCTGGAACCGTCCTGGCTCGGTGTGGTCCGGCAGGCCCACACCGACCTGGACTCCCAGCTGGTCGCGCTGTCCACGCTGACCGCCTCGGCGCACACGGCCGCGCAGGTGGCGCCGGGCATGCTCGGCCTGGACGGTCAGCGGCGGTACTTCGTCGCGTTCCAGAACCCGGCCGAGGCCCGGGGCACCGGTGGGCTGCTCGACGCGTTCGCGATCGTCGAGGCCGACGACGGGGTGCTGACCGTCGTGCGCACCGGAACCAACACCCAGCTGCCGGCGCTGCCGGCGAGCATCGACGGTCTGGACGCCGACTACCTGGACCGGTACGCCGCGTTGGGGGCCACCGAGCTGTGGGTGAACTCCAACCTGAGCCCGCACTTCCCCGAGGTCGGCGGGGCCTGGCTGGCGATGTGGCAGGCCGCCACCGGGGAACAGCTGGACGGCGCGGTCGCGCTGGACCCCGCGGCGCTGTCCGCGGTGCTGGCCGCCACCGGACCGGTGCAGGCCCCGGTGGTGGGCCGGGTCGGCGCGGACCAGGTGGAGGACCTGGTGCTGCTCGAGCAGTACCAGCGGGCCGACCTGGCCGACCGGCGCAAGGAGCTGATGCTCGAGGTCGGCGTGCAGACGATGGACGCGGTGCTGACCGGGGGGGCGTCGGCGGAGGCCCTGGTGCCGCGGCTGCGGGAGGCGGCCGCCGAGGGGCACCTGCTGCTCTACTCGGCCGTCGACGCCGAGCAGACGGCGCTGGTCGCCTCCGACCTGGCCGGCGCCGTGGACCAGGGCCGGGACCCGTTCGCGCAGGCGGTGCTGGTCAACGCGGCCGGCAACAAGCTCGACACCTGGCTGCAGCAGTCGCTGAGCTACCAGGTGCTGGAGTGCCGGGCGGCCGGACGCACCGTGTCGGTCACCGTGGACCTGCTGAACCAGGCACCGACCACGGGCCTGCCCGAGTACGTGACGGTGCGCAGCGACCGGCCCCGGTTCACGGTCAAGCCGAGCCAGAACCGGGTGGAGCTGCAGCTGCTGGTCACCCGGGGCGCGCACCTGACCTCGGCCACGTTGGACGGCGGGCCGATCCCGCTCGCGCCGCCGCCGGGGGACCTGCCCAGCACGCTGCCGACCGGGGGGCTGGCCACCGGCGGCCAGGACAGCGGATTCGTGGAGGAGGGGGTCGTGGCGGGTCGTCCGTCCTACGGCATGTACCTGGAGCTGGTGCCCGGCACGCCGCGACGACTGGAGGTGCGGTTCACCGAACCGGCGGGGCTGGACGGCGCACCGCGGCTGCCCGTGCAGTCCCTGGTCACCCCGCCCCAGGTCCGCGCGGACGTCTCCGCCTGCGGGACGGCGTCGTGACCGCGCTGTCACACGGTCGCGACATCCCGCAGCAGCGCGGCCGGCTCGATCCGCTGGCTCCTGACCAGCCTGCCGAGCCGGACGACGGCTGGTCGGTCACCGTCGTCGACATCCGGGACCTGCCCGGGGGTCCCGGCGGCGACAGCCCGGCCGAGCCGGACGGCGCCGTGCCGGCCGAGCCGGCGAGCGGGTCGTGGATGCGGTGGTACGTCGGCGTCCTGATGCTGGTGGACGCCGCGGCCCTGGCCGCGGCCGGCGCGATCGCGATGCTGGTCCGGTTCGGCACCATGGAGGTGCCGCTGCGAGGCTTGACGTACAGCGTCGTGGTGCTGGCGGCCACGGTGCCCTGGGTGGCGACGATGGCGGTCTGCCGGGCCTACGAGCCGCGCTTCCTGGGACTGGGCAGCGAAGAGTTCCGCCGGGTCTTCAACGCCTCGGTGCGGTTCACCGCGCTGGTGGCGGTGCTCGCCTACGCCCTCGACGTCGAGGTGGCCCGAGGCATGGTCGCGGTGGCGCTGCCGGTCAGCGGGCTGGCCACCCTGGCCGGCCGCTACGCGGCCCGTCAGGTGCTGCACCGGATCCGGGGCCGTGGGCGGGCCTGTCACCGGGTGCTGCTGGTCGGCGAGGGGACGGCTCTGGACACGCTGGAGCGGCGGTTGACCTCCAGCGCACATGCGGGGCTGGCGGTGGTCTGTCGCTGCGGCCCGGCCGCGGATGGCTCGTTGGCACACGTGCCGGCGGCGATCGAGCAGCACCGGGTCGACACCGTGGCCGTGGCCCACTCCCCGGGCCTGGGCCCGGAGGTGTTGCGGCAGCTGGCCTGGGCCTTGGAGGGCACCGGGGTGGACCTGCTGGTCGCGCCGGCGTTCACCGATGTGGCCGGGCCGCGGATCCACGTCCGCCCGGTCTCCGGGCTGCCGCTGCTGCAGATCGCCGCGCCGCAGTTCAGCGGCGGACGCCGGCTGCTCAAGCGCAGCATCGACCTGGTGGCCACGGTGCTGCTGCTCGTCGTCCTGGCGCCGATGCTGGCGGCGGTGGCGGTGCTGGTGAAGGCAACCAGCCGCGGTCCGGTGCTGTTCGGCCAGGAGCGGATCGGGCGCGACGGAAAACCGTTCCGGCTGTATAAGTTCCGCAGCATGTGCATGGACGCCGAGCAACGTCGCGCCGACCTGGTGGCGGCCAACGAGAGCGACGGGGTGCTGTTCAAGCTGCGCGACGACCCGCGGGTCACCCGACTGGGCCGCTGGTTGCGCCGCTCCTCCGTGGACGAGCTGCCGCAGCTGGTCAACGTGCTGCTCGGGCAGATGTCGCTGGTCGGTCCGCGCCCGCCGCTGCCGTCCGAGGTGGCCCAGTACGAGCAGCACGTGCACCGGCGGCTGCTGGTCACCCCGGGGATCACCGGCCTGTGGCAGGTCAGCGGGCGTTCGGACCTGTCCTGGGACGAGGCGGTGCGCCTGGACCTGTACTACGTGGAGAACTGGTCGGTGGCCCTGGACGCCGAGATCGTCTGGAAGACGCTGTTCGCGGTGCTGCGTGGGCGAGGTGCGCATTGAGGGACTCCTCAGCGCGGGTCTATGTCGCCGGGCACCGCGGCATGGTGGGCTCGGCCGTGGTCAGACACCTTCTCGCCCAAGGCTTCACGGATGTGGTCGGGGCGACCTCGGCCGAGCTCGACCTGCGTGAGGCCGGGGCCGTCGAGGAGTTCGTCAAGAACACCGCGCCGCAGGTGGTGGTGCTGGCCGCGGCCCGGGTGGGCGGGATCCTGGCGAATGCGAGTGCGCCGGCGGACTTCCTGGCCGACAACCTCCGGATCCAGCTCAACGTGCTGCAGGCAGCGCAGCGGTTCGGGGTGCAGCGGCTGCTGTTCCTCGGCTCGAGCTGCATCTACCCCAAACACGCGCCGCAGCCGATCAGCGAGTCCGCGCTGCTGACCGGACCGTTGGAGGAGACCAACGACGGGTACGCGATCGCGAAGATCGCCGGCATCCTCCAGGTGCAGGCGCTGCGTCGCCAGTACGGCGTTGCCTACGTCTCGGCGATGCCGACCAACCTGTACGGCCCCAACGACAACTTCGACCCCGCCTCCTCGCACGTACTGCCGGCGATGATCCGCCGCTTCCACGAGGCGAAGGTCACCGGCGCCGAGCAGGTCACGGTGTGGGGCAGCGGGACGCCGCGGCGGGAGTTCCTGCACGTCGACGACCTGGCTGAGGCGGTGCTGTTCCTTCTCGAGCACTACGACGACCCGGCGCCGGTCAACGTCGGCACCGGCCGGGACATCACGATCCGGGCGCTGGCCGAGCTGGTCGCCGAGGTGGTCGGCTGGGAGGGCGAGCTGCGCCAGGACACCACCCGACCCGATGGCACACCGCGCAAGCTGCTCGACGTGTCCCGGCTGGCCGAGCTGGGCTGGACGGCCCGGATCGGGCTGCGCGAGGGCATCGAGGCGACGTACGCGTGGTACCGCGAGCACGAGGTGCACCCGTAGACTCGCGGACCTGACCCCTCCGTCCTGGCTGGCCCCCGCCGAGCTGCGCATCGGCCTCGGCTGCATGCGCCTGTCGACCGCCCTCGACCGGGACGAGGAGCTGGCGCTGGCCACGATCGCGGCGGCGGTCGACGCCGGGATCACGGTGTTCGACACCGCGCACGCCTACGGTCACGGCGAGGCCGAGCTGGGGCACAACGAGCGGCTGCTGGCCCGGGCGCTACGCGCCTGCGATGCAGACCGGACGGCGCGGATCGTCACCAAGGGCGGGATGAGGCGTCCGGACGGCGGCTGGCGCCCGGACGGTCGGGCCGGCACGATCCGTCGGCACTGCGAGGCCGGCCTCGAGGCGCTCGACCCACTGCCGATCGACACCTACCTGCTGCACGCCCCGGACCCCCGCACGCCCTGGGCCACCTCGGTGCGGGCCCTGGCCCGGCTCGTCGACGCCGGCCTGGTCGCGCGGGTCGGGCTGTCCAACGTCACCGTCGACCAGCTCGACCAGGCTCTCGACCTGGCGCCGGTCAGCGTCGTCCAGGTGGCGATGAGCGTGCTGGAGGACACCCCCGTCCGCGGCGGGCTGCTCGACCGGTGCGCCGATCTGGGCCTGGGTGTGATCGCCCACTCCCCGCTCGGTGGGCCGCGGCGCCTGCGACGCACGCTGACCGATCCGGTCCTCGCCGAGGTGGCCGCAGGCCACGAGGATTCCGAGACCACCCCGGCCGAGGTGGCCCTGGCCTGGCTGCTCAGCCGATGGCCCACGCTGGTCGCGATCCCGGGTGCGCGCCGTCCGCAGACCGCGCGCTCGGCGGCCCGGGCGGCCCGGCTGGCCCTGTCCGGGCCCGCTCGGGACCGCCTGGACGGCGCCTTCGACCCGCGAGCAGCCCGCCGCGCCGCCGCCCCGGGGGCCCTGCGTCGGGCGGCACCGCCTGCCGAGGTGGTGATGGTCATGGGCATCCCGGGGTCCGGCAAGACCCGGTTGGCGCGCCGGCTGGCCGCCGACGGGGCACTGCGGCTGAACCGGGACGAGCGCGGCGGCACCCTGCGGGACGTCGCCGCCGACCTGGACGACGCGCTGGGCACCCGGTCCGGGGCGCGCCGGGTGGTGCTGGACAACACCTACCTGACCCGAGTGGCGCGCAGCCACGTGCTGGACGTCGCCGCGCGGCACGGCGCGGCGGTGCGCTGCCGGTGGCTGGACACCCCGCTGGCCCAGGCGCAGGTCAACCTGGTGACCCGGTTGCTGGAGGTGTTCGGCCACCTGCCGATGCCCGACGAGCTGGCCGAGGCCGCCCGAGGCACCGCCGGACTGCTCACCCCCACCGCGCAGCTACGAGCGGCTCGACAGCTCGAGGTGCCCTCTGTCGCAGAGGGTTTCGTGGCCGTCGAGCAGATCCCGTTCGTCCGGGAGGAGCCAGTGGGCGAGCCGGTGGTGGTGCTGGCGGCCGCCGCGATGCAGCGCCCGGGGTGGCAGCAGGCGGTCGCCTCGGCGCACCCGGACCGTCCCCACCTGCTCCTCGACTGGCGCCCGGACGAGGCGACCCCGCCCGGCGTCCGGCCCCTCGCCGACCTGGCCGCCGCAGTCGGCGCCGTCGCCCATCCTCCGGTGGACACGGCGGTCTGCGACCACCCCGGGGGGCCGCCCCGGTGCTGGTGCCGCCCGCCGCTGCCCGGCCTGGCACTGGCCTTCGCCCGCCGGCACGGTGCTCGGGTCGCCGTGGTGATCGGCGTCGGCCCGGCCCACCGGAACCTGGCCAGCGCACTCGGCGCCGACTTCCTCGGTCTGTGAGCGGTGGCCCTGCGTCAGGTGTGGCAGCTTCTCCGGCGGCGGCGGCGGGCGGACAGCAGGAGGACGCCGGCCAGGGTGGCCGCGAACGGGTAGCGCCAGAACGTCCCGCCGGGATCGTAGGGGCCAGGCAGCACGGCCGTCGGCGTGATCTCGAGGATCGGAAGCGCCTGGGCCAGTTCGTCGATCCGTTCGTCGGGTGCCGAGGCGGCCTCGGGCAGGAAGGTCCGGCCGACCACTCCCAGCGCGTCGTACAGGACGCGGAAGGCCTCCCGTCGCCGAGCGGGGTCGGTGATCTCGGCCGCGCGGCCGGCCAGGACCGCACCGGGAAGGGCGATCTCGACGTCCGGATGGGCCATGGCGTTGCGGAACCAGTGGGTGCCGCGGCCGTACCCGGCCATGACGACCACGCGCCCCTCGACCAGGGCGTACCCGACCGGGGCCTGTCTGCGCTGACCACTCTTGTGTCCGACGGTGCGCAGCAGCAGCATCTGCCCGGTGGCGGGGGTGCCGAGCAACGGGCCGAAACCTGCCGTGATGGCGGGGCCGGTCGCCCGGTTGACCACCCGGAACCCCCGACGCAGACCGGGTAGCAGTCGGGTGACGGACGGTCCGTACGGCAGCTGCGCCATGCCGCCCAGTGTCCGCGGAGCCGGCTCCGGCCTGCCCAGGGCGATCGTCCTGTGCGGCAGTCCGTCGCCTGCTCGTCGTGCTCTACACCGGACGCATATCGATCACGACCACCGTGTCGAGGAGGTCGTCGACCGCACTCACGTCGAATGCCCCGGCTGGGTCGGGCTGGATGCCGTAGAAGCTGGCCACCCGCGGGTTGGTGGCCAGGCAGGTCGACAGCAGATCACGCGCAGCCTCACCCTCGGGGAGGGTGGCGTCGGCGTGGATCGTTCTGCCACGGACGAGAAGCTCGACCCCGGGGCGGGCCCTGATGTTCCGCCACCACCGGCGCATCCTCTGGGAGAGCACAACATAGTGCCCGTCGACCACCATGTACTGCACGGGCGTCGAGTACTGCCTGCCCGTCCTGCGCCCCGTCACGGTGATCACGGCGAACACCCTGCCGAGCACTCGTCGCAGCCCGGGTGTGCGAAGCATCGTCCGCACCGCCGCGTTCACCCAGGGCTTCGGGGTACCGCGCATTTTGATGTCCGTCTGTTTCGCCACCGTCCGCCCCTCTCACCGAGCAGGGTCCACTGACAGTCTGCCGACCCGTACGCGCAGTGAACTGGGCGAAAGGTCCGCAGAGGGTCCGGGAGCGAGTAGCCCGGCCGTCAGCGACCCCGCCTTGCTTTATGGTACGGCGTACGATACTGTCTGTCGTACACCGTACGATAAAGTCGCCGGACGGCGACCGACCTCCCGGTAAGGGGAACGCAGATGAGCACTCCAGTGACCCACCGCACACCGATGACCGTCAGGACCGTCATCTCGTTCTTCGCGATGGCGTTCGGGCTGTCCTGGGGCGTGGCCGCCTTCGCGCTGGGCTTCGCCGATCAGCTCGAGCCGATCTTCGGCCCGATCGGCCTGACGAACCCGCTGTTCATCGTCGCCGTGTACGCCCCGGCGATCTCGGGTATCGGCCTGGTGCTCAAGTACTACGGCGTCCGCGGGTTGCGCAGCTACCTGAAGCGCCTGGCGCTGTGGCGCATGCCGCTCGGTTGGGCCGCCTACCTGGCGCTCGGGATTCCGGCTGCCTTCTACCTCGGAGCGTGGATCAAGGGCAGCGACCTGTCGTTGCCGTTCACTCCCTGGTACGCGGTGATCCCCGCGCTGCTGTTCATGCTGGCGCTCGGTCCGATGGAGGAGTTCGGGTGGCGTGGTGTCGCCCTGCCGCTGTTGCAGCGTCGGTTCCGCCCGATCTGGGCAGACCTGATCCTGTCGACGTTGTGGGCCATCTGGCACCTGCCCGCCTTCTTCCTGAGCGGGACGCCGCAGAGCCAGTGGTCCTTCCCGGCCTTCTTCATCGGCGTGGTGTCGATCTCCTTCATCCTCACGCCGCTGTTCAACGCCGCCGGCGGGAGCATCCTCGTCGCGGCGCTCTACCACTTCCAGATGAACAACCCGATCTGGCCCGACGCGCAGCCGTACGACTCGCTGATCTTCGCCGGGCTGGCCGTGCTCGCCGTCCTGATCAACCGCCGCGCGATGTTCAGCCGAGGCGCCGGTGTGACGAACGTGCTCATGCCCGGTGACGAGGAAGCGTTGTGCCAGGCGCCCCCGGTGCTGGTCGGCGCTGGTAGCGTCCGGGTCCGATGAGCCCGCGCAAGCCGAACACGCCCGTGCTCACCCGGGTGCAGATCGTCGCGGCAGCGATCGCGCTGGTCGATCGGGACGGGCTGGTGGCGCTGTCCATGCGCAGGCTCGCGACCGAGCTCGGCGTCGGACCGATGTCGCTCTACTACCACGTCCCCGACAAGTCGGCCCTCGAGGACCTGATCTTCGATGCGGTCATGGGCGAGGTGGACTTCTCGGGGGACGACCCGACGCTCGGCGTGGAGGAGCGGGCCGTCCGGTTGGGCTATGCACTCAGGTCGGCCCTGCTCGCGCACCCGAACACCGTGCCGATCACGCTGAGCCGATCAGCGCGGACCCCCGGCCAGCTGCGCCCGGTGGAGGTCATGCTCGGCATCCTCTATGACATGGGGCTGGGCCCGACGGACGCGATCGCCGCGGTCGACAACATCGGCCAGTACGTGTTCGGCACGACGCTGGCCTACGTGAACCGTCTCGCCCAGGAGGGACAGTCCGCGCAGGTCCCCGAGACGGGTGAGGAGAGCGGGATCCCGCCCGAGGAGTTCCCGAACCTGGCGCGCGCCATGCGCGAGTCGGAGTACCTCGGCTGGGACCGGATGTTCGATCGCGGCCTGCGTGCCCTGGTGCGCGGCCTCATCGTCGACAGGCGAGCCGGGGCACCGGCCGGGTCCTCGTGATCGACGCGGTGGTTGCCCCCCGCCCGTGACGGGCAGCTACCTACCAGAAGGGGCGAAGAAGGTGTCCACGGCCGCGGCGACTGTGCGCGTGATCTCGGCGCGGGTCGGCGCCGGCTCGCCGAGCAGCACCCGGATCTGGGTGTCGCGCACGATGAGCCCGTAGAGCGTCCGGTAGGCCTCGCCCGGGTCGGGCACGTCGAGGATCTGCTCGGCGTGCAGTCGGGCGAGGTAGGCCTCCACCCGGGGACCGACCCGGTGGCGGCCCGAGCTGAGGAGGCGCTCGGCGAGCGCCGGCGAGGTCATCGCGGCCCGGTTGAGCTCGACCGATGCCGGGCCGGTGAGCAGTCCGAGCAACGCCTCGCCGTAGGCCACGAGCGTCTCGCGCGCCTGCGTCGGCGTCGTGGCGGGGACCTCGAGAGCCCGGACGACGCGGGCCGCCGACGCGTCCGCGTTCGCCTCGATGAGGGCGCCCAACAGCTCGTCGCGACTGCCGAACCAGGAGTAGAGGGTCTCCTTGGAGGCGCCCGCGCGGCGCGCGACGCCGTCCATCGTCACCGCTGCGGCACCACGGGCGAGCAGCTCGTCCAAGGCCGCCTGGAGCACCTCCTGCCGACGCGTCTCGCGCTGCCGGAGGGGAAGGCGTCCACGTCGTGAGGTGTCGGCCATTTGACAAGCGTACTCAATCGTTCGCATCATTGATACGTACCGATCAGTTCGATTAAGGAGTGCGACGTGCGCCGACCCTCTGCCTTCTCCGTGTCCGCGACCGTGGCCGTCCTGTTGACCGGTGCGATCTTCGGCTTCTTCTACGCCTGGGTCTGCTCGACGATGTGGGGCCTGGACGACGCCGACCCACGGGTGGCGATCGCCGCTATGCAGGCGATGAACGCCTCGGTGCGCAACGCCGTGTTCTTCCCGGCCTTCTTCCTCACGCCGGTGGCGTTGGCCGGCGGATGTCGACGAGGCCGCGCGGGTCTGGGCGGACTACTCCGGCCGGTGGCAGGTGTGGAACGTCGTGCGCACGGTCGCCAGTGGCGTGGCCCTGCTTATGGGTGTGGTCGGGGTAGCCAGTGCCGGTCTGCGGCCATCCGCGTGGACTTGAGATGCGGGTGACCGGAGGTCGCGATGACGCGGCGGCGGCCACCTACACCTCCGCACCCCGGTCCAGTGTGTGGAAGGGGGTGCCGGCGGGGAACACAGGCCTCACACTGGTTGTATGGCGAGTCACTCCTCGGCCCGAGGACGGGTCCTGTCCACCAGCCCTTTCGTCCGCGAGGAGGTGGTCCCGCCCTCGACTGCAGAGTTCAGCGTGGGTGACCGGGTCACTTTGGACAGCTGGGGCATGGGTCGCGTCGTGGAGGTGACGGACGCCGACGTGGTGGTCGACTTCGGGACGGCGGGTCACCGCCGGATCCCGGCCGGGACGAAGGGGTTCTCCCGCTTGTAGTTGTACTACTTGTAGTTGTACTACGACGTCCGCCGGCCGTGGGCGGCGGACGGTCGGCTACTTCTGCTCATCGAGCTGGCTGTCGATCGTCTGGGACAGCGCGCGGGCGAGGGTCCCGAGCTCCTCACCAAGGTAGACGCCGGCGAGTTCGTCGAGGAGGCGGGCTACGACATCCGCCTCTGCGCGCGTCAGCAAAGGGAGCGACCCCGAAGGCAGCGAGCCCTCGCCGAGCTGTGCCCGCAAGTGTGCCGCGTAGTCGTCGCGGTCGAGCGGGTTGCCTGCCCGGTCTCGAGCAGTTGCGGTCGGCCGGGGCGTCTTGGCCCCCGGGGCTGGGGAGGTGCTGAACGCGGCGTGCTGGGGGCAGTAGTCGGTTCCGCGGCTCGGGTCGTGCGTCCAGCCAACGGCGTGATCACGAGCCCAGGATGCGGCGTCGGCGTCGCGACGCCACTTCTCGGCCGCTACCGGCTCGACCTGAACGGGACACCCAGCGACGTCGCAGCTGAGCACGATCCGCCGCGGTGTGGTCCCGCCGCTCGACACGTGGATGCTCACCGAGGGCCACCTCCTGCTCGCCGTCCGCGCACCCACCCGGGCAGGGCGGGCCCGCGTACCCTACTCTTCCACCCTGGCCGGGCCCCTGTGCGACCGGCTTCGCGTCGTCCGCACTGCCTTGCGAGCGCCATTCGAGGGGTGTGGCGAGACCGTCGGGCGCCCCCTCGTGGCCGCCGAGTGGTGACGCTAGGGTGCGTCGGATGAAGGCCGTTGTTCTGCGCGTCCGGCTGACGGGCGGCGATCACATGGACGTTTCGTACGAGGAACCCGACGCCGTTGATGAAGCAGCGGTCATCGAGCACGTCATCTCCGTGCTCGCGCAGGATTCGGGTGTGCTTCGCACCAGACACGGTGAGCGGCTGGTCGTGCTCTATGGGCGGGGTATCGCCGCCATCGAAGTAGCGCCACGCGGCGCGGTTCTGTGACCGGCGGAGCAGCGGCGGCTACCTCAGACGGCCCCAGCGAAGGCGCGACCCGAGCATGACCGGCAGCAGATAGGGATCCGTCCCGATGTGAGCGCCTACCTCAGCGGCCGAGCCTGGAGGCAGGTCGCCACCGCGGCGTCCACCTGTTGGTCAGGAGACCGCCATGCTCGCACCGCACCAGATCCTGCAGCCCTTCCTCGACGTCGAGCCGCGGGTCCGGCGCCCGTCGACGGCACTCGAGCGCTATGCCGCGTCCGAGGGACTCGCCGTCGCGGACCTGAGGCCCGAGCCGGGCACCCAGCGCTCGCTGTGGACCGTCCTGGCCCGCCGGGGCCGGCGCGCTCCGGCCGCTCCCGCCCGGATCCGCCAGGCGTGAGGCCCGCGCCCAGCCGTTCCGGTACCCGGGGCAGTGCCACGATGGACGACGTGGCGCGCGGAAACGCTCGGGCCGAGCTGGTCGGCCGGGACGCCGAGCTGGGCGAGCTGGTCGACGTCCTCGGCCTGGCTGCGACCGATACGGCGACCGATGGTCGCGATGCCCGGGCCGGCGCCGTCCTGGTGGCCGGGGACGCGGGCATCGGCAAGACCCGGCTGCTGGAGGCGCTGGCCGATCGCGCCCGCGCCCACGGTTGGCGGGTGCTTGCCGGGCACAGTCTCGACCTCGGCGAGAACGCCCTGCCCTACCTGCCGATCACCGAGGTCATCGAGCGGATCGCCGTCGAGGCGCCCGAGCTGATGACCGAGCATCCGAGCCTGGTCCGGCTGCAGCCCGGCCGGCGGGTGCTGCCCGAGACCGGCGCCCCCGGCGGGGAGCCGGACCGGCTGGAGCGGGGCGCGCTGTTCGAGGCGGTGCGGCACGTGCTGGAGCGGATGGCGCAGAGCACCCCCGTCCTCGTGGTGCTGGAGGACCTGCACTGGGCGGACTCCTCGACCCGGGACCTGGTGAGCTACCTGCTCGCCCGGTCCTTCGCGGCGCCGGTCGCGCTGGTGGTGTCCTACCGCTCCGACGACCTGCACCGCCGGCATCCGCTGCGCCCGCAGATCGCCCAGTGGACCCGGCTGCGTGGCGTGCACCGGATGCCGCTCGGCCCGTTGCCGCCCGCCGACGTCCGGCGCCTGCTCGCGGCCCTGCACCCGGCCCCGCTGTCGGCCGAACAGGCCGTCGCCATCGTCGAGCGCGCCGATGGCAACGCCTTCTTCGTCGAGGAGCTGGTCGGTGCGCTCAGCGAACCGGACGCGGCGCTGCCCGCCGACCTGGCCGACCTGCTGCTGATCCGGCTGGACCGGCTGAACGAGGACGCTCGGCGACTGGTCCGGGTGGCCGCGGTGGCCGGACGGCGGGTGCCTGCCGGGCTGCTGTCGGCGGTCAGCGGCCTGCCCGCCGACCGGTTGGACGAGGGGTTGCGGCAGGCGGTGGAGATGAACGTGTTGCGTTCGGACGGAACACATTTCGCGTTCCGGCACGCACTGCTTGCGGAGGCTGCCTACGACGACCTGTTGCCGGGGGAGCGGGTCCGGCTGCACGCGGCCTACGTCGAGGCGCTGGTCGAGCGGCGTGGTCCCGGGACGGCGGCTGAGCTGGCGCAGCATGCGCGCCGGGCGCTGGACCATCGGACGGCGGTGCGTGCCAGCCTGGCCGCCGCCCGCGAGGCCATGTCGGTGGGCGGTCCCTCGGACGCGGTGTGCCACTTCGAGGTGGCGCTGGAGCTCCTCGCGGACGCCGAGGTGGCGGCCGCGAACGGGGTGGAGGTCGCCGCGGTCGTCGCCGAGGCGGGCGAGGCGCTGCTGGCGACCGGTCACGCCGACCGGGCGGCGGCGTTGACCGGTGAGCACCTGTCCCGGCTGCCCGCCCACGCCGATCCACACCTCCGGGCGCGGCTGCTCGTCGTCCGGGCCACGGCGCTGAGTTCGATCGAGACCCCGGAGGACCCGGCGGAGGTCTCCGGCGCGGCGGTCGGGCTGCTGGCGGAGGAGGCGAGCGCGCAGCGGGCCAGGGCCCTCACCGTGCACGCCCGGGTGCTGCAGCAGGAGGGCCGGCTGGACGAGGCACGCGCGGTGGGGCTTGCGGCACTCGACCTGGCCGAGCGCCTCGACCTGCCGGCCCTGGCCAGCGACGCGTTCACCACGGTGAGCCGGATCGGTGGGCGGGCCGCGGGTCCGGAGAGCCGCCAGGCGCTGACCGAGGCCGTCGAGCGCGCCCGCGCGGCCGGCAGTCCGGCCGCCGAGCTGCGCGCGCAGATGTGGCTCGGGCTGTCCTGCCTGCAGGCCGCGCAGCTCGAGCCGGGCATCGAGCACCTGCGGGCCGCCATGGAGCTCGGTGTCGCCTCCGGAACCCCTTGGGCGCCCTACGCTTTCGAGTCCCGCTGGTTCCTCGGCTGGTCGCTGGTGGTGACCGGGCAGTGGGACGAGGCGCTCGTGGTGCTCACCGCCCCCGACGACAGCGACCCGCCGCTGCCCTCGGCCCTGCTGGACGTGCTGCGGGCGCAGGTCGAGGCGGCTCGTGGTGCGGACGTCTCGGCGCGACTGGCCCGGATGCGGCCGCTGTGGGAGCGAGAGGGGCTGATCGCCGTGCACGGCGCGGAGCTGGCGATCGAGATGGCGTCCCGGGCCGACCGGGTGGCGGACGCGGTGGCGCAGTACGACGGCGTGATCGAGGTGATGAGCCGGATCTGGAACCCCGGCTTCGAGGCGACGGTGCGGTTGGCGGCGACGACGTTGCGGGCCCTGGCGGAGGCGGCGGCGCGCCGTCCGGCGCTGGAATGGGCCGACCTGGCAGGTCACGCCGAGCGGCTCCTCGGGGACGTCCGCCAGGTGCTGGCGGGTCTGCAGCGACCGGGTCCGGAGACGCAGGCCTGGGCCCGGCTCGCCGAGGCCGAGCAGGTCCGGATGCACTGGCTCATCGGGCGGGATCCGCCGTCCGCCGCAGACCTGGTGGCGGCCTGGACGGCGGCGGTGGCGGCCTTCGACGCCTTCGGCCACGTGTTCCAGGCGGCGCGCACCCGGGCGACGCTTGCCGAGATCCTGGTCGCGACCGGCGATCCGGACGGCGCGCAGCAGGTTGCGGCGCAGGCCCGGGAGGTGGCGGTGCGGTTGCGGGCCGAGCCGCTGCTGCGACATCTGAACCGGGTACCGGGGCCTTCACCACGCACGGCAGCCGCCTCCCGTACCGGCGACGAGCTGACCCCGCGCGAGGTCGAGGTGCTGGTCCTGGTCGCCCAGGGCCGCAGCAACGGCGAGATCGGCAAGAGGCTGTACATCAGCACGAAGACGGTCAGCGTGCACGTGTCGAACATCCTGGCCAAGCTCGGCGCGTCGGGGCGGACCGAGGCGGCGGCGCTGGCCAGGCGACGGGGTCTGATCCAGGACTGACTGCGGACTGAGTGCCGGATCAGCGACGGCGTCGGTGCGGGGTGATCTGCTGGGCCCGGATCGCGTCCAGGCTCGTCGGCAGGGCCTCGTCGTCGGTGTCCGGCTGGAGCGGCGGATGCTCGCTGCGCGGCCGGAACGGGTTGCTGCCGAACGGGTTCGGCTCAGAGGCGTCCGGGGACGGGACGCCGGGGCCACGGTACGGCGCCGGGCCGGGGATCTCGACGGCGCCGGCGTCGGCGTGCGGCAGCGGGTCGCTGGTCGGCTGCGGGTCGTGCCGGTCCGGGTCGTGCCGGTCCGGGTCGTAGATCATCGCGTCGTAGTCGATCGCGCGGTGGGCGCCGCGGCGCGGGGACTGGGCCGGCACCGGGAGTGGGGGTGGGGCCGGGGGTTCGGGTTGGGCTTGGGGCTCGGGTTGGGGTTGGGGTTGGGGCTGCTCGGTCGGGGCGGGGTTCCACTCCAGGGTGTCCGACCGGGGCGCCTCGTTCCACGGCGATCCCCGGTCGACGTTCTGTCGGGAGCGCCGTCGCGGCGCCGGGGCCACCTCGGGGGTGTAGGTGTAGTCGTAGGTGGAGGCCGGGCGCCGTGGCTGCGGTGCCGTCGGGGGAGCGGTCGGGGGCAGGGTCGCCGGCGGGGTGAGGTCGCTGCCCGAGGTGGCGGCGACGATGGGCAGCCCGCGGATCGGCGTGTCGTCCAGCGGGCCGCGCTCGCTGCGTTCGGGCTCGGTGGGCTCGGGCTCGCTGGGTGCGGGCTCGCTCGGTGGGGGCTCGCTGGGTGCGGGCTCGAGCAGCGCCCAGGTCGTCTCCTCGGGTGCGCCCGCGTGGATCGGGTCCAGCCAGCCGGGCTGCGTGTCCTGTGGAGTCGGGGCCGGCTCGGACCAGTCGGGGTCCGCATAGGACTCGGACCAGTCGGATTCCGTACTGGACTCGGACCAGCCGGGGTCGGAATCCTGCGACCAGCTCGGCTCGGCCGCCAGCCACGTCGGCCGCCGCAGTCACGTCGGCCCAACGGGGTTCGGCCTGGGGCTGGTCGGTCCAGCTCAGATCGGACGCGGCCGGCTCGCTCCAGCCCGCCTCGGTGGCCTCGGAGTCGGACCAGCCCGACTCGACCGGGACCGCTGCGAACCAGTCCGGGCCGCCGGTGCGTGGGTCGGGTTGAGTGGCGTCCTGGGTGCCGGTCCAGTCCGGCGACGGCTCGGCGGCCGCCTCGACGTGGGCGTCGTTCCAGTCCGGTGCCTCCCAGGGGGCCGACTCAGGCGCTGGCCACTCGGGCGGTGACGACTCAGGCGCTGACCACTCAGGCGGTGCCGGCTCAGGCGCTGGCCACTCGGGCGGTGACGGCTCAGACGGTGACCACTCAGAGGGTGACCACTCGGACGGGGGCTGCTGCTCGTCGTCCGAGAAACTGGGCGTGGCGTGCCGCCCGGCCGGCTCGGGCAGGTCGACCGCGTCGGACGCTGCGGCCGACTGGTCGGTGTCGAACATGCTGAACCAGCGCACGTGCTCGCCGCTGGGCGGTTCCTCGTTGGTGACCGACAGCGGCTCCTCGGGCCGTTCCTGCGCCGAGAGGTGGCCGGGTGCCTGCCCGAACCCCGGCACCTCCGGTGCCTCGTCGACCATCGGCGCGGCCGCGGCGGGCTGCGGGAACGGCTCGGGCGCAGACGGTTCGGCGTCGACGTGTGCGTGGGGTCGAGGCACCGTGATCGTCGGCATGGTCAGCTCGTCCGGCGGTTCGTACACCTCGACCACCGGTTCGGGCGGCGGTTCGTGCCGCGGAGCAGCGGCTGGTTCGGCCACCGGCTCGTGCCAGGGAACAGGGGGTGGTTCGGCCACCGGCTCGTGCCAGGGAACGGGGGGTGGTTCGGCCACCGGTTCGCGCCGCGGAGGAAGGGTTGGTTCGGCCACCGGCGCCATGGTGTGAACGGCGGAGGCCAGGGTGTCCGGCGGGGTGGCGCGACCCTCCATGGCCACCGGCAGCACGAACCCCGGCGCCTGGGGCGCGCCGTCGCGTCCGGATCGGGTCGCCGTCCGGCGGGCCGGGCCCGTCCGCCGGGCGCGCGACGGCACGTGGCCCGCCCCGGTGAGGGCGACCCCGACCACGGCGACGCC
Source organism: uncultured Actinomycetota bacterium (assembly GCA_963724535.1). Taxonomy (GTDB): domain Bacteria; phylum Actinomycetota; class Actinomycetes; order Actinomycetales; family Kineosporiaceae; genus JADJPO01. The sequence goes on from CAVRVD010000016.1 coordinate 373,190, forward strand.
GAGCACCGCGAGGTCGTCGGCCGCCGCGGCGAGTGCACCGGTCGGGGTGTCGCCGAGCCGGGCGAGCAGCAGGGTGGCGTCGGTGTGCCGGGCCAGGGCGAGGGCGTCGGCGTGCTCGTCCAGCGGCGGGGAGTCGACGACGACGAGGTAGCCCTCACCGGTCAGGGTGGCCAGCAGCTCGGCGAGGGCCGGCGAGCCGAGCAGGTCGGCTGCGCCGGGCACGGCGTCCGCGGCGGTGATCACCTGGAGCGGCAGGTCGCGGTGTACCGGGCGCAGGGCCTGGGCCGGGGTGGCCCGTCCGGTGAGCAGGGCGCTGAGCCCCGGCCCCGGTGGCAGGGCGAGGGTCTCGCCGACCTGCGGGTGGCGCAGGTCGGCGTCGACGAGGACGACGGCGTGACCGGCGGCGGCCAGCGCCCCGGCCAGGTGGCAGGCGATGGTGGTGCGCCCGGTGCCGCGCCCGGGGCCGGCGACGACGATGCTGCGTGGCCCGCGCCCGGACGGCGCGTGGTGCAGGTGCGCGCGCAGCCGGCGCAGCGCGTCGGCGTAGAGCTCGAGCGAGCCCTGGGCGTCGGGGGAGTGCGCGGGGTGCGAGTGGCCGCCGTGCGAGCCCAGTCCGGTGAACGGGTCCGGGGGCGGGGCGAGCAACTGCGGGATCTCGGCGAGCACCGGCAGGGCGACCGCTTCGACGGCGTCGTCGCGGCTGCGCAGCCGGGTGTCGGTGGCGCCGCGCAGCGCGGCGAGCAGCAGGCCGAGCAGGGTGCCGGCAGCCAGGCCGAGGACGGCGGTGCGCACCGGTCGGGGCGCGACGGGTGAGCCGGGGCGGACGGCGGGGGTCGTCGTCCGGATCGAGATCTCGGGGTTGTAGCCGTCGAGGTCCTCGACGACCTCGGGCAGCCGGTCGCCCACGGCGTTGGCGATGTCGGTGGCGGCCTGGGCCGAGGCGTCCCGGGCGGTGACGTCGATGAGCACGGTGCCCGGCTCGGCGCTGGCCCGCACCCGGGCCGCCAGCTCGGTGCTGGTGGTCGGCAGCCGCAGCCGCTCGACGACCCCGGCGAGCACCTGTTCGGAGGTGGCCAGGGTCGCGTAGCTGCGCACCCGTTGGGTCACGGCGGCGGCCTCGGCGGGCAGCTCGCCCTCGGGCGTGCGGGCGGTGCTGGTGACGTAGAGCTGGGCGGTGGCCTCGTAGGCGGTGGGGGTGGTCAGCACGAGCGCGGCCGAGGCCAGGGCGCCGACGGCGGAGCCGAGAACGACGAGAGCCCAGCGCGAGCGGACGTCGCGCATCAGCTGACCGAGGGTCACGGCCACCTCTCGTCGTTCGGGCGAACCCCATGTCGGGGGGATCCGGCGATCATAGATATCACCGAAGGTTAGCGACAGCTCACGTTGAGTTGTCGGATCGCCGCACCGACTCCCCGCGAGTCGTCCGAACGGGCTGCCTCGGATCGGGCGGGGGCAGGCTGCTTCAGACCGGGCTGCTACAGATCGGGCTGCAGCACGCTGGCCAGGATCTTGGGGTAGACCCCGGGCAGGTCCTGCGGGGTCGGTGCGACGAACGTCTCGCCCCCGCTCGCCTCGGAGATCAGGTCCAGGGTGTCGCGATCGGCGTCCGGTCCGTAGGCGATGGACATCACCCGCACCTGCTTGTTCTGCGGGGTCTGCCTGATCTGAGCCAGCAGCTCGTTGCGGGTCAGGCCGTCCTCGGAGTCGTTCTGGCCGTCGGTGATCAGGATGATCAGGTTGGTGCGTCCGGGACCGGATCGCCCCGAGACCTCCGCGTACGCGGCCGAGACGGCGTTGTAGAGCCCGGTCTTGCCGCTCGGACGCATGGCCTCCAGCGCGTCGGCGATGGCCTGGGGTCGCGGCGTGCCGTCGACGCTGTCGCCCATGGGTCCGATGGGCACCAGCACGGTGTGGTCGGGCGAACGGGCTCGTCCTCCGGCGAAGGACCACAGCCCGATCTCGTCGCGGTCGGTGTAGAGGTCCAGGGAGGCGATCGTGGCCTGCTGGGCCGCCTCGAGCTTGGTGGCGCCCGCCCGCTCGAGGCGGTTGCCCATCGATTCGGACACGTCGACCAGGTTGAGCAGGTTCACCGAGATCCGGGACTGCTTCCAGCCGAGGAACATGCCGGCGACCACCTCGGAGGCCGGCACGTCGAGCACGGTGGCGGGCTGCGCGCCGTCCAGGCCCAGGTCGGCGGCGTTCTCGGCGGCCAGCGTGCCGTCGGTGTCGCGGTAGAAGTCGGCCGCGAACGCCTCACGGCCGGCGTCCGAGCGCAGGTAGGACGCGAACGCGGCGGCGGCCGAACGCTTCTCCCGCGTGACCCAGTCACCGCCGAGGACCACGTAGGGGTAGTCGGCGACCAGGGTGCCCTCGGCGGGGTAGACGGCGACCAGCGGCACCCGCGGCGTCGCGGCGTTGTAGCGGGCGAGCGCCGCCTCGTCGGTGACCACCGCGGAGGCGACGGCGGCGGCCTGCTCGACGGTCCCGGTGCCGGCCCACCGGTCCAGGGCGGCGGAGCTGCCCTGGGACAGCAGGACGGCGTCGCGCTGCACCGAGCCGGCGAACTGGGTGATCGTGGTGTTGCGCAGGTCGCTCGGCGTCAGGGTGCCCGACGCGGGCGCCGCCGCGGAGTACAGGGCGATGGTGGCGTTCAGCCCCGCGGTCGAGGTGAGCGGGCTCGGCATGGCGAACCGGAACCGTCCCCACTCGGGGTGCTCGGCGCTGCCCCAGCCCTCGGCGGAGCGCATCAGGTCGCGCAGGTCGGACCAGCCGATCGGCTCCTTCGGCCAGCCCAACGCCTCGGCCATCGGGCGGGGCATGGCGACCACGGTGGGAGAGGTGGCCAGGTTCGGCACGGACACGTCCGGGTCGACCAGCGGGGGGCGCTTGTCCTGCTCCAGCCGGTCGGCGAGCAGGCCGACCCACGTGGTGGAGGACGGCGCCCACACGTCGGGCTGCGGGCCGACGTCGGCGTCCCACTCGGCGGCGGCGAGCGCCTCGACGGCGGCCCCCGGGTCGAGGCCGACGACGTCGGCCTGCACGCACCGGCCGTCGCCCTCGGCGCCGGAGAAGTCGGCGGCGAGCCGGCCCAGCAGGTCGGCGGTCTCGGGGGCCGAGGCGAGGACCAGCTCGATGATCGGCCCCCGGCAGTCGGCCGGCGGGGCCGAGTCGGCGGCGGTGCCGGCGGCGGAGGGCCGGTTGCCGACGTCGGGGCCGCGCAGCAGCTGGTAGCCGGTGACGGCGATGACGCCGACCAGCAGGGCGAGCACCGTGCTCAGGGCGATGCGACGGTAGCGGCGGCGCTTACGGCGTCGGGCGAGGACTTCCTCGTATCCGGGCGGAAGGGGGAACTGGGACATCATTGCCCTGCTCTGTCATCGGCTGGTCACCGGGCCGAGGTGGCGCGCGATGCAGTGATCCTATGACGCACAGTGCGACGACCAGCAGCCACCGGCACCCCGTGCCCCGTGGGGTGACGCAGGGTGATCCAGATGCGCTAGTTCCGATGCCGGGCCCCGGCGCCCGACTCCCCTGCGTGCAGGTCGATCCCGTTGCGGGGGGAGTTGATCAGGGCGGGCAGGTCACCCCAGTCGATGTGCCAGGTGCTCATGGCGCGGGACTCGTCGTCGACCGGATCGAGCCGGCTGACGGTGGGATGGTCGGTGTTGATGACGATGTCGTCGCGGTTGCCGACCGAGCGGGTGGGCGCCGGTTCGGGCTGCAGCACCTGGCTGCGGACGGCGGGGGGCGCGGCGGTCCAGCGGACCTGGTCCTGCGCGCGGTCGAACCGGGGGTCCAGCTGAGGCGGGGCCGGGCGGTGTTGGGTCGGGCGGCGCTCGCCGCGTTCGCGGCGGGGACGCACCCGGGGGCGGCGCAGCGGCTGGTCGGGGGTGTCGGGGGCCGAGCCGGCGGCGGGTCGGTGGTCGGCGTCGGGGATCGGATTGGCGATCAGGGTGACGCCGTGGGGCAGGGTGCCGGCGCCCGGTGGGGGAGCGACTGGCGAGGACTCGGGTGGTGGCGAATCCGGTGGTGGCGACCCGGCCGGGGTCAGCAGGGACTCGACCCGAGCGACGCCATTGGCCCGGGCGGCGCCATCGGTCCGCGCCGGCGTCGGCGACGGCGGGGTGGATTCAACGCCGTTGGTCGCGGTGCCGGTGGTGCTGCGGTAGCCGCGGTAGCCGTCGTACCCGCCGTAGTAGGCCGAGCCGCGCTTGCGCGGCACCCGGTTGAGGACGACGCCGAGCACGGTGGCGCCGGCGATCCGCAGGGCCTCGCTGGCGGCGGCGAGCTGCTCGGTGTGGGTGGAGGCGGCGCGGGTGACGACGAGGGCGCCGTCGCTGGCCCGGGCGAGCAGGGCGGCGTCGGTGACCGGCAGCAGGGGCGGGGAGTCCAGGACGACGGTGGCGCCGCGGTCGGCGAGGTGGGTGATCAGCGCCTTCATCCGGGTCGAGCCGATCAGCTCGGCCGGGTTGGGCGGGATCGGCCCGGCGGTGAGCACCCGCAGCGGCAGGTCGTCGCGCCAGGGCTGCAGGGCGTCATCGATCGGGACGTCGCCGAGCAGCACCGAGGTGAGCCCGACCCCGCTGGAGAGGGTGAACACGTCGGCGATCGTCGGTCGGCGCAGGTCGGCGTCGATCAGCACGACGTTCTCCCCGGCCTGGGCGAGTGCGATCGCCAGGTTGCACGCGGTGCTCGTCTTGCCCTCGCTGGGAACCGAACTGGTCACGACCAGGCTGCGGACGGCGTGGTCGACCGACAGGAACCGGATGTTGGTGCGCAGCTGCCGGAACGCCTCGGCCCGGGGGGAGAACGCGTCGTGGGTGATCAGGCGGTGCTCGCTCGGCCTCGGGGTCCTCGCCGACGGCGGTGAGCACCGGAGCCTGAGCGGCCTCCTGGGCGTTGTCCTTGCTCTTGACGGACTTGTCGAACGAGTCGCGCAGGACGGCGAGACCGACGCCGAGGCCGAGCCCGACCAGCAGGCCGAGCGCCAGGTTGAGCGTGGTGCGCGGCGAGATCGGCACGGTCGGGGTGACCGCGGCCCGGGTGCGGGAGACGTTGACGGGCGATGTGGCCTCTCCGGGCGGAGTCTCCAGCTCGGCGATCAGCTCGGGCAAGGTGGTCGCGATCGCGTTGGCGATGTCGCGGGCGCGCTCTGGGTTCGGGTCGGTCACAGCGATCTCGATCAGCACGGTGTCCAGCGGGCTGCTCGCGGTGACCTGCCCCGCCAGACTCTCGGCCGTCGTGGTCAGCCTGAGGTCGTCGATCACCGGCTGGAGTACGCGGGGACTGGTCACGAGGTCGGTGTAGGACTTCACCCGCTGCGAGGTGAAGCTGCTGCCCTGCGTGAGGTCGGAGATGTTGGCGCCGCCTTGGGTGGAGACGAAGACCTGGGCCGTGGCCTGGTAGAGGGGCGTGGCCGCCAGCGAGTAGGCGAAGGCGCCGGCCGTGGCCAGCACTGCCATCGCCGCGACCAGCAGCCAGTTCTGCCGCAACAGGCGCAGGTACTCGGCAAGCGTCACAGGTTCCCCCAGCGAAGAGCTCGATCACGCCCGACACTAGCAACGTTCCGTTATTGACTCGTGGCTCTCAGCGAGACATGTGTGGTAAATGGCGCGTTACTCGCCAGATCGGATGATCCGAGGCTCAGTCAGACTGCGGATCTGGGGCGCTCGCTGAACCCGTGGTGCCCGAAGCGGCGATGACATCGGTGGGGAGGATCAGCCGCGGGTACTAGTCATTTCTGAATAATCAGGGTTGACTAGCCGCATGACATCGCCGACCACCACGCCCACCCCGACCTACACCTTCGTCAGCCTGTCCACGCCCAAGCCCGGGAGGATGGACGACCTCATCCGCGTGGCCAAAGCCCCGAGCGAGCGGATGGACAAGAAGGTGAGCGGCCTGATCGCCCGCCAGGTGAGCGTCGACCACGAACGCAACACCGTCGTCGTCTGGACGACGTTCGACACCAAGGAGACCCTGTACGACTTCCTCGCCACGCCCGAGGGACGCGCCGATCACGGAGAGAACGAAGACCTCTCGTCCGTCATCGAGACCTTCGAGATGTACGACCTCACGCCGGTCTCGACGAGGCTGTGACCCATTGGGGCTGACCGCGTCCCGAGAGCTCACCGTCCTCGGCGTCCTGCGTGAGCACCCGCTGCACGGCTATGCCCTGGCAGAGGTCCTCCAGGCGACGATCGGCCCGGCCCTCGGGCTGAGGACTGCCAACACCTACGCCATCCTCAAACGGTTCATCGACCGCGGCTGGATCCGCGGGACGCGCACCACCACGGCCAGCGCCCCGGACCGAGTCGTGCACGAGGTGACCGAAGCCGGCCGGGGCGCCTGGGTCGGCCTGGTGTCGGACGCCGCCCGCACCGAGGAGCCGGCCTCGGCACTGGTCGGGTTGCTGGCCCACCTCGACGGCATCGACCCACAGATGCGCGAGGAACTGCTCAGCCCATTGATCGGCGACCGCCGGAGTCGGCTCGACGACCTCGAGCCGCTCCTTCACCACCCTGGCTCCTTCGGAGCGGGCCTGCGCCTGCGCCACCGCCTCATCAGCGCCGAGCTGGACGCCCTCGACGAGCCCTCGACGAAGCCCTCGGCACAGCGACACCACGATCGGGGCGCTCCTCCACGAAGCCGTCGTAGCCGAGCCCGCGGCGCGAGAAGGTGCTGGGGCAGTGGCTCGATCGGCCGGGCGTTCTTCACCCTGCTGCGCCGCTGGACCACGCAGAACGCCGGTGGCGTGGTCACCACCGCTGACTTCGTCGATCTGGCCGAACAGGTCAGCGGGCGCTCGCTCGACGCGTTCTTCGACGCCTGGCTGGACGCACCGGTCAAGCCGGCGGCGCCGGGGGCCTGAGCCGCGCGCCGTCGCGCGTCAGCGGGTCAGCAGGCGGTACTCGACGTCGGGGAGGTCCTCGAAGCCGGCCTTGGCGTCCGTGGTGAGGAGGGTGCGTCCGGTGGCACGGGCCGAGGCGGCGATGATCAGGTCGTGGGCCCCGCGCGGTCGCCCGGTCCGGCGCGTGTGGGCCAGCAGCTCGGCATGGTGGCGCGCCACCTCGGTGGTGTAGTCGATCACGGGGACGGCGCCCAGCAGGTCGTCGAGGAAGGCCGCTTGGCCGGCGCGCCGGGCGGGGTCGTCGTCCAACTCCACTCCGGTCAGGTACTCGGCCACGGCCACGGCGGGCAACGCGACGTCGTCCTGCTCACCCATGCCACCTCGGTCCAGGTCGAGGTGGCCGCGGACCGCGGCGACGACGACGCCGGTGTCGAGGATCAGCCGCGCCACGGATCCTCATCGAGGCCAGGCTCGCCCTGGTCGGCCGCCTCGACCGCCGCCGCGAAGGCGTCATCAAGGGCGAGTCGGCCCCTCCAGGTGGCCAGGACGTCGAGGACGGCTCGTCCGTTGGCCCGCGGGGCGGGGACCAGCATGGCGACGCGGTGTCCACCTCGGGTGATGACGATGGTCTCACCGTTCTCAGCGCCGTCCAGGGCCGCCGAGAAACTGCGCGCCACCTCGGATGCGGACATCTCCTTCATGGATTCAGACTACCTGATTCCGAAGTCCCTACTCGGTACCGGAACACATCCGAGAGGACTGATCTCCGTGGCTACGAGCGTGAGGTGAACGGTTGGCGCAGGATCGTGCGAAGCTTCGCCGGCTCGGTGCGGCGGGGGTCGGACAGGTAGATCTCGTGGTGGCGGCCGTTGAAGGTCAGGCCGTGCTCGGGCAGGTACTCCTGGTGCAGCCGGGCAAGGACGGGCGCCTCGGAGTCGTAGGAGCCGATGTGCAGGATCTGCACGCTGGTGCCTTCGGTGTACGGCGCGAAGCGCACGCGATCCAGCGCCGCGAGCTTCTTCTTCCGCGCCGCGGCCGTCGCCGTCTCGACGATCTCGGAGGTGATCCAGGCGGGTTGGGTGATCATCATCGTCCAGTCCCAGGCGCTCTTGTCCCCGGCGACGAAGGCGCGGGGGTCCTCGGCGCTCCACAGCCCTTCCAGTGGCCCCACGGTGTGCACCCGCCCGAGGTCGCGTTTGGCGGTCGCGCGGACGGCGTAGGAAAGGGCGTACAGCGCCTGGACGGCCTCGGCGTAGGCGGGGGAGGTGTTCGGGTCGCCGTGCCCGTCGACCATCAGGAACACCAGCTCGGGGACCTGGACGACGTGGAAGCCGCCGGCCCTGGGCGCGTACAGCGCGGCGTGGTCCTTCTTGATGTCGTACGGCCTGGTGGCGACGGCGTGCTGTCGGGACGTCCATGTCGCCGGTTCTCCCATCCGACCCCGGGTGAGGGTCAAGTCGGCACCGGCGCCGGCTGCGGCGCCGACCTACCGGCCAGAACGACGGCTCCCCTCGCCGCCGGCAACGCTATGTCCGCCGGTAGCAGGCGGATCGTCTTCGTGCCGCGGGCGTCGGTGGAGATCGTGTGGCTGTAGTTCGGGTCGTCGAGCCGATGGTGATGGAAGGAGCAAACGGGCACGGCGTTCCCGAGATTGGTGGGTCCGCCGTCGGCCCACGGTCTGGTGTGGTGGATCTCGCACCAGGAGAAGGGACGGTCGCAGCCGTCGACGGCGCAGGAGTCGTACAGGCCGGCGAGCGCGACGCGTTGGGCCTGGCTGAACAGCCGGGTGGTGCGGCCGAGGTCCAGGGGCACCGAGGTGGTGCCGAGCACGGCGGGGATGATGCCGGCGGTGCAGGCCAGGCGGCGGGCTTCGGCGGCGGAGATCTCGGTGCCGGTGTCGACTCCGGCGGCGCCGAGGCCGGAGACGAGCTTGTCGTGGTCGAGGTTGACCACGACGGTGGCGGCCACCTTGTGGGAGAGGTGGTCGGTGGGCAGGCGTTCGAGCAGCGACACGAACGCGAGGCCGAAGGCGTGGGCCCAGTCGGTGGCCATGGCCTTGCCGTCCACCTGGCCGTCGGTCGTGTAGTCCGAGGGGGGACGACAGGTGGGCGCCGGCTCGTCGGCCGCGTCGCGGAAGAAGGCCTGGCCCGCACCGGCATCGTCCCGAGCGGCCGTGTCCGCAGCGGCGTCCCGCGTAGCGGTGGCGTGCGAAGGGCCCCCGGCACGCGGAGCACCCTGAGTACCGGCAGCCCCGGGAGCACCCCATGCCGCGTTCTGCTGCTGGCGACGCGGCGCGGTCATCTGCTGGATGATCTTGCGCAGCGCCGACGCGGCGAAGGTGGGGATGGTGAAGCTGCCGCTGGTGGTGCCGTCGTGGTTGTCGCGCAGGGTCAACCGGGTGCGGGCCCGGGCGCGGTCCTCCTCCTCGCGCAGGGTCGCGCCGTGGTGGGCGTCGACCTCCTCGGCGGGGCGGGCGATCGCTTCGAGTGCGCGGCGGGCCGCGCGGCGCAGGCGGGCGGGGTCGAGGAGGCGTGCCTGCTCGACCAGGTGCCGTTCGATGCGGTCGCGTTCGGCGGGGGTGACGTCGTCCGGGAGGTCCTCGATGGCACGGGCGATCACGCGGGCGTGCTCGGTGGACAGCGACCCTTCGGCCATCGCGTCGCTGGTGCGGTCGAGCCCGTCGTCGAGGGACTTGGCGAGGTTGACCTGGCTGGCGGCGTCCGCGGCGGTGGACCGGGTGGCGCGGGCGTACCAGGCACCGGTGCTGGCGGCGCCGCTGTGGCCGGCGAGCCCCGAGGCGTCGACGCGGGCGAGGGCGGCGAGCCGGGCGGCGTCCAGGCGGCGGGCCACCCGTTCGATGGCCTGGATGTCGCCGGCGGTGACCGTCACGTCGGCGCCGTCCAGGCAGGCACGTAGCCCGGCGACCATCTCGCCGGCAGCGCGCACCCATCCGGCCACGTCGCCACTGCTCGGCAGCCCGACCGGCCACACAGCCGTCGGTGCGGCCGGTGGCTCGACGGCGGGCTGCGCTGACATGCGTCCAGAGTACTCGAACATATGTACGAATGCAAGCCCGGATGCACATGCATCTGCACCAGGCAGGCGATGCCGAGCGCCGGTTGATCGGTGGCACCATCCCACCAATCAACTCTTGACACATAGAATCACTAGGCATAGTGTCGCGAGGCATGAGAGGCGAGGCGCTGAAGGGGCACCTGGATCTGCTCGTGCTCAGCGTGCTGGCCGACGGCCCGCGGCACGGGTACGCGGTGATCGAGGCCCTGCGCGAGAGCAGTGACGAGGTGTTCGACCTGCCCGAGGGCACCGTCTATCCGGCGCTGCACCGGCTGGAGAAGGCCGGCCTGCTGACGAGCGAGTGGACCGTGGTGGGCGGTCGGCGCCGGCGCACCTATCGATTGACCGAGTCCGGCACGAGCTCGCTGGCCGAGCTGCGGACGGCGTGGCTGGAGTTCTCGACGGCCGTAACCCGAGTGCTGAAGGGGCCGACATGGAACGCGATCTGATCACTGCCTACCTGACCGAGCTGCGCCGCGCCCTGGCCTGGCGGGCCGACCTGGACGACGTGTGCGCCGAGGTCGAGGACCACCTGCGCGAGAAGGCGGACCGGTTGGCCGCCACCGGGGTGGAGCCGGGCGAGGCGCAGCGGCGCACCCTGGAGTGCTTCGGGGACCTGGGCGCGGTGGCGCGCGCGTTCGCGCTGGCGCCGTCCGGTGCGCTGGCCGTCCCCACCGCGTTCACGCGGGCCAGCGGACAGGTCGCTGTGGCAGCGGGCCTGGCGTGGATGCTGCCCGCGGTGTGGGTCTGGTTCGCCGACACCTCGCTGATCCTGTCCGGGTGGTCGACGCTGCGCTACCTGATCTTCGCCGGTGTGGCGATGATCGCCGCGGGACTGACGGTCGTGGCCCTGGGCGGGCTGTCGGCACGGGCCCGGGGCGTGCGCAGCCGCGGGACGGTCGCGGTGTTCGTGCTCAGCGGGACCGGTGCCCTCGTGACCGGCGCGTTGACCTGGATGTGGGCGCTCACGACGCTGCTGCTTACCGTGGCGAGCGTGATCGCGGTGCTCGGAGTGCGCAGCCTGGGCCTGGACCATCGGGGGCTGACGGCGGCCTTGCTGGCGGCGTGGCCGATCGGCGCGGGGCTGCTGTACGCGTTGAACGAGCGCTGGCCGATCGGTCAGGTGGACCAGTACGGCGACTACCCGCTGGCCTGGGCCGTGTCGTTCTCGGTGGCCGCGTCGCTGTTCGGGGTGGGCCTGGTCGGCTACGGCCGCCGGCTGGCCGCCGAGGTGCCGGCGGAGCTGCCGGTGTCGAGCTCGGGCGGCGCGCTCGGGCAGCGCGTCTGAGTCACGCCGCGCCGGAGGGCGACGCCGGGGAACCGTCGACGGGCCACCTCGGAGACGGACTCCTCCGCCACGAGATCATGATCCCGATACAGCTGTTCGGAGTGGGCGGCCCCCGCTGACCCTCATTCTGCGATCACTCGGGTGGCCCGACGAGGGCCGCCACGCGCGAGCGCAGGATCTCCAGGCTGTGGGTGACGTCCTCGATCTGGTCGTCCTCGACCGGGCAGCGTGGGTGGTCGAGCGCCGTGCTCAGGACCTGGACAGCGTGCGCGGCGTCGATGTCCTCGAACAGCGCCACCGGGTTCTCGGCCATGCGCGCCGCGGTGCGCTCACGCAGGCCGCGGGTCCTGTGGCCCTCGGCGACCCAGCAGTCCTTCACCCCTCCGCCGAGCTGATGGTCGATCAGCACGCTCACGGTGTGCTCGCGGTGGTGGTAGTCGTACTGCAGGGCGACCGACTCCTGGTCGCCGAAGACATCCCCGTACCACCAGGCCCGGATCAGCGTCGGTCGCCCGAGCACCCCTGCCCAGGGGCGGTCCTGGACGCCGGACGCGGCCACCCGATCCGCCGCGGACCCCGCCTGTTGCCGGGTTTCCGGATCACCGAGGACCGCCGTCACCCGCAGCAGGGCCAGCGCGCCGGGCGAGGCCGCCGACTCCGCCCAGGCGATGAGCCCGGAGAGCAGATCGCGGCGCATCGCGGCGCGATCCGCGGGTGTGGACTCCTCGGGGGCCATCCGGTCGAGCATCCCCAGCACCGGCGAGAGGGCCAGCTCGGCGGCCAGTGGTGTGGAGGCGGCGGCCACCGCACGCACCATGTCCGAGGCGAGGTCGCCGACCAGGTCGGACAGGACCCAGCTGCGGATCGATCACCACCTCGAGGTCATCGGCCTGCTCCCGGCCGGGTATCACGGTCAAGTCCGCGGCTCCCGTCGCCTCGCCGGTCGCTGAGCGCCGGGTGGCCCGCCGGTGTGGTGCTCTCCTGCGTCCCTTGGGCATCCGGGCATCCTGCCACCGGGTCGGTCCATCCGGCGAGATCAGGCCTACGGGTGCCATGGAGTTGCCCGCTGGCGGCCAGTAGTTCTGCCCAGCGGCGGTCATTGGATCTGCCCGACACGTTCTTGACCGTTGCCGACCTGGTTCCCGGGTTGGGGTCTGCTCCCTGGTGGCCACCTGGAGCCACTGGAAGAACGCGCCGCACCTCCCGCCCAAGCGGTGCTCGATCGCACTCACCGAGGCGACGTCGAACACCGTGGCGTCCTTCTCCACTGCCCGCTGCACCGGCGCCGACGTGACGCCGTTGAGGTATCGCACCTGGGAACCCTGGAGAACACGGTGACGACCATCTCCTTGGGTGGCGGACGTTCTGGCCGCCGGGATGATCGCAATCCCGCAAGCGGTCAGCTTGCCGCAGGTTCCGCGGCCACCGGCCCAGGGGGGCGCCGCCGCCGCGACCATGCGAGGCGGATCGCCGCACCAAGACCGAGGAGCAGGACCAGCAGGCCGAGCCAGCCGCCGACCACGGGCAGCGACGTGAGGATCACGACGACGAGTAGGCCGAGCACCAGGCCCAGCCAGCGTCGACTCCGCGGTTCGTCGCCGAGGGCGAGGGCGCCCAGGGCAAGGGCGACCGCTGCCGGGGCGAGGAACGCCGCGATGGCGAAGAAGACGAAACCGGTGACGACCAGGAGGGTCAGCGCCCCGATCAGCGCGAGGGCAACGAGATCCCCCAGGCCCAGCAACCCGAAGACCACGGCCAGCACGATCTGCACGATCAGCACGGCGACGACGAAGACGACCAGGCCGATGATCCCGAGGACGCCGAATCCCAGGCTGGGCAGCGGGCGGCGGCGGACGCTGTCGGCGGTCCCTCGCAGGAGGCGGGGAAGCAGCCACAGGGCCAGCGCGGCGACCGCGAGGACGCCGATCCAGCGCTGCAGTCCGTCGACCAGCCGAGACGCGACAGTCGGCTCTGCCTCCTCGACCTGTTCGGCGACGGTGACGTTCTCGGTGCCCCCGACGGTGCCACCCTTGGTGTAGTTCGCGGTTGTCCCCAGCACGCTGCCGGTGACGTCGCCGTCGAGCGTCATCTGCCCGGCCCCGAACACGAGGTCCTGCCCGACCTGCGCGGACGAGGTCACGGTGGCCTGCCCGGCCCCGAGCAGGAGGTCCTGGCCGATCGGTCCGCTCACCGTGACCCGGCCGCCGAACAGCCGGGCGTCACCGTCGACCCTCCCGGAGACCTCGATCGTCCCGCCGGCGGCCAGGAGATCGTTCTGGACCTCACCCGTCACCTGCACCTGGCCGCCGGTCGCCACCAGGTCCCCGGTGACCGTTCCCTCGACGCGGACGGTCCCGCCTGACGTGTAGAGGTTGCCTTCCACGGTCTGGCCGGCGGGGACCACCACGTCCTGGCCGCTGCGGACCTTTCCGCCGAGGTCGTCCTGCGCGAACGCGACCGACGCGCCGAGCAGCACGAAGGCCGCGGCAACAAGCATCACAACGACAGAAGTACGCGAAGACTGATGCGGGATCGTCGGCATGATCTGGCTCCCTTGGGTGACTCGCCACGTCCCTGCGCGGGCGACAGTGCGAAGGGTCAGGCGCGTGAATGCTCCGAATCCGGCACCGGGCTGAGCTCGATGACCGGGATCGGCCGCTGGGTCCGTTGCTGATAGCGGGTGAATGAGCGAACGAGGCGGCGATGTATAGCCGATCGCCGCGGCGGACGAAGTAGACCGGCGTCGAGCGGGGTTGCCCACTGCTGCGTCCGCGCGTGGTTCGGCTTGGACAGGTCCCGCACGCCGATCACCTCGCAGCAAGATCACCCCGGACAGGTCCCGGTGGCGCCGCCCCGAACGGGACCCACCACCAAGCCTGATGACCGGACCGCCGCTTGGCTCAGGACGTTGGGGCCGATCTCACGCACCCACACAGGCTCCGTCCGCTCACGGCCGGGCTGGACCCCACCAGACCAGGGACTCATACGCTACGAGCGCGTGGCCCGATTGCGGTCGGCTGTCGCCGCTGGTAGGTCACGCCGGATCGATCGTGCGGCTCATGATCCGGGCGTGCTTGCCGACCTGCCGACCGCGGGCGAACCCGGACAGGTGTACCACTCAGTGATCAGGTGGTACACTTCAGGGATGCCGACGACGCGACCGCGCCATCAGGTCACCGAGACCGACGAGCTGGCTGCCGCGTTGAACGAGGCCGCGGCGCGTTGGCCAGGACTGAGCCGCGGCCAACTGATCACGCGGTTGGCCTTGGAGGGCCATCAAGCTGCCGTCGTCCGGCAGCGTCAGCACCGCAGTGATCGCCTCGAGGCTCTCAGGCGGCACAGTGGTGCCTTGACCGGTGTCTACGCGCCAGGCCACCTCGAGACGCTTCGGGAGGACTGGCCCGAGTGATCGTCCTGCACGCCAGCGTCCTGATCGGCTACCTCGACGCCGGCGACGCCCACCACGAACGGGCCACCGCCCTGCTCACCCGCGAGATCGACGACGACTTCGCCGTCAATCTCCTGACACTGGCCGAGATCCTGGTCGCACCGACCCGAACCGGACAACGCGACACGGTCCTCGGCATCCTCAACGACCTGGGGGTCGAGACGCTGCAGTTCCCAGCCGGCGCGGCCGTGACGCTGGCTCAGCTACGCGCCGAGACCATGCTGAAGATGCCGGACTGCTGCGTCCTGATCAGTGCCCGTGACCGGCAGGCACGACTGGCTTCCTTCGATGAGCGCGTCGTCAAGGCTGCCCGGGCCCTGGGCCTTGACGTCGCCGACAGCTGACCAGCCACCAACAGCGCCAACGGCGGCAGTCGCGGACGCGGAATCCGAAGTTCTCGGTGCGCGGCGTCTCGTCCGCGGCTACCAGCGCGAGGTGACCGGTTGGCGCAGGATCGTGCGCAGCTTGGCCGGCTCGGTGCGGCGTGGGTCGGACAGGTAGATCTCGTGGTGCTTGCCGTTGACGGTGAGGCCGTGCTCGGGCAGGTACTCATCGTGAAGCCGTCGGCCAGCTGCACCGGTGCCGTCGCAGTCGACACCGACGACGTCGAGGCTGTACCCGTTGCGCAGCCGCTCGTAGGCCGCCAGGCCCACCCGCCCCATCCCGAAGACGATGGCCTGCGCCCCCTTGGCGTCGCCGGGCCGGTCCTCGGGGTGGAGGGTGTCGGGGTTCTGCTTGGGCGCGCGCAGCGCCAGCTGCTCGATGAGCTGCTGACCCGGGCCGTTGACGATCGCCGCCACGACGAAGCTGATCGCCACCGCCAAGGACAGCAGCACCAGCCATTCCTCGCCGATCAGGCCGCTGTCGGCGCCCACGGCGACGACGATCAGCCCGAACTCGGAGTAGTTCATCAGGGCTGCCCAAGCGAGGAACGAGGTGCGGTGGCGCAGCCGCTGTAGCGCGAGGATTGCGACGTACCCGGCGGCCTTGAGGGGCAGCAGCAGGGCGAGGACGACGGCGAGCATGATCGCCTCGGTGTCCGGGATGCCGGTCAGACCGATGGAGACGAAGAACCCGACGAGCAGCAGCTCCTTGAGGTGGAACAGCGAGCGGGACAGCTCCGACGCCGCCGGGTGCGAGGCCAGCAGCATGCCCACGAGGAGGGCCCCCAGATCGCCCTTGAGCCCGACCGCGTCGAAGACCAGGTAGCCGGGGACGAGGGCCATCACGATGCCGAAGAGCGACTGCATCTCACCGTGCCCGATCCGGCTCCACGCCATCCGGGTGACCTTCGAGGCCGGCCACAGGAGCACCAGCACGAGGGCCCACGGGCTCGGGAGCACGCCACTGCTGGCGGTCAGAAAGACGACGGCGATGATGTCCTGGATGATCAGGATGCCGATCGCGACCCGGCCGTAGAAGGCGTGCGAGTGGCCCCGCTGGTCGAGGATCTTCAGCACGAAGACGGTGCCGGAGAACGCGAGCGCGAAGGCGATGAGCGCGAGCGTGCCGAGACTCTGCTCCGAGAGGATCCCGAAGCCGACGGCCCCGAGCGCGGCCAGGGCGGCGACACCGAGCACCACGCTGGCGAGGACGTGGATCGACGCGGTGAGCCACACCTCACGTTTGACCAGACTGCGGACATCCAGCTTCAGGCCGATGCCGAAGAGCAGCAACGTCACACCGAGGTTGGCCAGGGTGTCGATCTGGGGGAGGTGTTCCACCCCCAGCCCGCCCAGGACGAAGCCGGCGGCGAGGAAGCCCACCAGCGGCGGCAGCCGCAGCATGATCGCCAGCAGGCCGAGCACGAACGTGACCACGAGGTAGGCGGCAACCGTGTCCAGCATCTGTCTCCCCTCGTCGCACGGGTGTCGGCGGATCCACCAGCGTGGCATGCAGGCAGCGCCGTTCTCGGCGCGGCAGGCGAGATGGGTGAAGAGCGTGGGAGATGCGTCAGCGACCCGGGCGGCGTCCAGTCGGCGCACCATAGCTTCTCCCCGTGGTGCGCAGTGTCCTTCAGATCCAGCAGCGCGCTGAGCGTCTTGGCGAGCTTGCTGTCGATGTCGTCGAGCAACAGGTGGCATCTCATCCCGCAGCTGGGTCGTCTGCTCACCGCAGCCTTCGCAGCAGAGTCTCGAACCGTTCGCCAACCAGGTGGACGGTGTCGGCCTGCCAGGCCGCCACAATCGGTTCTTCAGCGGAGATCGCCCTACGCAGCTCGGACACGGATAACTCCACGACGCCGAGGGGGTTGCCGGTGACGCGACGCACTCTGTCACGGGCCACCGACATGGATTCCTCCCACAGCGGCTCATCGGCCGGCACGGTGTCGGTGCGCACCAGGCCGTGCTCGACGAGTCGCTCCAGGACCACCCGAACGGTGCTGTGTTGCAGGCCGGCGAGTCGGGCGATCTCCCGGACGCCGAACCGGGTCTGTGCTCCGGCGAGCACTCTCCAGATGGGGCACCGGGCTAAGAAGGCGGGCGCATTCCGGGCAGCCTGAACCCCACGCCTCGGTTCACGTAGGCAGGTCGTGACCTGGGTTCGCCCCGGCGTGAGTCAGTTGCGGTGGCGGGCGGCGTTGCCGCTAGGACTCCTCAACTGACGGAGCCTCTGGACGCGGCTGGTAGACGTCGAGCAGACGCAGCAGCTCCATCGGAACCGGGAAGGCGATCGTGGAGTTCTTCTCGGCACCGAGCTCGAGCAGGGTGCCCAGCACTCGCAACTGCATGGCGGCCGGATGTGCCTCGAGAACCAGGGCCGCCTCGCCCAGGTTCGCTGCTGCCTCCTTCTCGCCGATCGCGTGGATCACCTTGGCTCGCCGGTCACGTTCGGCTTCGGCCTGGCGGGCCATCGCGCGGCGCATGCTTTCGGGGAGGATCACGTCCTTCACCTCGACGATGGTGACCTTCACGCCCCAGGGGTCGGTGACCCCGTCAATCACCTGCTGCAGCTTCTGGTTCACGTCGTCGCGCTTCGTCAACAGGTCATCCAGGCTGGTTTGCCCCAGGATGCTGCGCAGCGTGGTCTGGGCCACCTGCTGCGTGCCGAAGCGGTAGTCATCGATCGACAGCACCGACCGGATCGCCTCGATCACATTGAAGTAGACGACCGCGTTCACCTGCACGGTGACGTTGTCCTTGGTGATGACGTCCTGCGGCGGGATGTCGTAGGTCTGGGTACGCAGGTTCACCCGGATCAGCCGGTCGATGATCGGGATGATGAAGATGAGCCCCGGGCCCTTCAGCGGCTGGATCCTGCCCAGCCGCAGGATCACTCCGCGTTCGTACTCGGGCAGCACCTTGATCGCCGCCGAGATCAAGGCGGCCACGACGATGACCACAAGCGCGATTCCGATGAGCGTTCCGGTGCTCATGTCGCGTCGTCCCTTCGTTCGGATGCCGGCTCGCCGATGTCCTCTTCGGCCATGGGCTCGACGAGCAGCACCAGTCCGTCCATGCCGACCACGCGTGCGTTGTCACCCGCGTGCAGTGGTGGCCCCACGCTGCGCACCGACCACCAGGCGCCTTCGGTGAATCCGCGCCCGGTGATCCCGTCGGCCTCCCGCACCGGCACCAGGTGCCCGGCGAGCAGGTCTGCGCCGGTCGTCGTCGACGGGATCGAGCGGGTTCGCAGCGCCAGCCTGCCGGCCAGGACTGCCGCGACGAACATGACGATCGCCAGGGGCAGCGCGGCACTCAGGTCCACGGCCACCCCCTCGGCGTCGTCGAACAGGAACAGCGCCGAGAGCACCAGCACGACGGCTCCACCGAACGCGAAGCCGGCGATCCCTGGCACGAACAGCTCGGCGACGAACAGCCCCATCGCCACCACGAGCAGGAGCAGGCCGACGACGTTGACCGGGAGCACCGAGAGGCTGAACAGCGCCAGGAGCAGTGCGGTGGCCCCGGTCGCGCCGGCGACCCCCACGCCTGGTGTGGCCAGCTCGTAGATCAGGCCGAGGGTGCCAAGGGTGAGCAGGAGGAAGGTGATGTTGGGGTCGGCAAGGGTTTGGAGAGCGCGACGGAACAGACCCATGTCGTGGCGCTGCACCACAGCCCCTGCGGTGTGCACCGTCAGCTGTCGGTCCGCGGCCATCGTCACGGTCCGGCCATCCGCTGCCTGCAGCGCCGCCCCCAGCGACGACGCCTTCGCATCCACGGCGCCCAGCTCGAGCGCCTCGTCCACCGCTGCCGAGCGCCCCGTACGAACCGTATCGACGGCGAACTCAACGTTGCGTCCCCGGAGTACCGCCAACGCCTCCGCTTCCGCGGCGGCGTCGTTGACGATCTTGTCCGAGACGGACTCGCCCTCCAGACCCACCGGAGTCGCGGCGCCGATCGTCGTACCGGGCGCCATGACGGCAACGTGGGCGGCGAACGTGATGATGGCGCCTGCGGAGCCGGCCCGGGCCCCCTCGGGGCTGACGTAGACGATGACCGGCACGGGGCTGGCGAGCGTGTCGCTGACGATCTCGCGCATCGCCTCGACCAGGCCCCCGGGTGTGTCGAGCTCGATGACGTACGCCGCGTAGCCACCTTCGCCGGCCCGGGCCAGCCCATCCCTGATGTGGTCGGCCACGACCGGAGTGATCGAGGTGTCCACCCGCGTCGCCAACACCCGGTTCGTCGAATCCGCGGCCGTCGCCGTGCCGGGGAGGAGGAACATGATCGCGGTGATGCCGCCGAGTACGGCGACCAGCAGCCGCCACGTCACCGACAGGCAGGAGATCATCCTGATCACATCCCTACCGCCATGCTACGGCGGCCCTCACCGCACTAGCCATGGCACGTTTGGCACGGTAGAGGCCACCCGCCGCACGCCGCGCTGGAGTTCTGGACCGCTGTGACGCGCGCGCTGAGGGGGCCGACATGGACCACCGGCTGGACGCCGCCCTGCCACTCGGAGCTGCACGGCGACGGAAGATCGTCCACCTGTTGGCGCCCTCGAATCCCAAGCGATCACGACGTCCCCCAACAAGGACCACGCCAGCTGCTTCGCCGCGCAACGCCGGCGCCAGGAGTCCGTCCGAAAGTGTGGACAGAACCACGCACCCGGGACATCATGCACGAGCCAGGGCGCCTCGCCCGGCTCAAGGAGGACGGTACGGATATGCGACCTCGACGCCGACCCACCGGCCACACCCCCCGGGGCAGGGCGCTCGTCACCCTGCTGGCCGCGGCCCTCCTGCCGGGGGTGACCCTCGGACTGGCGGGGCCGGCCGGCCCCGCTGCCGCCAAGCCGTCCGACCCGGTCGACGGCAGCACCAGTGGCGCGGACCCCTACTTCCCGGCGGCCGGCAACGGCGGCTACGACGTGCGGCACTACGGCATCGACATCCGGTACGACCCCGGCACCCGGGCGTTCGACGCGACGGCGACAATCCAACTGCGGACGACGATGGCGCTGCGCTCGTTCAGCCTGGACCTGCGCACGCTCACCGCCCGCTCGGTGCGGCTGGACGGCGCAGCCGCCGCCTTCCACCAGGCCGATGGCGAGCTGGTGATCACCCCGAAACGGCCGCTCGCCGCGGGCCGGACAGCCCGGGTCCAGATCGCCTACGGCGGGAAGGCCGGGACCCCGACCGACATCGAGGACGTGCCGTACGGCTGGTACGCGTTCGACGACGGCGCGATGGTGGTCAGCGAGCCCGAGGGTGCCTCGACCTGGTTCCCGGCCAACGACATCCCCTCCGACAAGGCGACGTTCGACGTCTCGGTCACGGTGCCGGGCAACGGGCCCGACGACCCGCAGGCCACGGTGGCCGTCGGCAACGGGTTGCCGGTCGGCCCGCCGAAGACCCGCAACGGCTGGACGACGTGGTCATGGTCGGCGCACGAGCCGATATCCACGTACCTGGTCACCGCGGGGGTCGGCAACTTCGAGCTGACCCGCGACCGCGGACCGCGCAACCTTCCGATCATCAACGCCGTCGACCGGGACCTGACAGCGGCCAACCTGGCCACCACCCAGGCCAGCCTGGCGCTGCAACCCGAGATGATCTCCTTCTTCGAGGGCGTCTACGGCCGGTACCCGTTCCGGTCCTTCGGCGCGATCGTCGACGACGACAGCGTCGGCTATGCCCTAGAGACCCAGACCCGCCCGGTCTACTCGCGGGTCGCCCGGGAGGGGACGGTCGCGCACGAGCTGGCCCACCAGTGGGTGGGCAACAGTGTCAGCCCGGCCCAGTGGCGCCACATCTGGCTGAACGAGGGCTTCGCCTCCTATTCGCAGTGGCTGTGGGCCGAGCACCGGGGGCAGGCCACCGCCCAGGAGGCGTTCGAGGAGGTGATGGCGATCCCGGACACCGACGAGTTCTGGACGACCGTGATCGCCGACCCGGGACCGCTCGGCCTGTTCGTCGACCCGGTCTACGACCGCGGGGCCGCCACCCTGCACGCGTTGCGCCTGACCATCGGCGACCGGGCGTTCTTCACCCTGCTTCGCCGCTGGACCACGCAGAATGCCGGTGGCGTGGTCACCACCGCTGACTTCGTCGATCTGGCCGAACAGGTCAGCGGGCGCTCGCTCGACGCGTTCTTCGACGCCTGGCTGTATGCACCGGTCAAGCCGGCGGCGCCTGGGGCCTGACCCGCGCGCCGTCGCGGTCAGCGGGTCAGCCAGGCGGTAGCGTCGACGTCGGGCAGGTCGTCGAAGCCGGCCTTGGCGTCCGTGGTGAGCAGGGTGCGTCCGGTGGCACGGGCCGAGGCGGCGATGATCAGGTCGTGGGCCCCGCGTGGGCGTCCGGTCCGGCGGGTGTGGGCCAGCAGCTCGGCATGGTGGCGCGCCACCTCGGTGGTGTAGTCGATCACGGGGACGGCGGTGAGCAGGTCGTCGAGGAAGGCCGCGTGGCCGGCGCGCCGGGCGGGGTCGTCGTCCAGTTCCACGCCGGTCAGGTACTCGGCCACGGCCACGGCGGGCAACGCGACGTCGTCCTGCTCACCCATGCCACCTCGGTCCAGGTCGAGGTGGCCGCGGACCGCGGCGACGACGACGCCGGTGTCGAGGATCAGCCGCGCCACGGATCCTCGTCGAGTCCAGGCTCGCTCTGTCCCGGCCGTCTCGACCGCCGTCGCGAAGGCGTCGTCGACGCCGAGTCGGCCCCGCCAGGTGGCCAGGACGTCGAGGACGGCTCGTCCGTTGGCCCGCGGGGCGGGGACCAGCATGGCGACGCGGTGTCCACCACGGGTGATGACGATGGTCTCACCGTTCTCAGCGCCGTCCAGGGCCGCCGAGAAGCTGCGGGCCACCTCGGATGCGGACATCTCCCTTCATGGCATTCATGCATCTGATTCAGAGGTCCGCAGTGCCGTGGGCACGTCCAGGGTGCCCGGCGAGAATTGGCGCGGGCCGAGGCGGCGATGATCACTCGACTGACCCGGCGAGCGTGGCCACCCGGGCGCGCACGATCTCCAGGAACTGGGTCACGTCCTCGATCTGGTCGTCCTCGACCGGGCACGGTGGTTGGTCGAGCGCCGTGCTCAGGATCTGCACGGCGCGTGCAGAGTCGATGTCCTCGAACAGCGCTTCCGGGTTGCTGGCCATCTGCGCGGCGGTGCGATCCCGCAGGCCGCGGCCCTTGCGACCCTCGGCGACCCAGCAGTCCTTCACCCCTCCGCCGAGCTGATGGTCGATCAGCACGCTCAGCGTGTGCTCCCGGTGGTGATAGTCGTACTGCAGGGCCACCGCACGCACCATCTCCGAGGCGAGGCCGGCGACCAGGTCGGACAGGCCCAGCTGGGGATCGAGCACCACCTCGAGGTCATCGACGTGCTCCCGGCCGGCCACTACGGTCAGGCCCCCGGCTCCCGCCGCCTCACCCGGCGCTACGCGCCGAGTGGCCCGCCGGTGTGGTGCCGTCCGGCGTCCCTTGGCTCCCTTGGGCATTCGGGCATCCTGCCAGCGGGTCGGTCCTTGGGTGAACCTCGAGGTCAGGGTTCGCCGAGCGCTCGGCGTGTGCCCTCCTTGGGACCTCGTATGGGCTCGTCACGGTCCGAGGAGTGCGAGGGGGACGACGGCCACTCCGTCTGCGCGCCGGTAGGCGTGTCGGCCGGTCGTGACGATCAGCATGTCGGTGAGGTCATCGCCGAGCTCGCGGTTGAGCCAGAGCAGGTGGCGCACGTCGTGGTCGTCGACCAGGGCGGAGAGCTTGGCCTCGACGGCTATCCGTCGACGGCCTCGGCCGTGGACGACGAAGTCGATCTCGTGGTCGCCATTTCGTCGGCGGAGATGCCCCACGTTCGCTTCGGCGCGTTGGGCGAACACCCGGACGGTCAGCGCGACCAGGGACTCGAACAGGGCGCCGAGGAACACTCCGTCACGGGGAATGGTGGGCTCGGGGTGCTTGCCCGCCAACAGGTCGTCCTCGTCCAGGGTGAGCAGTGCGCACGCGAGGGCGGGGTCGGCGAGGTGGTGTTTGGCGGTGGAACCCAACCGGCCCAGGTGGTTGATGCCAGGTAGCCACGGTTCGAGGGGGTCGGAGATCCAGGTGCGCTCCAGGGCGTCAGTCCATGGCTTGGTCGTGGACCTGGCAGGCTTGTCGCCCTGGCCGGGGGTCGCCGCGTCCCGAAGGCTCTCCCATGAAGCGGTCGTGGCGGTCGCGGCCGCGAGTGCGCGGAGCCAAGCGCGCATCTGTGTGGGGTTTCGCACGCCGAGGCCAGCCTCCGGAACGTCCCGGTCGACGATCAGCTGGACGTAGCCCGCCAAGGCCAGCCGCGCGGCCCGGTCCGACATCTGTTGGGTCCCTGGGAACCCGCCGCGCACGATCGCGTGAGCATAGTCCGCCAGGCCGAAGGTGGTCTCGCCCGAGATGCTCTCGGATCGCGCTTCCAGGAGAGCGGACAAGGACACGGCTGGAGTCACCAGCCCCCGTTCGGGAAGAGTCATCGGCCTCATGCGCAGGTTCACGATTCGGCCGGCCCCGGAGTGGGTCGACTGATGGCGAGGCGTCACCGATCCGGTGAGCAGGAACCGGCCTGGTGTGGCGTCCTCGTCGACGGCGCGCCGTACGAGGTCCCAGGATGGCTGCCACCGCTGATGCTCGTCGACCAGGATCGGCGGCTGGCCCGTCGTGAGTCGGACGGTGTCGGCTCCGACGAGTTCCAGGGTCTGGGGATCGTCGAGGCGGTACACGGTGCGGGCGTGCTGCATGGCCGTCGCGGTCTTACCGACGCCTTTGGGACCGTCGATCGCGATGGCGGGCAACTCAGGGAGGAGAGTGGCGAGCTCATCGTCGACGACGCGACGGCGGTAGGTCTCCTTCACCCTGAATACGCTACATCCAGCAGGCTGGTAACACTACATCTAGCACATCAATAACACTCTATCTGGCAGGTATCGAACGCTGCGCTGAGCATGACCGATGGACGTCCGAGCGATTGCCGACGACCTCACCGCGCGCGCCGCGCGAGGCGCAAGGCACCGCTGCCCTTCAGCGCCGGAGGTTCCGTGCCCCGATGAGGACCGCGGCCGTCAGGGACCCGATGAGCAGGCCCTGGCCGACGGCCCAGAGCGCCGGCGGACCTGGTCGGATCATGCCCATCACCGCCCCGGCGTCCTTGGCCGACATCACCGACCCCGGGTCGCGAAGGACATCGCCGACCCGACGCTCAGCGAGCTGCCGACGCTGAAGGCCGAGAACGCCGACGCGATCGACCCGATCGACCCGACGGAGCCGACCGAACCGATCGACAGGGCCGATCCGCGGCTGGCGATGGACAGGAAGGAGTCCTCGGAGGCGAGGGACCACGTGGAGGGCATGTCGCCAGCATGGTGACTCCCGCGTCGACCCGCCAGACGTCGATCGGCCGTCGACGGTGGACGGCGATCCGCCCTCAGCGGGTCAGCAGGCGGTACTCGACGTCGGGGAGGTCGTCGAAACCGGCCTTGGCGTCCGTGGTGAGAAGGACGCGTCCGGTGGCGCGGGCCGAGGCGGCGATGATCAGATCATGAGCCCCGCGTGGGCGTCCGGTCCGGCGCGTGTGGGCCAGCAGCTCGGCATGGTGGCGCGCCACCTCGGTGGTGTAGTCGATCACGGGGACGGCGCCCAGCAGGTCGTCGAGGAAGGCCGCGTGGCCGGCGCGCCGGGCGGGGTCGTCGTCCAGCTCCACTCCGGTCAGGTACTCGGCCACGGCCACGGCGGGCAACGCGACGTCGTCCTGCTCACCCATGCCACCTCGGTCCAGGTCGAGGTGGCCGCGGACCGCGGCGACGACGACGCCGGTGTCGAGGATCAGCCGCGCCACGGATCCTCATCGAGGCCAGGCTCGCTCTGGTCGGCCGTGGCGACTGCTGTCGCGAAGGCGTCATCAAGGGCGAGTCGGCCCCGCCAGGTGGCCAGGACGTCGAGGACGGCTCGTCCGTTGGCCCGCGGGGCGGGGACCAGCATGGCGACGCGATGTCCACCGCGGGTGATGACGATGCTCTCACCGTTCTCAGCGCCGTCCAGGGCCGCCGAGAAGCTGCGGGCCACCTCGGATGCGGACATCTCCTTCATGGATTCAGACTACCTGATTCAGAAGTCCCTACTCAGTACCGGAACAGATCCGAGAGTACTGATCTCCGTGGCTACGAGCGTGAGGTGACCGGTTGGCGCAGGATCGTGCGCAGCTTCGCCGGCTCGGTGCGGCGGGGGTCGGACAGGTAGATCTCGTGGTGCCGGCCGTTGAAGGTCAGGCCGTGCTCGGGCAGGTACTCGTCGTGAAGCCGGGCCAGGACCGGTGCCTCGGAGTCGAAGGAGCCGATGTGCAGGATCTGCACGCTGCTGCCTTCGGTGTACGGCGCGAAGCGCACGCGATCCAGCGCCGCGAGCTCCTTCTTCTGCGCCGCGCCCATCGCCGTCTCGACGATCTCGGGGGTGATCCAGGCGGGTTGGGTGATCATCATGGTCCAGTCCCAGGCGCTCTTGTCCCGGGCGACGAAGGCGTGGGGGTCCTCGGCGCTCCACAGCCCTTCCAGTGGCCCGACGGTGTGCACCCGCCCGAGCTCGCTCTTCGCGGTCGCGCGGACGGCGTAGGACAGGGAGAACAGCGCCTGGACGGCCTCGGCATAGGCGGGGGAGACGTTCGGGTCACCGTGCCCGTCGACCATCAGGAACGACAGTTCGGGAACCTCGACGACGTGGAAGCCGCCCACCTTGGGGGCGTACAGCGTGGCGTAGTCCTTCTTGATGTCGTACGGCTTGGTGTCGTGGGCGTCCATGTCGCCGGTTCTCCCATCTGACACGGGTGTGAGGGTCAAGTCTGGGCCATCACCGTCCCCCGGGGTGGCCCATGGTCCCGCGGCCTACTTGCCCAACACTGCGGCCCGCGACGCGGGGCAGAGATCGCCCCCTCGGCATCGACAACGCGGTCCCATCAGGGGAATCGTCGTGCGGAACGACACGAGACCGTCGGTCGCGGTTCCTGAGCGCCGCTGTGCCAGAGGCCACCGCAGGTTCTCAGAGTTCGGATGGGTCGGCCATCATGGGTTCGGTGACCAGTCGCTTCGCTGTCCTGTGTGTCGACTCCGTCGACCCAGAACCCTTGGCACGGTTCTGGTGCGACGTCCTCGGGTGGGGTGTCGTCGACCAGGACGAGACCGGGGTCTCGATCGGCCCGGCCGACGACGTGGGACCGCGTATTGACTTCTTCGCGGTGCCGGAGGTCAAGGTCGGCAAGAACCGACTTCACATCGATCTGCGCGCCGACGACTGCACCACTGCCGAGGAACTCGATCGGCTGCTCGCCCTCGGCGCCTGCCGCGTCGATGTTGGCCAGGGACCGGACGTGACCTGGGTGGTGCTCGCTGACCCCGAGGGCAACGAGTTCTGCCTCTTGTCCCAGACGATCCAACAGTTCGCGGCCGAGGAGGGATGACTTCACTGACGGGCCGAACCTCGCAGCGTCACGTCGGCTCAGTCCTCAGCCGCCGCATCGGCCCGATCGCGCAGCGAGCCATCCCGGGATCTTGGTATTCCCTGTGGTCCGGGCCCGAATGGGTGGCGCCAGTTCGAGTTGCCGGCGCGGAAGAGCCCGTGCATGTATCAGTTGTGGATCCCTCGCGGACGCGCGGACCCCTTGGATGGACAGCGCGGGGGACGCGCACCTGCTCCGCCAGCTCTTGGCGAACGGGGCACCCGACACCACGAAGGGGGGTGACCGCGCGGGTCACTCGTGCCTTGTCTCGGTGTGCGCTGGGTGGCTGTCAGTCTGCTCAGGCGATCCAGGCTCCGTGCGAGTCGGTGGCGGCCAGGATCTCGTCGCCATTGCGGACGAGCACAAACGAGTCCCGTCCAGTCGTTGCCGGGATCGGCTGGACGGGCCCGATGATCCCGGCGCCTCGTTCGACAGCCAGACCGCGCCCAGATCGCGGACGGCGGCGGCGAAACTCGCCCGGCGGCACGCATCGACGTAGGCGAGCACCGCCGAGTGGTACACCACGAGGGTGGCGTCCATCGGGGCGTCGTCCGCGACGAGCGCGAGGTCGTCAACGAGGTCGCCGCGATGAACGACGGGCTGGTGTCGGCGAGCGGTCTGGAGTGCCTGTCGCAGCCGGTCGTCCCGATCACCTTTCGCCGGCCACACCAGGCACGCAAGCCAGTGCGCGTCCTGGGCATCGGCCGGGTGGAGAGGGTGCAGATCGATCCAGCGCGCCAAGCAACCGTCGGGGTCCGGTCTGGCAGGGGGACCGGACCGATCGGAGTGCACCGCAGCGTCGGCGCCTCGGGGTCTGTGCCTGGAACGCGGTGGGCCCGCGTGGTCGTAGGAGTACACGTCCGGCAGGAGTGTCAGGCCCGCCGCGGCCCCGACCTCGATCAGCGCGAGCGGACTGCAGATCTGGGCGAGGGCCGGCAACAGGGTCGCGCAGCGAACTGCCTCGTTGGTCTGTGTGCGGTGCGACCGGATCACTGCGGCCGGCTCGGCCGGCGCTGGGAGACGAGGTCGCGCAGCGTCGTCAGGTTCGCTGGCGCTCCCAGCAGGCAGCGAGCCGAGGCGAACAGCAGGTTGGGCTGGCGCCGGGACGCCGTGAGCCCATCGAGGAACGCCAAGATCTGGGCGTCGCCCGCGACCTGTTCGGCGAGTACCGCGTAGGCGGGCGAGCGATCACCCACCTCGATCGCCCATCGACGGTAGTTCGTGGCGGCGGCCACCCGAGAGTCATGGCCGGCCATCGCGCCGGACGGATCGGCGGCGTCCTGCATCCGCCGATCATGGTGCCCGGGCGGCCGCAGGTTTCCGGGTCCTGATACGTCCCTCCGGGGGATGCGATCGCCGGCGAGCGCTCCGGTGATCGCGGCCGCGAATGCCGGCGTTGCCCGTTCGTGAGGCCGAAGGCCGGGTCGACAAGACGGGTCGACAAGTACGGGTCGTGGTCGCCACATCTGACGTCGCCGCGAGCTTCGGATCATCCATCTGCGGCTATGGGAGCCCTCGCACGGCGAACTCGTGGCGCGGCCACGCCATGCGCGCCAGCAATTGCGGCCCGGCACCCGCGCCTACCTGTCCGCAGGTCTGCCCGGTGCCGACTGGTGGGTCGCCGGCGAAGCCACCGCCAAGGCGCAGGACGCCGAGGTGGAGTTGGAGCACGGGAGCGCTTCTACAACGATCACGACCTATGGAAGACCCTGGGTTGAGCCCTGGGCCAGCGCCGGCGCTCGGACGTGCGCTCAGCAGTCAAACACTTACCAGCAGATGTCGTTCCGCAATCGCTGGTCATCAAGGACGAGCGTGGCCGCGGGCAACTCGAGTGCCAATTGGCAGCGTGACCAGCTGCCGGGTGCGATTCCTGAGCCCTTGCCTTCCGGTGCGGCAGCACGCGCGGCCTTGATCGCATAGGCGGCCGCGCCGAGTTCATGCGCGGCCACGCTTGCGACGGCGCCGGCCTGGCCGGCGGCGTACGCGGCGTGCCGTGCTGCCCCGCGCAGATCTCTGGCGGCGCCCATTGCATGGCCGCCCGCCGCGCGAGCCTGCATCATCCCAACTTCGCCACGCACCCAGGCGCGGGCATGCTCGATTGCCTGACGCGGTCGTGGGTCCCAGGGTTGCGTCGACTCGAAGAGGTCAAGGACGTGCTCCGCGCACGATGCCGCCCAAAGGGCGAAGAGGTTATGATCCGAGTCAGTGAGGGTCCCACCTCGGCGGATCGACACGAAGCGAGGGTCCCGGACCTTCGGGAGGATCATGGTTGGCACTCCCTTGGCATGCACACGCACTGGCAGACTCTCGTGCGTGGAGTGCGGCCTCGTGGTGAATGTGTGCTCGTTGTCAGACGCGGTGAGGCGTCTCGGTGCCCGGGTGGACACACTCAGGTCCGCGACGTCGTCCTCATCGGCACCAAGAGCGCGCGATCCAAGAACGTGCCCATGATGATCGGCGGTGAGGAGGCAGTCCGGCCATCGGCGCCCGACAGTACGGGGTCTCGCCCCGCCTTGCGTCTCGGGTCCTCGATCGCGCTCGCGATGGCCGGCGTCACCGTTGTCACCTTCGCGTTGGCGCTGACGGCCCTCCCGAATGACGTCCCCTATCCGTTCACGAGCGACGTCATCGCCGATCAATGGCCGGGGGACTACCTGTGGATGTACCCGGCCATGCTGTTGATGCTCCTCTTCGTCGCTTTCATCGCGTCGGCGCACGAGTATGCTCCGCCGGAGCGGAAGATCTTGAGCCTGCTCGGGCTGTGTCTCGCGAGCGTCGCGGCCGCGGTCCTGCTCATCGACTACTTCATCCAGGTCACGGTGATGCAGCCAAGTCTCGAGAAGGGCCAGCTCGACGGCTGGGCGATGTTGACCCAGTACAACCCGAACGGCGTCTTCATCGCTCTCGAGGAGCTCGGATACCTGCTGATGAGCATCGCCCTCGCCTGCCTCGCTCCGGTTTTCACGCAACGGAACAGGCTCGAGCGGACGATCCGTTGGCTCTTCCTGCTCAGCCTCGCAGCTGTCGTCTGCGCGCTCGTCGGCGTCTCGGCGGCGCGCGGAATCTATCGGGGAGATCTCTTCGAGATCATCGTGATCTCGATCGTCTGGTCGACGCTCATCGTCGCCGGGCCGCTCGTCGCGATCGCGCTCCGGCGCGCCGCTGCCCGCTCGCCCCTCACGTGACGAGCCGAAGCTGGAGGGATCACGCAAGAGGTCTGCGGCGGGACCCGAGGGCTAGCCATCGGGTGAGAATGGGGCCATGCGGGAGGTCAGCAAGTACGCCGCGCACGGGGTCTCGATCGCGGTCCGGGCATGGCCGGCTGGCCGAGACTCTCGCCCACCGGTGGTGCTGCTCGCCGGCACCGGTGCCGCGGCCGACGACTGGGATGTCGTGGCGGCTGACCTGAGTCACGATCGAACGGTTCACGCGGTCGAACTGCGCGGTCACGGTCAGAGCGAGTGGCCGGGCGCCTACTCCATCGACCTCATGGCCCCAGGACGTCGCCCAACTGTTGCCTCAACTTGCTGCCCGACTGGACCTCATCGGCCACTCGCTCGGTGGCCTGGTGGCCAGCAAGGTCGTGGCCGGTGGCGCCCCGGAGGTTCGGCGCCTTGTGCTCGAAGAGGTCGGCGTGCAGCATCCACGCCCCGAGCGCCACACCCGCCCGCCCTGACGGTGAGCTCGCGTTCGACTGGGCGATGGTCGAGCAAGTGCGCGCCGAGATCGACTCGCCCGGGCCGGTCACGGACCTCGGAGACGATGAGGTCGGCGAGGGCGGGTTCGACCCGCAGCCCCACCCGGGCCGCCGGCTCGGTCACGATCCGCCGCAGCTCGCCCTCGTCGGGCGGGCCGACCAGCACCGTCGCGGGCCCGGCGCGCCGGGCCAGCGCGGAGTGCCCGGCCAGCAGCCCGAAGAAGTCCGAGCGCAGCACCAGCACCACCCGGGTCCCGCGCTCGGCCGACCTCGAGCAGCCGGTCCCCGAAGGGGCCCAGCTGGCTGCCGTCGTCGGCGAGCAGCGCTTCCTCGGCCTGGTCCACGATCAGGACGTCCGGGTGGGAGGTGCTGGCGGCGTCCAGGACTCGCAGCGGCTCGTCCCCGGGCACGACCACCAGCACCGACCAGGCCGCCGAGGCCGGCAGCGCGCCGTCGGCGAGGGCCGGGACCAGACCGGCCCGGACCAGGGAGGACTTGCCCGCACCGGAGGGACCGGCCACGACCGCCAGGTGGCCGTCGACCAGCCGGGCCAGGACCTCGTCGACCAGGTGCTCCCGCCCGACGAACAGCCCGGCGTCGTCGATGTCGTAGCGGGCCAGACCCTTGTACGGGCACGGACGCCGCGTCGTGGCGACCGGAGCCACCGGGGCGAGGAGCCCCGGGTCCTGCGCGAGGACCCGGGCATGCAGGTCACGCAACCCAGGCCCCGGGTCGACGCCGAGGCCCTCGCGCAGGACGGCGGCGCCGCGACGGTAGGCGTCCAGGGCGTCGCCCTGGCGGCCCTGGCGGTACAGGGCCAGGACCAGCAGCTCCCACAACCGTTCCCGGTACGGGTCCTCGGGCAGCCGGGCCTCGGCCTGCGCCGACGCCGCCCCCGGATCACCGGCGTCCAGCTGCGCTGTCAGCAGTGCCTCGACCGCCGCACCGCGCAGCTCCACCAACCGGGCCGCCTCCGCCGCGGGAAACGCGGTGTCCTGCAGATCCGCGAACGGGGTCGGGGAGCGCCACCACGACAACGCCTCGCTCAACGCGGCAACCGCCTGCGCCGCAGGCAGATTCGCGGCCTCGTCGAGCACATGCTCGAACCGGCTGACATCAACCAGCCCCGGCGCCACCATCACCCGATACCCGCCCTGCACGTGCTCCACCACCGGCGGTGTCGACGGGTCGGCCCGGGCCAGGGCGGTCCGCAACCGCGCGACATGACTGGCAAGGGTCCGTTCCGCGCTGCCCGGGTGATCATCACCCCAGGCCGCGTCGAGGAGGGCGTCGACCGAGACCACAGCCCCCGGGCGAACGAGAAGGGCAGTCAGGATCCGCCTCGGTACGGGCCCACCCACCGAGACAGGTCCGTCCGGGCCATCGACCACCAACGGGCCCAACACCCGGAGCCTCACCCCGATCACCGTACGCGCCCACAACCCGCCCCGACGAGGACGACGGCGTCGCTCCGGCGTGAGTCAGTTGCAGCAATAGATCGCCAATGCCGACCGGGCGGATCGAGCCGTGGCCGTGCGGCATGCCCGGTCACATCGCCGTCGGGCGGACGGGGTGTTCGTCATCGACGCCAAGAACTATCGAAGGAAGAAGGTGCAGGCCAGGTCCGAGGGCGGGTGGGGCGACCGCGCACTCAGAAACCCTTCGTCACTCCAGAGATCAGCCCGAAGCGTCGACACCGTTCTCTGGTGTGCGCTCACGATTCGGTGGTGGACGACGACGGCCAGCCGTGGTGGGTGGTTGTGCGCTCGACGTGGTGGCAGGGTCCGTTCGGCCGGTCACCTGTGCCTCGGCTGCCGTGACGAGCTTGTCGGCGGCGCGCATGGCCTGCGTGACCTTGTTGGCGACCAGCAGCTTCTCCCCGTAGTGCGCGGTGTCCTTCAGATCCAGCAGCGCGCTGAGCGCCTTGGCGAGCTCGCTGTCGATGTCGTCGAGCAGATCGACCGCCGCCCGATGGTCGGAGCCTCGAGATCGACGGCCCAGCGTCGAGCAGCAGACGGCATCCGATGCCGCGATGCCTGCAAGGACGGCGTTGCCCACGGTGACGTTGGCCCAGGCCCGAGGCTCGATCTCGGAGGCGATCGTCTCGGCGACGGTGAGGTAGGGGCGAGCCACCTTTGCGCGTGCCTTGGCCTCGCTCATCCCGCAGGTGGGTTGTCTGCTCACCGCAGCCTTCGCAGCAATGCCTCGAACCGTTCGCCAACCAGGTGG
The DNA here is from genome assembly GCA_963724535.1 of uncultured Actinomycetota bacterium. Classification (GTDB taxonomy): domain Bacteria; phylum Actinomycetota; class Actinomycetes; order Actinomycetales; family Kineosporiaceae; genus JADJPO01. Next base: position 405,671 of record CAVRVD010000016.1, read on the forward strand.
ACGGTGTCGGCTTGCCACGCCGCCACAATCGGTTCTTCAGCGGAGATCGCCTCACGCAGCTGGGACACGGATAACTCCACGAAGATGAGGGGGTTGCCGGTGACGCGACGCACTCTGTCACGGGCCACCGACAGGGATTCCTCCCACAGCGGGTCATCGGCCGGCACGTTGTCGGCGCGCACGAGGAGGATGTCGATGTCGCTTGCGGTGTCTGCGTCCTGGCGAGCGAATGATCCGAACACGCTGGCGTGCACCGGTGCGACGGGCCAGGAGGCGGACTCCGTCCGCAGGAACTGCAGGAGGCTCGACCGCAGCGTCACCAGGTCGACGATCGGGCCGGCCGCCAAGTGGTCGCGGTTCAACGAGCAGAGCAGACTGCGGCCCGCTTGCTCGGTGCGCACCAGGCCGTGCTCGACGAGGCGCTCCAGAACCACCCGAACGGTGCTGTGTTGCAGGCCGGCGAGGCGGGCGATCTCTCGGACGCCGAACCGGGTCTGTGCTCCGGCGAGCACTCGGATGACGGCTGCCATCGACGGCGACATCACGACGGATGCGGGCTCGGACAGGTGCACGGGGGCCTCCTCGAACGACGAGCTCTGGACGACTATATCGTCCATATGGACGAGTTACTTATCCAGATGGGGCACCGGGATCAAGAAGGCGGGCGCATTCCGGGCAGCCTGAATACCATGCCTCGGTGCACGTAGGCAGCCCTGGCCGGGACCACCTCGGGGCGGACCCTGATCATGGTGCTGGCCTTGGGTGATGTGACTGGCGCCCGGCGGTTGGTCACTCCGTTCGCACCACGGCACACCGTTCGCCGTCGTTTCGCAACACGTTTGCTCCCATGACGGCAGCCGCGTGGGGTGACTCGGAGGTCAGTGATTGGCGGGTGCGCGGGCGATGTGGCCGATGGAGATGAGCTCGTCGGTGACGGTATAGAGCACCCGGTACCGGCCGACCCGCAGCCGGTAGAGGCCCGTGGAGCCGAATGGGAAGGCGTCCTCGGGGTAGGGGTCCTCCGTGAGGGCATCGACGGCGGCGAGGACGGCGCGCAGGCCGTCGGGGTCGTCGGCGAGGAACGCGGTGGCCTGGTGGATGGCCTTCTCGTCGAGGGAGACATGGCGGCTCACGTGGACGGACGGGAGCGGGTCAGTCGGCCAGGCCGAGGCGCCGGCGGACCTCGGGCAGTGGCACGTAGTTCGTCTCGCCCCGGGCCTCGCGGGCGAGCCAGTCCTGCGCCGCAGCGGCGTCCTCGGCGTCCTCGAGCGCCTGGGCCGACGCCGCGCTCTCCAGCGCGCGCAGGCGCAGGAACTCGCCGAGAGGGACGATGACGGCGGCTTGGCCGCCGAGGTGGATCAGCTCGTACGGGTCGGTCACAGGATGGTCGCCGGGGTGAACTGGACCGACCGGCTCGGCGGACATGGCTGACCACTCCCTCGTCTCGTGCTTCAACCGATCGTAGCGGGGCGGTGCGACCGGTCCGGAGGAGCTCTTCGGTGCGACCTGTCGGCGGTGCATCGGCTCCTGCGAGGCGCCCGCGCACGATCCATATCGACAGCTTCGAGGTCCGGGTGGCCACGTCCGGTCGGCTTGTTCAGTTCTCCGGCCGGCGACGGCTGCTGAGTACGGGGCTGAGCGTGAAGGGCTCGCCCGGGGCGAGCAGGTGGATCCGGTCCGGGTTGTCGACGAGGCCGTCGAGGGCGGCGGGGTCGGCGTTGAAGGGCGGGAAGTCGGGGGCGTCCACGCATCCCCAGTGGTGCAGGAGTAGGGGCGTGTCGGGGTAGGTGTTGGCCAGCCGGACCGCGCCGGCGAGGGTGAAGTGCCATTCGCTGTCGGAGAAGTCGAACAGCAGGGCGTCGGGGGCGGGCATCGTCAGGTGGTGGTCGAGGATGAGGCATGAGTCGCCGGGTGCCCAGATGGTGCCGTCCGCAGTGGTGATCCAGAAGCCGCAGGCGTCCCCGTCGGCGAAGACGCGGTCGGCGGCTCCCGGAGTGTCGTTCTGCCAGGCGTGGTCGGCAAGGGTGACCTGGACTCGGACCGGTCCGACGTCGAAGGTGTCGCCGATGTCGTGGCCGGCAGCGGGCAGGCGCTCGTCGGTCATGACGGAGCCGACCGCCGCGACGCTGCGGCTACGTGCTGCCCTCACGTTGCATCGGAGTCGCATCGGCGAGGTGCTGGACCGGTATGGCGCCACCAACCCACGCCTGTTCGGTTCAGTGGCCCGTGGCGACGCTCGCGAGGACAGCGATCTGGATCTTCTGGTCGACCTGGCTCCAGGTGCCGGAAACGAGCTTCTACGCGTGTCCGGGCTCGCCGAGGAACTAGGCGAGCTCCTGGGGGTGCGAGTCGATGTTGTGGCGGCACCCCTACTGCGTGACCAGGTCTCCGCCACCGCCCTCGGAGACGCGGTGGCCGTGTGAGCCGCTCGGACGCGGAGCGCCTGGAGGACATCCGGGCCGCGATCTCTCGTTGCATCGCCTGCGTGGTGCGCGGCGTCTCGTCCGCGGCTACCAGCGCGAGGTGACCGGTTGGCGCAGGATCGTGCGCAGCTTCGCCGGCTCGGTGCGGCGGGGGTCGGACAGGTAGATCTCGTGGTGGCGGCCGTTGAAGGTCAGGCCGTGCTCGGGCAGGTACTCCTGGTGCAGCCGGGCAAGGACGGGCGCCTCGGAGTCGTAGGAGCCGATGTGCAGGATCTGCACGCTGGTGCCTTCGGTGTACGGCGCGAAGCGCACGCGATCCAGCGCCGCGAGCTTCTTCTTCCGCGCCGCGGCCGTCGCCGTCTCGACGATCTCGGGGGTGATCCAGGCGGGTTGGGTGATCATCATGGTCCAGTCCCAGGCGCTCTTGTCCCGGGCGACGAAGGCGCGGGGGTCCTCGGCGCTCCACAGCCCTTCCAGTGGCCCCACGGTGTGCACCCGCCCGAGCTCGCGCTTGGCGGTCGCGCGGACGGCGTAGGACAGGGCGTACAGCGCTTCGACGGCCTCGGCATAGGCGGGGGAGGTGTTCGGGTCTCCGTGCCCGTCGACCATCAGGAACACCAGCTCGGGGACCTGGACGACGTGGAAGCCGCCGGCCCGGGGCGCGTACAGCGCGGCGTGGTCCTTCTTGATGTCGTACGGCCTGGTGGCCGACGGCGTGCTGTCGGGGGCCGTGATGTCGTGGGCGTCCATGTCGCCGGTTATCCCATCCGACCCCGGGTGAGGGTCAAGTCGGCACCGGCGCCGGCTGCGGCGCCGACCTACCGGCCAGAACGACGGCTCCCCTCGCCGCCGGCAACGCTATGTCCGCCGGTGGAGGCGGATCGTCTTCGTGCCGCGGGCGTCGGTGGAGATCGTGTGGCTGTAGTTCGGGTCGTCGAGCCGATGGTGATGGAAGGAGCAGACGGGCACGGCGTTCCCGAGATTGGTGGGTCCGCCGTCGGCCCACGGTCTGGTGTGGTGGATCTCGCACCAGGCGAAGGGACGGTCGCAGCCGTCGACGGCGCAGGAGTCGTACAGGCCGGCGAGCGCGACGCGTTGGGCCTGGCTGAACAGCCGGGTGGTGCGGCCGAGGTCCAGGGGCACCGAGGTGGTGCCGAGCACGGCGGGGATGATGCCGGCGGTGCAGGCCAGGCGGCGGGCTTCGGCGGCGGAGATCTCGGTGCCGGTGTCGACTCCGGCGGCTCCGAGGCCGGAGACGAGCTTGTCGTGGTCGAGGGTGACCACGACGGTGGCGGCCACCTTGTGGGAGAGGTGGTCGGTCGGCAGGCGTTCGAGCAGCGACACGAACGCGAGGCCGTAGGCGTGGGCCCAGTCGGTGGCCATGGCCTTGCCGTCGACCTGGCCGTCGGTCGTGTAGTCCGAGGGGGACGGCAGGTCGGCGCCGGCTCGTCGGCCGCGTCGCGGAAGAAGGCCTGGCCCGCACCGGCATCGTCCCGAGCGGCCGTGTCCGCAGCGGCGTCCCGCGTAGCGGTGGCGTGCGAAGGGCCCCCGGCACGCGGAGCACCCTGAGTACCGGCAGCCCCGGGAGCACCCCATGCCGCGTTCTGCTGCTGGCGACGCGGCGCGGTCATCTGCTGGATGATCTTGCGCAGGGCCGACGCGGCGAAGGTGGGGATGGTGAAGCTGCCGCTGGTGGTGCCGTCGTGGTTGTCGCGCAGGGTCAACCGGGTGCGGGCCCGGGCCCGGTCTCCTCCTCGGCGCGCAGCGTGTCGCCGTGGTGTGCGTCGACCTCCTCGGCCGACCGCGCGATCGCCTCCAGCGCGCGACGCGCCGCGCGACGGAGCCGGGCCGGGTCGAGGGTCCGTGCCTGCTCGACCAGGTGCCGTTCGATGCGGTCGCGCTCGGCGGGCGTGACGTCGTCCGGGAGGTCCTTGATGGCTCGGGCGATGACGCGAGCGTGATCGCTGGACAGTGACCCCTCGGCCATCGCCTCTCGCGTGGTGTCGAGTCCGTCGTCGAGGGACTTGGCGAGGTTGACCTGGCTGGCGGCGTCCGCGGCGTTGGACCGGGTGGCGCGGGCGTACCAGGCACCGGTGCTGGCGGCGCCGCTCTGGTCGGCGACCCGCGCGGAATCCACCCGTGCCAACGCCGCGAGCCGAGCGGCGTCCAGGCGGCGCGCCAGCCGCTCGATCGCCTGGACGTCGCTGCCGGTGACGGTCGTCCCGGCGCCGTCCAGGCAGGCCCGCAGCCCTGCGACCATGTCGCCGGCGGCGCGCACCCAGCCGGCGACGTCGCAGGGGTTCGGCAGCCCGGTCGGCCGCATCGGCGGGGCCGGTGCGGTGAACGATGGCTGCGCTGACATGCCTTCACAGTACTCGAACATATGTTCGAATGCAAGCCCAGATGCATATGCATCTGGTCAACCTCGAGCGTGGGCGAACGTCGGGCAGCCTCCGGCGCCGGATCTGACCCAGATCGCGCTGTTCCAGGGCCGACCGCCGGTGGTCGACGGTGACCCGCACCGATCATCCGGACCTGTACGTCCGCCGGCTCGTGCTCAACGCGCTGGCCGACTGGGGACGACGTCGCCCGGATCCTGGGTTGTTCCGAGGTCACCGTGCGCTCACACGCCAGCCGGGGCCTGACCAGGCTCCGCGCGCTGCTCCACGCCGAGGACGTGTCCCGCGACTGACCAGGAGGTGGGCGCGACATGCCCGATCCGGAGCACGACCTTCCTCGGCTGCTGGCCGGTCTCGCCGACTGGGCACCCCATGACCCGGACCTGGCTGCGGTGGTGCGCGGTCGGGCCCGGGCACACCGCCGCCGATGGGTCGGGGCAGCGGCGGCCGCCGAGTTGGCGGTCGCGGTCGGTTCCGGGGCGCTCTGGCAGCAGCACCGGGACGGCGAGCAGGCCGCCATCGTGGTCGGCGACCCGTGCCGGGACGCGTCCACCCCCCGGGAGCTGCCCCCTTCGGCGACCGCTGGGTTCACCGACCCCCGCCCGGACGGCCGCTGACCGCGGAGCGGCCGGTGCCTCGGGCGCGATCCTTCCGTTGGGGGATTCCGGTCGGGCCGCGCGGTGTGGCGGCTCGTCAGAGGCTGCCGGCTGCGGCTGTCCGGTAGAGATCCTCGACGTCGACCAGGACGACGCCGTCGTCCTGGTCGGCGGCCTGGAGCAGATCGGGGGTGAATCCGTTGCCGCCGTAGCAGACCAGGCGGGCGTCGGAGGCGCCGGGCCGGTCCTGGGCGGTCAGCAGGTCGCGGATGTGTCGGAGCCGGTCGAGGTGCGGTAGTCCCATGGTCTCGCCCAGTTTGGCCTCTCCGATGGCGAGCAATGCCGGGCGGTCGTGGTCGTCGAGACCGAAGGCGACGACGTCCAGCTCGTGGCTGGCCCGCTGGGCGGGGTCGTTGACGGTGCCGGTGCCGACGAGGCTGGGGTAGTCGCCGAGTAGATCGGGCGGCGCCAGGTGCCGGGTCCAGTACCTGGCGACGTGCTCGAGGCGGGGGCCGAGCACGTTGGAGGTGAAGCGGCGCTGGCTGCGCTGCCACAGGCGGGTGGCGTCGCGGGTGTGCTCCAGGTCGGACCAGATGGGGCGCATGACGGCGTGGTAGAAGGTCACGAGCGGTTCGGCGATGCGGAACGTGGTGCGGTTGTCCTTGAAAACGTCGGGCTCCCGGGTGATCAGTCCGCAGTCCTGCAGGACGGTGAGCGGGTGGGCCAGGTCGCCGGACTTGCGGCCGAGGTAGGAGGCGATGCCGCCGCGGTGGGTGTTGCCGGAGGCGATGGCCGCCAGGACTGAGTGGTAGAGACCGATGTCGTGCAGGTCGGGTTCGTCGGCGAGCAGGTAGCGGGCTTCGCGGAACAGGGGACTGGTGGGGGACAGGACGGTGCGCAGGACCCAGTCGTCGAAGTCGTCGGGACCTGCGGGGGTGTCGTCGCGGGCGAACTCGCGGCGGTAGGCGGGGGTACCGCCGACGATGGCGTTGACCTTCAGGGCGGTGATCGGGTCGTCGATGCCCCAGAACTCGGCGGCGAGGCGGTGGTCGAGGGTGGGGACGATCAGCTCCAGTCCCGCTCGGCCGCGCAGCGGGGCGTTGCCACTCAGGAGGCGGCCCATGAAGGACATGGCCGATCCGCACAGCAGCAGACTGGTGTGGCTGGCCTCGCGCTCGGCGCGCAGCGGCGCCAAGGCGTTCTGCACGATGGACGGCAGTTGGGGGTTGGCTCGCACGAGGTAGGGGAACTCGTCGAGGACGACGGGGACGCGCCCGTCGCGCCCCAGGGCGAGCAGAGCGTCGACCGCCGGGTGCCAGGTGTCGAACGTGAACGCGGCGGGCGCGCCGAGGTGGTCGGCGAGCGCGGATCCCAATCGGTTGAGGGACTCCCGGTCGGTGGCCTGATCTGCGGCGAAGTAGAAACCGCCGGTTGCCTGGCACAGTGCCCGCAGCAGGAAGGTCTTGCCCTGGCGTCTGCGTCCGGACACCACGCCGAGTCGCGCACCCGCGGCGGGTTCGGAGGCGAAGGCTGCCAGGGCTCGCCACTCGAGGTCGCGGTCGAACATCTCCGCCGGTCGGACGATCACGGGTGCTCCTCCTGATGGGCCGAGAATCATAGCTCTAGTTATCATAGCTTTGGTTATGAGAAGTGGGCGAGGCCGCTGCGGGAGCGTGCATGCGGTTCGTCAACCGACGACCCGTCGGCGGTCCGGCTACAGGCGTGGGTCGACCGGCTCGGAATACAGTGCCAGCACGGCAAAGACGGATTGGTGGACCCTCCAGAGCGGCTCGTGGTCGCAGGGCGTCGGTGTAGTCCGGCCCGGTCTTCGTGGAAGTTGAGGTGGCGGTCCCCCGCCTGATGCCTGCCTTGGGGTAGGTGTTGGGTGACCGCCAAGTCGACCCGACCACAGTAAGGGGACCGCCATGAAGACCGTATCGAGTGATGTCCAGGTCGTCGCGCACGACGAGCTGGCTGGACTGGGGTTGCCGCAGGAGATCAGCCTGGCGTTGGCCGATATCGCCGGGGCGGCCCGGGAGGGGCTGCTCGCGTTGAGCGTGGCCACCGGGTTGTCGGTGATGCAGGCGATGTTCGAGGCCGAGATCACCGCAGCGACCGGGCCGAAGGGCCGCCATGACCCGGACCGCACCGCCGTGCGGCATGGCACCGAGCGGGGGTCGGTGACCTTGGGCGGGCGCCGTCTGCCGGTGCGTCGGCCCCGGGCGCGCACGACGGACGGCCACGAGGTGCCGTTGCAGACCTACGTGCAGTTCGCTGCCGATGACGTGCTCACCGAGGTGGTGATGCAGCGGATGCTGGCCGGGGTGGCCACCCGCCGGCACGCTCGGATCGGTGAGCCCGTCGGCACGGAGGTGGCCGCCTCGGCGCGTTCGACCGGCCGCTCGGCGGTCTCGCGGCAGTTCGTGAAGCAGACCGAGACCGCGTTGGGCCTGATCTGCTGGCCCGGGACCTGACCGGGGAGAAGATCACCGTGTTGATGATCGACGGGGAGCACCTGGCCGACACGTGTGTGGTGGTCGCGTTGGCGATCACCGCTGACGGGACCAAGCTGCCGGTCGGGCTGTGGGAGGGCGCCACTGAGAACAAGACCGTGGTCAAGGCGCTGCTGGCCGACCTGGTCTCGCGTGGGTTGAACGCCGAGGACGGCTTGCTGGTCGTCATCGACGGCGCCAAGGCCCTCGCCGCGGCGGTGCGGGAGGTGTTCGGGGCCAAGGCATTGACCCAACGGTGCACCCTGCCGCAAGCACCCCGGAACGTCGCAGACCACTTGCCGGACAAGGACCAGGCGTGGGTCGACGCGAAGCTGGTCAAGGCGTTCACCCACCCCGACCCGGAGCAGGGACTGCGCAACGCCCGCCACCTCGCCACCCTGCTCGAGCAGGCCCACCCCGGCGCCGCGGCCAGCCTACGGGAGGGCCTGGAGGAGATGTTCACCGTGTCCCGGCTGGGCATCGACGGCCGGCTCGCCAAGACCCTGGTCACCTCGAACCCGGTCGAATCGATGATCTCCATCGCGCGGACCACCAACCGCAACGTCACCCGCTGGCGCGACGCGCACATGGTGCTGCGCTGGACCGCCGCCGGGATGCTCAACGCCGAACGATCCTTCCGCCGGATCAAGGGCTACAAGCAGATGCCCCAGCTCATCGCCGCGCTCCACCGTCACGCCCACCCCGACACAACGACCCAGCAAGACCAAGCCGACCAGACTGTCGGTGCCGCCGCGTAAGGTTCACCCAGGATCGCCACCGAAGTTCCACGAGACTC